>DATJIS010000040.1:0-82592 GCA_035493035.1 Casimicrobiaceae bacterium | reverse complement strand
CGACCCGACGGGACGGTCACCGCCGGCAACGCCTCCGGCGTGAACGACGGCGCGTGCGCGATGATCGTGGGCTCGGCGGAGGCCGGGCGGCGATTCGGCCTCGCGCCGCGTGCACGGGTCGTGGCGATGGCCACCGCGGGCGTGCCGCCACGCATCATGGGCTTCGGCCCCGCGCCGGCGATGCGCCGCGTCCTGAAGAAGGCGGGTCTCGCGCTGTCGCAGATGGACGTGATCGAGCTGAACGAGGCGTTCGCCGCGCAGGTGCTCGCGACGACGCGGGATCACGGGCTGCCCGACGACGCGGCGCACGTCAATCCGAACGGCGGCGCCATCGCGCTCGGCCATCCGCTGGGCGCGAGCGGCGCGCGGCTCATCCTCGCCGCGGTGAACGAGCTTCGGCGGCGCAACGGGCGCTACGCGCTCGCCACGATGTGCATCGGCGTGGGACAGGGCATCGCCATGATCCTCGAACGTGCCTGAGGGACCAGCCATGACTTCGCGACCCGGTAATGTGAACGTCCGCCGTCTCGCCGGCTATCGCAAGGCGGATCCCGGCACGCAGCCCGAGTACAACTATCCGCCATACGCTTCGACGGTGCGGCGCTCGCCTTCGCAACCGCTCGTGGTGCTGCCGACGACGCTGTCCGAGGTGACGGGGCCGTTGTTCGGATGGGATCGTCTGAAGGCCAACGACCACGATCTCACCCGGCAGGGCAACGGCGAGCCGATCGGCGAGCGCATCATCGTGAGCGGCCGCGTGCTCGACGGCAATGGCCGGCCCGTCGCCAATACGCTGGTCGAGATCTGGCAGGCGAACGCCGCGGGCCGCTACCCGCACAAGATCGACCAGCACAACGCGCCGCTCGATCCCAACTTTCCCGGGGCGGGACGCACGCTCACCGACGAGCACGGACGCTATCGCTTCGTGACCATTCGCCCCGGCGAATATCCGTGGCGCAACCATTACAACGCGTGGCGCCCGGCGCACATCCACTTCTCGCTGTTTGGGCCGGCATTCGCGACGCGCCTGGTGACGCAGATGTACTTTCCCGGCGATCCGCTGATGGACGACGATCCCATGTTCAACAGCATCCCGGACGAGCGCGCGCGGCGACGCATGATCTCGCACTTCGACTGGGAGACGACCATCCCGGAGACGGCGCTCGGCTACAAGTTCGACATCGTGCTGCGCGGGCGCGACGAGACGCCCATGGAAAACTACCTGCCTGCCCGCTGAGACCGTTCCATGCACACCACTTCCTCCCAGACGATCGGCCCGTACCTGCACATCGGCATGACCTGGCTCGCCGACGAGAACATGGCTCCTGAAGGCGTGGCCGGCGAGCGCGTGACGGTCGAGGGCCGCATGACCGATGCCGACGGAACGCCGGTCAACGACGCCATGGTCGAGGTGTGGCAGGCGAATGCGCTCGGCAAGTATGCGCATCCCGAGGACGCGCGCGACATCCCGCTCGATGCGCGATTCAGCGGTTTCGGGCGCGTCTTCACCGATGCGGATGGACGCTTTCGGTTCCATACGATCAAGCCCGGAGACGTCCCCGGCGCCGACGGCGAGCCGCAGGCGCCGCACCTCAACATCACGATCTTCATGCGCGGCCTTTTGAAGCACCTCATCACGCGCATGTATTTCCCCGGGGACGTCCACGACGCCGACGCGGTGCTGCGCCGCGTGCCCGCGCATCGCCGCGCCACGCTGATCGCGCGCGAAGGCGCGCCCGGCAAGCTCGAATGGAATGTCGTCCTGCAGGGTGACAACGAGACGGTTTTCTTCGAGTACTGAGCATGCTGTTCGTTCCGCCCGCGCTCGCAAAGGCGTTCAACGACACCGCGCGCATCGAGCGCATGCTGGAATTCGAAGCGGCGCTGGCGCGCGCCGAGGCACGAACCGGTGTCATCCCCGGCGCGGCCGCCGAAGCGATCGCGCACGCGTGCCGCGCCGAGGCTTACGATCTCGACGCGCTGCACGCCGCTGCGATGGACAGCGGCAATCTCGCCATTCCCCTTGTGGCCGCGCTGACGCGTCGTGTCGGCGACATCGATGCGGACGCGAAGGGCTGGGTGCATTGGGGCGCGACCAGCCAGGACGTGATCGACACCGGCCTCGTGCTTCAGCTTCGCGAAGGCCTCGTGTTCGTCGAGGCCGAGCTCGACCGGTTGCGCGAGGCGCTCGCGACCCAGGCCGACGCGCATCGCCGCACGGTCATGCCCGGACGCACATGGTTGCAGCAGGCGTCGCCGGTCACGCTCGGTGGAAAGCTCGCGGCATGCCTCGCCGCATTCGATCGCGACCGCGCGCGGCTCGACGCGCTGAAGCGCAATCTCTTCGTCGTGCAGCTCGGCGGCGCGGCTGGGAACCTCGCCGCGCTCGGTGAGCGAGGCATCGACGTGACTCGAGCGCTCGCCGCCGAACTGAAGCTCGACGTGCCGCCAACGCCCTGGCACACGCAGCGCGACCGGCTGTGCGAATGCGCGAGCGTGCTCGGCATCGTCACGGCGGACGCCGGGAAGCTCGCGCGCGATCTCGCCCTGCTCGCGCAAACCGAAGTGGGCGAAGCGTTCGAGCCGTCGGCGCCGGGGCGCGGCGGCTCGTCGACCATGCCGCAGAAGCGCAATCCCGTCGGTGCGGCGATCGCCCTCAGCGCCGCGACCCGCGTACCAGGACTCGTCGCGACCATGCTCGTCGCCGCGGTCCAGGAGCACGAGCGCGGCCTCGGCAACTGGCCCGCGGAGTGGGACACGCTGCCCCGGATCGTCGAGCTCTGCGGCAGCGCGCTCGTGGCCGTTGCCCAGGTGCTGTCGGGCCTGAGGGTCGACGCGCAGCGCATGCGCGCGAACATCGAGCTCACGCAAGGCCAGCTGTTCGCCGAAGCCGCGCAGATGGCGCTCGCACCGAAGCTCGGACGCGACGTCGCGCACGGGCTCGTGGCCGAGGCGTGCCGGCGGGCGGCGTCCGAGGGGCGTCACGTGCGCGACGTGCTCGCCGAGACACCGCCGGCGCGCGAAGCGCTCGACCGGGCCGCGCTCACCGCGCTCTTCGATCCGCAACAGTACCTTGGATCGAACGACGTCTATATCGACAGGGTGCTGCGCAACCGCGGCTAGGAGGCGTCATGCCGGAAGCAGACCTGGGCGGCGTTCGGATCCACTATCGCTTCAATGGCGAGCGCGGCCGTCCCGCGCTGGTCCTGTCCAGTTCGCTCGGCACGAGCATGGGGATGTGGGATCCCCAGGTCGAGGCGCTCGGCCATCACTTCTGCGTGCTGCGATACGATGCACGCGGCCACGGCGCTTCGAGCGTGCCGGCAGGGCCGTACTCGATCGCGCAGATGGGCAGCGACGTGCTCGCGCTGATGTCGCACGTCGGTGTTGCCAAGGCGCATTTCTGCGGCCTTTCGATGGGCGGCATGGTGGGCCTGTGGCTGGGCATCCACGCGCCGGCGCATTTCGAGCGCATCGTCGTATCGAACACGGCAGCGCGCATCGGTCCGGTCGACGGCTGGAACGCGCGTATCGCGAAAGTGCGCGAGGGCGGCATGGCGAGCATCGCCGACGCCGTGCTCGCACGGTGGTTCACGCCGGGATTCATCGCGAGCGGGGCGCCTGCGGTTCAGCAGGCGCGACAGATGCTGCTGTCGGCGCCGCCCGAGGGATACGCCGCATCGTGCGCCGCGGTGCGCGACGCCGACCTGCGCGATGACGTCGGGCGCATCAGCGCGGCCACGCTCGTGATCGGCTGCACCGCGGATCCGGTGACGACCACCGCGGATGCGCGCTATCTCGTCGATCGCATCGACGGCGCGCGCTACGTCGAGCTCGATGCGCCGCACATTTCCAACATGGAGCAGCCGCAGGCGTACACCGCGGCGCTTCTCGACTTCCTGACCGAGCAAGGCGAGGCACGCCATGGATGAGCGCGAGCGCTACGATCGAGGCATGACGGTGCGTCGTGCGGTGCTGGGCGACGCGCACGTCGACCGCACGCTGACCCGACGCACCGCGTTCAACGAGGAATTCCAGGACCTGATCACGCGTTATGCGTGGGGCGAGATCTGGACGCGCCCCGGCCTTCCGCGCCATACGCGCAGCCTCGTCACGATCGCCATGATGGTGGCGCTCAACCGCGGCGACGAGCTGCGCCTGCACCTTCGCGCGGCGTTCAACAACGGCGTGACGCGGGACGAGATTCGCGAAGTGCTGCTGCAGTGCGCGGTCTACGCCGGCGTTCCGGCCGCCAACTCCGCGTTCCACGCGGCGGAGGAAGTGTTCGCGCAGATGGACGCGCAGGGGACGCCGCCGGGCTGACGGCGGGCAGCACCGAACCACCCAAGCGGCCGCGTTCGCCGCCGCCTGGCGCCCGCGTTCCGCGGCTTCCGCTAGCGACGCTTTGCGCCGAGCAGCGAGCCCAGCACGCCGCGCACGATCTCGCGTCCCACCGTGGAGCCGACCGTGCGCGCGGCGCTCTTGGCCATCGCTTCGACGAGGCTGTCCTTGCGCCCGCTGCCGGTCGCGAGGCCGCCGAGGGAATCCTTGACGCTGTCCCAGAAGCCGCCACCGGACGCGACGCTTCCGCCTGCAGGTGCCGTTCGCTGCGCGCGTCCCGCGAGCTTCTCGTACGCCGATTCGCGGTCGACCGGCTTGTCGTAGACGCCCTTCAGGGTCGAGGCCTCGAGCACCGCGCGTCGCTCCTCGGGCGTGATGGGGCCGATGCGCGACGCCGGCGGCAGCACGAATACACGCTCGACCGGATTGGGCCGGCCCTTCTCGTCGAGGAACGAGATCAACGCCTCGCCCACGCCGAGCTCGGTGATGGCCTTCTCCGTGTCGATGTTCGGGTTCGCGCGCATGGTCGTCGCCGCCGTCTTCACGGCCTTCTGATCGCGCGGCGTGTACGCGCGTAGCGCGTGCTGCACGCGATTGCCGAGCTGGCCGAGCACGAGATCCGGCACGTCGAGCGGGTTTTGCGTGACGAAGAACACGCCGACGCCTTTCGAGCGCACCAGGCGCACCACCTGCTCGATCTTGTCGAGCAGCACCTTCGGCGCGTCGGTGAAGAGCAGATGCGCCTCGTCGAAGAAGAACACGAGCCTGGGCTTCTCCGGGTCGCCGACTTCGGGCAGCTTTTCGTACAGCTCCGACAGCAGCCACAGGAGCAGCGTCGCGTAGAGCTGGGGCGCCTGCAGCAGGCGGTCGGCGACGAGGATGTTGACGACGCCGCGCCCGCGATCGGTCTGGAGGACGTCGTCGATGTTCAGCATCGGCTCGCCGAGAAAGCGGTCGCCGCCCTGCTGCTCGAGCGCGAGCAGCCCCCGCTGGATTGCACCGATCGAGGCGGCCGAGATGTTGCCGTAGCCGGTCTGGAGCTGCGCCGCGTTGTCGCCCGCGTATTGCAGCAGTGCGCGGAGATCCTTCACGTCGAGCAGCAGGAGGCCGTTGTCGTCGGCGAGCTTGAAGACCAAGGTCAGCACGCCCGTCTGCGTGTCGTTGAGACCCAGGATGCGCGCCAGCAGCAGCGGTCCCAGGTCGGACACCGTCGCGCGCACGGGGTGGCCCTGCTCGCCGAAGACATCCCAGAACACCGTCGGAAAGGCGGTCCAGTCGGGCGCCGGAAGCCCGAGCTGCGACAGGCGCTGCGCGAGCTTCGGCGAAGAGGTGCCTGCCTGCGACAGCCCCGCGAGGTCGCCCTTCACGTCGGCCATGAACACCGGCACGCCGATAGCGCTCATCCGCTCGGCGACGACCTGCAGCGTGACGGTCTTCCCCGTGCCGGTCGCGCCGGTGATGAGGCCGTGCCGGTTGGCGAGCGCCGGCAGGAGCGCGACTTCGACCTCCTGATTGCGTGCAATGACGAGCGGCTCGGCCATCGATGTCTCCCGGCTGGATGCGGCACCCAGTTTAGCGGGCGCCATCGCGCCGGCGGCGCTACGCCTGCAACGATGCGATGAGGTTTTCGATCGGGAAGCGACAGTGTGCGTCGAGCCGCTGCCGCTCGGCGGCGGCCAGCGTGGCGAACCATCGGCCTATCGCGGCGAGATCGACGTCCGGCCGTGTCCCGGGCGGAGCCGGCTCGCGCAGAGCCGCGAAGAAACCTTCGTGGCTCGCTTCGTAGCGGCACGTGAGCGCGCCCGAGAACGCGGTGTGCAGCCCGCGCCCGCGAATGGACGACCAGAACATGCGATCGTCGATTGCCGACAGCGCCGGCGGATACGATCCCCAGAACCTGAGCATCTCGAAAGCGTCTTGCGTCAAGAGCAGGCAGCTCGTGTCGACGTGATCCTCGTTGTCGCCGCGCTGCAGGAGCGGCATCAGCGTTCCATCCGTGCGGTGCAGCGTGCGCGCCGCGTGGCACACCGGCGCGCCGTGCATCCGGTGCACCACGAGGAGCGATTCGACATGGCGCGGCCGGAACGCGTTGTCGGCATCGAGGTACGCGACAGCGTCGTAGCGTTCCTCGCGCACGATCTCGCCGGCGACCCTTCTCGGCGTGTCACCGAAGTCCGCGCACGGGGCGTCGAGGCGGATGTGACGCACGCTCCACCGGTCGATCTCGTCGCGCGCGTAGCCGTCCGCGACCATGTAGTGATCGCATGGAACGGTCTGGGCGAGCACGCTCTGATGGCAGCGCGCCAGCATCGCGAGGCTCTCGCGGCAATAAGGCGTGACGACGGCGACGCGCAGCGACGTGGACCGAACGGGCGCTGCCAGGCTGCTGCCCGGCAGCGCTTCCGGTTCCCCGAGCGCGATGAAGAGCTGGAGCATCCGGCGCCGGGAAGCGGCGTCGTGGGGCGCCGCGGCGCATCGTCGCTCGAGCTCCAGGAATGCCCGTTCCATGGCTCTCCCCGCCGCCGGGCCGATCGGGCGGAGCCTTCGCGGGGCCCGGGCGCCGCGGCAGTCTAGCGCCGACCTTGCGCGAGCGGGACCCCGCCCGCATCTATACCCGCAGGGCCGCGGGGCGATTGCCACCGCGCCGCCCGGCCGTGCCCCGCGAAGCCTATTAACTTTCGCGCCGTTTTTTGCTACAATTCAAAACGATAACGATGAGAAATGGGCTGGGCACAGCCCATTTTTTTTTGCTTTTGCGAACACGTGTCCGTTGCCTTGAGCGAACTGCTTGAGCGCACGCTGCCCGCGCTGGGTTACGAGCTGGTCGACGTCGACTGGTCTCCGCGCAGCCGGTTGCTGCGCATCTTCATCGACAAGCCCGAAGGGGTCGATGTCGAGGACTGTGCGCGCGTGTCGAACCATCTCACGCGGCTCTTCGCGGTCGAGAACATCGACTTCGAACGGCTGGAAGTGTCATCGCCGGGGCTCGACCGGCCTCTGACGAAGCTCGCCGACTACACGCGCTTCGAAGGCGAGGAAGCCGAGCTGCGCCTGCGCGCGCCCGTGCAGGGCCGGCGCAAGGTCAAGGGCCGGCTGCGCGGCGTCGAAGGCGATGCCGTGCGCGTGGAGACGAGCGAGGGTATGGAGACGGTGGCGTTCGCCGACATTGGGCGCGCACGGCTGGTGCCGAGGATCGACTGGAGAAAAGGATCATGAACCGCGAACTGCTGCTGCTGGTGGATGCGCTGGCGCGCGAGAAGAACGTCCCGAAGGAGATCGTCTTCATGGCGCTGGAGGCCGCGCTCGCCTCGGCGACCAAGAAGAAGTATTCCGACGACATCGACGCCCGCGTGGCGATCGATCGCGAGACCGGCGACTACGAGACGTTTCGCCGCTGGACGGTCGTGCCCGACGAGGAGCACGAGGAGCCCGCGCGCCAGATCGCGATCACCGATGCGCAGGAGCGCACGCCGCCGCTCGCGCTCGGCGACGTGGTCGAGGAGCCGCTCGAGCCGGTCGACTTCGGCCGCATCGGCGCGCAGGCCGCGAAGCAGGTGATCCTGCAGAAGATCCGCGACGCCGAGCGCGAGCAGATCCTGAACGACTTCCTCGAGCGGCAGGACAACCTGCTCTCGGGCACGGTGAAGCGCATCGAGCGCGGCAACGTGATCGTCGAGTCGGGCCGCATCGAAGGCGTCCTGACGCGCGACCAGATCATTCCGAAGGAGATGCTGCGCGTCGGTGATCGCGTGCGCGCGTACGTGATGAAGATCGACCGCACGGCGAAGGGACCTCAGCTGATCCTGTCCCGCGTCGCGCCCGAGTTCATCATGCGCCTCTTCGAGCTCGAAGTGCCAGAGATCGAGGAGGGCCTGATCGAGATCCGTGCCGCCGCGCGCGACCCCGGCATCCGCGCGAAGATCGCGGTCAAGTCCAACGATCCGCGTCTCGACCCGCAGGGCACGTGCATCGGCATGCGCGGCTCGCGCGTCACCGCGGTGACCAACGAGCTCGCGGGCGAGCGCGTCGACATCGTGCTGTGGTCGGATGACGCCGCGAAGCTGGTGATCAACGCGCTGGCGCCGGCCGAGGTCCAATCGATCGTCGTGGACGAAGAGCGTCATGCGATGGACGTGGTCGTCGACGAGGAGAACCTCGCGATCGCCATCGGGCGCAGCGGCCAGAACGTGAGGCTCGCCTCCGAGCTCACGGGCTGGGAGCTCAACCTGATGAGCGTCGAGGAATCGCAGCAGAAGCAGGAAGCCGAGACCGGCCGCCTGCGCTCGCACTTCATGGACAAGCTGGACGTCGACGAGGAAGTCGCCGACATCCTGGTCGGCGAAGGCTTCACCTCGCTCGAGGAAGTGGCGTACGTGCCGCTCACCGAGATGCTGGAGATCGAGGCGTTCGACGAGGACACCGTGAACGAGCTGCGCAGCCGCGCGCGCAATGCGCTGCTGACCGAGGCGATCCAGCGCGAGGAGTCGGTCGAGAACGTCGAGGAGGCGCTGCTGAACCTCGAAGGCATGAACACCGACATCGCGAGCAAGCTCGCCGCGCACGGCATCACCACGCGCGATGCCCTCGCGGATCTCGCGGGCGACGAGCTGACCGAGATGACGGGGATGGACGCGGCGAAGGCACAGGACCTCATCATGAAAGCGCGCGCGCACTGGTTCGAGGCGCCGGCGGAAGCGCCGGCCCCGACTGCCGCGGCGCGGTAGGGCACGCAACGGAATCGAGAGCAGTACGGGAGAAGCGCCATGGCGCAAACCACCATTGAACAATTCGCGACCGAGCTGAAGATGCCGGCGGGTGTGCTCATCGAGCAGCTCGCTGCGGCCGGCGTCGGCGCCAAGAAGGTCGGCGACGGCCTTTCCGAGCAGGACAAGACGCGTCTTCTCGACTACCTGCGCCGCCAGCACGGTGCCGGCGGCGACGGCAAGAAGCGCATCACGCTGACGCGCAAGTCGACGAGCGAGATCAAGGCGTCCGACTCGAGCGGCAAGGCGCGCACGATCCAGGTCGAGGTGCGCAAGAAGCGCGTGCTCGTGCGTCGCGACGAGGAAGCGCCGCAGGCGGCCGTGGTCGAGGAAGCGCCCAAGGCGCCCGCGCAACCCGTTCTGACGGCGGAGGAGCTTGCCGCCCGCGAGGCGGAGGAGCGCAAGGCGCAGGAGCTGATCGCGCGCCAGCAGGAAGATCTGCAGAAGAAGCAGGAAGCCGAGAACAAGCGCAAGTCCAAGAAGGAGCAGGAAGAGGCCGCCGCGCGCGCCGCGGCCGAAGCGCAGGCGGCCGCCGAAGCGGCCGCTGCCAAGGCCGCTGCCGAAGCGGCAGCGAAGGCGGCCGCGCAACCGGCCGGCAAGGCGAGCGAAGGCACGCTGCATCGCCCCGCCGCGAAGCCGGGCGAGAAGCGCGAGAAGACGACCAAGAAGGCACCGGGCCAGGTCTTCCAGGAGGAGGCCGCGCGCCGCCGCGCGCTGAAGCTCCGCGGTGACGTCACCGGCGGCGCGACCACGGCCGGATGGCGCGGTCCGAAGGGCGGTCGTCACGGCCGCGAGGACGACGGTGGCGACACCGGCGTGGCACAGCAGGCGGGTCCGATGGTGCGCGAGGTGACGATCCCCGAGACCATCACCGTCGCCGAGCTCGCGCACAAGATGTCGGTCAAGGCCGCGGAAGTGATCAAGGCGCTGATGAAGATGGGCACCATGGTGACCATCAACCAGCCGCTCGATCAGGAGACGGCCATGATCGTCGTCGAGGAAATGGGCCACAAGGCGAAGCCCGCCAAGCTCGACGATCCGGATACCCTGCTCGAGGAATCGCAGGTGCAGCCGTCCGGTGATGCGCTGCCGCGTCCGCCGGTCGTGACGGTGATGGGACACGTCGACCACGGCAAGACGTCGCTCCTCGACATGATCCGCCGCACCCGCGTGGCGATCGGCGAAGCCGGCGGCATCACGCAGCACATCGGCGCCTATCACGTCGAGACGCCGAAGGGCACGATCACGTTCCTCGACACGCCGGGCCACGAGGCCTTCACCGCCATGCGTGCGCGCGGCGCGAAGGTGACGGACATCGTCGTGCTGGTCGTCGCGGCCGACGACGGCGTCATGCCGCAGACGAAGGAAGCCATCGCGCATGCGAAGGCGGGCAACGTGCCGATCGTGGTCGCGGTGAACAAGATCGACAAGCCCGAGGCCAACCCCGACCGCGTGAAGCAGGAGCTCGTCGCGGAGAACGTGCTGCCTGAGGAGTACGGCGGCGAAACGCAGTTCGTGCAGGTCTCGGCACGCACCGGGCAGGGCATCGACAACCTGCTCGACGCGATCCTGCTGCAGGCCGAAGTGCTGGAGCTGAAGGCGCCGAAGGACGCGCCTGCGAAGGGCATCGTCATCGAGTCGCGCCTCGACAAGGGTCGCGGGCCGGTGGCGACGGTGCTCGTGCATTCGGGCACGCTGAAGCGCGGCGACGTGATCCTCGCCGGTGCCGTGTTCGGTCGCGTGCGCGCGATGACCGACGAGAACGGGCACGCGGTGAGCGAGGCGGGTCCGTCGTATCCGGTCGAGATCCAGGGCCTCTCGGACGTGCCGCTCGCCGGCGAGGACGTGATGGCGCTCGGCGACGAGCGCAAGGCGCGGGAGATCGCGCTGTTCCGCCAGGGCAAGTTCCGGGACGTGAAGCTCGCCAAGCAGCACGCCGCGAAGCTCGAGAACATGTTCGACCAGATGGGTGAGGCGGGCGCCAAGACGCTCACGCTGATCATCAAGGCCGACGTGCAGGGCAGCTACGAAGGCCTGTCGCACGCGTTGTCGCGGCTGTCGACCGACGAGGTGAAGGTGAACATCGTGCACGCCGGCGTCGGCGGCATCACCGAGTCCGACGTCAATCTCGCGCTCGCCTCGAAGGCCGTCATCATCGGCTTCAACACCCGCGCCGATGCACAGGCGCGCAAGCTCGCCGAGGCCAACGGCGTGCAGATCCGCTACTACGACATCATCTACGAGGCGGTCGACGAGGTGAAGGCGGCGCTGTCCGGCATGCTGACGCCGGAGCAGAAGGAGAACCGTCTCGGGCTGGTCGAGGTGCGCGAGGTCTATCGCATCTCGAAGGTCGGCACGGTGGCCGGCTGCTACGTGCTCGAGGGCCTCGTGCGCCGCGGGGCCAAGATCCGCGTGCTGCGCGACAACGTCGTCATCCACGACGGCGAGCTCGACTCGCTCAAGCGCTTCAAGGACGACGTCCGCGAGGTGAAGGCGGGGTTCGAGTGCGGCCTGTCGATCAAGAACTTCAACGACGTCAACAAGGGCGACCAGCTCGAGGTGTACGAGATCGTGGAAGTGTCGCGGACGCTGTAGCGCTGCACGCGCTCAGACAAAAAGGCCCGGCGGTCGCCCGCCGGGCCTTCTGTTTCACGGGCGCCGCATGGCGCGCGAAAGCGCTCCTACGGCTGGTTGCGAATTGCCGCGGCAGGTCCCGTCAGCATCAGGATGTTGAGCCCGTAGCCAATACGATCGACGGCGTAGATGATGCCGCTGCTGTCGACCTCGAGATTGTTGACCGACACGTCGGGACGCGCGACGCCACCCACGATACTCGGTGGCTGCTCGCCGAACTGCAGCGGCGTCACCGCGGGCACGTAGTGCGCGACATCCTTCGGGTGATACGGGTCCCGGATGTCGAACGCCCGGGCACCGCCGTCGAACCACGAGATGAACGTCAGCTTGCCCCAATCCTGGGGATTGAACGTCGAGGGAACGTGCGCGAGCACTTCGTTGCACGAGTGCGGGCCGAACCGCGTGCCGCGCGTGCAGTAGTCCGGCTTCGCGGAGTCTTCGAACACCTGCATGGTCGACACGGACTGCGGATGCTCCTCGCCCGAGGTGGGATTTTCCGCCTCATCGACGATGGCGCGCGTGGCATCGATCATGAACGCGTTGTGCGGGGCGCCGGTGCACATCAGGTCCGTTTCCTCGGAGACCCCGATGATGTAATCGCGCGTCGTGTAGTTCGTGAAGCCCTGGAAGTGCCGCAGCGGAATGCCGTACACGGGGCACGCGCTGTGGCCGCCTTCGGACGGCGTCATGTCCATCGACCCAACCACGATGGCTCGCAGGTCGTCGTCCGTGGGGTGCTGCGCGCGGTCCGTATCGAGGCCGTCCCAGCTTCCGGAGACCAGCGGCCCCGTCTGCCCGGCCCTCGTGGTGTAGCCCTGGGGCAGCACCTTGGCGCGATCGACGATCTGGATCACGCCGTTGGACTCCGTCCCGTAAGGCATGTAGGCGCGGTTGATGAACTCACCGGTCTTGGGGTTGGTAAGCGCCACGATGGGTCCGTGAATGCCCGACGTGAGCGTGCTGACTGAGGAGCCCGGATTCTGGCCAACCAGTCCGATGTCGCGGATGTAACGCGGATTCGAGGGGTCGCTCAGGTCGAACAGCTTGACGTGCTGGTTGGTGGTCCAGCCGTCCGGATTCGGCGCGTTCGGGCCAGCGCCTGCGACGAGCCAGGCGAACCCGGTGTCGCATTCCCACCAGTTCTTGTGGGTGGACGTGAGTCCGTTGACCACGACCGACAGCAGCGCCGGGTTGACGGGATCGGTCACGTCGTACACCTCGTGCTGAGTGCCGCCGTCGTTACGCAGCATGTAGACGTGGCCGGTCAGACCGAGCTTGCCCGTTTGGCCGTCGCACACCCGCACCATCTGCGCCAGCGTGGCGCTCGTGGCAGGCGGAAGGTGCTTGACGACTTCCGGATGGGTCGGGTTCGTCACGTCGACGATCATCGTGCCGTCGGGCTCGCATGCCCCGCCATTGAGCGGATTGGGCAGCGTCCTTCCCGTGCACGGAGGGTTGCCGTTGTTCGCGCTGTGCGTGCCGGCGAACAGCAGCGTCTTGCCGGCGAAACTGTTCTGCACGGTGCTTGGGTACTTGTGCACCGTCGGCTGATACAGCGGCCGGTTCTGCATGTCGTTGTGCCCGAGACGCACCATGTTGAGTGCGTCCGGCTTGCTCAGGCCGTCGGCCCAGGCGCCCGATGCGAGGGCGAGGGCCGCGAGCGTTGCGACATAGGACAACCTCCGCGGTGCGGCACGGCGAACGTCTGCTTGCTTCATGTTGCCTCCTGATTGACCCGCCTTCACGGCGATGGCAGACCGTCCGCGCGAACGGTCCACGAATGCGATCGTTGCTCGCTACCGGCTTGCTGCGTAGCGCCTGTGCAGGGCGAGGCCCGTCAATGCAACGGCCAGCAGCGCCAGCGTCGCGGGCTCGGGCACGGCGGAGACGACGACGGCGTCGAGCAGCAGCGAACCCGGATCGTTGCGAAAATCGAACGACAGGGTCGTCTGGATATCCGACGCCGGGACGATGAAGGTGCGCCGCACGAAGCCGCCGGTGTCAGGCACGTCGACACGCGCGAGAAGCGGAATGCCGCCGAAGGTCGCGTTGAACGCGTTGGGCGTCTGGCCGTCCGACGCGAACGCGAACGACACGAAATAGCTATGCCCGATTTCGGTGTTGAAGCCCTGCGCCAGCGTGCCGAGGTGACCCACGGGCCCGAACTGACCGTAGCATTGGCCCTCGATGGGAGGCACGAAGTTCGGGTCGTTGGGGTCCGGGCAGATGACCTGGCTGTTGTCCAGGCCATTGAGGTCGACCCAGCCCGTGAAGTCGCCGTCCTCGAATCCGCCGTTGACGAGCAGATTGTCGGCCGACGCCTGGGGTGCGAATGCGAGTGCGGCGGTCAGCAGAACGGCGCAGAGTCCCAAGCGCGCGGATGCGCCCCGGGTGGGCGGGTGTGCAGGCATCTCGTCCTCCTTGGACAGTATTATTTGTGCACAACAACCCAAGCAACATCCATGCGCACGACGCATCCGGCCATTGAATCAATTCAGTAGCAAATCAAAAGGTCGACGCCGACAGCGGTCTGTAAACTATTTCGACGGGTCGATCACGTCTATGATCACTACCACCGCGTCGGCCAAGAGTGAATGGGGGCCGTTTCGAGGGTGTCACGTGCGCCGACATTCGATGCAGGAGCCGTCATGAAGAAGCACTCCCAGCGGGCGCATCGCATTGGTGACCAGCTGCAACGCGAGCTTGCCGATCTGCTCGCCAACGAGGTGAAGGATCCGCGCGTGGGGCGCGCGACGATCACGCATGTGGACGTCAGCGCCGACTACTCGCATGCGACCGTCCACTTCTCGCATCTCGCCGGCAAGGAGCACGCGAAGGAGGCCATCACCGCGCTGGACCGTACCGCGGGCTTCTTGCGCAGCGAGCTGTCGCGTCGGCTCAACCTGTACTCCGTTCCGCAGCTGCACTTCGCCTACGACGATTCGATCGAGGCCGGCATGCGTCTGTCGAGCCTCATCGACCAGGCCGTGGCCGAAGACGCGAAGCACCCGAAGGACGACTGACTGGGCTCGACGCGCGAAAGTCCCAGGTGAAGCGACGCGGGCAGCCGGTCGACGGCGTGCTGCTGCTCGACAAGCCGTCGGGCATCTCGTCGAACGCCGCGCTCCAGCGCGCGCGCCGCGCCCTCGATGCGCAGAAGGCCGGCCACACCGGCACGCTCGATCCGCTGGCCTCGGGCCTCCTGCCGATCTGCCTCGGCGAGGCGACGAAGTTCGCGCAATTCCTGCTGGATGCGCACAAGCGCTACCGCGCGACGGTGCGCTTCGGCATCACGACGAACACGCTCGACGCGGAGGGCGACGTTGTCGCGACCCGGCCCGTGGACATCGACGCGGCCGCCATCGCCGCCGCGCTCCCCGGCTTCACCGGCTCGCAGCTGCAGACGCCGCCCGTGCACGCCGCGCTGAAGCACAAGGGCCGTGCGTATTACCAATACGCGCGCGCCGGAGAGGATGTGCCGCGTGCGGCACGCGCCATCGAAGTCACGTCGCTGACGCTTCTGTCGTGGCAATCCCCGGACGCCGTACTGGACGTCGAATGCAGCAAGGGAACCTACGTGCGCGTGCTGGCCGCGGACCTCGGCGAGCGTCTCGGATGCGGCGCCCACCTCGTGGCCCTGAGGCGCCTCGCCACGGGCGGATTCGACCTGGCGCGCGCGGTCACGCTCGATCGACTCGAAGCGCTCGACGCACCGGAGCGGGTGCGGCTGCTGCTGCCCGTGGACGTGCTGACGGCCCACCTGCCGCGGATCGACCTCGACGCCCAGGCGGGTGAGCATTTCCTGCATGGCCAGTCGGTGCCCGCACCGGCGGCTGCTGCCGGTGTCCATGCCGTCTATGCGGCCGGCGCACTGCTCGGCGTAGCGGACACCGTCGAGGGCCGCGCGCGGCCGCGCCGGGTCGCCGCCTCCGCGCCGGCGCACGAGGCGCAAGCAGGTTGAAAATCAAGCGGTTTTTGCGCTATAATCGCGTGCTCAGCCAAGCGAAAATCGAGACAGAAGAAGGGCATATCACAATGGCCGTCACCGTAGCCGACAAGGCGAAAGTCATCGCCGATCACCAGCGCGTCAAGGGCGATACCGGCTCGCCGGAAGTGCAGATCGCGCTTCTGACCACGCGCATCAACGGTCTTACCGACCACTTCAAGGACCACGTCAAGGATCATCACTCCCGTCGGGGCCTCCTGCGGATGGTCTCGCGGCGTCGCAAGCTGCTCGACTATCTCAAGTCGCGCAATGCCGACAGCTACCGCGTGCTGATCGAGAAGCTCGGGCTGCGCAAATAGCGTGGCGCTTCAGCCCGCCTGATGAACATCGCGATGGCCGCGTTCTGCGACGCGGCCATTTGCATTTGAAGATCACGAGGATCTAAGTGCAGAGCACCCAACCCAAAGCAATTCGCAAGTCGATTCCCTATGGCCGCCACACCCTGACGCTCGAAACCGGCGAGATCGCCCGCCAGGCAGCGGGCGCGGTGCTGGTGAGCCTCGACGATACCGTGGTGCTCGTGACGGCCGTTGCCGCCAAGCACGCCAAGCCCGGCCAGGACTTCTTTCCCCTGACGGTCGACTACCAGGAGAAGACGTACGCCGCGGGCAAGATTCCGGGCGGCTTCTTCAAGCGTGAAGGACGGCCCTCGGAGAAGGAGACGCTGACCTCGCGCCTCATCGACCGCCCGATCCGTCCGCTGTTTCCCGACGGGTTCTACAACGAAGTGCAGGTGATCGCGACGGTCATGTCGGTCGATCCGGAGATCGATCCCGACGTTCCGGCGATGATCGGCGCCTCCGCGGCGCTCGCGCTGTCCGGCGTGCCGTTCAGCGGACCCATCGGCGCGGCGCGCGTCGGCTATCTCAATGGCCAGTACGTGCTCAACCCGAGCAAGAGCGAGCTCGAGACCTCCAAGCTCAACCTCGTCGTCGCGGGCACCGAGGCGGCCGTGCTGATGGTCGAATCGGAGGCCGAGGAGCTTCCCGAGGAAGTCATGCTGGGCGCGGTCGTGTTCGGTCACCAGCAACAGCAGGCCGTGATCGAGACGATCCACCAGCTCGTCGAGGAAGGCGGCAAGCCGCTGTGGGACTGGCAGGCGCCGCCGCGGGACGAGGATACGATCCAGCGGGTCGCTGCCGCCGTCGAGCAGGACATCCGCGCGGCGTACCAGATCCGCAGCAAGCAGCAGCGCTCGCAGCGCCTGAAGGAGATCGCGAGCAAGGTCGACACCGAAGTCGTGCCGGCCGACGCGACGCCCGAGCAGCGCCGTCACATCGGCAACATCGCCTTCGATCTCGAAGCGAAGATCGTTCGCCAGCAAATCCTTTCAGGCGAGGCGCGCATCGACGGCCGCGACACGCGCACCGTGCGGCCGATCACCATTCGTACCGGCGTGCTTCCGCGCACGCACGGCTCGGCGCTGTTCACGCGCGGCGAGACGCAGGCGCTCGTGGTCGTCACGCTCGGCACCGCGCGCGACGAGCAGATCATCGACGCGCTGCAGGGCGAATATCGCGAGCGCTTCATGTTCCACTACAACATGCCGCCGTACGCCACCGGCGAGACCGGACGCGTGGGCTCGCCGAAGCGGCGCGAGGTGGGCCATGGACGGCTCGCCAAGCGCGGCATCCTGGCGGTGCTGCCGACTGCCGAGGAATTCGCGTACTCGATGCGCATCGTCTCGGAGATCACGGAGTCGAACGGCAGCTCGTCGATGGCCTCGATCTGCGGCGCATCGCTCGCGCTGATGGACGCCGGCGTACCCACCAAGGCGCACGTCGCCGGCATCGCGATGGGCCTCATCAAGGAGGGCAACCGCTTCGCCGTGCTGACCGACATCCTGGGCGACGAGGATCACCTCGGCGACATGGACTTCAAGGTGGCCGGCACCGAGCGTGGCGTCACCGCGCTGCAGATGGACATCAAGATCCAGGGGATCACCAAGGAGATCATGGCGGTCGCGCTGTCGCAGGCGCGCGAAGGCCGCATGCACATCCTCGGCAGGATGCAGGAAGCGCTCCCGCACGCGCGCACCGAGATCTCGCAGCACGCGCCGCGCATGATGACGTTCAAGATCAACCCCGAGAAGATCCGCGACGTGATCGGCAAGGGCGGGGCGGTCATCCGCGCGCTCACCGAGGAGACGGGAACGACCATCGACATCCAGGACGATGGCAGCGTCACCATCGCCTCCGTCAACGCCGACGCGTGCAACGCGGCGCGCAAGCGCATCGAGGCGATCACCGCCGAGGTGGAAGTGGGCAAGATCTACGAAGGCCCGGTGCTGCGCCTGCTCGACTTCGGCGCGATCGTGCAACTTCTGCCGGGCAAGGATGGTCTGCTGCACATCTCGCAGATCGCCAAGGAGCGCGTCAACCAGGTCTCCGACTACCTGAAGGAAGGCCAGGTCGTGCGCGTGAAGGTGCTCGAGGCCGACGAAAAAGGTCGCGTGCGCCTTTCGATGAAGGCCGCCGCGGAAGACGACGCCAAGCAGCAGCCGTCGGCTGCCGCCGCGCCCACGACGGAGTCGACGCCGACCCTCTGAGCGTTTGGGCTCGTCGACCAGGGCGCCCCCGAGGCGCCCTTGTCGTCTGGAGCGCGCGCCTTGGCGCGAGCGCGGGAAACTGGAGAGCTACATGCATATTGCACGGATCGTACGCGTCGGCGTTGCTGTCGCAGCCGTCGTCCTCGCCGCGCCCCCCACGCTGGGGGCCACGCGCAATTCGAAAGGACAACCCGCGGCGCTGACCGCGCCGCCGAGCACGACGCTCCATTGCCGCAAGGGTCAGTGCAGCACGCGGGACATCAAGGTCGTCGTCGATGACCGCGGCAAGGCGTGCACGTTGAAGGTGGAATACGAGACCGTGAGCGTCAACGGAGGCAATCGTGGCCTGAGCAACCAGGGCGTGAAGCTCCGCTGGGTGATCGACGACGCGAACGCGAAGAACCGCTGGTTCTTCTACCCTGGCGGCGTGGCGCTCGCCAAGAACAACGGTGACTTCAAGGACGACGGCCCTGACGACGCGAAGAAATCCTACGGATTGACCGACGCGAACAGCAAGGACGAGGAGTTCTCCACGGCCTATACCGTCGTCGTCATGGACAAGGACCGCAAGGCCAAGTGCACCGGCGAGGCCACCATCGAGAACAAGCGCGGCGCAGGGCGCAAGCGCAAGGCGCACGAGGGCTAGTGATAGCCGAGGTCGCCGCGCACCTTGCCTCGGAACACGTAATACGACCACCCCGTGTACATGAAGATGATCGGTAGCAGGAACAGCGTGCCGATGAGCGTGAACGCCTGCGTCGCCGGCGTCGATGCCGCATCCCACAGCGTCACGGCGTACGGGACGATATAGGGGAAGAGGCTGATCGCGAGGCCGAGATAGCCCATCGCGAAGAGCGCCATCGCGCCCACGAACGGTAGGCTCTCGTGGCCGCGGCGCAGCGCGCGCCACGTCATCCACGCGATGAGCGCCGTGACGACCGGAACGGGCGCGAAGAACGCCATGTTCGGCCAGCTGAACCACCGCGCGGCGATTCCATGGTTGGCGAGCGGCGTCCAGATGCTCACCATGGCAATGAACGCGAGCACGCCGAAGAGCGCGCGCTCGGCGCCCCGGCGCGCCCATTGCTGCAGGTCGCCTTCCGTCTTCATCACGAGCCAGCTCGCGCCGAGCAGCGTGTACCCGAACACCAGGCCCGCGCCCGTGAGCAGGGGAAACGGGCGAAGCCAGTCGAAGCTCGTGCCTGCGAAGTTGCGGCCGCTGACGTCGAAGCCCTCGACGAACGCCCCGAGCACGACACCCTGGAAGTAGGTCGCGACCAGCGAGCCGACGAAGAACGAACGGTTCCACCAGTGCTGCGAGCGCGTGCTCTTCAGTCGAAATTCGAAGGCGACACCGCGGAAGATGAGCCCGAGCAGCATCAGCAGGATCGGAAAGTAGACGGCGGGAATGATGATGGCGAAGGCCAGCGGGAAAACGGCGAGCAGGCCGACCCCGCCGAGCACGAGCCATGTCTCGTTGCCGTCCCATACCGGCGCGACGGAGTTCATGGCGAGCGTGCGCTCGTCTTCGCTGCGCATCGCAGGAAACAGGATGCCGACGCCGAGATCGAATCCGTCGAGCAGCACGTACATGAACACGCCGAAGCCGAGGATCAGCGTCCACACCGGAACGAGGTCGATGTGCATCAGCTCTCCAGCGCCGAAAGCGGTCGCGCGGGACGCTCGGTGAGGCGGGCGTCGCGCAACTCGACGTGCTCGGGCGGACCGGCGCGCGCGACCCGTGCCATGTAGTAGATGCCCGCGCCGAACACGATCAGGTAGACGATGGCGTAGAGCACGAGCGACGTCGCGACGTCGCTCGTAGTGAGCGAAGGCGATACGGCGTCGCGCGTACGCAGCAGGCCGTACACGACCCAGGGCTGGCGGCCCACCTCGGTCACCGTCCATCCGGCGAGCACGGCGAGGAAGCCCGCGGGCATCATCGCGATGCAAACGTTCTGGAAGGTGCGCGAATCGAACAGCCGGCGCCGCAGGTGAAGCACACCGGCCGCAATCACCACCGCGAGCATGAGAAGCCCGAGGCCCACCATGGCGCGGAAGGCAAAGAACACCGGAACCACCGGGGGCCGATCGGCGGGCGGCACCGACTTCAATCCCTCGACGGTGGCGTTGAAATCGTGCTTGAGGTAAAGGCTCGCGAGCGCCGGGATGGCAATCTCGTAGCGATTCTCCTCGCGCGCCTCGTCGGGCCAGGCGAAGATTACGGCCGGCGCGCGGGCGCGGGTCTCCCACGCGGCTTCCATGGCCGCGACCTTGATGGGCTGGTGCTCGACGGAGTTGACGCCGTGCAGGTCGCCGAGAACGACTTGCAGCGGCACCAGAATGCCGAGCAGGATCAGCGTCATCCCGAGGGTGCGGCGCGCCTCGACCACGTGCTCGTTGCGCTTCAGATGCCACGCCGCCACGCCGATCACGACGAAGCCCGTGGTGACGAAGAAGCCGGTCACGGTGTGCGCGATGCGGAACGGGAAAGACGGATTGAAGATGATCGAGAGCCATTCGGCGGGCGCGAAGCGGCCGTCGACTACCGTGTAGCCGACCGGCGTCTGCATCCAGCTGTTCGCGGCCAGGATCCAGAACGAAGAAAAGAGCGTTCCGGCGCCCACCGCGATGGCGGCGAACAGGTGCGCCCATGGCGGCACGAGCTTGCGTCCGAACAGCAGGATGCCGAGGAAGCCCGATTCCAGGAAGAACGCAACCATCGCCTCGTAGGCGAAGAGCGGGCCCAGCACGTTGGCGGTGGCGTCGGCGTAGCGACTCCAGTTCGTGCCGATCTGGAAGGGCATCACGATGCCCGAGACCACGCCCATGCCGAACGAGATCGCAAAGATCTTGGTCCAGAACACCGACAGGCGCAGGTACACCGTGTCGCGCTTCCACACGTGAAGCGCTTCGAGCACCACGATGAATGCCGACAAGCCCACGGTGAACGCGGGCAGCAGGATGTGGAACGCGATGACGAACGCGAACTGCAGCCGCGACAGGAAGACCGGATCCACGCTTCGAATGCTCCGGTGCGCCGATGCGTCGATTCTACGCCGGGCGCCAGCCCATGCTTGCCGCCGTGCGCGTCATGCGCATAATTCGAGCTCACGCCGAAGGAGCCATTCCATGAGCGATGCAGTCACGGGAACCAGCGCGATCACCGCATTCTGGAACGACGTGCTGGTGCCGAAGTTCGAGCGCTTTCGCAACGTCCTCATGGACGGCCTCGGCTATCACAGCGAGGCGCCGCTGCGCAGCCTCGCGCTTCCCCCCGGCGCGCGCGTGCTCGACGTGGGATGCGGCTGGGGCGACACCGCCATCGCGCTCGCGCGCAAGGTCGCGCCGCACGGCGACGTCGTCGGCGTCGACTGTTGCGAGAAATTCCTCGAGACCGCGCGTGCCAGCGCCGCGGCTGCGGGGGTGCGCAACGTGCGCTTCGTCTGCGCGGACGTCGAGACGCAGGCTCTCGAGCCTCGCTACGACTTCTGTTTCTCGCGGTTCGGGACGATGTTCTTTTCCAATCCGGTCGCGGGCCTGCGCAACATCGCCGCGGCGATGCGGCCGGGCGCGACGGCGCTGTTCATCGCCTGGCGCCCGCTGGTCGACAATCCGTGCTGGCTGGTGCCCAAGGAGACGGTGCTGCGCCATCTTCCCCCGCCGGGCGAGAACGCGCAGACCTGCGGTCCCGGTCCGTTCTCGATGGCCGATCCCGACATCGTGCGCGCTCAGCTGCGTGCGGCGGGATTCGAGGATGTCCAGTTCCAGCGCCACGACTGCGCGATCATGATGGGCGCCGACATCGACCAGGCCGTCGCTTTCCAGCTCGCGATCGGGCCTGCGGGCGAGATCGTGCGTGAAGCCGGGGAGCAGGCGCAGCGAATTCGGCCGCGCATCGAGGACGCGCTGCGCGAGGCGCTGGCGCCCTACGCGACGGACCGGGGCATCGTGATGCCGTCGAGCTCGTGGACGATCACGGCGCGCAAGGCCGGCACGTCGCCGTCCTGAGCCGCCGGCCAAGGCAGCCGCTGCGCCATCATCGCACGGGGCAGGCGAGCGTGAGCGCACCTCACTTTGCGGGCTCGAGGATCGCCTCGCCGCTCACCGTCACGGTCACTTCCGTGTCACCGGCCTCGGTGCTGACCGGCGCCGCCTTCGCCATGGCCGCGGTTTGCATGCGCATGTAGGGTTGAGGGCCGCCGCCCGGCTCGTTCGTCTGTACCGTCACTCGGCCGGTGCGCCATGCCGTGCTGCCGAGGGCCTGAGCCGCAAGTTTCGCGCGATCCTGCCATGCGCGGATCGCCTGTTGCGTAAGCGCGTCCTGCGCGGCGCGCAGTGCCGCCGGACTGAGCGAGAAGCGCAGGCCCGACATCAGCATGCCGTCTTCGGCCTGCAGCTTCGACGCGAGCGCCGCGAGCGCCATGAAATCGGCGCCGGTGATTTCCAGCGATTGGGTCACGTGCCAGCGCACCGGCCCCTGGTTCGGGTCGCCGACCTGGTAAGTCGTGTACGTCGACGTCGACGTCTCGATGCCTGCCGTGGCCTTCGCGCGCGCGAGCGCACGCGCCATGCGCGTGTTCACGACGTCCGCGGCCTTCACGGCGTCGGTCTCCTCGGCTTCGGCGCGCAACGCGGCGTGCATGCGGTCGTTCGGCACGCTGCGATCGGCGCTGGCGCTGACGGTGACGACCGGTTGCGGGACCAGCGCGGGATCCGCGCTCGCCGGCGCAGACGCCATCGGCGCGAGACACGACGCGAGCACCATGGCATGGGCGACGCGCGCGGTCACGATGCGATGCGCGAGCCGACCCGCGCGGGAAGCGCCTCGATGGCGGCGCGGTTGGTCCACGAGAAGCAGCGCGCGGCCGCTTCGCGCCACGGCAGCCAGGCGAACCGCGAATGCTCGCGAGGATTCACGCGAACGGCAATGCGATCCGGTACCTCGACCCCGTACACGTGCTCCGTGTTGTGCGTCGTACCCGGTCGATAGCGATGGCGCCACTGGACGAAGATCTCGAAGTCGTTCTGCATGTGCCAATCGACCACGCCTCCGTAACGGTTCGCATCGATGCCGGTCTCCTCGGCGAGCTCGCGCACGGCGGTGCGCGCGAGCGGCTCGTCCGGTTCGCGGCTGCCGGTCACCGATTGCCAATGGTCCGGGAAGTCCGCTCGCTCGAGCAGCAGCACGTCGAGCGCAGGCGTGTAAACGAGGACCAGGACCGAAACGGGTTCCTTGTATCCCCTCGCTGCCGTCATGCAACGAAAACCCAGAACGGGACGTGCCGCTCGCGCCAGTAATCGCACGCCTCGGTGAAGAGATCCTCGAGCGTTCGCCAGTCGTTGGGGTGCTCGCGACGGTAAGCGTCGGCGTGGCGCAGCGACAGCACCATGCCGCGCTTGCCGAGCCAGTCGCGGTCCTCGAGGACGTCGGCGAGCGCGTCGAAGTTGTGACCGAAATGCTCGGGCAGCGCGAGCGCGGTATCGAGCTCGGCGAAGAGCGTCGCGCGATCCTGCGCCTTGGCGAGGTCGACGACCACGTGACGCAGGTGCGCGTGCGCCGCGAGCGGCTTCAGCGCGTCGGGCGATCCCTTCCAGGGGTGCACGCCGCATTCGTCGAATTGACTGAGGTCCGGAGTATTCATCGCACGCCCTTCGTCATTCCAGGATGCGACGGAACGACTGGTAGTGATCGTCCGTGTAATAGCACACTTCGGGTTGCGCGCGCGGTCCGCCGCACACGATTCGACGCGCGCCGCGCGTTCGCTCGCCGCGCGTAGGCACCGTGTACTCGTGATAGTAACCGCGCGGGCGGCCGGGCAGCGAGTGCTCGCGGTTGCCGAACACGACGCCGTCGCGCTCGTATCCGAAGGGACCCCCGGCATGGATGCGCGTGAGCACGTCGCGCGCTTCACCCGGCAGCTCCCGGACCTGCACTGCGGCAGCGTGCTCGCTTCCGCGACGCGCATGCGCGGCCGGCAGCACTGCCGCGAGCGCGAGAAGGACGATCAGCGCACGCGCGAATGCGAGCCCGTTGCCCATGCGCCGCAGTGTAGCGCAAGCGGGCTGTGACGACCCTTCGCTAGCCGATCTTCGCCGAGTCGCTCGCGCGCACGCGAATGTGGAGGTCGCGCAGCTGCTTTTCCGTGACCGGGCTCGGGGCGCCGACGAGGAGGTCCTGGCCGCGCTGCGTCTTCGGAAAGGCGATCACGTCACGGATCTGGTCCACGCCCGCCATCAGCGCGACGGTGCGGTCGAAGCCGAACGCGATGCCGCCGTGCGGGGGCGCGCCGTACTGCAGCGCCTCGAGCAGGAAGCCGAACTTCGCCTTCTGATCCTCGGGCGAGATGCCGAGCGCCTCGAAGACCTTCTGCTGCACTTCCGGTCGATGGATGCGCACCGAGCCGCCACCGATCTCCCAGCCGTTCATCACGACGTCGTACGCCTTGGCGAGCGCGCGTCCCGGGTCGGACGCCATGAGCGCCTCGTGGCCGTCCTTGGGTGCGGTGAACGGATGGTGCTTGGCCGCCCAGGTCTTGCTTTCGTCGTCGTACTCGAACATCGGGAAGTCGACGACCCAGAGCGGCTTCCAGCCGCCTTCCGCGATACCGCGATCGTGGCCGATCTTCGCGCGGAGCGCGCCCAGCGCGTCGTTGACGACCTTCTCGCGGTCGGCGCCGAAGAACACGAGATCGCCCGTCTGCGCGCCCGTGCGCTCGAGGATCGTGCGCAGCACGTCCTGCGACAGGAACTTCACGATAGGCGATTGCAGGCCTTCCTCGTTGGGCTTGCTCGCGTCGTTGACCTTGATGTACGCGAGGCCGCGCGCGCCGTAGATCGCCACGAACGCGGTGTAGTCGTCGATTTCCTTGCGCGTCAGCGCCCCGCCGTTCGGCACCCGCAGCGCCGCCACGCGGCCATTCGGCAGGTCCGCCGCGGCGCGGAACACCTTGAACTCGACCGACTTCATCACGTCCGTCAGCTCGGTGAGCTTGAGCGGCACGCGAAGGTCGGGCTTGTCGGAGCCATAGTCGCGCATGGCGTCCGCGTAGCCCATGACCGGGAAGGGATCGGGCAGCTCGACGCCGAGCGTCTCGCGAAACATCGTGCGCACCAGCGGCTCCATGAGGGCGCGGATCTCGGTCTCGTCCAGGAACGACGTCTCGATGTCGATCTGCGTGAACTCGAGCTGCCGGTCGGCGCGCGCATCCTCGTCGCGATAGCACTTGACGATCTGGTAGTAGCGGTCGTAGCCCGCGATCATCAGCATCTGCTTGAACAGCTGCGGCGACTGCGGCAGGGCATAGAACTCGCCGTGGTGCATGCGCGAGGGCACGAGGAACTCGCGCGCACCCTCGGGCGTGCTCTTGTACAGAACCGGCGTCTCGATGTCGATGAAGCCGTGCGAGTCGAGGTACTTGCGCACGGCCATCGCCGCCCGATAGCGCAGGCGCAGGTTGTTCTGCATGAACGGCCGGCGAAGGTCCAGCACGCGGTGCGTCAGCCGTACCGTCTCCGACAGGTTCTCGTCGTCGAGCTGGAACGGCGGCGTTGCGGACGCGTTGAGGATCTCGATGTGGTGAGCGAGCACCTCGACCTCGCCGGAGCGCAGGTTGGCGTTCGTCGTGCCTTCGGGCCGCCGGCGCACCTTGCCGGTGACGGCGATGCAATATTCGTGACGCAGCTTTTCGGCGATCGCGAACGTCTCCGCGCGGTCGGGATCGCACACGACCTGGAGCAGCCCTTCGCGGTCGCGCAGGTCGACGAAGATCACGCCGCCGTGATCGCGCCGGCGATGGACCCAGCCCGCGACCGTGACGGTCTGGTCGAGATAGCGGCCGTCGACGAGGCCGCAATAGTCGGTGCGCTTCACGAGGTTTCTCCAGCGGGCAGGGGTAGGTTGTGCGTCATTCGATGCGCATGGGCGAGCGGCCCGGGCGCCGTCGCCGGGCGGCGCGGCGTGCGACGGTCAATTTCGGGAGGTGACGACCGGATCGGCGATCGCAGGCGCGCGCGTCGCTCCGGCGGGCGGCAGCGTCATCGGCGGCACGTGCGGCCGGGGCGCGACGACACCCATCGAGATGATGTACTTCAGTGCTTCGTCGACAGTCATGTCGAGGTCGTGAACGCGCGCGCGCGGCACGATGACGAAGTAGCCCGACGTCGGGTTGGGCGTCGTCGGGACGTACACGCTCACGTGCTCGCCATCGAGGTGCTCGGCCACGCTCGCGGCGGGGGTGCCGGTCTGGAATGCGATGGTCCAGCTTCCCGCATGCGGAAATTCGACCAGCAGCGCCTTGCGAAACGCATTGCCCTGCGGCGACAGCAGCGTGTCGCTGACCTGCTTGACCGACGAGTAGATGGATTTGACGAAGGGGATGCGGGTCAGCACCGATTCCCAGGCGCGGATCACCCGCTGGCCGAGGAAATTCGCAGCGAGCACGCCCGTCGCGAACAGGATCACGAACGCGACCAGCACGCCGACGCCGGGGATGCGGACGCCGAAGACCTCGGGCCGCGCGCTCTCGGGGAAGAGCAGCATGATCTGGTCGAGCGAGTTCACGAGGAACGCGAGCACCCAGATCGTGATGCCGATCGGCACCCAGACGAGCAATCCGGTGATCAGGTAGCGCTTCATGGCGGGGGCGCGAGGGATCGAAGGCGCGGGCTGCGGCCCGCGCCGCGCGGCGGCGTCAGTGACAGGCGCAACCCGTTCCGCAGCCCGACGCGCTGGTGGCGGTGGACTCGGACTTCGATTCGGTCTTGGCCGTGTCGGGCTTCGCGTCCTTGCTCTCGGTCTTGCTGTCGGCCTTCGCTTCGGGCTTGGCCGGCTTGCCGCCGTTGCGGAAGTCCGTGGCGTACCAGCCGGAGCCCTTGAGCTGGAAGCCCGCGGCGGAGACGAGCTTGGTGAGCGTCTCGGCGCGGCAGGAAGGGCAGCTCGTCAGGGGCGACTCGGTGATCTTCTGCAGCGCCTCGAGCTCGTGGCCGCAGGCGGTGCACCGATATTCGTAGATCGGCATGGCGGTTCCTCGCGAGAAAGTGGCGTTCGTATTTCGTGCCGGCGACGCGCCTCGTCGCCGACCCGAAAAACCGATTGATTCCTAAGCAAATATTATACCGCAACCCGCGCTTTTGCGCATCACGGCGCGCAGCCTGTCGCCGCGCCCGGTGAAGATGGGGGCGCGCGCACCGCCATCAAAGTGGCTTATCCTTCGCGCCGACCACCGGTAAAGGGAATTGGAATGGCGGCGCATTGGATGTGGTGGATCGCCGGTGTGATACTGATCGGCGCGGAGATGGTGACGGGGACGTTCTACCTCTTCGCCGCGGGCCTGGCATGCGTCGTGGGCGGGCTCATCGCCTGGGCGGGCGTGGGCCTCGACGCCCAGCTGCTGATCACCGCGATACTCGCGATCGTCGGAACGTTGGTCGCGCATCGCCTGCGCCTGCGTCGCGCCACCCCGCCGCCGATGCCGTCGTTCGATGTCGGTCAACCGGTGCAGGTTCAGATGTGGCGCGCCGATGGCACCGCCCGGGTGACCTATCGCGGCACGCAATGGAACGCGGAGCTCGAGCGCCCCGACGCGGCGCGCGAGCGGACGATGTACATCGTGGGCACGCGCGGCTCGACGTTGATCGTCGCGGCCCAGCGCCCGGGCTGAAGTCGCCTTTCACGTGGATACCTTGAGGACTGTTGCGATGCTAAGCGGCCTGTCGCTGTTCGCGTTCATCCTGTTCATCGTCGCGCTGATCGTCGTGATCCGCGCGGTGCGCGTGGTGCCCCAGCAGCGCGCATGGGTGCTTGAGCGCGTAGGGCGTTTCCACGCGGTGCTCGAGCCCGGACTGAGCTTCATCGTCCCGTTCGTCGATCGCATCGCGTACAAGCACGACCTGCGCGAGATACCGCTCGACGTGCCGCCGCAGATCTGCATCACCAAGGACAACACGCAGCTGCAGGTCGACGGCATTCTCTACTTCCAGGTGACCGACCCGAAGCTCGCGTCGTACGGCTCGTCGAACTACGTCCTGGCGATCACGCAGCTCGCCCAGACGACGCTGCGCAGCGTGATCGGGCGCATGGAGCTCGACCGCACCTTCGAGGAGCGCGACCAGATCAACGCGGCCGTGGTGGCGGCGCTCGACGATGCGGCGCCCAACTGGGGCGTCAAGGTCCTGCGTTACGAGATCAAGGACCTGACACCGCCGGCCGAGATCCTGCGCGCGATGCAGGCGCAGATCACGGCCGAGCGCGAGAAGCGCGCCGTCATCGCGACCTCGGAAGGCAA
Organism: Casimicrobiaceae bacterium; assembly: GCA_035493035.1. Taxonomy (GTDB): domain Bacteria; phylum Pseudomonadota; class Gammaproteobacteria; order Burkholderiales; family Casimicrobiaceae; genus VBCG01. The sequence continues at coordinate 54,014 of DATJIS010000040.1, read as the reverse complement.
GCGCCAGGAGCAGATCAACCTGGCGGTCGGCGCCCGCGAGGCGGCCATCGCCAAGTCGGAGGGTGAGAAGCAGGCGGAGATCAACGGCGCGCAAGGCCAGGCCGCCGCCATACTGTCCATCGCCGAAGCCAACGCCAAGGCCATCCGGCAGGTCGCCGAGGCCATCGCGGAACCGGGCGGCATGGATGCCGTCAATCTGAAGGTGGCCGAGGAATACATCACCGCGTTCGGCAACCTCGCCCGGATCGGCAACACGCTCGTCGTGCCGGCCAACCTCACCGACGTCGCGGCGTTCGTCACCACCGCGACGAGCATCCTCAAGTCGAAGCCGCCGACGCCCGTGGCCAAGTAAGCTCTGGACCATGGAAGCGCACGACAGCACGTTCATCGTCACCGGCGGCGCGTCGGGACTGGGCGCCGCCACCGTGCGCGCGCTCGCGGGCTGCGGCGCGCGCGTGATCGTCGCCGACTTGAAGGAAGCCGAGGGCCAGGCGCTGGCGCGCGACATCGGCGACGCCGCGCGATTCGTGCGCACCGACGTCACCGACGAGGCGAGCGCGCGTGCGGCCGTTGCAGCGGCGGTCGACGGTTATGGCGGCGTTCAGGGGCTCGTGAATTGCGCGGGCATCGTGCACGGCGAGAAGGTGGTCGGCCGCGAAGGCCTGCACGCGCTCGCGTCGTTTCGACGCGCGATCGACATCAACCTCATCGGCACGTTCAACCTGATCCGCCTCGCGGCCGACGCGATGTCGAAAGGCGCGCCGAACGCGGACGGCGAGCGCGGCGTGATCGTCAACACGGCGTCCGTTGCGGCATTCGACGGGCAGATCGGCCAGGCGGCGTACAGCGCATCGAAGGCCGGTGTGGTCGGCATGACGCTTCCGATCGCCCGCGAGCTCGCGCGCGCCGGCATTCGCGTCATGACCATCGCGCCCGGCCTCTTCGAGACGCCGATGATGGACAGCCTTTCGCGCGAAGTGCAGGAGTCGCTCGGCAAGATGGTGCCCTTCCCGCCGCGTCTCGGACGCCCCGCGGAATTCGCATCCCTGGTGCTCGAGATCGTGCGCAACCCGATGCTGAACGGCGAGGTGATCCGCCTGGACGGCGCGATCCGCATGGCGCCGAAGTGATCGACGTTCCCCGTGAAGCGGGCGCGGGCGGCCGTGCGCCGCCGCGCCGGCCGGTCGTGCTGGGCTGCGTGATGCTCGCGCTGTTCATGTCGGCCATCGAGGTCACCATCGTGGCCACGGCGCTGCCGCAGATCGTCGGCAGGCTGGGCGGATTCGCGCTCTATACGTGGGTGTTCTCCGGCTTCCTGCTGACGCAGACGGCGACGATTCTCGTGTTCGGCAAGCTCGCCGACTTGTACGGCCGCCGGCCGGTGCTCATCGGCGGGATGATCGTGTTCCTGATCGGCTCGACGCTGTGCGGTTTGGCGTGGTCCATGCCGGCGCTGATCGGCTTCCGGCTGCTGCAGGGGCTCGGCGCCGGATCGATCCAGCCCGTGGCGTTCACGATCGTCGGCGATCTGTACGACGCGAACGAGCGACCGCGCGTGCAGGGCTGGCTGTCGAGCGTGTGGGGCTTCGCGGCGATCGTCGGGCCGCTCGCGGGCGGCACGATCGTCGAGACGCTGTCGTGGCGCTGGATCTTCTGGATCAACGTGCCGTTCGGGCTGCTCGCGATCGCGGGCCTCGCGATGTTCTATCACGAGCGCATCGGGCATCGAAAGCACGCGATCGACTACGCGGGCACGCTGTGCTTCTGCGTCGGAATGGCCGCGCTGCTCGTCGCGCTCATGCAAGGCGGCGTGGCGTGGCCCTGGGTCTCGCTGCAGACCCTCGCGCTGGCCGCGCTGTTCGCGGGCGCTTTCGCGCTCTATGTCGCGCGCGAGCGTCGCGCCGAAGAGCCCATGGTCGACGTTCGCCTGTGGCGCGCGCCGCTGGTCGCTCGCGTCAACGCCGCGGCGTTGTTCGGCGGCGCCACGATCATCGGCGTGACGTCGTTCGTGCCGATCGACGTGCAGGGCGTGCTCGGCCGCTCCGCCCTCGTCGCCGGCTTCGCGCTCACCGCGATGTCGGTCGGCTGGCCGCTCGCCTCCACGCTGTCGGGCCGCTTCCTGCGCGCGTTCCACGCGCGCGGCACCGTGCGCATCGGCGGCACCCTGCTGTTCATCGGCACCGTGCTCCTGGCGATGATGCCGCGCAGCGCGGGTCCGGCGTGGATCGGCGTCGGGTCGTTCACGATCGGCTTCGGCATGGGACTGCTCAATACCACGTCGATGATCCTGATCCAGGGCAGCGTGCCCTGGGAGCAGCGGGGCAGCGCGACCGCGGCAAACGTGTTCTCGCGCATGCTCGGCGGCACGCTGGGCGCCGCGGTGCTGGGCGCGGTGCTCAACACCGTGCTGCACGCGCGCCTCGGCGCGTCGACGGGCGAAGGCATCGAAGGCATCCGGCGCATGTTCGCGGGCGCGGTCGAGGCGCTCAGCTCGGCCGAGCGCGAGGCGCTCGTCGCGGCGCTCGCGGCGGGGCTTGCGCGCGTCTTCGCGGTTCTCGTGCTGTTCGGGGCGCTGGCGCTCGTCGCCGCGTGGCTCGTGCCGAAGCGCGAGATCTTCGCGCCTGCGGCTCAGCAGGCCTAGCGCATCAGTCGCGCCGGATCAGCGCGATCGCTGCGACGATCATCGCCGCGAAGAACACGAAGGTCCAGCCGGCGATCGAAAGGCCGAGGAACACCCATCCCTTTTCGGCGCACTCGCCGCTGCCCTGCAGCACCTTCACGACGACGTCCATGAACGGCAGGGTGTCCATCATGTAGTGCAGCCCCATGCCGCACGCCGGCACCTGATCCTTCGGCAGGGCCTGCAACCAGATCTGGCGCGCGGCGAAGCCCGCGCCTGCACCGGCGATGACGAGGATCAGCAGCGCGTACAGCGCTGCGCCGGGACGAAACGGGTTCTGGATGGCGGCGATCAGGAACACGATGCCGGCCGCGATCACCGCGACGCGCTGGAACATGCAAAGCGGACACGGCTCCAGGCCCTCGCCGTATTGCAGCCACAGCGCCCAGCCGATCAGCGCCGCGCACACGAGGAAGCCGAGCATGTACGCGACGCGACGCGGGGGCAGCAGGATCAGCGCGAGGCACGCCACGCCGAGCGACATCACGCCGACGCGGTAGGCCGCTTCGTTGATGGCTGGGGCGGTGCCGAACCAGTGCAACAGCGCCTCCTGTCCGACGAGCGCGATCGCGAGCAGGAAGCCGAGCCACGGCCACGGCAGGGGAACGTAACGGGTGGTCATCGTTGTGACTTCTCCAGCGCCTGGTCGAGGTCGAACAGGATGTCGTCGAGCGTCTCGAGCCCCACGGACAGGCGGATCATCTCGGGCGACACGCCGGCGGCACGCTGCTCGTCTTCGTTCAATTGCCGGTGCGTGGTCGACGCGGGATGGATGATCAGCGTCTTCGCATCGCCGACGTTGGCGAGGTGAGACAGGAACTCGACCGCCTCGATGCACTTCACGCCGGCCGCCGCGCCGCCTTTCACCCCGAAGGTCAGGATGCCGCCCGCGCCGTGCGGCAGGTAGCGACGCGCGAGCGCTTCGTGACGATTGCCGGGGAGCAGCGGATAGTTCACCCATTCCACCGCGGGATGCCGGGCGAGATGCTGCGCGATCGCGAGCGCCGACTCGCTGTGGCGCGGCATGCGCAGGTGCAGCGTCTCGATGCCCTGGAGGAGCAGGAACGCGGCGAACGGCGACAGCGTCGGTCCGAGCGTGCGCATCGTCTCCATGCGCGCCTTCATCGTGAAGCCGAAATCGCCGAACGTCTCGTGGAAGATGACGCCGTGATAGCCACGGGACGGTTCGGTCATCTGCGGGAATTTCCCGTTGTCCCAGGGAAACTTGCCGGACTCGACGACGATACCGCCCATGGTCGTGCCGTGGCCGCCGAGATACTTGGTGAGCGAATGCACGACGATGTCCGCGCCGTGCTCGATGGGCCGGCACAGATACGGCGACGCGAGCGTGTTGTCGACGACGAGCGGCACGCCGGCCTCGTGCGCGATGGTCGCCACCTCGGCGATGTCGACCACGTTGAGCTGCGGGTTGCCGATCGTCTCGACGTAGAGCGCCTTGGTGTTCGGACGCACGGCGGCGCGGAATTGCGCGGGCTCGTCGGAATCGACGAACGTCGTTTCGATGCCGAACTGCGCGAACGTCACGGCCATCTGCGAATAGCTGCCGCCGTAGAGCGTGCGCGCGGCGACGAGATGATCGCCCGACTTCGCGAGCGTGAGCAGCGCCAGCATCTGCGCCGCCATACCGGTCGCCGCGGCGAGCGCCGCGCGCCCGCCCTCGAGCGCCGCCACGCGCTCCTCGAGCGCTGCGACGGTCGGATTGGAGATGCGCGAGTAGACGTTGCCGAACGTCTGCAGGTTGAACAGCGACGCCGCATGATCGGCGCTGTCGAAGACGAACGACGTCGTCTGGTAGATCGGCAGCGCGCGCGCGCCCGTCTGCGCGTCGGGGATCTGCCCGGCATGCAGGCAGAGCGTGTCGAAGCCGTAACGCCGGTCGGGCATGGGCCGCGATTCTACGCGGCCGGCCGCCGTGCCGAAATGACGCCCGTGTTGACTCCGGCCCAGTTCAGGCCGCCCATGAGGCGCGCGTGCTCGATCTTCACGCACCGGTCCATCACCACGTCGAGCCCCGCGGCGTCCGCGATGGCGGCGGCTTCCTCGTTGCGTATCCCGAGCTGCATCCAGAGCACGCGCGCGCCGATCGCGACGGCGGCGCGCGCGAGGGGCACCATCTCCTCGGGCTTGCGGAAGCAGTCGACGATGTCGACGCGCTCGGGCACCGAGGCGAGACCCGGATAGCACGTCTCGCCGAGCACTTCGCGATACGTCGGATTCACCGGGATCACGCGGTATCCATGATCCTGCATGTACTTCGCGGCGAAGTAGCTCGGCCTGTACCAGTTCGCGGACAGGCCGACCACGGCGAGCGTGTGCGCGCGCGAGAGGATGAGGCGCAGGCCGGCGATGTCATCGACGATGGGCACCGGCGTAGTGTAATCCAGCGATGCCGAACACGAATGCCACGCGCGCGCAGCGCGGGTCGTGAGGCGGTCAACGACCTGCGCGGCAAAGCCGCGCACGCGTAGCGGTCTTGCGTGCCGTCAGCGCCCCCAGTTGGGGTTCTGATGGTACGGATACTGGCTGGAGATCCGGCGTCCCGACGAGATCCGGTTGGTGAGCGAGCGCGGCAGCTCGGGGTATTCGCCGGGCCCGAACGTCTGGCACTGGCCCTCGAAGTTCGCGTCGCTGCAGAACATCCAGTAGCCCTGTTCGACGCGCAGGGACGAGGCGCGATCGTTGAAGCCGGTGTTGGCGAGATCGCGCACGACGTTGTTGTCGATCACCAGCGAGCGGCCGCCGAAGCCCGGATTCTCGTACAGCACCGCGCGCGCTCCGCCGCCCCAGTTGCCGCCCTGCGAAGGAGGCGCGCCGTAGCCGCCGAGCTCGCGGGCCGAGGAAATCTTGTCGTTCAGGCCGAAGCTGCCGAGGGAAGGATACTCGCCCGGCTGCAGCGTGACGCATCGCCCGCGGAAATAGGCGTCGTCGCAGACCTGCCACGTGCCGCGGCGCACGCGTGCCGACGAGGCCGTGTCGTTGAAGCCGGTGTTGCCGAGGTCCTCCACGGCGCCGCGCACGTCGTACTGGCGTCCACCGAAGTTGTCGTGCTCATAGAGCGTCAACTGCGCCGACGCAGCCGTCGCGGCGGTCATCAGGACCAGCGCAAGCGCGGTGCGAATCATGATGCCTCCAAACGTCGATGGTGGTCGCAATGCTAGATGCGGCGGTCGCCCGCGGTGAATCGGACGAACGCGTGTCGCGCCGTCCGGCGCGTTCCTACTTGCCGGGCGCAACCTCGGTCGCGGCGGGAACGTTGCCTCGCAGGGGCGGGTCGGGACTCCAGCCGTGCATGGCCAGCATCACCGCGAAACCGACCACGTATGCGACCGTCACGTGCCAGCCGCTACGCAGCCAGCCGAAGACGTTCTTCGCGTCCGGATACTGGTTCGTGAGCGCGACGCCGGCCGAGGATCCGAACCAGATCATCGATCCTCCGAAGCCCACGGCGTACGCGATGTAGCCCCAATCGTAGCCACCCTGCTTGAGGGCCAGCGCGGTGAGCGGAATGTTGTCGAACACCGCCGAGATGAATCCGAGCGACAGTGCGACGCGCCACGATGCGTCCGGCAGCTTCTCGACCGGCATCATCGACGCGGCGAGCACGAGGGACAGCAGGAAGATCGACCCGAGTAGCGCGCCGGGCAGCTCTTCCCAGTGCGGGCGACGCAGCGGCACCGTGACGAGGATCGCGAGCCACACCGCGGCGCCGATGAACGGGAAGCGATCCGACCACGCGTTGAACCGCAGGTTGACGACGACGTTCACCACGATGGCCGTGACGAGGATCAATGCCACGATGAAGACGCGCGCGCCGTCGATGCGCACCTGGATCGACGGGTCCTTCTCGATCGGCGAATGACGCTGCTGCTGGATGGCTGCCGGAATGCCGAACAGCACGAGCGCGAGTCCCGCTGCGATGTACGCCTCGACCACCGACAGCGGCGACACGCCGGCGATCCACATCATGGTCGTCGTCGTATCGCCGACGACGCTTCCCGAGCCGCCGGCGTTGGATGCCGCCACGATCGCCGCGAGATAGCCGATGTGCACCTTGCGCCGGAACACCACGCCGGCGATCGTGCCGCCAATCAATGCCGCCGCGATGTTGTCGAGGAACGACGACAGCACGAAGATCATCACCAGCAGGACGAACGCGCCCTTCCAGTCGTCGGGAAGCAGCTTCGGCAGCCACGCCGGCACCTCGCTCGCCTCGAAATGCTTGGACAGCAGCGCGAAGCCGAGGAGAAGCCCGAGGAGGTTCGCGAGCAGCACCCATTCGTGGCCGAGGTGCTGCATGAAACCGGCGACGCCGGCGCCCTCGCGAAACGGCGCGAAGAGCATCTTGTAGGCGCTGATGACGATCACGCCGGTCAGCGCGACCCGAAGCGTGTGATGGTGGAACACCGCGACGCCGAGGAGGGTGAGCGCGAAGAGCACGAAATCGAGCGGAATGCCTCCCACCGAGGGCCCTTCCACCGCGGCAAGGGCCGGGCAGGCCCACAGGCCGAACAGACAGGCGATGGTGCAGGCGGCGCGGCGGGACGAGAGGGCAGCAGGCATCGAGCGGGTCATCGAGCGTCGCTTTGCATGGGTGGCGACCGGCGGGCTACCGGTCGGGCGGCGCGCCGGTCGGGCCCTCGCTGGGTGCCGTCCGGCGTTGCTTGGTGACGCGGATTGTAACCGCTTGATCGATGGCCGTTCGCGGCGCCGGGCCGGCCGGGCGCATCCTGCGGACGCCGCCGTTTCAAGGACTTCGGCACGCGGCCCAATCCTTGCTTACCCAGGCCCCACGCAGGTGGCGGCGTGGGACCGTGTCGGCCCGTCGGCTCGAGGGGCAGGGTACGGCCCGGCTCGACCGGCGTCGATAACCAGACCATGGCCCTGACGCGCTCCATCAACCGGCTCGAGCTCGCCACCATCCAGCAGTCGCTGGTGGATGCCTCCGACCGCGACGGGCTCGCCGCGCTCTCGCAGCGCAAGCTCAATGCCCTCGGCATCCCGGTCGCGTACGTCGACCGCAACCAGCGCTACCGCTTCGCCAACAAGGCCTTCACCGACTGGCTCGGCAAGCGCAGCGACGAGGTCGTCGGTCGCGAGGTGATCGAGGTCGTCGGTCGGGACGTGTACGCGCTCTACCACGCGTACGTCGAGGCGGCGCTCGGCGGCGAGCGCACGGGCTTCGAGCGGCAGCTCGCCACCACCGGCCGTCCCGCCATCTGGATCCGGGTCGACTACTACCCGGACCGCAACGCGCAGGGCCAGGTGCGCGGCTACCTCGTCACGTACAGCGACGTCGATCACCTTCGCCGCCTCGAGATCGAGGCGGGCCAGCGCGAGCATCGCCTGCGCCTCGTCACCGACAGCGTCGGGCTGCCGATCCTGTATTTCGATCGCCACCAGAAGCTGCGCTTCGCCAACAAGCCGTTCGCCGACTGGATCGGCGCGCAGGCCGACGACCTGGTCGGCCACGCGCTGCGCGACGTGCTGCCGTCGGACGCGCTGACCGAGATGCACGCGTACATCGAGCGCGCGTTCGCCGGCGCGACGGTCTCGTACGAGCGACACGAGCGCAAGGCTTCGGGCGAGCTGCGCTGGGTGCGCGTCACGCTCTTTCCCGATCGTGAAGTCGGCGGACGCGTCGGCGGCGCATTCGCGGTGTTCCACGACATCGACGACGACATGCGCATCCGTGACGCGATGCGCGACCAGCAGCAGCAGCTTCGCCTCTTCGCCGACAACATTCCGGGCCCGATCGCGTACCTCGACAAGAGCCTGCACTACACGTTCGTCAACCAGGCGTTCGCCAACTGGGTCTGCAAGCCCCAGGACGAGATCTACGGCAAGACGCCGTTCGAGGTGATGGCCACCGACGTCGCCTCGTTCCTGCGTCCGGTGCTGAAGCGCGCGCAGGCCGGCGAGCACGTCGAATACGAGCGCATCGGGCAGAACGCCAACGGCCAGCGGCGCTGGATGCACGGGCGCATCGCGCCCGACCTCGACGCGGCCGGTAAGGTTCGCGGCCTGTACTGCACCGAGTACGACATCCACGATCTCAAGCTCACCGAGCAGGCGCTCGCCGCGCGCGAGGAGCAGCTGCGGCTCTTCACCGACAACATTCCCGAGCCGGTCGTGTATCTCGATTCGGATCGGCGCTACGTGTTCGTGAACGAGGCGTTCCTGCGCCTGTACGGCCTCACGCGCGAGCAGGTGATTGGCAAGCGTCCCGACGAGGTGCTGGGGATCGAGGCGTCGCAGGCGCTGGCGCCCGGTCGCGAGCGCGTGATCACCGAAGGCGAGGCGGTCACGTACGAGCGCGCGGTGCTCGACGCGAACGGCCGCACGCGCTGGATCCGCGCGCGCTGCGTGCCCGACCTCAACTTCGACGGCACGGTGAAGGGCGAATACGTCGTCGGCCACGACATCACCGACCTGAAGATCGCGCAGGACGCGCTGGCGGCGCGCGAGAGCCAGCTGCGCGCGATCATGGACGGCGTGCCCGCGCCGGTGGCGTACATCGACCGCGAGGAGCACTGCCACTACGTCAATCGCACGTTCCTGCAGTACTTCGGCCTGACCGCCGCGCAGGTCGCGGAGCTGCGCCTGCGCGACGTCGTGGGCCACGGCATCTACCAGAGCGCGCAGGCGATGCTGTCGCGCGCGCTCGAGGGCGAGTCGACGGCGTTCGATCGTCTGGTGCCCGGCGCGAATGGCGTGCGCCGGTGGATGACGATTCGCGTGGTGCCGGACGCGGGCCCTTCGGGCGAGGTGCACGGCGCGTTCGTGCTGATGAACGACATCCACGGCCTGAAGCAGGCGCAGGAAGCGTTGCGCGCCTCCGAGGCCGAGCTGCGGCTCATCATGGACAACGTGCCCGCGCGCGTGTCGTACATCGACCAGGACTACCGTTACCGCTTCCTCAATCGCCACAACGAGGAATGGCTCGGCGTCAACCGCAAGGAGCTCGCGGGACGCAAGGTGCACGAGGTGGCGGGCGAGGCGCGCTTCCTGCAGCTGCAGCCGCTGCTCGATCGCGTGCTCGATGGCGAATCGGTGTCGACCGAGCTGCTGCTGCCCCAGCCGAGCGGGGAGATGAAGTGGGAGTCGATCCACTACGCGCCCAACCGCGACAGCGAAGGCAACGTCATCGGTATCTACGCCGTGCACACCGACGTGCACGACCAGAAGCGCAACGAAGACGCGCTGCGCCGCGCCAACTGGATGCTGTCGTCGCACATCAGCAACACGCCGCTCGCGGTGCTGGAGTGGGACCCGGACCTGAAGCTCATCCGCTGGTCGCCCCAGGCGCAGAACATCTTCGGCTGGAGCGCCGACGAGATCCTCGGCATGGCGCTCACCGACAACCCGATGATCCACGGCGACGACGTCGAGGCGATCCTCGGCCTCGTCACCAAGCTCATGACGGGCCTCGAGCCGCGCGCGACGAGCCTCACGCGCAACTATCGCAAGAACGGTGACGTCATCTGGTGCGAGTGGTATCACTCGGGCCTGCTCGGCGACGACGGCCAGGTCGTCTCCATCCTGTCGTTCGTGCAGGACGTGAGCTCGCGGATCCAGGCCGAGGAGCGCCTCCAGTACATGGCGACACGCGACGCGCTCACCGGTCTGCCGAACCGGCTTCTCCTGCACGAGCGCCTGACGCAGGCGATCGCGCAGGCCCGGCGCAACGGCCGTCGCGTGGGCGTGCTGTTCATCGACCTCGACCGCTTCAAGAACGTCAACGACACGCTGGGCCACCGCATCGGCGACGAGCTCCTGAAGCACGTCACGCAGGCGCTTTCGGCGGCGCTGCGCGAGACCGACCTTCTCGCGCGCCTCGGCGGCGACGAGTTCATGGTCATCGTCGAGGACTTCGACGATCCGCAGGTGCTGGGTCGCATCGCGCAGAAGCTGCTCGATGCCATTGCGCAGCCGTTCACGATCGAGGAGCACGACATCTACGTCACGTCGTCGATCGGCATCGCGGTCTACCCGGACGACTCCGACGACCCGGACGAGCTCCTGAAGCACGCCGACGTCGCGATGTACCGCTCGAAGGACCTCGGCCGCAACACCTACCAGTTCCTGGATGCGAACCTCGCCGAGCATCGCCTGAAGCAGCACACGCTCGAGACCGCGCTGCGCGGCGCGCTGAAGGACGGCATCCTGCGCCTGCACTACCAGCCGGTGGTGCGCATCACCGATCGCGCGATCGTGGGCGCCGAAGCGCTGCTGCGCTGGACCGATCCGGAGCATGGCGTGGTCCCGCCGACGGTATTCATTCCACTCGCCGAGGAATCGGGGCTCATCCATGCGCTTGGCGAATGGGTGCTGCGCACCGCCGCGACGCAGTGCGTCGCATGGCGCAAGGCCGGCATGCCGCTCACCATCTCGGTGAACCTGTCGGCCAAGCAGTTCTATCGCGAGGACCTCGCGCAGCGTGTCTCCGAGATCGTGCGTGGCGTCGGCTGCGACCCGGCATGGATGGAGCTCGAGGTCACGGAGACGAGCCTGGTGCACGACCTCGATGCGATTCGCAAGGTGCTGCACCAGCTGCGCGGCGAGGGCTTCACCGTCGCGATCGACGACTTCGGCACCGGCTACTCGTCACTCACGCATTTGAAGCACTTCCCCATCGACACGCTGAAGATCGACATCTCGTTCATTGCCGACCTCGAGACCGACCCGGGCGACGCCGCGATCACCGAGGCGATCATCGGACTTGCGCGCGGCCTCGGGCTGAAGGTGGTCGCCGAGGGCGTCGGCACGCGCGAGCAGCTCGAGTTCCTCGACGTGCGCGGCTGCCACTGCTTCCAGGGCTACTGGGCGAGCAAGCCCTTGCCGGCCGAAGCGTTCATCGACTTCGTCACCCGCAAGGCGCACTGACGCGTTTGCGCGCCGTCCGCGCGTGGCACGGGCGGCGGCCCTTGCGCGAGCGGTATCATCGGTACAAAGGAGATTGCCGATGAAGCATCGCATCGTTCTGCTCGACGACTACCAGGGCATCGCGCTGCGCATGGCCGACTGGTCGCGGCTGCGCGATTGCGAGGTCGTCGCGCTTTCGAGCCACATCGACGACCCCGACGAGCTCGCGCGCACGCTGGCCGACTTCGACATCGTCATGGCGCTGCGCGAGCGCACGCCGCTGCGCGCCGACCTGCTCGCGCGCCTGCCGCGCCTCGAGCTCATCGTCACCGCGGGCAAGCGCAATGCATCGATCGACGTGGCAGCGGCGCGCGCGCGCGGCATCGTGGTCTGCGGCACGTCGGGACTGACGTATCCGACATCGGAGCTTGCGATCGGCCTCATGCTGAGCCTCGCGCGCGACATACCCAACCAGCAGCAGTCGCTGCGCGAAGGACGCTGGCAGACGCGCGTCGGCTTCGGGCTCAATGGCAAGACGCTCGGCGTGCTGGGCCTGGGCACGCTGGGCTCGCGTGTCGCGCGCATCGCCCGCGCATTCGAGATGGACGTCATCGCGTGGAGCCAGCACCTCACGGCCGAGCGGGCGAGCGAGGTCGGCGCGCGGCGCGTGGAAAAGGATGAGCTCTTCGCGCAGTCCGATTTCATCAGCATTCATCTGGTGCTGAGCGACCGCACGCGGGGCCTCGTCGGTGCGCGCGAGCTCGCGCTGATGAAGTCGACGGCGTATCTCGTGAATACGTCGCGCGGTCCGATCGTCGACGAGGCCGCGCTCATCGAGGCGCTCGTCGCCGGCCGCATCGCGGGCGCGGGGCTCGACGTTTACGATCGCGAGCCGCTACCGCCCGGGCATCCCATCCTGAGCGCGCCGCGCACGGTCCTCACGCCGCATCTCGGCTACGTGACCGAAGAGACGTATCGCGTGTTCTACGGCGAAGCGCTGGAGGACATCGAGGCGTTCCTCGCGGGCAGGCCGGTGCGCGTGATCGACGCCTGACACGCCGTCATTCGACCGTCTGCAGCCACTTCAGCATCGGCGCGGTGGCGGCCTCGTAGCCGGGCTCGAGCATCAGCATGTGCGCGAGCCCCGGCACGATCACGGCCTCGACGCCGTGGTGGTGCGCGGTCGCCCGCACGTCGTCCGGCAGGCAGATCCGGTCGCCCTCGGCGCCGAGCACGAAGAGCGGCGGCGACGCGCTCTGGGGCAGCGCCCAATGCAATCGCAACGACAGGTCGAAAAGCGCGCGGGGCGATTCGCGATTGAGATGACGCAGCGCTTGCGCGAGCACGCGCGGATCCGTGTCGTCACCGAAGTAGAACGGGCGCAACGCTTCGAGCACCGCGGAGGACATGCGCGACGGATCGAAGTGCCCGATCTGCATCGCGTAATCGGGATGCTGCGTCGCGAGCCGCGTGGCGACCGGAAGGAGGCCCGCCGGCGGAATGGGCGCCAGCAGCGCCGCGCCGCGCACGGGTCGCCTGGCGACGATCAGCTCCACGATCGCCGCGCCCATGGAATGCCCGATCAGCACCGGCGGCTCGGACAGCCGGGCAGCGGCGTATTCCACGTCGGCTTCGTAGTCGGCGAGGCCGCTGATGAACAGCATGTCCGCGCCCGGGCTCGCGCCGTGGCCACGCAGGCTCACCGCGTGGGCCGGGTAGCCCCGCGCGGCGAACCAGGGCAGGAAATAGGGTTCCCAGCACCACGAATCGGAGTAGCCGCCATGCACGAACAGAAGCGGCGGGCGGTTCGTCTTGTGCGCCGGCAGGCGGCTGCGGATCTCGAGTCGCGATTCGATCATCGTGGGCGAGCTAGAATCGCGCTTCCCGCATCGGCGGCGCTTGTACGTCGACCACGCGTCGCCATCTAAGATGGTTCCGATGAAGCAAAAAGCGGCCATTCTGCCAGACGCGCCGGCGCTCGCGTACGACGCGAACTGCCGCCGCTGCGCGCGACTCGCCGGCTTCCTCGACACCGTCCGCGCGCAATACCCCGACTACTGGTGCCGCCCGGTGGCGCCGTTCGGCGACCCGCAGGCGCGGCTCGTGATCGTCGGCCTCGCGCCCGGGATGCACGGCGCCAACGCGAGCGGCAGGCCCTTCACCGGCGATTACGCGGGCATCCTCCTCTACGAGACGCTGCACGATTTCGGATACGCCGACACGCCCGTCTCGCGCACCGCGGCGGATCGCATCACGCTGACGGACTGTCGCATCACGAATGCGGTGAAGTGCCTGCCACCTGAGAACAAGCCCCTGCCCGCCGAGGTGGGAAACTGCAACGACTACCTCGCGGCCGATCTCGCCGCGCTGCCGCGCGGCGGCGCGCTGCTCGCACTGGGGCGCATCGCCCACGATGCCGCGCTCGGCGCGCTGGGATTGCGCCGTTCCGCCTATCCGTTCACGCACGGCGCCAGGGTCGACCTGCCGAGCGGCGTCGCGCTCTTCGACAGCTATCATTGCAGCCGCTACAACACCAACACCGGCCGCCTGACTCGCGCCATGTTTCGCGCCGTATTCGAGGACATCGCGCGGCACCTCGGCAGGCCCGCCGCACCGAGCGCATGACCAAGGTCTCGCGTCTCAACCGCCGCCTGGTGACCACCCCGGAGCCCGCAGCGGCCGGCTTCGATCCGCGCGAGCTGATCGCCTCGCTGCCGCACCGGCCGGGCGTGTATCGCTTCTTCGACGCGCAGGGCGCGGCCTTGTACGTCGGCAAGGCAGGCGATCTGCGCAAGCGCGTCTCCAACTACTTCCAGAAGAGCGAGCACGAGCCGCGCATCGCGGCGATGATTCCGCAGATCGCGCGGGTCGACACCACCGCGGTGCGCTCGAACGGCGAGGCGCTGCTGCTCGAGAACAACCTCATCAAGGCGCTCGAGCCGCGCTACAACATCCTCTTCCGCGACGACAAGAGCTATCCGTACGTCTGCCTGTCCGGTGATCCGTTTCCGCAGCTTCGCTTCCATCGCGGCACGCTCGACCGCAAGCACAAGTACTTCGGGCCGTTCCCGAGCGCCGGCGCGGTGCGCGACGGCATCGCGACGCTCCAGAAGGTGTTCCAGATCCGCACCTGCGAGAACACCGTGTTCGCCAACCGGTCGCGGCCCTGCATGCTGCATCAGATCCAGCGCTGCACGGCGCCCTGCGTCGGGCTGATCGGCGAGGAGGAGTACGCGCAGGACGTGCAGAGCGCGCTCCTGTTCCTGCAGGGCAAGACCGACGAGGTGCTCGCGCAGCTCAAGATGCAGATGGACGACGCGTCGGCGAAGCTCGACTTCGAGCGCGCGGCGCGCATTCGCGACAAGATCCATCGATTGCAACAGCTGCAATCGAGGCAGTTCGTCGAAAGCGCGACGGCGGGGGACATCGACGTCGTTGCCGCCGCCATCGACCAGGGCGTGATGGCGGTGAACGTCGTGATGATCCGTGGAGGACGCCACCTCGGCGATCGCACGTTCTTTCCGCGCAACGCCGAGGCCGGCACGCCGGCCGAGCTGATCAACGCGTTCCTGCCGCAGCACTACGTCGAGCGCCCGGTGCCGCCCACGATCGTCGCGCCCGAAGCGGAGGACGCCGAGGCGCTCGCCGAGGTGCTGACGCAGCAGGCCGGACGCAACGTCGAGATCGTCACCAATCCCGGCGGCGAGCGGCGCGTGTGGGTGACGATGGCCACGCAGAACACGGTGCTCGCGATCCGCCAGAAGCTCGCCCAGAAAGCGACACAGGAGGAGCGCCTGGCGGCGCTGCAGGACGCGCTCGGGCTGCCATCGACGGCGCAGCGCATCGAATGCTTCGACGTGTCGCACACGATGGGCGAAGCGGCGGTCGCGTCGTGCGTCATCTTCGACCGGCTCTCGATGCGCACGAACGAATACCGCAAGTTCAACGTCACGCCGGAGCACGCGGGCGACGACTACGCCGCGCTGCGCGAGGCGCTGACGCGGCGCTGCGCGCGCATCGTCGCGGGCGAATATCCCGCACCCGACCTGCTGGTGATCGACGGCGGCAAGGGACAGGTCGGCATCGCGGCCGAGGTGCTCGCCGAGCAGGGGTTGCACCAGACGCCGCTGATCGGCATGGCCAAGGGCCCCGAGCGCAAGCCCGGCCTGGAGGACATCGTCTTTCCCAACCGTGACGACGTGCTCAACCTGCCGTCGGACCATCCGGGGCTGCATCTGTTGCAGCAGATCCGGGACGAGGCGCATCGCTTCGCGATCCAGGGACACCGCGCGCGCCGCGCCAAGGCCCGCAACACCTCGTCGCTGCAGGCGATCAGCGGCATCGGCTCGAAGCGGCGCCAGGCGCTCCTCGCGCACTTCGGAGGCCTGAAGGGCGTGCAGGCGGCCAGCGTCGACGATCTCGCGCGCGTGCCGGGCGTGTCGCGCGCGCTGGCCGAGCGCATCTACGCGCAGCTGCATTGAGCGCTGCGCGCGCTCGGCCTCCCCGCGAGGGTAGAATGGCGTGCCGCCTCGGGTGCGGCCCGCTGTCATGCTGTTAAACCTTCCTACCACGCTCACCTGGCTCAGGATCGTGCTGATCCCGGTCTTCGTGAGCGTCTATTACCTGCCGGACGCGTGGCTCACGCCGCCGGCGCGCAACTGGATCGCGATGAGCGTCTTCGCGCTCGCGGCCATCACCGACTGGTTCGACGGTTATCTCGCGCGGCGGCTCGGCGCGGTGAGCGCGTTCGGCGCATTCCTCGACCCCGTCGCCGACAAGCTGATGGTGGCCGCGGCGCTCATCCTCCTGGTGCAGCTCGGACGCGCCGAGGCCTACCTCGCGATCATCATCATCGGCCGCGAGATCGCGGTATCGGCGTTGCGCGAGTGGATGGCGCAGCTGGGACGCTCGCGCAAGGTCGCGGTCGCGTTCATCGGGAAGATCAAGACGGTCGCGCAGATGACGGCGCTCATCGCGCTGCTGCTGTGGGAGCCCGTCATTCCCGGTATATCGACCCGCGTGCTCGGGACCGTGGCGCTGTGGATCGCTGCGATCCTCACGCTGTGGTCGATGTTGCATTACCTGCGTCTCGCAGCGCCGCACTTCGCCGCCGAGCCTGTGCGTGCCGAGTCGCAGGCTCAACCGGTGGCACGGCCCGCGACCAAAACGCACGCGCGGCCGCGTCACGCCAAGAATCGCCGCGCGATGCGGCCGATCAAGCGGCCGGGGCCGCAGACGCACTAGCCTCGAGCGGCGCGTTGCCTGCGCCGCCGCTGTTCCCGTATCCTTGCCAAAGGAATACAGGGGGGGAGACCTGTGCGAGACCTTGGGGGCCGCGCGTCGGCATCGCGCGCGGAGGTCGGTGTTTGTCGCGCGACGATGATGCACGGACCGGGCGTCCGGTGATCGCCGACGTTTCCGCGCACCTCGAGCGCTGGGCGCACGAGCGTCCCGACGACATCGCGATCGTCGACGGGGACCAGCGCGTGTCGTATCGCGCGCTCCGGGAAAGCGCTCTGCGCATCGCGCGTGGCGTCGCGGACGCCGTCGCTGGCCGCCGCGGCGTCGTGTGCCTCCTGTTCGTCGACAAGGTGGCCGGCATCAGGGCCATCGCCGGTGCGATGTGGGGCGGTCATGTCTGCGTCGCCCTCGATGCGGACGATCCGCGCGAGCGGCTGCGCTTCATGCTGGCCGACGCGGACCCGCTCGCGGTCCTGACCGATGCCGCGCACGTCGCGCGTGCGCGCGAGATCGTGCCGGAGGGCTGCGCGGTGATCGACATCGATGCGCTGCCCGACGGCGTGACAGTGCCTCGTGCGCACGTCGACCCCCATGCGATCGCGTACGTCGCCTATACGTCGGGCTCCACGGGCACGCCCAAAGGCGTGATGCAGACGCACGCCAACCTCGCGTTCTTCACGCAAAGCTATGTCACCATGTTCGACGTCGGACCTGGCGATCGCCAGGTCACGCTGTCCGCGTTCGGCGTGCCCGCCGGCATTGGCGACATCCTGCGCAGCATCTCGCTCGGCCTCACGCTATGCGTGTACGACGTTCGTCGCAACGGCATCGCGGACATCGCGGACTGGCTCGACCTGCGCCGCGTCACCATCTTTCACTCGGTACCTACCGTGTGGCGCGAGATGACTGCCCGCATGCCGCCGCAGCGCGTGCTGCCGCACCTGCGCCTCGTGCACCTGGGAGGGGAAGCCGTCTTCGGCGGCGACATCGCGCAGTTCCGCGCGCACACGCCGCCGCGATGCGTGCTCTTCAACCAGTTCGCGGGAACTGAACCGGGGATCGTTGCGCGTAACGTCATCACGCATGGAACGCCGGTTCCGCTCGAAGGCATCGTGCCGGCCGGCCGGGCTATGGAGGGCGTCGCGCTGCGCATCGAGCGCGAGGACGGCACATCGGCGGCCGTCGGCGAGGTCGGCGAGATCGTCGTGTGCAGCCGGTACTTGAGCCCCGGCTATTGGCGGCGTCCCGATCTCGATGCGAAAGTGTTCTCGGATGATCCGATGCGTCCTGGATGGCGTCGCTATCGCAGCGGGGATCTCGGAAGCCTCGATGCGGAAGGCCTGCTGCGCTTCCACGGACGCCACGGAACCCGCGTCAAGGTGCATGGACATTCCGTCGACCTGACGGAGATCGAGGCGGCCCTCGCAAGCTGCCCGGACGTCGCGCGCGGTGCAGTGGTCGCGCGCCCCGGCGCCGACAATGCCGATTCGGTGCGCATCGTCGCGTACGTCGAACGCGCGGCGAGCGGTGCGTGCAATCACAAGGACGTGCGTCGCCACCTGGCGAGCCGGCTGCCGCGGTACATGCTGCCCGCCGAGATCCTGTTCGTCGCCGCCATGCCGCTCGGTATCGGCGGCAAGGTCGATCGGCGGCGCCTCGCCGACACGCCGACGCTCGCGCAATCCGAGCGCGACACCTGGCGGGCACCGCGCGATGAGGTCGAGCAGGCGATCGCGCGCGAGTTCGAGCGTGTTCTGGATGTCGAGGCGGTCGGTACCGACGACGACTTCTTTCTCCTCGGCGGCGACTCGCTCATGACCGGTGACCTCCAGAGCGGCCTGCTGCGGGCGTTCGGCATGCACATCGGCAGCCTGCACGAGGACGCAACCGTGGGCGGCATCGCGGCGAAGATCCGGGGGGAGATCGCGCGACGCGACGGAAATGGCCGCCGCCGCATGCCGGTCGTGCTGCCGCTGTGGCGCAACGGCGCCGAGATACCGCTGTTCATGGTGCACGGCCGAAACGGGCAGGCGTTCGTAAGTCCGCACTTCATGCGGCTCCTCGGCGACGATCAGCCCGTGTGGGCGTTCCAGGCGCGCGGCCTGGACGGTACGAGCGAGCCCCACGCCAGCATCGAGGCGATGGCCGACGAGTATCTCGCGGAGATGCGCCAGGTGCGGCCGCAGGGGCCGTATTTCCTGGGCTCGCTATGCGCGGGCGTTTTCATCGTGACGATCATGGCGCGCAGGCTGCGCGCGGCGGGCGAGACGGTGCTGCCGCTGCTGCTGCTCGATCCGCCGAACAGCATCTTCCAGCCGGGTTATCTCAGCCTCACGCGCGAGCAGTTCGAGCAGAAGATGCGCACGCGCAAGGCGAACGGCGGGACCGGCGGCCCGATCGACGATCCGGTCTACATGCAGGCGCTCCTGCGGACCGTGCTCGCGTTCGAGCGTTCGATCGCGACGCATCGTCCGCACCCGTACGACGGCGACGCGTTCCTGTTGTCGAGCACGGCGCGCTCACAGGGCGCCGACGTCGCGTTCTTTCGCGAGATGTTCACGGGCAACACGGTGCGCCATGAGATCGGCGACACGCACCGCAGCGCCCTCAGCCCGCAGAACCCCGCATTCGTGCGTGCGCTGGAGGAAAGCCTGGCCCGCATTCGCCAGGCCGCGGCGCACGCGATCAGCTGAGAAGCGAACGCGCGTTGACCCGATTCCGGGCCAGACGCTATAATTTAAGGCTGTTCCCCGATAGCTCAGTTGGTAGAGCGACGGACTGTTAATCCGCAGGTCCCTGGTTCGAGCCCAGGTCGGGGAGCCAAGTCAACCAAGGGTTAGCGCTACGCGCTGGCCCTCTAGCCTTCCTCAGTGTGACAAAAATGTACCAACGTTGTCACGCTTGCCGCGCGCGCCGACTCGATGCGCCCGGACGCGGCCCGCAGATTGCCAGTTGGGAACTTAGCGCAGCGATCCACCATCGATGACTCTGCCAGCCGCTCAATTCCTTGAGCTCATCGCAACTCGTACCGGCCTGCCCACGCCACGACGCCCACGCGCGATTCCTCTCGACCGCAGTGCCTGCTGGCGCTATCGATCGTGAGAGAGAAACGCGCCGAGTGGGCTGCGACAGTTCTCCTTGTGGAGTCGACCCGTCTACAGGTACGCGTTCTTCTCGGTCATCGTTTGCCATGCGAATTGTCCGTCAGGCAGAAACTCGCCTTGCGGTATCCGTAGCGGACAATCCGAGGTTCAGTCGACGACCGGACGCAGTTCGAAATCGCCGGTCAATCCCTTCAGGTTGGCGGTACGCGCCGCGCCGAACGTGAAAGTCCCGAGACTTCGAACCAGTTGGTATACCAGGTCGGACGCAAGGATCTCGCCGCCAAGCGCCAGTGCACTGATCCGAGCGGCGATGACGACGGTCTTGCCGTAGAAGTCATCGTCGTGCCGAATCGCCTCGCCGCTATGGAGGCCGGCGCGAATCTGCACAGGAAGTCCGTCGAAGCCTTCCGCGATGCGGTGGCGCATGACGAGGCTCGCACGCAACGCGTACGCCGCGGAGGGAAACGCGAGCAGGAAGCCGTCGCCCTGCGACTTGACGACATACCCACGATGCTGTTCGGCGGCGTTGCGTACGATCTCATCATGCCAGGCGAGCAGTCGAAGGAAGCCGGTGTCTCCGAGGCGATCGAGAAGAACGGTCGAGGACACGATGTCGGTGAATGCGATCGTCACCGTTCCGTCGGGTGCTGAAGCTCTACTGACGTCCGGGCGCTCGACGCGCACGTCCCGCTCGATCCCTTCGATGCGTGTGGTGAGTCTACGTCTGAACACTTGTTCGTTATCCTGCCCGACGGAGGCATGCATCTGA
The DNA here is from genome assembly GCA_035493035.1 of Casimicrobiaceae bacterium. Lineage (GTDB taxonomy): Bacteria > Pseudomonadota > Gammaproteobacteria > Burkholderiales > Casimicrobiaceae > VBCG01. Next base: position 33,337 of record DATJIS010000040.1, on the reverse strand, counting down.
ACGAATCGCCAGTGACCGCGCTCGATGGCGAGCACGGCGGTCACGCGCATCGCGATCACGGCCGCGGCTCCCTGTACCGCGATGGTCAGGCGATCCGCGATCCATCCAACGCTTCCGCAACTGAATGCGGTAAGCGCGGACGAACGGATCGTGATGCGTCCCATCTCCTTTGCCTGGAGCATCCAGATGTCGAGCGCATCCTGGCCGTTCCACCATTCAGCGGAATCGGTCCCGATGATGAGCAGCTGTGGTTTCGCCGAGATCACTGCGTTCATCGTGTCGAAATCCCACACCTGCCACGCCGCGTAGAAGCGGTGCATGAAGGCCAGCAGCTCTTCGTTCGGAGCGATGTCGGTCATGATGGGCCGCGCCTCAGCGGGGGAGACGCTGGCGACGGTAGCACGGCCGTTTTCGAGCGGCAACGCAATTACCTGGCGCTGCCGCGCGACCGCTCTGGCGAGCGCTGACCTTCGAACGCGCGATCCATCACGCGGTGTGAAGGCGTACGATCGAAGGTCTACGGGCACCTGTTGGTGTCGTCTTCGATCGCGTGGTACGCGCCGCAGTCGCCGTACGCGGCGGCGCGGCTTTCCTGGCTCGCTGTCGCAGGTCGCAGTCCTGCTGCCGACGGCGCATGCGGGGGTCCGTGCACGGCTCGATGTATGGCTCTAGCCCTCGGCCGCACGCCGGCAACTCCGTCGAACATCATGAAAAGGGCGAAGCCGCGCTCGCGACTTCGCCCTACCCGATCACTCGCGCACGCACGCGACCTCAGCGCCGCGTGATCGGCGACGCGCAAGCGTCAGTTGCCGCACCCTAACGTCGTGATGCGCGTCAGCGCGGCCTTCGCCTGAACGAGGCCGAAGCCGTATTTCGGATCGCGTCCCGGGTCTCCGAGGTCTTGAGCGCTGAGATCGAGCGTGTTGCGGATCTGCGCCGCCGTGCACTGGGGGTAATAGCTCCAGACCAGCGCAGCGACGCCCGACACGTGCGGCGTGGCCATCGATGTGCCGCTGTAGCTGGCATAGGCGTCGTTGGTCCTGAACACCGCTACGGTCGCTGTCTGCCCCACCTTCTTGAGCAACGTCTGACCGGTTGACTGCAGCGTGCCGACCGAAGGGATGCTCGTGACGGTCCCGCCCAGCGTGCCGTTGAGTTCGCCGCCGGTGTTGTTGTAGACGATCGCACCGACGCCACCGCTGCTCTGGCAGTTGACCACCTTCTCGGCGAACGAGATCGAGCCGCGCTGAATCACGCACACCTTGCCGGTCATCGAGCCGGCCACGGCCGTGTCGCCGAGGCCGAAGTCCGCCAGCGGGCCGCTCGCCGACGTCAACGGCGATCCCTCCATCGGCAGAGCTTCATAGGTCTTGTTGCCCGCCGCGACGCTGGCTCCGATCTGGCTGCCTATCGGCACCGTCGACAATACGTCCACACCGGGCGCGGCCAGTTCCACGTCGGCGTTGGATTGCGAAAAGGACGCTTGGGTCTTGGTCGAATCGACCGCGGCAACCGACACGACATCCGCAAATCCCGCAGGATACGAAATCGACGTGTCGCCGTCGTTACCGGCAGCCGCGATCAGGAGCACGTTGCTTTGCGCCAGCTTCTGGGTCGTACGGCGTCCAATCTGCGTAGCATCGGGGCCGCCCAGTGACATACTGATGACGTTCGCTCCCGCCGAGCCGCAATCGAGCATGGCGCGCGCGATCACCGAGTCCGGTGCCTGTCCGCTAGCGTCGAAAACCTTGGCGATGTACAGGTTGATTTGCCGGTGAGGCATCACGCCCACGACGCCAACCGCGTTGTCGATCGCGGCCACTGTGCCCGTGACGTGCGTGCCGTGCGAGAGCTCGTCGGTGTACCACTGTCCCGACTTGGTCAGATTCTCGCCATTCAGGATGTTGCCGGTCAGATCTTCGTGGCTCACATCGACGCCCGAGTCGATGATGCACAGCCGGCGGTCGCCCGCGGCAGCATCGGACAGCTGATCGGCCTGGACCATGGTGATGCCGTACGGCGTCGTTTGCGGCGTGCCCGGAAGAGACATCGTGCTCGATGTACCCAGCGCGTAGCGAGGCGCGTCGTTCTCGACGTACTCGACGTTCGGATTGCGCTGCAGCGCCGTGACCGCTGCTGCGGGGAGCTCGACTGCGAGTCCATTCACTTCGCTGAGATCTACGGCGATCCGTCCGCCCGCAGCCGCGATCGCCGATCGCGCGGCAGCGCCTGCCCCGGGCTTGAAGCCTACGATTACCCGGGCATTGCCGTGTTCGGCCTGTGCGGCACCTCGTCCCTGTGCGTAGGATGGTGTGGATGAGTCGAAACACGACATTGCAACCCATGCTGCGACAAGCAGCGGAACGCGCTTCTGCATCTTGATTCCCCCATTACTCCGTCGGTCGACGGGAGGCGATACTGTGCGCAGCTCATGGCTGATGCGTCAAGCCGTCCAGCCACTTCATACGCGTGTTGGATTTGGTCAGCCGTTCAACGCTCGCGCGCAGCATGGGTCGCGAGCGAGCGCTGCGGCTCCGGGTCCAACGCGCGCCAGGCAAGTGCCATGTGAGTCGCACTTCGCCAGCGTCCGGCGACGACGCACCTGGGCAACTCCGCGAATAGCGACGTCCCGTGAAAACAATGTCGACTGCGCGTCAGCGACGTTCATGGCACGATCGCAGCTCGTCCTCGATGACCGCGATGGCATTCTCGATGCCCTCGGTGTTGCGATGTCCACCCCGAAATCGTCGCGGCCAATGCACGAGTGCAGCATCCACTCGCCCGTCTTCGCGCTACCATACCGGGATGGCGCACGACCACGACGACGAGCCGCACGACCATAGCGAGCTGGGTGAGATGGAGGCGCGCGTCCGAGCGCTTGAGACGGTGCTTGTGCAGAAAGGCTACGTCGATCCCGGGGCGCTCGACGTTCTGATCGACATGTATCAGACCAAGATTGGCCCGCGCAATGGAGCGCGCGTGGTTGCGAAGGCCTGGTCGGACCCGGCGTTTCGGGCGTGGTTGCTCGAGGACGCGACGGCGGCCATCGCGTCGCTGGGATATTCCGGCCGGCAGGGCGAACACATGGTGGCCCTCGAAAATACGGAAACGCGCCACAACATGGTCGTGTGCACGCTTTGCAGCTGCTATCCGTGGCCCGTCTTGGGCTTGCCGCCTACGTGGTACAAAAGCGCGCCGTATCGATCGCGTGCGGTCAAGGATCCGCGCGGCCTTCTCGCGGATTTTGGCGTCGAGCTCGCGGAATCCACCGAGATCCGTGTATGGGACTCGACGGCCGAGGTGCGCTACCTCGTCGTGCCTCGACGTCCGCCGGGCACTGCGCAGTTGACCGAGGCACAGCTGGCGGAGCTCGTCACACGCGACTCGATGATCGGCACCGGCCTCGCGAAAACGCCAGGGCAGGGCACGTGAGCTATCGATCGCATGCCGACCTCGGTGGTCGGGAAGATTGCGGCCGCGTGGTGCGGGAGGCTGAGGGCGAGCTGTTCCACGCGGCATGGGAACCGTCTGCGCTGGCGCTCAATCTGGCAATGGGTGCGACAGGTGCATGGAATCTGGACATGAGCCGCGCCGCCCGTGAGACGCTACCCAACTACGCGTCGCTGCGCTATTACGAGATCTGGATCGAGGGGCTCCGTAATCTCCTCGTCGAGTGCGGCCTGGTCGTACAGGACGAAATCGCGGCGGGCCGCATGCTGCACCCGCCGCGACCTGTTCCCCGTGTGCTGAAGGCGGCGGACGTCGCGGCAACTCTGGCGAAAGGTTCGCCTACGGAGCGCCCTGCAACGCGCCCGGCGCGCTTCGCCGTAGGAGAGCGCGTACTGACGCGATGGCGTGAAGTCGATCACCACACGCGATTGCCGGGGTACGCTCGAGGCAAGGCCGGCACGGTCGAGCACATTCGTGGCGTGCACGTGTTCGCGGATGCCAACGCGCAGGGCCTCGGCGAGCAGCCGCAGTGGCTCTACACGGTCGTCTTCGACGGACGGGAGCTGTGGGGCGAGACGGCCGAGGCCCGCTTGAGGGTGTCGATCGACGCGTGGGAGCCCTATCTGGAGCCGGCGTCGTGAACGATCCGCGAGCCGTGTTACCCGGCCAGCCGCACGACGAGGGCGGGCCGGTGTTTCGCGAGCCGTGGGAGGCGCAGGCGTTTGCCATGACGCTTTCGCTGCACGAACGCGGGCTGTTCACGTGGCCCGAGTGGGCGACGGCCCTGAGCGCGCAGATCGCCGCCGCGCAAGCCGCAGGCGACCCCGATCTCGGTCACTCCTACTACCGCCATTGGCTTGCGGCGCTCGAAGCGTTGATCGCCGGGAAGGGCGTCGCCTCCACCGACGAGCTCGCTCGCTACTCGCGCGCTTGGACCCACGCGGCCGAGCGCACGCCGCACGGTCAGCCGATCGAGCTTGGAACCGCGGACTTCGAGGGCTGATTCGGTTCGCCGCAATCGACTGTGTTTTCCGACTCCCGCATTTGCGACGCAGCAGCGGCCGCCAATGTCCCGAGTTCGCGAATTCCAGTCCCCCGAGACGCTACGCCGACTTTCGCGCTTCGAGGATGCTGATCGGCGACCCGGTCGGGATGATCCGGGAAACGCTCAGATCAGCGGAGGCTAGGAGCTCGCGGTGCTCGACCTCGGTGCGTTCGCGTCCACCGGGCCACACGAGCATGAACAAGTCGAACAGCTTCGCGGAGGAGGGTTCGTTCCCCAACGGCACCATTGGCTCGATGACCAGCAGGGCCGACGGATCCGACATGGCCGCGCGGCACGTCCGCAGTATGCGAACAGCCTGTTCGTTCGGCCAATCGTGGAGCACTTTCTTCAGAATGTAGAAGTCGGCGCCGCGAGGCAGAGGACCGCTGAAGAAGTCGCCCGACGAAAATTCGCAACGCGATTTCAGCGCCGGCTCGAACGATTCTTCCGCCGCGGCGGCGACATGAGCAAGCTCGTAGAGGGTTCCGTGTGCCGCCGGGTGCGCTTCGAGCACGGCGGCGAGCAGGGAACCCCGGCCACCTCCGACGTCCACGATCTCGGCGGCACCGGAGAAGTCGAAGGTGCGTCGGATTGCGTCGTCGTCTTGGGCGCCCCGGCTCAGCAAGCCTTTGTCGAAAATGCGTGCCGCCTCGGGATTTTGTTCAAGGTATTCGAACAGGCTGCATCCAAAGGCTTGCTTGAACGCAGCCTCGCCCGTTCGCACGCTGTGCATGATTTCCTCCCAGGCTCGCCAGCTCTCCTTCTCGCCCAACATCACGATGAAGTCGTGCAACGAACCCGGAGCGCCGATCTTGAGCAGTTCGGAGTTCGACGTGTTGGCGAAGTGCCCTTCGAAGTCTTCCATGAAGACCTCCACCGATGCGAGTACGCGAAGCACTCTGCGTAACGCATCGGCATCGACTTGAACGCGTCGGGCGAGGTATTCCGGCGCGCGCGCATGGTCTCCGATCAGGTCCGCGATTCCGAGCTTGGCGGCAACGTAGAGCGCACGGGAGATCCAGAACCCCGTGGCCATCGCGAGCAGCGGTTGCGTGCTGGGAGCCGCCGACGTGGTCGAGGCCTGTGGAGTCGTTGCCCGCACGCGCTAAGCTTCCGGTTTGATGCCGACGGTCCGCACGACGTTCGCCCATTTCTCGGTGTCGCGGACGATCAGGGCACGGAAGTCTTCCGGCGAACCCGCGACGGGCGTGATGCCGAGATCGGCGAATCGCGCCTGAATTGCCTGATCGTGGAGAGTCTCGTTCACGGCTTTGTTGAGGACCTGCACCACCGGCGCAGGCACATTGCGCGGCCCGATGAGTCCGTGCCAGGCGCTCACCTCGAATCCGGGTAGAGACTCGGCGAGCGCCGGAAGCTCCGGCAGCGCTTGCGTGCGCCGGGAAGTCGTCACGGCAAGGCCGCGGAGCCGGCCGCTCTTGATGTACTCGACGGACGGCGCAACCGGGCCGAAGTAAACCTGCACTTGCCCCGCCACCAGATCGGTGAGGGCCGGCCCGGAACCCTTATAGGTTACGTGCAGCATGTCGACGCCAGCCATCATCTTGAAAAGCTCGCTCGCGACATGCTCCGGGCTTCCGACTCCAGCTGAGGCGACAGCGAGCTTGCCCGGATGGGCCTTGGCGTAGGCCACGAGTTCGGCCACCGTGGTTGCCGGGACCGACGGGTGCACCTCCAGCACGAACGCCGCATCGAGGATGCTTGCGATCGGCGTTGCATCGCGAATGAAGTTGAATGGCAGTTTGTCGTACACCGAAGCGTTGATCGCGTTCAGGACCGTCGCCATCAGCACCGTATATCCGTCGGCTTGAGACCGCAGCACCCAATCGGTCGCGATATTGGTGACCGCGCCCGGCTTGTTGTCCACGATGACCGGCTGCCCCAAGCGTTCTCCAAGGCGCGGAGCGAGCAGTCGGGCCGCAATATCGCTCAACCCACCCACCGGGAATCCAAGCACGAGTCGTACGGGGCGCGACGGATAGGCGGTCTCGGCAAGCGTTACGGCAGGACAGAAGCTCGCTGCGATAGCGGCGGCGCTGGTCTGGACGAAGTGGCGGCGCGTGCAATTCATGGTGATCCTATGGAGGGGGCGCGAACCAGCAAGATACACAAGTTGCTTACATAAATCAAATACGTTACACTTAATGTCGATGAAGATCGAGCCCGAGCGCTTTCCGCCCCTCAGCACCTCCCTTCCGACCTTCGTGCAAAACGGTTCGGACGCGGAGTTCCGGGCGCTGATCTACGAATTGACGAGCCTGTTCAACATCATGCAGCGCAACCGCCGCCACTTCGGCGGCCATATCGGCGTAAGCGAGACGCAGGCCCTGATCCTCATGATGCTGGCCGAGGTCACCGACGTCACGGTCGGCTACATCGCGCGCCGGCTCGAGGTATCGAGCCAGTTCGTGACCATCGAGGTCGGCAAGCTCGTCGCGTCCAGATTGGTCGAGAAGCGTCCGGATGAATTGGACCGACGGAGCGTTCGCCTCAAGCTCACTGCAAAAGGAGAGGGGCTGGTTCGCGACCTGGCGCCCTTACGGCGCAAGGCCAACGACACGATGTTCCGGTCACTGGACCGCGAGCGAGCGCGCGCGCTGCGCACGATCCTCGCCGACCTCATAGCGGACGGTCGTATTGCACTCCATGACCTGCAAGCGCCTCGTCCGGCCAGGCCTGCCGCCGCGAAGGCGCGCTCGCACGAGCGTAGGCGTGGGGCATAAACCGACCGGCCGCGACGCGTGACGACGCCGCCTGCTGCGCATCGCGCAGGAACCGCACGGCACGCGGCCAATCGGCTTACGCGCCCCGAGGTCTGCGAAACGGCGCAGGCGAGCAGGGGCGCCCGGTCGAGCATCGAGAGACTTTTACGATGTCGCTCGCAGCGCTACGTGCTGCCGCGCTCGCCTTCCCCTGTGTAACAGGCGTCAACAGCGCTGCCTATGATCGCGACCACACGGCTCGTGCTCCGGAATTTCGAACCGGACGATGTGCCATCCGTCCATGCCTATGGTGCCGACCCTTTGGTAACTCGCTTTATGTCATGGGGGCCGAACAAGCTCGAGGACACGGTCCGCTTCGTCGAGACCGTTGTCGCTGAATCGAAAGAGCAACCGCGGCAGAACTTCAACCTTGCCGTGACGCTTCGCGAATCCGGGGAGCTCATCGGCGCTTGTGGCCTTGACGCCGCGGTGCCGAAAGCACATTTCATTCTCGGCTACTGCCTGGCCGCCCCTTACTGGGGCGTTGGTTATGGTACCGAGGCTGTGCGTGCGATGGTCGACTTCGGCTTCGGTGAACTAGGTGCGCATCGAATACTGGCTCACGTGTTCACGGGCAATCTTCGCTCTCAGGCGCTGTTGAAAAAGCTGGCTTTCGCAAACGTGGCGACCCTTGCCAATCACGTGCACATTCGCAATGAATGGCACAACGAGTATGAGTTCGCACGCGACGCGTGACGATGCGCTGAACCAGGCGCGTGGCCGTTAACCGGATCGCGAAGCCTTCCGTTGACTCGGTCGTCAAACGGTAGCTCGCCGTGACGCTGACCTCCTATCGTCGCAGTGAGTCGCCTTCATTGCAGCGCGGGCCCAGTCCAGGATGACGCGTAACACTTCAGTGACCGGATTGGTGTTTCGCCTTCCGTTTCACTCCATGCGCATGATGGGCTTGTGTGCTGACGTCGCAGAATAGTTCGACAGCACCGGCCGGCCGCCGACGATCAACGTCCGGTTGACGTAGTCATTCGCCATGAATCCGATCATCGGCAGGCCGTAGTACGTGTGCGGCGGAGAATCCGTCGAAACGAGACGATGGACCGACCCCGCCGCGTAGGGAAATGGCGACAGTTTCGCCCAGCCGTTGGAGAATGATCCGACGAAGCTTGCAGGACCGACCGCGTTGAGAAGGTTGCCGTTGTTGAACGTGACCACGTTCGCCACCCACGAGAGCGCAAGAGGAATCACTGGAGATTCACCAATGCAGGCGACGGGACCGGCAGTGTTAGTGCGCCCCTCGCGATCCGACATGAGCGGCGTTGCTGCGGCCTGAGGGCACTCGAACTGGCCAAAGAAATCCGGCGCACCGCCGAGCGCAAAATTCGATTCAAACGGCGGCCGGGCCGCGCTACCCGCTGAGGCGCCCGCGGACACATAGAAGGGCTTCGTCGGCATCGTGACAACCCAGTCCGTGAGCGAGTCGGTCGCAGCGTCGAGCACGAACCAGTTCATCAACTCGTTCGCCATCAGAACCGCCGACACCGGGTCGGCTGGCGAACTTCCCTTGGCGACATCCCATGTGGCTTGCTGCATGTCGGTGTCACTGAAGATCAGACTGACCTTGGGATTGACGTCAGCGAGCGTCGGCGAGGCACTGTCGGGACGACTCCAAAGAGGAACGGTGCTGAAGTTGGCCAGCGCCGTCGCATCGTACGAATACATCGTCCCATCGGCTACGCTTACGATGGTGGCGCTCCCCGTGAGGCCACCGCTGGGCGGGCTGATCGCTGCGGCATTGTCGAGAGGCGCGCTCACCACTGCCGCGCAAAAGGGTGCGTTGGGGCCGATGTTGTTCAAGACGGCCGGTGCCGTGACGACGCCCAGGTCGAACACCTCGAAGTACCCTTCGAGCGTGCGCGTCAGCGATGTATCCTCGCCGTCCGCATTCGCGCCAGAGTACTCGCTGTTGCTGAACGCGAGCGGTACAGAACCGCCAATCGCTATAGGATCGACACAGGATTGATCCTGGGTTTTAACGACCGCCCCGCCATTGAAGCGAGTCACGGCACCGGTCCAGGAATCGTATGCCCGCAGGTAGACGTTGAGCGCGGCCACCGGGCGCCCATTCCTGCTCTCACGAAAGCGCACACGGATCACTTTGGTGTCGGCCGTCGTATTGGTCACCGTGAACAGCGTGTCGTACGATCCGTTGGGACCGGACGCCCGCGCGGTGTAATACGGGTAGAGAAGCACCTGGCCCAAGCCCGAACGGCTGACGCTTACCGCGAAAGCGGCGTGCGACGACAGCGCAACCGAGATCAGCAACGCGAGCGCACCCATGCGCCTGCGCCAACCGCTCCATCTGCGAGCGAAACGGATGCGCATCAGATTGGACATTGGGGCCTTCACGCGTGGGCGGGACGAACGGGCCTGCATTGTAGAGGGGCCGTTCATTACTGGCACCATGTGACCCGACCGGGATGCCATGACCCTAGCCGTTTCTGCTACCTTGTTCAGTCCGGACGGGGACGGCCATGCGCGTTTATATCTCATCGACATACATCGATCTGGTTGAGCACCGAGCGGCGGTCGCCCGCTTGCTCCGGCAGATGGGCCATGAGGTCATCGGCATGGAAGAGTACGTCGCCGAAGGGTCGCGGCCGCTCGACCGGTGCCTGAAGGATGTCGACTCGGCGGAAATCTATGTAGGTATCTTCGCCTGGCGGTATGGATACGTCCCACCATCGCCACCACCGCCGGCGAACGATCCGGCGACCGTCGCTCCGCCCCGGGTGTCTGTCACCGAGTCGGAGTTCCGCCGTGCGGCCGGCAAGCGTCCGCTCGTATTCATGCTGGATCCCAAGGCGACCTGGCCAGTGCAGTACATCGATGCGCTCGCAGGCACGTCGGAGGATGCTGCCGCTGTCAAGAGATTCCGTGACGAGTTATCGAGCCAATGGCTGGCTGGATTCTTCACCACGCCAGAGGATCTTGCTCGACAGGTAAGCGCTGCCGTGTACCGGCGTGAGGTCACCGACCGCCTTGGCACCATCAGCGGCGCGCCAGGTCTCACGGATTCCCTGATGTACGGCGGACCGATCGTAGACTCGACACTGATGAGCTTGCAGCAATCGTTGGTGCGCGCACCCGAGTTGCGCGTCCTCACAGTGGACCTCAGGGACGGCAATTACTGGTGGTCAACGCGCCTTTTCTTTCTCGCCGCTGTCGCCGGCGAACTTGCAGGGACACGTTTGCTGATTTTCACCGAGAACGGAGAACGCTACCTCGGCGCCGCCACGACGGCGACGGTCCGCGATCGACTCGCGAGCATGAGCACGCCGCTGCGTCAATTCCTCGACCAGTGCCGCCAGCAAGCAGTGATCGCCGTAGACCTCGCCCGCGCGCTCGACCAGCGAGCCTACCTCTGGAACACCATCGTAAATCAGGTAACTGAAGACGCGGAGCGCTCGTTTGTCACTGCTCGCGATCTTCGTCGCTGGCTAGGCGACGACTTGCTGGAAAACTCCGTGACGCAGGACGGAGACACCGTATCGAACGAGCTTCTCCGGTCGATCATCGACTGGCCGCACCCTTACGTTCCGATCACCGAAAACGGAAACCTGCGCAAGGTCGTGGCGCGCGCTTCCGTCGCGGACAATCTCGCGCGAATCTTCGTCGAAAGCCTGGACCGCACACGGGCTTGACGCCGTCAGCCGGGCGAGCACATGACAACCAGGTCGGGGCCGTCGCCTTCGGCGATCCACCCCTTCGCGACCATCTCGTCGCGCATCGCCTTTGACCGTCATGTAACCGTGATTCGCATCGCGGCGGTTGTCGAAAGCGCGACAGCTCGGCAATCCGGAAAGCAGTCAACGCAATCGTCGACATGCCGGGTGCGGCGTCCGTCCCATTCGGTGAGACTGTCGCAACCACCGCGAAAGCAAGCGTGGTGGCGATGCGGGCAGTATCTCGTCGATCGACACCCATGCGACGTCCTCCGTTCGGTAAGAAGACGGCAACCCTACACAGCGATTCGCAGTGGTGCTATGTTGCGTACGCACGTCGGCATACTCGCCGTGAAGACAACCGGCACGGGCTCGGGCGCGAACAGCTCGGTGCCGCTGCCCCGGCGCGATGGTCGACCTACTTGTAGTGTGCCTCGACGAGGGTTGACGATGACCGAACGGAACTTGACGCGCCGAGTCACGGTGTACGTCGACGGCGAAGAATGGCAGCAAGCCGAGAGCCTGAGCGAGGCAGGCGCGGACGAAGCCGTCTTCGTCGTAGACCACGCGTCCGGCGCCCGTGTGCTGTTCGGTGACGGTACGCATGGGCGGCGTCCGCCGGATGGCGCCATCGCAACCATTTCCTACCGCGATGGCGATGGCACCGAAGGCAACACCGGGGTCTCGGTTACGACACGTTGGCCGCCTGCAGCGTGCGTGTACCAGGTCGCACTCTCGTCGACCGGCGTGTGCATCGATGCGATCGGAGCGGGCGTTGAGCGTCTGTCCGGCGCGAAGCGGGTGTCGTATTTCGCAGGCCAGGTCCTGGCAGCGTCCGATTTCCAGGCGGAGCAGCAGTATCTCATCGGCCGCAGGTGGCTTCACAATCGTCTGCTACATGGCTTCGGCATCGCCGACGGTCTTTCGGTGACGATCGCAAATGACGCATCGTCCACGTCGGTCGTGGTCGGCCCCGGGCTCGCGCTCGATCGACTCGGACGCGAAGTCCAGCTCGTGGATCGGATCGCATTGCCGATGGTTGATCGTTGCGGCCCGTACTTCGTCATTGTCGAATACGTGGAGCGAGAGACGGATCTCGCGCCGGCGGGCCTCGACGCCGACGCTATGGTCGCCTCACGTATTGAAGAGGGCGCGTTGATTCGGCTTTCGGACCAAGGCGTCACGGACCACGGAGTCGCGCTTGCCCGACTCGTGCCGGATTCGACTGGCTGGAAGGTCGACGCCGCGTTCGAGCCCGCGAGGTGCAATCGCTGCACGACGTGATAGGCGGCCATGATGTCGGGCCTGCTGGCGCATGCGGTTGCCGGGCAACGCCGCATCATCGCGATCGATCCTTGATCGGCAAGACCGCGCCGGGACCATGTGGCGGCCATCATCGTCGGCATGTCGACAGCCCGTCCGACGCATGCGCTACCTTCTTCTCGGTTCCAACCGCGAAGAAGTGTTGCTCCACGCCCGTGCACGGTCCTGCGCGCTTGACCCGATTGCGTGCGACCAGCGCGCGATGCTAAAGCTCAGGGGCGGGAAATACGCCGAGCCCGCCCGCCGCAAACGTCTCCAGCCCCGCGCTGTGCTCAAAGTCCCCGACCACACGCGGGATGACGCGGCAGCGCCCCGACACGGGGCCGCTGATCGGATGCGGCGCCGGACTAACGCCTCGCGACATGTCGCGGCCCAGCGCGCTCTTCAGGGACGAGCCACGGGAACGAGCCGCGCGGATGTGTCGCCCGCATGCGTTGGCCGGCCGCAACGGGCATGACCAGCGTGCAAGCATCAGGCTCTCGCCACAATCGCCGTGCAGGGCTTATGCGGTTGCTAGCGTCTGACGGCTAGCGGCCAGGGGCGACCTTCGTCCTTGCGCCAGGGATGGATCGCGTCGGGGGTACACTCTTCAGCTGAATCACGACATCGCGATTTGCCGAAAGCGGGTGGTTCACCGGACCCTGGACCCTTGAGTCGCACCACGGTCCTGCCTCTGTGCTCCCTTGTCGGCCGCGGTCCTTGACGCCTCGATCTCGCCGACGATAGCGTTTCGCTGCTGCACCAAAACGTGATCACCTTACGGTGGAGGAGAAGCTTCCATGGATTGCATGAAAACAGGTCGGCGCGGCTTCATGCGCGACATGCTGGCGCTGGGCGGTGGGCTCGCGCTCGGTGGCTGCGCGGGGATGCCCGGAACCACGCCGGCCCAGGGCCGGTCTGCGGCCGGCGGAGTTTCGGTGCGCTGGCTCGGCGGCGGAGTGACGGAGATCGCGACCGCCGACTACAAGCAAATCGCGTTCGACGACGCCTGGATCTGGAACAACGCCGGATGGGACCGCTTCGGTGTGCGCAAGCCGCCCGAGTATGCGAGCAAGGAAGGGTTCGTACGCTACGTTGCCGACAAGAAACCGGAGGCGGTCTTCGTGCTCCTCACGCACGATCACGGCGACCACATGGGTGACTACTTCGAGATGCTGAAGGCGCTGACCGCCGCGGGTCTTCCGGTGATGACGACCGGACAGAGCGACCTCATGCGCAAGGGACTTCTCGATGACTTCAAGAGTGCCGGTCTCGACCCCGCCAAGCTTGTCGCCAACGGTGGCGCGGGTCAGAATTTCGGCGGGGTCGCGAAGCACGGCGCCATGACGACGCACCTCGTGCCTGCCATCCATTCCAATCTGCACGGCTTTCCGGCAGCGGGCTTCATGCTCGACATTGGCGGCATGCGCATCTACATCAGCGGCGACACCGACCTCTTCGGGGACATGAAGACACTCGGCGAGCGTTACCGTCCCAACCTGGGTATCGTGTGCGCGGGCGACGGCCCGTACACGATGGGTCCGGAAGACGCCGCGCGCGCGTGCCAGTGGACGGGTGTTTCACAGGCGATACCCGTGCACTATGCGCACAACCCTCAGGTGCTCGGCGTGGAAGCGGGCGAAGACTTCCGGCGTGCGATTGCGACGATTGCGCCAAACGTCGCGGTAACGGTGCTGAGGCCCGGCGAGGCCCACGTTTTCGCGGGCTGACGGAGCAGTACTCGCCGCCCAAAACGGCGGTCTGCCTCTACTCTTCCGACGTATCGACCACTAAAGCTTGGAGAAGCATAAGCGCAGCGTCGACATCTGCTGCCGGGCTGCGAGCGGCGCGGATTGCTCTGATATCAAAACCGGCGAGAGCGGCAGGCGGCTAAGTCCAGTCGACGGCCGGCCACGGCGCGATACAAGGGGTTCCTTCACGTACCAGCGAATCAGCGCCTGTCCACGTTTACGTACCATTCCCGCTATGGTCATGCAGGCCGATGCACTGCATGATCCCAGCCATCCTAAATTGAAAGAGCGAATACATGCCTAGGAAAGAACCGGGATTTGCCGAGCGCCTGCAGACTGCGAGCGAGGCGAAGAAGGCCCAGCTCGAAAAGTTGCGCGCGATGCCGCTGGTCAACGCCGCACAGTCGGCCGAGCGGCAAACCGCGCAGGTCCAAACGGCGGAAGCTCGCAAGAGCCGGGCAGCGGAGCGCAAGTCCTCCAAGCGAGCCGATGCAAAGCAGAGAGAAGCGCAACGCGCGGCTGATAAAGCCCGGCAAGTACAGGCTGCCGTGGAAGAACGTGCGCGCAAGGACGCCGAGCGTGCGGCGCAAGCGGAGGCCGATGCGGCGCGCAAAAGAGATCAGAAGGCCGCGCGCGATGCCAGATACGCTGCGCGCAAAGCGCGCCAGAAATAAGCATACAGCGCGGCCTGCCGAACAGAGGCATAAATGCGAGCAAGCGGCTGTTCCCGCAGCGCTCTACCGCTCTGCTTGGCGCGCTGCCTGCCAAGCTTCCGGTTGGCTCGACCCTCCGTATCTTCTCGGTCTTGGCCGGTGTCTTGCGCGTTTGTTCTATTCCTTGTTCACACCCTGCGCCGCCAGTGCCTGCTTCGCCAGTCGTTTCGCCTGCTTGGCGTGGACGTGCAGACGTTTCTTGGTCTTCTGGCGCTGCCGTCGGGCCTTCAGCATTGACGCATGACTCACGCTGACCTCCGGATGAACGAGAGATTCGATTGACCCTTCAGTTTGATCCGATCCAGCGTCCTTGGCTACCCGACCGCATGAATCGCAAACCGGTTAGGGAATGCGCGTTTCGCCGTCCCCGCTCCGCGAGATTGCGACCAACGGGCGGCATCGGGTCGGACAGCGACCCGCGCCGCGCCGGGGTCTGCGATGGACTTCCTGCAAGGAGGAGAGGCGTCGGCAGCGGTTGGAGCCGCCGCCACGTTTCGCCGTCGTTCCTATCCCAAGCCATCCAAAGATCGCTATGACGCTGTTGCGCGAGGACCTGTCGACTATCACCTCCAAGACGCTCGAGCATTACAACGAGCACGCTGCCCAGTTCTGGGAAGGCACGCGCGACCATGATGTGACGCAGAACATTGCGTCGCTTCTACGACACATGCGCGGCGCACCACCGTTCCGCATACTCGATCTGGGGTGCGGTCCTGGTCGTGATCTCGCGACGTTCCGAGCCCTGGGTCACGAGCCGACCGGCCTGGAGGGTTCGTCGGCGCTCGCCACCATGGCGCGCCGACACAGCGGCTGCGAGGTGTTGGAACAGGATTTCCTCGCACTGAAGCTTCCGTCGTGCTGGTTCGATGGCGTCTTCGCCAACGCCTCGCTGTTCCATGTCCCACGCCAGGAACTGCCGCGGGTGTTGAGCGAACTGCACGCGGCGCTCAAGCCGGACGGCGTGCTCTTCTCTTCGAACCCCCGCGGCCACAACGAGGAGGGGTGGAATCACGGCCGGTATGGCGTCTATCACGACCTCGAATCGTGGCGCGAGCTCCTTCAGGCAGCCGCTTTCGTGGAGTTGGAACACTACTATCGTCCACCGGGGTTGCCGCTTGAGCGGCAACCCTGGCTCGCAACGGTATGGCGGAAGAGCAGCTCCGCCGCCGAACTCGGTCGCTAGCGCAAACCGTACGCGGTCTTGTCGCGGCAGGGCGCGGCTTCGGCCTACGCGTCAGCGGCGTTTGCAGTTTCGGCGGTGACGTAGTGAGTCACCACCGCGGGACGCAGAAGGTACTGCGCGGCGTGTTCTTGCGCGATTGCGTCGGCTTTCGTGACGCGCTCGTGATGACGCATATGATCGAGCCACGATTCATCGAGGAAGGTTTCCACGAGTCGACCGGGCTGGGTTGAATCCTCATAAACGCCCCACGCGTACGCGCCGTCGCGTCGGCGTTCGGCCTCAACGGCCTCCAGCGCGGATAGAAATGCATCTCGATTGGTCGTGGCGACGTGATATTCGACGGTGACCAGGACCGGCCCCGGTTTGTGGCGCAAATCGCTCGCGAGCATCGGGGTAGGCCAGTGCATCGACGGTGTGAGATCCAGACCGGCCCCGGCTTGCAGCTTGGTGCGCCAGGTCAGTGGAATGGAAAGCAGAGCTCCGCCGGCGGCAAGGAAGTGAGCGAGCGAAAGCGTGCTCGCTTGAGCGATCTCACCCCATACGGCGCTTCCCGCGGTGAGCGCGCCGAACATCACGGTGACGTAGACGGCGAGCCCGCGCCCGCGCACCCATTCTGGAAGCGCGATTTGCGCCGATACGTTCAGAGTGGCCACTGCCGCGATCCATGCTGCGCCGGCGAGCACGCTCGCGATGCCGGCCGTAATGGCGTTCGCCGAGAGCGCGAAAAGCACGAGCGCGATTGCCGTCGCGGCGGTCGCGCCGTTCACGAGCCGGTCGGGTCCCAGCGCCGATTTCAGCCGCGGCAGAATGAGAGAGCCGGCGACTGCGCCGGCTCCGATCGCCCCAAGCAGGGCGCCATACAACGACGGCCCGCCACCTATCTGCGTTCGAGCGACGAGTGGAAGGAGCGCCCAGTACGCGCTGGCGAACAGGAAGAAGGCCACGGCACGCGCGAGGGTGGCGCGAAGCGGGCGATTGTTGCGTGCATAGCGCACGCCGATTCGAATCGCGCTTCCCAGGCGTTCAGCCGGCACGCGCGCGACGCTGCGCTTGGCTGGACGCCACCATGCGAGCGCTGCGATCGTTCCCGCGTTGCTGAACGCGTCGAGCCAGAACGGAGCCGCAATGCCGAATGCGCCGGTGATGAGTCCACTCAGTGCAGGACCCACCGCCCGGCTGATGTTGATACCCACGCTGTTCGCCGCGACCGCCGATGGCAGGTCGGCGCGCGGAACGAGAAGGGGTACGACGGACTGCCACGAAGGGGCGGTGAGCGCGCTGCCGACGCTGATCGTGAACATGAAGGCCAGCAGCGAGACCGGCGTGACGAGCTGCAGCGCGACGATGGTCGCAAACAACGCGGATACGACCATGATGCCGATCTCGACGACGATCAGGAATTTGCGCTTGTCGATAATGTCGGCCAGCGCGCCGGCAGGCAACGCCACCAGAAGCATCGGCAGCGTGGTCGCCACCTGAACCAGTGATACGGCCAGCGCGCTGCTGCTGAGACCCGTCATGAGCCACGCGGCGGCCGCGCTGTACATCCATCCGCCGATATTCGAAACGACGGTCGCCGTCCAGATGACGGCGTACGTCCGGTGCCGGAACGGGCGCAGCGCCGAGGCGCTCTCGCTGGGCGTCACATTCGCCACGGAGGGGCTAACGAGCGTTCAAGGCCGGGCAGCGGGCGGCTGCCGTCGTTTTCATGGAGACTACGCTCCTGCCGGCATCGCGCGCGAGAGTGGCGGCGGATCGGCATTCTCGCTCCGAGCCGGGCAGTCCCCGACGGTCGTCCTAGGCCTCGTGTTCCGAGCTCAAGGTCGCGAGAAGGGCCTCGAAGGTGCCGGGCGGTGAAGGCTTCCGCACGTGGTGCTGAAATCCCGCTCGATGCGAGATATCGCCGATTTCGGGGTTCGCGGACGCGCTATGGCTCGCGAAGACGCAGTGCCACGACCAGGATTGCGCTCTCAGGCGCCGCGCCGTCTCGATGCCATCCATGTCGGGCATCTGCAGGTCGAGCACGACAAGGTCGGGATCGAAGGCGGGTGCGATCGTCAGGGCCTGGCGCCCGCTGTAGGCAAGGCGAACGTCGCATCCCAGGAGGTCGAGAAGGAGCCCGAGCGCCTCGGCTCCATCGTGGTGGTCGTCGACCACCAACACTCGGGTCCGGGCGTATTTGATAGTCTGTCCAAAGATGCGTTGACTGTAAAAGCTATCGACAAGGTATGCTCCTGCGTGCGACGCGTATGTAGGACGAACCCCCATTTGCGCAAGGCACCACCCAGCTGATGCTCCACTTGTCATTCCAGGCTAGTCGCGCGGTACGATGAGCGCGGACGATCCGCACCAGCTCGGCAAGCGTTACGAGGCCGGATCCGCGCATCAGCGTCGGACCGACGTACTGGTGCGTCGCGTTGCAATCATCGTGGGCGGAATCGCGCTCGCTCTCATTGCGGCCGCGCTCGTCGTGCTGGATCGGTTGTCCTTGCCCTAGCCACCCGGGCCGCACGACACAAGGTGCGTAGGCTGCGCGGTCGTGGCAGCACGAAAGGCGTCGCTCAGACGCCTGCAGGACGCGGTCCGCGTCAGCGGACAGGCACCCATCCCCCGATCGGGCAGCGGTTCCTCGATAGCCACGCTTGGGGACGCTATATCCCCGGGTGCTTACTGCCCTGGTTGCCAGGGTGTGCACCATCGAGGGTCGGCGCCAGGCGTGTCAACCAACGTATGTCGGTGTTTCGCCGACAGACAGGTCGGGTTCTAAACGTACCATGTCGCCCAAGCGCCATCCCACCGGCGATGGCGAGTGGGCATGCCCGAGCCTCGTGGCTCGCGCGCACGACTTGTCTGATTTGCTCATCGGCCAGAACCGATGCCGAGGAGGCAAGCGATCGATGAGCGTCATCGAAACCAACTCCCCTCCACGCTTCACGGAGCCGTCGGAGCGGCACGCCCATCTCCTGCAGTTCTACGAGGACGACGAGGTCCTTGCGGACGAGGTCGCGGAATTCCTCGAGACGTGCGGCATTGGCGCATCGGGCGCCGCAATCGTCATAGCGACAGGCGCGCATGGCGACGGCATCGAGCGATCGCTTGTCGCTCGTGGTTTGGATGCGAGCGCTCTCAAGAGCAGCGGACGACTCACGATACTCGATGCACGGCAGACGCTCGATGCCTTGCTCGTCGACGGCGTTCTCGACCGTGGTCGCTTCGAAACCATAATCGGGACCCGGGTGGCGCGACTCGCTGCGCGCGGACCACTGTCGTTGTTCGGCGAGATGGTTGCGCTGCTGTGGGCAGAGGGGCGTAATGATGCCGCCCTCGAGCTCGAAGCGCTTTGGAACGACCTGGGGCGCGAGCACCGCTTCTCGCTGCTGTGCGCGTATCCGATGCGCGACATGGCGCAAAGCTCCGACGCCGATCTGCGGCACGTCTGCGCGGCGCACGATCACGCGCTGCCCGTGCGAGGGAATCACGCGGCTGCGTCGTGGTCGGATCGGCTTCTCGAACGCTGCGAGCTCCAGCGCCGCGCCTGGGCTCTCGAGCGGGAGGTCCAGCAGCGTCGCGAGGCGGAAGCGCTGCTCCAAAGCCGTGATCGCGAGCTCACCGACTTCCTCGAGAACGCGCCGATTGCGATCCACAAGGTCGGACCCGACGGCACCGTGCTGTGGGCCAATCGCGCCGAGCTCGCGATGCTCGGCTATCCGGCCTCGGAATACATCGGCCGTCATATCGGCGATTTCTACGTCGACCGAGGCGCCGCAGCGGGCGTGCTCGAACGTCTCAGCCGCGGCGAGTGTCTGGCCGACGAACCGGCACAGATGCGCCACCGCGACGGATCGGTTCGCGACGTCCTGGTCTCGTCCAACGTTTGCTGGTCGGAAGGCCGTTTCCTTCACACCCGCTGCTTCACCACGGATGTCACCGCGCGCGTTCGCGCGGAGCGTTCGTTGCGCCAGCTCAAGGAACGCACGCAGCAGGTGCAGGAACTGCTGTCGGCGATCGTCGAGTCGTCACAGGACGCGATCCTCAGCAAGTCGCTGGCCGGGAAGATCACATCGTGGAATCGGGGCGCCGAGGACTTGCTCGGATATGCCGCGAGCGAGGCGATCGGCGCATCGGTGCAGCTCATCATTCCGCCTGAAATGTACGAAGAGGAGAACGCCCTCCTGCAGCGCCTCGCGCAGGGCGAAGCCATCGCACAGTTCGAAACCGTCCGAGTGGCCAAGGATGGTCGACGCGTTGACGTGTCGCTGATGCTGTCTCCCATCCGGGACGGTCAGGGGCAGGTGATCGGCGTGTCCAGCGTGGCGCGCGACATCTCGTATCGCAAGCAGATGGAGCAGCGCCTGCGCAAGGAGGATCGTCTCAAGAACGAGTTCATCGCGATGTTGGGCCACGAGCTGCGCAATCCGCTGGCGCCCATCCGCAGCGGCGTGGAGTTCCTGAGGCGCACGCTCGCGGGCGGGAGCGGATCGGGTCAAGTGTGTGAAATGATCGAGCGGCAGGTGGCGCACATGAGTCGGCTCCTCGATGACCTGCTCGACGTGACGCGCATCACGCGCGGCGAGATCCGGCTGCAGCCCGAAACCATCGATGTTCGAACCATCGTGCAGCGCGCGGTGGAGGCGAGCAGGCCGCTCCTCGAGTCGCATCGCCACGAGCTGCAGGTGCGGCTGCCGCAGGACGAGCTGGCCGTCCATGGAGATGCGGTCCGGCTCGTGCAGATGATGACGAACCTCCTCAACAATGCGGCCCACTACACACCGGAGGGTGGACGCATCGAGGTCTCCGTCGAGGGCCTATCGGATCACATCACGATCCGGGTCAAGGACAATGGCGTCGGGCTCGCTCCGGACTTGCAGGATTGCATCTTCGACTTGTTCGTGCGCGGTCCCATGCCCGAGCACGGCAGCCGGGAAGGGCTTGGCATCGGGCTGTCGCTGGTGCGCATGATCGCCGAGCATCATCACGGCACGGTAGAAGCGCACAGTGCCGGCCCCGGAACGGGCAGCGAGTTCGTCGTCCGGTTGCGTCGCAGCGCAAGCGCTGCTTGCCCTGACGTCGATGCAGTCGCGAACCCCGCGACAGGCACCGTCAAGCGCATCGTGCTGGTCGACGACAACGCCGATGCTGCCCAGGCGCTCGCCATGCTGCTGCGGCTGAGCGGTCACGACGTGTCGATCGCCGGCGATGCACGGTCCGGCATCGATTGCATCGCGGCCGTCAAGCCCCACGTCGCGTTCGTGGATATCGGCCTTCCCGACATGACCGGCTATCAGGTGGCGCAGCACCTTCGCTGCGCCGGTAACGGCGCGACGCTGATCGCAATGACCGGTTATGGAACCGTGGAAGACCGCGCCAAGTCAGCGGCGGCGGGCTTCGACCACCATTTGGTCAAACCCGTCGGGATTGCCGAGATCGAGCGACTGATCGCGAACCCTTGAAGGCTTGCTGCTGCAATTGCGTCAGGTGCGATCTCGGTTACGGGGTCGGCGACGTCCCTGGTGCGAGACGCGGGTGCCGACGTGCACGGAACTGAGCCGGCGGGCGATTCTCCAAGCAGTGCAAGGCTCGCGGACGACTTGCCGCAGATACGGCACGACTCCCGTCCACTCGCATGCCAGCGAACCGGCCGATCACTGCGACTGAAACCACCCTCGTCGCCGAATACCCGGCGCGCTCGGTTGCGTGGACGCTCTACCTGCTGCTGTTTCCCGTTGCGGTCGTAGCGTTTCTCGCCGCACTGGCAACCGACGGCGCGTACGCAGCCACGGCGTACCTGATGTGGCTGCACTTCTCGGAGTGGCTCATCGCCGCCGGGCTCGCGTTCGGTGTGCTCGCCGCACTGGCGCTGCTGGTTGCATTCGTCACGACACCCGTCGCGCGCGAAGCACGCTACGGCCCCGCACATCTCGTGCTTTTCTATGTCGCGCTCGTCGTCGAGCTCGTCAACGCCTTCGTGCATACGGCGGACGGGTGGACGGCGGTCGTGCCGACCGGCCTTGTGCTGTCCGTGCTGGCGGCGATCCTGGCGCTCGCAGCGGTCGCAACGCTGTTCTTCGTGCCCGTGGAATGGGTAGGGGCGCGGAGATGACGTTTCGCCTTGCGGCGCTTGGCGCGTGCATGGTGCTGGCTGCGTGCGGGAGCGGCCAGGACGTCGACCCGGCCGCTCAATATGGCCCGACGCCGAGCCTGCCGGAACCGTCACGCGCGCTGCTGCCGCGCATGCACGTGCCCAAGGTGATCGGCTGGGCGTCGGGCGAAACGCCAACCGTGCCGCAAGGATTCCGCATCGACGCGATGGCGACCGGGCTGTCGAACCCGCGCAACGTGTACCCGTTACCCAACGGCGACGTGTTGGTCATCGAATCGAAAAAGGACGCGAAGGAGCCGGTCGAGCGGCCCAAGCGTCCGGTCATGGCGTGGATCGAAGCGAAGGCGCACGGCGGAAACGGCGGCGGCCCGAGCAACCGGATCCTCCTGCTTCGGGACGCCAACGGCGACGGCAAGCCCGACTCGCAGACGGTCCTCATCGACCGTCTCAACTCCCCGTTCGGCGTGGTCCTCGTCGGCGATGCGCTCTACGTGGCCGACACCGATGCCGTGCTGCGCTTCCCGTTCACGCCCGGACAAACCAGCGTTGCGGGCCCCGGCATGAAAGTGATCGATCTTCCCGCCGGTCCGATCAATCATCACTGGACGAAGAGTCTCACGGCGAGCGCCGACGGCACCAAGCTTTACGTCGGCGTCGGGTCGAACAGCAACGCGATGGAACGCGGCATCGAGGCGGAGACCGATCGAGCAGCTATCTGGGAAGTCGACATTGCCACCGGAGCGTTTCGCGTATTCGCGCGCGGCCTGCGCAATCCGAATGGCCTCACGTTCTATCCCGGCTCCGACACCTTGTGGGCCGTGGTGAACGAGCGCGACGAGCTTGGCCCGAATCTCGTGCCGGATTACATGACCTCGGTGAAGCGCGGCGCCTTCTACGGCTGGCCCTACAGTTACTGGGGCCAGCACGTCGACTCGCGCGTGCGCCCGCAACGCCCCGAGCTGGTCCAATCGGCCATCACACCAGATTACGGCTTGAGCTCGCACGTTGCGCCGCTCGGTCTCGCGTTCTACGCGGGCAGCTCCTTTCCGGCGCAGTTTCGCGGGGGCGCTTTCGTCGGCGAGCACGGCAGCTGGAATCGACCGGAGCTCAACGGCTACAAGGTGGCCTTCATCCGGTTCGAGAATGGTCATCCCGTGGGGCAACCGATGGATTTCGTCACCGGCTTCGTCAAGGATGGTCAGGCACGCGGGCGGCCGGTAGGCGTGGCGGTGGATCGAGCGGGCGCGCTACTGATCGCCGACGACGTGGGAAATACCGTCTGGCGCGTCACGGCCGCAACGCCGTGACGGCAGGGCGGCGCGCCGCGACCGTCGCCCATTACGCTGCGTCCGCAATCAACATGTTTTCTTATCAACCGATTCGGGCGGCGGGAGTCGAACGAAAAGGCACGCGAGGAGGGCGACATGTTCTCGCCGAAAGTGCTCGTGGTCGACGACCACCCCGACGGCGCTGAAGCGCTGGGCAATCTGTTGCAGGCGCTGGGTTGCGACGTCAAGGTGGCTTTCAGCGGGGAAGACGCACTGGCGATGGCACCGGAATTCCGGCCCCGCCTGGTGATCCTCGATATCGAAATGGGGGGGCTGAATGGCCTCGAGATTGCGCGCCGCATGCGCAAACAGGACTGGGCGCAGGCGTCGGTGTTCGCCTCGCATTCAGGCTCGGTGCATCCGAAGATCGCGGATATTTCCCGCAAGGCCGGATTTCATTACCACGTGGCGAAGCCGGCACAGCTCGACACCTTTCGCCACCTGCTGGATGCCTTGGAGGACCCGCCGGAGTCGAGCGCCTAGCGCAACGCCGGTCAGCTTTCCGGCATGCCACTCGCGCAACCGGCCCGTCACGTCATCCCTGGCCGCCCGACAAGCTGACGATGGCGATGCCGACGGTGATCATGAGCGTGGCGAGCCAGCGATTGCGTCCCACCTTTTCCTTGAGCACGAAACGGGCGCTCAGTGCGATGAAAAGGTAATGGATGCTCGACAGGCTGAACGCGAAGTTCAGATCCGACATCCCGAGCACGGTGATCCACATGCCGAGGATCGCTAGGCCGGCCCACATGCCGACCCATACGCGGAAGAAGAAGAGCAGGCGCCACGAGAGCATCAGCATCTCGCGAAACGTGTTCGCCGGCATGTTGAGCTTCTCGACCGCGGTCTTGAAGCACAGCTGCGCGCCCGTCTCGGCGAGCGAGATCAAGGTGACGAGGATCAGCACGGTCACGTAGTTCGCGAGAGTCATGGCGCGCTGCCTCGCGTCCCTCTGCACGCGGCGGCGATCATGTGATCCCTTTGGCTTCGGCGGCTTGCAAGGCCGGTTGCTTCTCCGTCACCGAGAGCCACGCGATGCCGCCGGTGATGACGAGAATGCCGAACCATCGCAGCACGCCGATGTGCTCGCCCAGGAAGACGATCGACAGGATCGGGATCAGCACGAAGCTCATGCTGCCGAGCGGGAACGCGACGCTGAGGTCGAGCGCGGCGAGGACGGCGGGCCAGATGATGAACGACGACGCCATGCCGGCGATGCCGAGCCAGAAGTACTTCGTCTGGACCGCGACCCACGCGAGATGCAGCACGCTGCCGACGCCCAGCGTGTCGAGCGACACGGGCGGCAGCTCGGCGGCGACCTTCTTGAACGACACCATGATGATGAACTGGATGACGTCCGCCGCGACGACAAGCATCACGACCCTGAGCGTCAATCCGTTCTTCCTCATCGCAGCGCTTCAGGCCAGCCGGTTGGCGAACCAGTTGACGACCGGGTTGGCGATTCGCGTCATCGTGCGCAGCGGGACGAGCTGTGCGCCGAGCTGCAGCTTCACCCGGTCGCCGCCCTGGCTCAGCATGTACGTCTTCAACCCGTGCTCGATGCACCATTCCACGTTGTTCACGAAGCTGACGAAGTAGAGGTTCAGCTCACGCGACACGGTGTAGTCCATGCCGATGAACTTGTCGATGATGCGATCGGCGAAGTGCAGGCAAAAGTTCACGCCGACGAGCTGCCGCCCGCCCGACTCGTCCTTGAGCCAGTACAGGAAGTACACGGTATTCGCCGGCATCTCGCGCGCGAAATTGAGGAAGAAGGCCTTCGTCAGGCGCTCCCATTGCAGCGGCCCGCGGTCGCGCACGGCGAGGTACAGGCGATGCGCGTCGTCGATGCAGTGCGAAATATCCTTCACCACCTCGATCTGGAGCCGACCGCCGCGGTTCTTCTTGAGCTTGCGCCTGAGGTCCTTGCGCCTGGCGGCGCTCAACATCGCAAGATACTGCTCCGTGGAGGTGAACACGATGTCGAGCTTGGCGGTCGGCACGCTGTCGCCTGTGAACCAGCCGCGCGACTTCAGCGGCGCCAGCACGCCGAGGTCGGCGTCCATGAAATCCTTGAACACGATCATCCACGCGCGATGACGCCGCGCGAGAGCCCGCAGCGCCGCGTCGAATGCGGCGAAGAGCGTCGGATCGCCCCGAAAGCGGTCGTCGACGGCAACGAGGCCTTTCTCGGAAGTCGGCGCGCCGCAGAAGAGCGTCCTGAACACCAGAAGCCTCGGCCACCAGCGCTGCAGCTTCTGCAGGCGCGCGCGTCCGCGCTCGTCGAGCGCGAGGCCAAGGTTGAAGTCTGCTGCGAAGAGCGGCGCGACCAGCGCCGGCTGCTCGCCGGCGTAGAGCGCGGCGTAGAAGAACTCGAATCCTTCGATGCCTGCCTGCTCCTGGCAGCGGTAGAAACCCCAGCCTTCGGCAGCCGGCGGCCATACCGCGTCCCAGTGCTCACGCGGCAGCTCGGTGATCGAGGCGTACGTGCGGAGCTGATAGGAGCCCACGGGCGGCAAGTGTAAGGGCGCGTGACGCGGGGGCCGAACGTGCCGACGGACGGTGACGTCATGGCCTGTCGCGCGGAGCGCGGAGGTCGGCCGGATCTGCCTCGGCGGCCCGCGACGCCAGGCGCGATGGCGTGTCGGCCGCGTGGGTCATGACCTTTCCTGCAGCCCGCCGTGACCGCGCACCTCAGCCGTCGAGGCGCTTTCGAAAGACGCGCAGCGCATGCAGGAGCTCGGTCATGAGCCGCTCCTGGAACCGGTAGCCCATTTCCTGGCCCATCGGGACGAGCATCGACACCGATTGCCCGCGGCAGCGCTCGACGAGGTGCTCGAGCGCGTCGATGGCGGCGTCGAGACGCGCACGCGCGGCCGGCGTGCGCTGATCGGCGCCGGCTGCCATGGCCTCGATGTCGCGCGCCGTCGTGCCCGGCGCGAAGAGGCGCATGACGTCGTTCTCGATGCGCACGCGGTTGGCGTCCAGACGCCAGAGGCGGAGCCGGTGCCAGGCAGCCTGCGCGCCGAACAGCAGCGAGAACGCGAAGACGAGCTGCAGCCATCGCGCCGTAGGCATGATGTCGATGAACCACGGCAGGTATTCGCCGACGCGATCGGGCCCGTCGTTGTCGAAATAGCTGCGCGCCGCGGAGGCGTATTCCAGCCCGGTGAGGTTCGCGCGCTCGCGATTGATTCGAACGAAATCCGGGAACACGCGCATCAGCGCGGTGATCAGCGCTTGCGTCGCGGACTCGCGCGCGCACCCGTTACCGATGATCAGCGTGTCGACCTGCAGGACATGCTTGTCGACCGGCGGCAGGTTGCGGATCGGATCGTAGTACCCCGCACGGATCACGCCGGCGCGCGCCGAGGGCAACCGGTGCGCCAGCGTCTCGGCCTCGACGATGTCCACGATCTGCAGCTTGCGGTCGCGAACGGCCGCCGTCACGAGCCCTGCATCCGGGTCGATCACCATGGCTGCGAGGTCGAGCTCGCCGCGCTCCACCAGGGCCAGCTGCTCGGGCAGCGAATGCGTGCTGACCCGGATGTCGAGCTCGGCGATCTGCAGGATGAGCCGGCGCGCGAAGTGCTCGCTGCCGCTTCCCGCGGGCCCGATGCCCACGCGCTTGTCCCGCAGGTCCGCGACGGTCCTGATGGCATCCCCGTCCCGCCCGAGCACCAGGAAGGCCTCCGGCAGCGGCAGCCGACCGATGAGCTGGAAAGGATGGGACTGCGGCCAGGGAATGCCATCCTGGACCAGCGCGAACTGGACGTCGCAGCTCGCGCGGGCGGCGGCGAGGCGCGCAATGTTCTCGACCGAGCCTGCGCTCGGAACATTGTCGATGTGCCCCTTCTGGTGGGAGGCCTCCGTCGCGACCTTCGCAACCGTCGCGTAGTAGTTTCCTTCCTCGCTGCCCGAGAGCACGGAAGCGTGCAGATAGGAGAGGTCCGGATTGCGCGCGCGCGTCGCGACCACCACGAACAGAAGGATCAGCGCAACGAACAGCAACGCGCTCTTCAGCGTCCGCGAATATTGCCAGGCGCGTTCGAGCATGCGCGCTCAACGCAGCGTGAAGTCCACGCGCGTTGGTTTGCCCTGGTCCTTGACGCCCCCGTCGAGCTTCGACGCGGTCACGAACATGCGCTCGGACGGCACGTGCGCGCCGCCGGTGAGCTGATCGCGCACGGCGATTGCCCGCTGATCGGCCAGCCGGCGAAGATCGTCGTCGCTGACCGTGACACTCGCCTGCAGCGCGGTCTCCATGTCCGTGCGGGTCGGTTCGCGCGTCGCGCCGGACGAATCGCGAGGCTTCGGCAGGTTCGCGGCGCGAAACACGCTCGCGAGCAGCGCGTCATATTCCTCGGGCACGATCGTGACCGCATCCACCGATGCGGGCGGCGCACGCGACCTCGCGAGCTGGTCGAACTTCACGGCGCGCACCTTACGGTCGACGGCGGCGCGCTTGAGCGCTTCTCGATCGGCCCCAGGATCGACGCGTCCTGCGATGTCGAGCTTGAGCGCCGGCCGGTCGCCGAGGGCCTTGGCGAGCGAGTCGATCTTGTCGTTCGCCGAGGCATCGAGCGCTGCCGAGCCGGGCGCGAACTCGACGTAGGCGAGCGCCTCCCCGTGTCCAGCCAGCTTGCCGAGCAGCGCGAATGGCGCGGATACCATCTTCACGATGAGATTGCCGAGCGCGCGCCACACGAGGCCACCCACCGAGAACTGCGGATCGTCCAGCGAGCCTCCGATCGGCAGCTCGAAATTGATCACGCCATTGCGATCCTTCAGGAGAGAAACCGCGAGCTGGACAGGCAGCTTGGTGGCCTCGGCGCTCTCGACTCTCGGCCCGAAGGTGAGCTGGTCGAGGATGACTGCGTTGTCCGCCGCAAGCTTGCGATCCTCGACGCGATAGTGCACCTTCATCGAGAGCTTGCCCTTCTCGATGCCGTACCCGACGTACTTGGCGGAGTAGGGCGTCAGCGGCGGCAGCTCGACCTCGCGGGCCTCCGCGGCGAGATCCAGGTACAGGCTCCGCGCAAGAGGATTGATCCGGCCCTTGATCTCGACCGGCGCGCTGCCCTGGACGTTGCCGTGCAGCTCCAGATCGGCGGGATGGTCGAACGCGAGCGTCGACAGCGTACCGCTCACGCCGGTCACGTTGGCGGAGTAATTCGGTCGAATGAAGTGATCGGTGAAGTCCAGGTTGCTCGCGGTGAGCGACGCCTTGCCGAGCCGCAGCCGGCTCTTTACCTCCTCGGCGGGCGCCGCGGCATGCGCATCCTGGGTCGCGCCCGATGTCGTCTCGCCGCTCGGCCGATCGCGCGCGAGGGTCTGCAGGTTGAGCTCACCCTGCTCGCTCAGGATCAGCCGCGCGTAGAGCTGATCGGCCGCGATTTCCTCGATGCTCACGGCCAGCGGTGCCGTGGCCGCCTCGATCCTGCCGAGCGCAAGCGAGCGCCATTTGAGCAGGTCACTGTGCGATTCCTCGTCCAGCGTCGCGACGTCGGCGAGCGTTGCGTCGCCCTTGAAGCGCAGCATGGGCGTCGCGTCGCGCGCATATTCGACGGTTCCGCGAAGCGACGCGCGGCCGCCGGTGAGCACGATGCGCGCTTGCTGCGTCAGGTAGCCCTGGAAGGGAACCAGGTCGACGTCCTTCGCGGTGACGTTGAGCGCGGCAGTTCCGCGCGAGGCCGACAGCGGACCCGCGATCGACAGGCTGCCGCGGCGATTGACGGTGCCGCGCACGTTGATGCGGCTCCTGGAGCTGCCCGATGTGGACAGGTCATCGCCGATGGCGACGACGTTGCTCAACGTGACCTTCGCGGGCGGCTGCACCGCTTCATCGACGTAGGTTGCGGACAGTCCATCGAGCGTGGTCTTGCGGATTCCTATCTGCCATGCGTTGCCGGCGGCCGCCGGCTTCGCGCCTGCGGCGGATGCCTTGAGCAGCCGATCGAAGTTCAGGCCGCCGTCCTTGTCCCGACGAACCTGGACGCTGGCGCCATGTGCTTCGACCGTGTCGAAGCCGATCGTCTGCTTGGCCACGTCGACCGCGCCGCCTCCAACGGAGAGCGTGGAGACATGCCACAGCGGTTCTTTCTCATCGGGGAGCCGCAGCGTCAGATCGCGCGCCGTCGCCCGAAGACCGGTGAGCGCGATGGCCTGCGACGCGTCAGCGAACCGGAGATCGGTTGCAAGGTCGAGCGTGCCGTCGTCGACGACCAGATTGAGCGCGCTGCCGTAGTACGGGAAGACGTGCCCGAGCTTCAGTGCCGTGACTTCCAGATGACCGTCGAGTGCCAAGGGTCGCAGCGCGAGCGTTCCCTTATGGCTGAAGCGCTCGCCGGCATCCGTCGTGAACGACAGCGCGAAGGTCGCGGCACGTCCCGCCTCGCTCCCCAGATCGTTCATCTCGAGGCTGATGTCGCCCAGTGCAGTCGCGAATGCAGGCGCGACGGCCTGATCGGCGTAGCGGACCTTCGCATCCTTCAAAGCGATCTGCGCGACGTGGAACCGAAACGGCTTGCCTTCGTGCGCAGGCGGCGTCGACGGTGACGCAGGCGAGGACGCGATCGCGGCGAGGTTCAGATTGCCGGCGGCGTCGCGACGCACCTCGAGCTCGGCGCCTTCGACCCTCACCGAGCGTACCTCCGCGATGGCGTCGATGACATCGAGCCGGTCCAGCACGACGCTGGCGGAATGGACCGCACCGAGCGGTATCCCCGCGCGCTCTTGCACGACGACATCGTCGACACGAGCCTTCCCGGAAAGCGTCAGCTGCGGCGGGTCCCGGCCGCGGGCCACGTAGCTCAAGTCGACCTTCGCATCGAGCGTGCCCGCCGTGACGTGGACGGGCAGGCCGCCCGGAACATAGTCGAGGTACCGCGGCAGCGGAAGACCCGAGGTTTCCCAATGGAGCACCGTCTCGTGCGTGTCCTTGAACGGCCGCGTCTCGCCCGTCACTGCGATGGGGCGACCATTCACGAGCGCCGAGAGCCTGGGTTCGACCCGGATCTCCGCGTCCACGGGCAAGCTCGAAATGAACGGGATGCCGATGTCGATCTTCGTGACCTCATGCTTCTGGCGCTCCGGCCGATCGTCGAAATCGACGCGACCGTCGACGACGCTGATGTTGCTCACCGCGAAGCGCGGTGGAGGTCCCGGCGGCGCGGCTCGAGCCTGATCCACGAGATCGGACACGTTGTAGCGCGTGGCGCTTTCGCGAACGAGATGCACCGACGGCCGCGTCAGGCGAATCTCGCTGATCACGGGCGCCCGGCGGAAGAGCGACATCGCCTGCACGTTCGCGTACAGCTCGTCGACGGCCAGCAGATCGGGACCTTCCCCTCGCGGCCCGACCCGCACGTCGTTCAGCGTGGCAGAGAGCATGAGCGGATTGATCCGCAGCCGTCCGACGGTCACTGGGCGCGCGAGCGCCGCGGACAGCTTCTTCTCGACGATGGGCTTCAGGAGCGGCGGCGCGGCCAGGAACCCGAGCGCGACCAGGACCGCCGTTGCAGCCACGCACGCCGCCACGACGCGAACCGTGCGTGACCGCAACGACCGCTTCGCGGTGGGTGCTCCAGTGTCGTCAGGCATGATGCGACACCATTCCTCCCCTTGGCACGCTGCCTATCGCGGGGCGCCGCTCGCCTCACGAGCCCGGCGCGAACGCTGGCCCTCGCGCGGACAGGACGCCGCTGCGGCTGGCTCGCTGAACGTGCCTTCCGGCCATCATATTCTCGATCGACCTCGAATGCGCAAGGGCAGGTCGCGGCGCGGGCCGATAGTACGTCTTCGTGCGACCGCGCGCGGTGAACGGCATCGAAGCAATTCAGAAGCGGGCCCGCGCTTCGCGTGTCGGCGGACGAATGGGGCTCGCTGCGCGGATCGAAGGGACCGCCGTCATGGCGACGTCGTGTCCGACCGCTGCGACGCGCGGCCTGCGCTCGGGACAACACACGCCTTCGCCGGGGTCATCGCGCCATAGGGGCGCGTGAGCGAAGCGGGCGCCGTCGATGCTGGACGAGGGTGAAGCGAGCGCGAGCGTCGGTTGCACGCTTATGCAGCGATTCGCGCAAATGTGCGCCGGCCCGTGACGCGAGGGCCGGCGCAACGCCGTGCGTCTAATGCCGCAGGCTGTCCGGAACCTTGCCGCCGTTTTCGGCGATCTTCTGCATGACCGCCTTGTGCAGGGCGATGTTCTCCTCCGCGCTGCCGTCGGCGCCTGCATGGACATTGAGCTCGTTCGCGAGACCCTTGCGCGCGTTGAGGCTGGAGTCGAGATCGAGCAGCTTCAAAAGGTCGACGATCGACGTGCGCCAGTTCCCGCCGCCGCCCTTCTGCGAGGCGAGCCGGGACAACACTTGGTCGACATCGACCGACTGAAGCCGCTGCTGCGCGCCGCCCGCGGCCATGCCTGCCTGCTGCGTCGGCGCTGCCGCCGTCGCGCCGGCCGACTGCGCCTGCTGCGTGGCAGCGCCGCCGCCCTGCTGGCCCGGTTGGGCGGTCGCGCCGGGGCTTGCGGCTTGCGCGGAGCCCGGGCTGGCGTGGTGCAGGATCTTGTCGAGTATGGATCCGAAGATGCTCATCGGTGATGCTCCTGTGGTGAGGTCATGCTCATGGAAGCGGGCCGCGCGGGTTCGAACGCGAATCGCGGACTCGCTCTTCGAACGGGCTGATGGGATCGGCAGCGTGGCGGCGCGCCCATCGTAGGTGCGCACCCGGACGCCCGCCGTAGGCGCAAATTGGAAAGGCGTGTGCGCGCCTGTCCTACTTCGTGGATGTCACGGAAGCGTCGTGCCCATCGGCGTAACGCCCGCCGCGTGCCACTCGCACCAAGCGCGCACGTACGCGGGCGCGCCGGATCAGTCGGTACAGCGCCACCCCAGGCCGGGCGAAATCGCGGCCTCGCCGCCGTCACCGAGCCGCGCGGGCTCCAGCAGGCCGCCATCGGCGGCTTCCGCGACGAACTCGCGCAAGGTCCGCACGCGTGCGGCAGGCACACCCTCGATGTTGAGGCGGCGCTCGAGATCCGCGGCGGACGCGGAGCAGAGGCGCGATGCGAGCAACTCGCGGAACGAGGCGGGATCGCGCGCACGAGCGAACGCTCGCTGCCCTTCCGTTTCCGGCTCGAGAAGCGCGTCGGTCTCCCCGCGCGCGACACCGAGGACCGCCATGAGGCGCGCGATCTGTTCCCGCGTGTTGGCGCCGATCGCGAGCCAGCCGTCGCGACAGGCGAAGGTGTCAGCCGCGGGGCTGCCGGAATAGCCCTTGTTGCCCACGCGCGGAATGTCGTGTCCCACGCTCAGCGTCTCGCATGCGAACGGGTACATGAGCTGCAACGCGCTCGCCCACATGCAGACGTCGAGGAAGGACCCGCGGCCGGTTCGATCGCGCTCGCGCAGCGCGGTCACGATGGCGAGCGCGGCGATGATGCCCGTGGCGGCGTCCACGACCGGAAAGCCGGTCTTGATCGGCGGGTCTCCCTCGGTGCCGGCGAGCATGGTCATGCCGGTCATCGCCTGGATCACATGGTCGTAGGCGCCGCGAGGCGTGAGCGTCGGGTCGGCGTACCCGTAACCGGAGATCGCGCAATAGACGATCCGCGGGTTGATGCCCTTTACGTCGTCATAGCCCAGGCCGTGCCGCTGCAACACGCCGGGACGGTAGTTGTCGACCATGACGTCGGCGTCGCGCGCCAGCGCCCGCACTTCGTCACGTCCTGCGTCGAGCGCAAGATCGATCTCGCGAACGCGCTTGCCCGCGTTGAACGCCGTGAAGGCGCGCGCTCCCGAAGCGGTTCGTCGCATCACATCGCCACCCCCGGGCCGTTCCACCTTCGTGACGTCGGCGCCGAGCTGAGCGAGGTAAAACGTAGCGAACGGTCCCGCGATCACGTGGCTGAAGTCGAGCACGCGAACGCCACCGAGCGACGGAGGTGGCGGATGGAGCTTCAATGGCGTCACTTCGTGGTCAGATGGGCGGCCCGCACGAGCTTCC
>DATJIS010000039.1:0-52633 GCA_035493035.1 Casimicrobiaceae bacterium | reverse complement strand
AACGCGATGCCGACGAGCTGCCACCTCTTGCGCGGCGGGAACGGCCGCGCCGGCCAGAGGCGCTCGGTGACCGCGAACACGGCGTAGGTGAACGGCGGCAGCAAGCCGATGAGATCGACGGCGTCCATCGCGACCTCCTGGCGACCTTACGCTGTAAGGTAGACGGCGCGAGTGTAGCCTTACGGTGTAAGATGTCAAGCACAGGATTCGCATGACGGCAAAGCGCAGGAACGGGCGGGGACCGCGTTCGACGGCGCGTGGCGCCAGACCGCTCACGCGCGAGCGCATCGTCGCCGAGGCGCTCGCGCTGGTGAATGAGGCCGGTCTCGCGGGGCTCACGACGCGCAAGCTCGGCGCGCGCCTCGGCGTGGAGGCGATGAGCATCTATCACCATTTCCCGAGCAAGCAGCATCTGCTCGACGCGCTCGTCGACCATGCGATCGCCACCGTGCCGGTCGAGGCGGCGGCGGGGAACCCGGAGACGCGCCTGCGGCGCCTGGTCGACGACTATCGCGCGATGGCGTGGCGGTTTCCTAAGCTCTACCCGCTGATCGCGCTGCACCGGCTCAACACCCCGACCGGCGTGCGCTTCATCGAGCGCGTGCTCGAGCACGTGAGGGCGCTCACGCCCGACGACGAGACCGCCGCGCGGCATTTCCGCGCCTTCGGCTATTACCTCATCGGCGCCGCCCTGGACGAGACCTCCGGTTACGCGAACGGTCCATCCGCGGCGGAGCCCGTGTCCGACGACTACATTGCGGCGCACTGCCCGCGGCTCGCCGCGGCCGCACCGTATTTCAAGCGTCCGCACTGGGACGCGACGTTCGCGCTGGGCGTCGACGCGCTGATCGACGGCCTTCGAGGGCGGGCGGGCGTCAGGCGCGGCTGAACAGGCGCGCGAGCCGCGAGCGTCCCGTGCGCGTCTCGCGATGATTGAAGAGCTCACCCGCCACGGCGCCAAGGACCAGCGCGACGCCGGTGGTGGCGCCGGGATGCCGCTTGGCGAACGCGAGGATTCACTGGCGAGGCGGCGGCGCCGGCATGCGCGGCCCGGGGGGCGCTCGAAGCGGCGGGGCGGCGCGTGTGAGCAAGGCTTCCTCGGCCGCAGGCACCGGTGACGTACCGGCGATCGCCGCGGCGTCGCCCGTCGGCTTCTGCGTGGTGGCGACGGTCTGCTTGGCCGTCGCGGGCCGCTGCTCTCCACGGCGCGAGCCGTGCCGGTGCGCGTACACCCACGTGAACTCCGCGCCGAGCAGGAAGATCTGCGCCGAGTAGTAAACCCAGACGAGCAGCACGGCGAGCGAGCCCGCGGCGCCGAAGCTCGACACGACGCTGCTCTTGCCGAGATAGAGACCGACCGCGAACTTGCCGATGGAGAACAGCACGGCGGTCGCGAAAGCGCCGATCCACACGTCGTGCCATCCGATCGACACGCGCGGGAGGATCTTGTACATGAGCGCGAACAGCAGCGTCACGACGCCGAGGCTCACGACGAAGTTCAGGACGTGCATGAGCCATTCGAAGTCGCCGAACACGCCGCCCCACCACGAGCCGAGCGCCGCCAGCGCCGCGCTCACGACGAGCGACACGAGCATGATGAAGCCGATCGTCACGACCATGCCGAACGACAGGATCCGGCTGCGGAGCATCGCCCAGATGCCCTCGGCTTTCTTGGCCGCCGGCGCCTTCCAGATGCGGTCGAGATCCGTCTGCAGCTCGGCGAACACCGTGGTCGCGCCGATGACGAGCAGCACGATGCCGATCACCGACGCGATGACGCCTTCACCGGTATTGCTCGCGCCCTCGACCATCGACTGCAGCGCGGTCGCGCCCCGGTCGCCGAGCAGGCCGCCGAGCTGGTTGTAGATCTCGCGGCTCGCCGCCTCGTGGCCGAAGAAGAATCCGGCAATGGCGATCACGATGATGAGCAGCGGCGCAATGGAGAACGCGGTGTAGTACGCGATGGCCGCGCCCATGCTCGGCGCGAAGTCCTCGGTCCACGCCGACGCGGCTTCCTTGATCATCGACCACATGGCAATCCCCTCCGCCGGTGCGAGCCGGCGCGAAAGTACACGCGCGTTTCGGTAAGCCTTACCGCGCCATGCGGGCGATTGCACGGCGCGGCGCGCT
Source organism: Casimicrobiaceae bacterium (assembly GCA_035493035.1). Lineage (GTDB taxonomy): Bacteria > Pseudomonadota > Gammaproteobacteria > Burkholderiales > Casimicrobiaceae > VBCG01. The sequence continues at coordinate 50,503 of DATJIS010000039.1, read as the reverse complement.
TCTGCGCGGATCGTTCGCAAGACGCGTGCCGCGCCCGCGAGCCGGCTCCCGCGGCCGGCTAATGCCAGGCTGCGACGGCTTCGCGCGCCTCGCGATTGAGCGGGCGCGCCACGAGGCCCGTCGGCGAGATGGTGACGGCATAGTGGGCGCCGTCGGCCATCGGGAGGTAGGTTGCGCTGCCGTACAAGGCGTCGAGCCACGGCAGCCATGCATGGAATCGTCGCGCGAGGCTCCAGACATCCAGGCCCGGCGGGCGCGACACCTCGAACACGGTGCGCGGCGCGCTGCGCTCGCTTGCGATGTCGCGGTAGCGCCCTCCGATGCGGTCGAGGCGGTAACCGGTGTCGAGCCCGAGCATCGTGGCGGCGCCGTGCCACTTCAGCACGCGGGCATCGAGCTGCCATTCGTCGCCGGCCAGCGTGAACGCCTGCCGGGCACCCTCGGGGAGCAGCAGCTCCGCGTCGAAGCGACGATCGGCGGTCTGGCGAAACCGCACCTCGGCCACCGGCGCTTCATACGTGAGGCGCGCATACGTCGCCAGGTCCACCGCGACGAGCGCGACGGCGGCCGCGAGCACGAGCCACAGCGCCGCGATCAACGAATGCGCGGTGGCCGCAATGGGCCTGTGATGCTGCGCGCGATTGATCGCGCGGAGCGCGAAGACCAGCGCGAGAATCCCGCAGGCGATTACCGCGGCGGCGAGCATCGGCACATCCGTGGCGGCGCCGCGCTAGCGTGCGCGATCGACCACATCGTAGAAGCGGTACTGCGCCCGCAGGAACGGATGCGCGTGGAAGCCGCGCAGCCATGGCTGCGCGAGCTCGTTGTCATACGTATACGTGGCGATGAGCCACGGCGCGTAGGCGATCACCAGGTCGTTCATCCTGCGATACAGCGCGTTGCGCTCGGGCGAGTCGGGCAGCTTGCGCGCCGCGTCGAAGAGACGATCGTATTCGGGCAGGCGCAGCCGCGCATCGTTGGACGTGCCGATGTTGCGGCTGTACAGCGTGCTGAAGAACGTGTCGGCGTCGGGGATCGTGCTCTGCCAGGCGAGGCCCCACATCTGCAGCTGACCCGCCTCGGACATCTTGTTGAGCTCGGGCCACTTCTGCTTCAGCTCGACCATGCGGACGCCGATCGCGTCCATGCAGCGCTTCCACAGCTCGTCGCTCGCGCGCGCGGCGGCGTCGGTCGTCGACGCGCGCACGATGGTGAGCGGCTTGCCGTCCGGCGTTTCGCGATAGCCGTCGCCATCGCGATCGCGGTAGCCGAACTTGTCGAGCAGCGCGCGCGCGGCCGCCGGATCGTAGCGCGGCGGCTTCAGCGAAGGATCGTAGCCCGGCACGTTCGGCGGCAGCACCTGCGAGGCGGCGAGGGCCTGGCCGTTCGCGAGCGTGCGAATCGCGGCGTCGCGATCGTAGGCGAGCGAGATCGCGCGGCGCAGCGCGATCTTCTCCGGCGTGTAGCCGCCGACCACGGCGTCGTCCAGGTTGAAGAAGAAGAACGTGATCGCCGGATCGATCTGGCGGTGCAGCCGGATGCCCTTTTCCGCGATCGCCGGCTTCAGCGTGTCGCCGTCGAGCACGTTCTGCGACAGCGACGCCGGCAGCTCGAGGAGGTCGAGCTGCCCGCGCTGGAACGACAGGAGGCGCGGCTGCGCTTCCTCGAGCACGCTGATCTCGACCGTGCCCGCCAGCGGCAGGCGCTTGCCGGTGAGTCCCTTGGCGGCTTCGACCGCGCCGTGATCAGCGGGCGGAGGCGCGGGATAGCGCTCGTCGCGGTAATCGGGGTTCGCCTCGAGCACGATTTTCTGGTTGCGCAGCCACGACTTGAGGCGATATGCGCCGGTGCCGACGGGGTGATCGTCGAGATGACGGCTCTCGTCGCCGTACGCTTCGACCGCTTCGCGCGCCACCGCGGCGAACTGCGACGTGGTGAGCCAGTGCTGGAACGCGTAGTCGGGCTCCTTGAACGTGACGCGGAACGTGTAGCGGTCGATGAGCGCCAGCCCGGCGATCGGGGTCTCGTAGTCGAGCGCGCCAGCCTTGCGCGCACGCGCGAGCACTTCGTCGAGCCCGAGCAGGTGGTTCTCGAAGAGGTACAGCCAGTACGAGCGGACCTTGGGGTCGAGGATGCGCTCGATCGAGTACACATAATCCTGTGCGACGAGCTCGCGCCGGCGGCCCTTGAACACGGGGTCGTCCGCGAAGTAGATGCCGGGACGCACGCGGATCGTATACGTGCGCCCGCCGTCGGTGATCTCGGGCAGCGCGGCTGCCGTGCGCGGCACCAGCTTCGCCGGCCGCGCGAAATAATCGTAGGTGTAGAGCGGATCGTAGATCGCGTCGATGACCTGGAACGAATAGGTGTCGTACGCCGCCTGCGGGTCGAGCGTCGTCTGCGCGACGCGATGCTCGACGCGCAGGACGTGCGAGGCGTCGGCCGCCGCGGCGCCGGCCGCGACGGCGAAGAGCATCACCGCGAGGAGAGCCCGTGCGAGCGCCGGCGCGCTCATGCCGTGGGCCGCGCGAGGAACGCCGCGAGGCGCGTCACGCCCTCGACCAGTCGCGCTTCGTCGGCCGCGAAGCACCAACGCACGAAGCCTTCGCCCTCCGGGCCGAAGGCTCGCCCGGGAGCGAGCCCGAGGCGCGCCTCGCGTACGAGGCGCGTGCAGAACGCGACGCTGTCGGTGAGGCCGTGCACGCGGAAGAACGCGTACATCGCGCCGCTCGGCGTGGCGACGTCGACGCCGGGAAGCGCGCGCAGCGCGCCGACGAGCCGGTCGCGTGCGCTCTGCAGGCGCGCCCGGAGCGCCGCGACCGTCGGCTCGCCGTCTCGCAGCGCGACCGCGCCGGCGCGCTGCACGAAGGCGGGCGAGCACGACGTGTTGTATTCGATCAGCTTGCCGAGCTCCGGCATGAGCGCCTGCGGCGCGACGATCCATCCGAGCCGCCAGCCGGTCATCTGCCATGCCTTGGAGAAGCTGTTGGTGCTCACGACCCGGTCGTCCGGCGAGGCGATACGGAGGAACGACGGCGCGATGCCGCGCGCGTCGTCGTAGTAGAGGCGCTCGTACACGTCGTCGGCGATCACCCAGATGCCGTGTCGGCGGCAATGCGCGAGGATGCGCGCCTGCGACTCGGCGTCGATCGTCCAGCCCGTCGGATTGTTCGGCGAGTTGAGCAGCAGCGCGCGCGTGCCGGGCGCGAGCGCGTCGATCAGGCGATCGACGTCGAGCGCGAAGCCGTCGCGCGTCAGCTCGAGCGGCACCGTGACCACCGACGCGCCGAGCACCTTGGGGATCTCGGTGAGGTTAGGCCACAGCGGCGTTACCGCGACGACCCGGTCGCCGCCGCCAACGAGCGCCTGCACCGCGATCATGAGCGCCGACATGCCCGATGCGGTCACCGCGATGCGCGCTGCGCCGACCGGTGCGTGCAGCGCCGAAACGTAACGGGCGATCGCTTCGCGCAGCTCGGGGATGCCGAAGTTCTGCGTATAGAACGTCTCGCCGCGCGCGAGCGACGCGGCGGCCGCTTCGCGGATGAAGGGCGGCGTGACCACGTCGGGCTCGCCGAACCAGAACGCGAGAACGTCGGGATCGTCCATGCCGGCGTTGGCCACGGCCCGGATCTGCGAAGCTTCGAGCGCACGCACGTCGGCGCGGGCGAGCGGCATGGAGGGGGGCGCGGAGGCGTCGGGCATGGGCAGGCGAGAGGTCGCGATCGGAGCTTATACTGCGCGCCCGCCGCGACCCGCAAGCCGCGACGATACCCGCGCAACTCGCCCTCGCCGATCTCCCGTTCGCCCATTCGGCGCCGCATCCGTGCCCACGACGGCTATCGTGCGATCCACTTCAGGCAGTGGTCCACGGGAGATCTCGAATGCATGTCCGCACATCGATCGCGTCGGCCCTCGTGGCGGCGACGTTATGCGCCGGGTGCCAGAGCACGCCGGACAAGGAAGCGTCGGCGCACCGCGAGCCGGTCTACCGGACCGGCAGCAACATCCCGGTGCGCGATCCGGACGCGGCGACGCGCGTCATCACGGCGAAGCCGGACGATGCCATGCCGCGCACCAACATGCCGGATCCCCGCCCCGGCCATCCGCCGATCCCTTAGAGGCTCAGGCGGCTTCGGCGACGACCACGAATCGCAGCGGGCCGCCGGGAATCACGGCGTCGAACGGATAGCAGGTGACGAGCGTCAGCGTGGGCACGATCGTCGTGCGCGGAAGCCGCAGGCTGCGCACGTCGGCGACGTAGCGCTCCCGCACCGTGTAATGCCGCCGCGCGCCGTCGGCGAGCTCGACAACGACGTCGTCCCCGACCGCGATGTCGCGGAGGAAGCGGAAATGCGTGTCCCGGTGCGCGGACACGACGGCATTTCATGCCGCGCCGAGCGGTGCGGAGTCGTCGAGATGCCCCGGCCCCCACGCAAGCGTCCTGCCGCTCGCACCCGCGAGCACGAGCACGTCGGCGTCGAGGCGCGACGCCACGATGCGCGCGATCGGATACGTATCGGCCCAGGGCCACGGCTTCACTGCCTGTCCGGTCTCGCGCGCGCGGAGCCACGCACGGTGCAGGAGCCACTGGCCGGCGCCGGCCTTGGCGATCAGATAGGCGCCTTCTGCGAACGTCGCGGCGCCCGCGACCGCGACCGCGACGAGCGCGCCCGCAACGATCCGCCGCCAACGCAGGCCGCCGAGCGGGGAAGACTCGGCCGCGGGCCCACGACCGAAAGGTCCTCCCCGCTCGGCGGCGTTGCGAGCGAGCGCAAGCGGTGTCAGCACGTGCGCCGCGTCGCTCGCGCGGCGGCGTGCAGCCGCTCCATCACGTCGAACGCGGCACCCCCGAGGCGTTCCCGACGCCGCATGGCCGCGTAACCCGTCATCGCGGTCAGGAGCAGCAACGCGCCGACGATCATTTCGAGCTCGGCGGGCGTGGCGGTCTGCGGCAGGCCGCCGAAGATGGCGTCGTACGACAGGCCTTCCGGCAGGTTACCGGGAATGGCGGTCTTGCGCGGTACCGTGCCGGCCGGCGCGGTGGGCGTGACGTCCACGGCGACGAGGCTGGTGTACGCGCTCACGAGGTGATGCGCGAGCGCGACGGCGGTCGACTCGCGGCGCACGTCGTCCTCGCTCGCGCCGTTGCGGCGGGCGTCCTGCAGCGCCTCGATCTTGTCGCGCGCGAACAGGACCGCGATCCCCGGGTCCGACGCGCCCATGCCGAGCGGAAGCTCGGCCTGCCAGCGCTTGTCGGTCGTGTTGCCGGTCAGCTTCACCGTTCCCTCGGGCGCGCGGCTTCCGAAGGCGGCCGTGAGGATCACCGGCTCGCCCGCATACAGGTCGGGCAGCTGCGCCGGGTACGCTTCCACGCCGAGCGGCCAGTCGATGTGCACGTCGGTCAGCACCGGGCTCTCGAGCTTGTGGATGAGCGCGCTCATCTTGTCCTTCACCTCGCGCACGTCACCGATGAACGTGTAGGTGCCGCGACCGGTCTCCGCGGCCTTCTTCATGAACCAGCTGTTCGGCGCGGGACCGATTCCGACGGTGAAGAGGCGCCGGTCGTCCAGGTTGCGCGTGATGAGCGCGAGGAGCTCGGCCTCGTTGCCGACGGCGCCGTCGGTGAGGAACACGATCTGGCGCATCAGCGCGTCGCGCTTCGGCGCCGCGAAGGCCGTTTCCAGCGCGGGCTTCATTTCGGTGCCGCCCTGCGCGCGCAGGCCGCGCACGAAGCCGCGTGCCGCGTCGAGCGTCGCGCGATCGACCGGCATGGGCGCCGTGAACAGCGCGCGCGTGGCGGAGTTGAACTCGATGATGTTGAAGCGATCGCCTTCGCGAAGGCGATCGAGCGCGAGCAGCATCGCTTCGCGAGCCTGCGTGATCGACACGCCTTCCATGGACCCGGACGTGTCGACGATGTACGTGATCTCGCGCGGCGGACGCGCCGCGGAGGTGTCCTTCGTGGTGGGGGGCATCACCATGAGGAGCCCGTACGCGCGACCGTCCACGACCTGCGTGAACAGCGCCGCGGCCGGTTCGGCGCCGATGTCCGGCGCGTACGTCAGCTCGAAGTCGCGCGACGCCGGCACGACGCCGTCGGCGAGCTCGACGTGATAGCGGTTGCCGGGATGCTCCACGACGCGCACGGCGTGATAGGGGCTCGCGATACGCGCCAGCGGGAATCCCGCGGCGACATCGACGCTCAGGCTGACCGGGTTGATCGCGCCCTGCGCCGGGTCGGCCACGAGGGGCGTGATGCGATCCGCGTCGGGCACCGCGCCGGTGGCCTTCGCCCAGCCGACGGCCGGGGACGCAATGCCATCCGCCGGCGCGACCGGCGCCCCGGGGATGTAGCGCGGCGTGATCGCCATGGGAAAGCGCAGGCGGAACGTGCCCGCGTCGTAGACGAGCTTCTCCTCGTACTGGATCGAGACGGTGATCGCTTCATGGGGACCGATGTGCGCGACGCTGGTGGTGAACATGTTGGGCCGCTCCTGCTCGACCAGCGTCGCCTTGCGGCCCTCGCTCTTCGCCTGCTCGTAGGCGGCGCGCGCCGCCTGCTTCTCCTTGATCCGACCTTCGATCACCCGCTCGCCGATGCGCATGTCCAGGTGGTCCACCGCGGCGCGCTCGGGCAAGGGGAAGACATACACGCCTTCGCGCCATTCGTCGGTGGGATTGACGAAGCGTTGTGTGACCTGGGCACGCGCGGCGAGGCCGCTCACGTCGATGTGCACGTCGGTGGAGACGAGCGGCGCGGCCGCTTGGTCGCCCGCCTGATCGCGCAGCAGCAACGTGCCCTGCTGGACGTCGCCGGGCGCCGGCGCCGCCTGCGCCTGCGTGGCGACGATGAACACCGCGAGCGCGAGCACGAGGCTCACGAACGCGCCCGCCACGACGCTTTGCAGCACCAGCCGCCCGAGCTCGCGCAACGCGCCGCGCGGAAGGCTGCGCTCGACCACCCGTTCACCGCTCATCATGTTGGAGTCCTCGTTCGCCTCGACCGGCCCGTCGCTCGTCCGTCGGCCCGCGCGCGGCGGGCGGGAGGAGGAGTCACCGGGTGTCACTTCTGCGCATCGCATTTCGCGCCCGCATCGAGGCGGGGCGACGGCGCAAATCGGGCAGCGCGGCGACGAAAGATGGCGAACCGCAGGCAAACGCGCGTGACCGTCGGGAAGCATTCCGCCCGGCGTCGTGCCGAGGTCGCTGGCCCCGGACGCTTGGGCTATAGTCCCCCGCCATGTCACGCCGCATCGCGATCGTCGAGGACGAGCCTGCGCTGCGCGCCAACGTGAGCGAAGCGCTGGCGCGCCAGGGCTACGACGTCGCGGGATACGCGACGCGGGCCGACGCGCTCGCGGCGTTTCGCACGCGGCTGCCGGATCTCGCGCTGATCGACGTGGGCCTCGCGGACGACGTCGACGGCGGATTCGAGCTGACGCGCGCGCTCCGCGCGCTGTCGTCGACCGTGCCGATCATCATGCTGTCGGCGCGCGATTCCGAGTTCGACATCGTCGCGGGACTGCGGCTCGGCGCCGACGACTACGTGACCAAGGACACGAGCCTGCCGCACCTCGCGGCGCGCATCGCGGCCCTGTTTCGTCGCAGCGATCTTTCCGGCGCGCCGCAATCCGCCGAGGACGTCCTCGCGCGCGGCGAGCTCACGCTCGATCTGAAGCGCCTCACCGTGCACTGGCGCGGCAAGCCGGTCGATCTCACGCTCACCGAGTTCTGGATGGTGCACGCGCTGGCGCGCTTTCCGGGTCACGTGAAGGACCGCGACAGCCTCATGCGCGACGCGCGCATCGTGGTCGACGACAGCACCATCACCTCGCACGTGAAGCGCATCCGGCGCAAGTTCCAGGCGGTGGACGAGCGCTTCGATCGCATCGCCTCGGTCTACGGGATGGGCTACCGCTGGATCGCGGAAGCGGACTGACGCAACGCGCATGAAGCGTCGCCCCTACGCGCTCGGCATCCGCGGGCAACTGCTGCTCGTGCTCACGGTGTTCCTCGCCCTGCCGTGGCTCGGCTACGAGTACGTGCGCGAGATCGAGCGCTTCCTGCGCGACGCGCAGGAGCGGACGCTCGCCGGCACCGCGCAGGCCATCGCGATGGCGCTGCACGAGCGGCCGCGGCTGTTCGCCGCTCCGGCGGATCCGATCGCGACGTTCGCGCGCGAGCGCGCCGACGAGCTGCCGGGCGACGAGACGCTGCCGCCGCCCGCGTCACCCGAGATCGAGCAGATCGTGCTCGGACTCTCGCGCACCACCGCGCGCATCTGGGTGGTCGACCGCGACCTGACCGTGCTCGCGCGCGCCGGCTCGCTGCAGCCGCCGCCGCTGCCCGAGCCCGCGCCCGGCGGCGCCGCCGCGCGCGCGTTCGACGCGCTCGAGCGCATGGTCCTGCATCCGCTCTACGCGCGCCTGCTGACGCAGCCGACGGAGGATTTTCGCGACGACGCCGCCGCACGCGGCCCGGTTCGCGGACGCGACGTGGAGGGCGCGCTCGCGGGCATCCTCACCACCGATCGGCGCACGACCTCCGACGGCAAGGCCACCATCGTGTCCGCGGCGCATCCGATCTGGATCGGCGATCAGGTGCGTGGCGCGGTGGTGGTCGAGGAGACCACCAATCGCGTGCTTGCCGAGCGCAATCGCGCGTTCGAGCGGCTCTTCAACATCGTGCTCGCCGTGCTGCTGGTCGGGTCGCTCGCGCTCACGTGGTTCGCGTCGCGGCTCACCGGCCGCATCCGCCGCCTGCGCGACGACGCCGAAGCGGCCATCGACGCGCAAGGCCGCACGCGCGCGCGGTTCGAGAGCTCGGCCGCCGGTGACGAGATCGGCGATCTCTCGCGCAGCTTCGCCAGCGCGCTGGAGCGGCTCGCGCAATACGCGGGCTACCAGGAAGCCATGGCCGGTCGTCTTGCACACGAGCTGCGCACCCCGGTGGCCGTGGTGCGAAGCTCGCTCGACAACCTCAGCGACGCCACGCTGCCCGACGAGGCGCGCGTCTACGTCGAGCGCGCGCGAAGCGGCCTTGCCCGGCTCAACGCGATCCTCACCCGCATGACCGAGGCGACGCGCCTGGAAGGCGCATTGCGCGATGCCGAGCGGGAGCGCTTCGACCTCTCCGCCGTCGTCGCGGGCTGCGTCGAGGGCTATCGCCTCGCGTACCGCGACGTGCCGATTCGCCTCGTGCAGCCGGTCCGCGCGCTGCCGGTCGACGGGGCGCCCGACCTGATGGCGCAGATGCTCGACAAGCTCGTCGCGAACGCGGTCGAGTTCCGCACCGGCGGCGACATCGTGGTCACGGTCGAGGCGAGCGATGCGACGGCGCGCCTCGGCGTTTCCAACGAGGGACCGATCCTGCCCGCCGAGATGGCCGACCGGCTCTTCGACTCGATGGTCTCGGTACGCGAGCCGGGCAACGCGGGCACCCCGCACCTCGGGCTCGGCCTCTACATCGTGCGCCTGATCGCCCAGTTCCACGGCGGCACCGCGCGCGCGGACAATCGCAACGACGTCGCGGGCGTCGTGGTGACGGTCACGCTGCCGCTCGCGGGCGCCTGAGAGGCGCAGCCACCACGCAGGCGGCGAGGCGCGGTCCCGGCGCGTAGACGATCAGGCAGCCGCCGAAGAATGCGACCAGGGGGCGTCGCGGTGCGAAGTCGCGACGTCAGTGCGCCATCTCGAAGCGATTGCGTCCCTGGGCCTTCGCGCTGTAGAGCGCGGCGTCGGCGCGCTGCAGCAGGCCGTCCGGCGACATCGCGGTATCGGTGGTCATCGCGATGCCGATGCTCGTCGTGACGACGAGATCACCGGCGTTGACGCTGAACGGCCGCTGCATCGCCGCCATGATCTTGCGCGCGATGAAGAGGCACTCGTCGCGCTTGTGCACGCCCTCGAGGATCACCACGAACTCGTCGCCCGCGAGCCGGGCGACCGTGTCGGTCTCGCGCACCGAGGACGACAGCCGGCGCGCGAACTCGCGCAGCACGGCGTCGCCGCCGGCGTGGCCGCGGCTGTCGTTGATGCCCTTGAAGCCGTCGATGTCGAGGAACAGGAGCCCGACGCCGAGCCCCGAGCGACGCATCCGCTGCAGCGCGGCGGTGATGCGCTCGTTGAACTGGTTGCGGTTCGGCAGCCCGGTCAGCGAGTCGTACTGCGCCATGCGCGCGAGCTCCTTCTCGAACTGCTTGTGCGAGGTCACGTCGCTCGTCGCGCCGTAGATGCCGACGACCTCGCCGCGCGCGTCGAAGTCGGGCACGTACGAGCCGCGCACGTAGCGCGTGCCCCGCGCGTCGGTGTGCGCGAGCTCGAACTCCACGCGCTCGCCCGCGAACGCCCGCTCCATGTACGGCGCATCGATGGCATAGGTGTCGGCGCCGAGCACCTCGAGAACGGTCCGGCCGGTGACCTCGGACAGCGGCCGGCCGAGCCATTCCTCGTAGTAGCGGCTGTTGAAGCGATAGCGTCGCTCGCGATCGATGTAGCAGACCAGGGCCGGAATGTTCTCGGTGATGCGGCGCAGGCGCTGCTCGCTCGCCTCCACGCGCGCCTGGGCGTCGTGCAGGTCGGTGATGTTCTGGATGAGCGCGAAGAAGCCGGTGACCTCGCCCGACGCGTCGACCTCGGGGATGTATTCGACGAGCTCGTGACGGCGGCTCCGGCCGCGCGTCACCAGGCGCTGGAAGCGCTGGCGTTCGCCGCGGAGCACCGCGTCGATGTGCGGCTTCGTGGTCGCGTAGACCTCCGCCGGAAGGATGTCGGCGGCGCGCTGCCCGATCAGGTCCTCGATCGACGTCTCGAACGTCCCCATGAACGCGGCGTTGGCGAAGAGGTAGCGCTCGTGCCGGTTGAGGTACGCCATCGCGGCCGGAACGTTGTCGGCGATGAGCCGCACGCGCTTCTCCGACTCGGCGCGTGCCGACTCGAGTCGTTTCAGCGCGGTGACGTCCTGCGAGATCGTGAACACGCCCTGCACGCGACCCTGGTCGTCGAGATCGGCCACGTAGCGCACGATGTCGTGCTGCGGGTGGCCTTCGCGCTCGAGCGACAGCTCGTAGTGGAGCGATTCGCCCGCCAGGCTGCGCGCCAGGTGCGGCTCGATCTGCGCGTACACATGCGGGGGTACGAGCTCCGACAGGTGACGGCCGATGAAGTCGATGCCTTCGGCGCCCCAGGTCTCCGCGAAATGGCGGTTGCCGAACTGCACGCGACCCTCGGTGTCGAGGTACGTGATGCGGGCCGGGATCGTGTCGGTGATGAGCTGCGTGAAGCGCTCGCGTGCGGCGAGCGCTTCCTCGGCCTGCCGGCGCCGCGTGATGTCCTGGCAGACCGCGTAGAAGCCGCGGACGGTGTTGTCGTCCGCATAGTCGGGAAAGCAGCTCACCAGGAAATAGGGCGCGCTGTCGTCGGCGTTGAAGGTGGTCTCGAACGACGCCGGGAAGCCGCTCAGCACCTCGGCGATGCGCGGCGCGAGGCGCGCATACGCCTCGGCCGGGAAGAGGTCGCGCAGCCGATGCCCGATGAGACGCTCGGGGGCGATGCCGAAGACGTCGCGGTGGAACTCGTTGGCGAAGCGATACCGCTGCTGCGCGTCGATGTACGAGATCAGCACGGGCACGTTGGCCGTCACCTGCTTCAGGTCGTCGGTCGAGCGCTCCAGCGCGTGCGTGCGCTGCTCGAGCGCTTCGGCCATGCGGTTCAGCGCGTTGCCGAGAACGCCGACCTCGTCGCGGCCCCCGACGGTGCTGCGATGATCGAGCTGCCCGGCTTCCAGGCGCGCGGCGTCGTCGGCGAGCCGGCGCAGGCGCGCGGTGATGCCGTTGCCCGCGATCATCGCGAACAGCAATCCGAGGACGAGCGCGATGCCGCCCAGCACCATCGTGGCGCGGATCTCGGCGTCGACGCGCGACAGCGCCGACGCGGTCGGCACGCCGACGTAGACCTTCCAGGGGGCGCGCGTGGGTGTCGCGAAGCCGGAGATCCGGCGCACGCCGTCGAAGCCGAGGATCTCGCTGCTGCCGGTCGCACGGCGGAAGCGATCGGTGTCGAACATGTGCGTCATGTTCCGGCCGATCCACTTGTCCGGCTCGCGCGAGCGGGCGACCACCGTGCCTTCGCGATCCAGCAGCGTGACCACGGCGTCGCTCGGCAACGCGCGGGTCGCGTCGATGATGCGATCGAGCTCGCGCAGGCGCGCCGACGCGGTGATCACCGCGATGGTCCGGCCCTGGGCGTCGGTCACCGGTCGCGCGAACAGCACGACGGGATCGCCGGTCGCGCGCGATTTCAGCGGCGCTTCCACGGCGAGCGCGCCGGTGCGCAGCACCTCGCGGAAATACGCCCGGTCCGCGATGCCGAAGCCGAGGCTCAGGAAGCGCGCGTCGAGCGACGCGATGCGTTCGCCCTGTACGCTCCACACGCCGATGTTGTTGACGTACGCGGGAACGTCGCCGCGCACGCCGTTGAGATACGCCTGCATCGACGCGCCGTCGCGGTCGCGCGCTGCGTTGGCGATGAGCCGCATCATCTGGTCGGTATCGGCGACGAAGTCGTCGATGCGCGCGGCGATGAGCTGCGCCGTCGACTCGGCCCGCGCCATGGCGTCTTCGCGCTCGCTCTGCGCCTGCGACCAGGCCATCGCGGCGATGTAGAGCACGAACGGCATCGCCAGGCCGAGCACGAGCATGACGAGCCGCGCGCGGATGCCGAGGCCGCCGATCCAGGCGCGAATCCGGCTGCGTGCGGCGGCGAACGCGCGCTCGAGCGGCCGCGCGCGCGCCCTCGACGGGGCGCCTGCCGGGACGCCGCCGGCAGTCCCCGCCAGCGGCGGGACCGACGGATCGACGCTGGAGGACGAGGGGCGATTGAAGCGGCGCAGCATGGTTTCGGGGGACGAGTCGATACCCCGCAGGCAAGGGATGTGCCGAGGGAAATCGTGACGCCGCATAGGCGCCGGCTCCGCGGCAGTGACGTGGCGGGGCGCATACCGCCCTTGAACGGAAGTGGACGCTTCGTTCAAGCCGGCGTCCGGCCGTCCTCGATAATCGCGCGCATGACCACCGCAGCCGACTATGCGGCGTGGCTCGCCGCCGCTGCCGACGACGCGCAAGCGGGGCGCATCGACGCCGCGATTGCGCGCCTGCGCTTCGCCATCGAGCGCGCGCCGCAACGCGCCGAAGCGTGGCACAACCTGGGCGTCCTGGAGGCGCGCATGGGTCGCATGGAGTGCGCGCTCGCGAGCCTGGCCGAAGCGTCGCGGCGCAAGCGCGACTGGGCCGAGCCGCACTATGCGGCGGGCCAGGTGCATTTCCTGCGCGGCGACTACGCCGCCGCGCAGCAGGCGTTCGAGGCCGCGCTCGCGCGCAACGCCGATCATCTCGCCGCGCGCGTCGATCTGGCCCAGACGCTCGTACGGCTGCAGCGCTATTCGCTCGCCGCGACGCATCTCGCCCGCGCGCGCACGCTTGCGCCCGCGAACGAGTCCGTCTGGTGGCTGCTGCGCGGCGTGCTGCTCATGTTGCGCCGCGATGAGGCGGCGCTCGCCGATCTGCTCGCGTTCGAGCGCCACGGCTCGCGATCGTCGCGCGTGCGCGTCGCGGCGCTCGCATCGGCACGGCGCCTGGGCGACCTCGCCTACGAGGCGCGCGCCGTCGAAGGCGTGGTGGGCCACGCGTTCGAGCCGGGCGAGTCGGCTCTCGTCGCCGAAGCGCTCGCGCACATCCAGTACTTCGACGTCGAGCCCGGCGCGCTGCTCGGGCTTTACGACCGCTACGACGCGACGGTGCGCGCGGAGCTCGCGGCGCGCGGCGCGCCACCGATCGCGATGCCGCTTCGCGCGATCCAGGACCCGCGCACGGTGGTCGGCTACCTGTCCGCGGACTTCCGCGAGCACGTGATGGGCGAGCTCCTCGCGCCGGTGATCGAAGCGCACGACCGGACGCGATTCCGCATCTGCCTTTTCTCCATCGCGCTCCCGGGCAACGCCGACGCGACGACCGACCGCTTTCGCGCCGCCGCCGATGCATTCGTCGACCTCGCCGCGCTGGATGACGACTCCGCGGCACGCGCGATCGCGGCGCTCGGCGTCGACGTGCTCGTCGACCTCATGGGCCACTCGGCGTTCGCGCGGCCGGGGATACTCGCGCGGAAGCCGGCGCACAGGATCGTGACGCACCTCGGCTACCATGGCGGCGTGGGGCTTGCGAGCGTCGACTGGAAGATCACCGATCGCATCGCCGATCGGCCTGACGGCGCCGTCGCACTGCGCGAGCGTCCGCTGCCGCTCGACGTGTGCGTGCTGCCGCTGCGGCCGTACGCCGCGCCGCGCGACCACTATCGGCGCGCGGCGCTCGGCATCGCGGACGACGCGATCGTGCTCGCGCAGTTCGTGTCGTCGCAGAAGCTGTCGCCCCGCTGCGTCGCGCTATGGCGCCGCGTGCTCGACGCCGTGCCTTCCGCACGGCTGCTGTTCTCGCCCTTGCGCGACGACGACGGCGTCGCGCTCACCCGGCGGCTCACCGATCTCGGCATCCCGGCCGTGCGATTCGCCTTCGTGCCGAGCGAGCCGGCATGGCGGCACGCGCGGCATGCGCTGGCGGACCTTGCGCTCGATACGCTGCCTTACACGGGCGGCGACACGACGGCGTCGGCGCTCGCCGCGGGCGTTCCGGTCGTGACGCGCATCGGCGAGCGGCACGCGGAGCGGGTGACCGCGAGCATCCTCGTGCATGCGGGCCTGTCCGAGCTCGTGGCCGACGACGACGACGCGTTCGTCGCGCTCGCGATCCGCGTCGCCACCGACAACGCATGGCGGGCGCAGCTGCGCGACCGCGTTCGCGTGGCGTTCTCCGATCCGAAGCTGACCGATCCATCGCGCTACGCCGCGGCGCTCGAGCGCGCGTACACGCGCGTCCTCGCCGAACCGCCTCGAAACCACGCCTGATGCATCTCCACATCCTCGGAATCTGCGGAACGTTCATGGGCGGCATCGCCGCCATCGCACAGCGGGCGGGCCATCGCGTCACCGGCTGCGATGCCAACGTCTATCCACCGATGTCGACGCAGCTCACCGCGCTCGGCATCGCGCTGACCGAGGGTTACGACGCTGCGCAGCTCGCCGGGGTCGCGCGCGATGCCGACGTGCTCGTGATCGGCAACGTGATCTCGCGCGGCAATCCGCTGATCGAGGCAATCCTCGACGCGGGGCGTCCCTACGTCTCGGGTCCGCAGTGGCTCTACGAGCACGTGCTGCGCGACAAATGGGTGCTCGCCGTGGCCGGGACGCACGGCAAGACGACGACGTCCGCGATGCTGGCGTCGGTCCTCGACCAGGCGGGGCTCGCGCCGGGGTTCCTGATCGGCGGCGTGCCGCTCGACTTCGATGCGTCGGCGCGCCTCACCGACAGCGCCTTCTTCGTCATCGAGGCCGACGAGTACGACACCGCGTTCTTCGACAAGCGCAGCAAGTTCGTGCATTACCGCCCGCGCACGGCCGTCCTCAACAACCTGGAGTTCGACCACGCGGACATCTTTCCCGACCTCGGCGCCATCGAGACGCAGTTCCATCACCTCGTGCGAACGGTGCCGCGCAACGGGCGCCTGATCGTCAACGGCGCGGAAGCGAGCCTTGCGCGCGTGCTCGCGCGCGGCGTGTGGAGCGAGGTCGAGCGCTTCGACTTCAAGGCCGCGGTGGCGACCGGCACCGACTGGAGGATCGATTCGGACGGCACGATCGAGCTCGGCGGCGCGCCGCAGGGCACGCTGCGCCTCGATCATCCCGGTCGGCACAACCAGTTGAACGCGCTGGCGGCGCTGGCCGCGGCACGCCACGTCGGGGTGCCGGTGTCGGCCGGCCTCGAGGCGCTGGCGCGCTTCCGCGGCGTGAAGCGGCGAATGGAGCTGCGCGGCACCGCGGCCGGCGTCACCGTCTACGACGACTTCGCGCATCATCCGACGGCCATCGCCACCACGGTCGACGGGCTGCGCCGGCGCGTCGGTCCGGCGCGGATCCTCGCGGTACTCGAGCCGCGGTCGAACACCATGAAGCTCGGAATGATGAAGGATGCGCTGCCGGGAAGCCTCGCGCAGGCGGACCGCGTGTTCTGCTACGCGGGCAACGTCGGCTGGGACGTCGCGGGCGCGCTGATGCCGCTCGGGGCGAAGGCCGAGGTCCACGAGGAGATGGACGGCCTCGTCGACGCGATCGCGCGCACGGCGCGCGCCGGCGACCACGTGCTCGTCATGAGCAACGGCGGCTTCGGCGGCGTGCACGATCGCCTGCTGCGCGCGCTGGCCGCCCGGTGAGGCCGACGCTCATCTATCTGCACGGCTTCCGCTCCTCGCCGGCGAGCGCCAAGGCGACGCAACTGCGCGAGGCGGTCGACGCCCTGCCGTCCGCGATGCGCCCCGTGCTCCACATTCCCGATCTCCAGCGCTCCCCGCTCGCCGCCATCGCGCAGGTGGCGGCAGTGATCGAAGGCGCCGCCGAGCCCGTCGCGCTCATCGGCAGCTCGCTCGGCGGCTATTACGCCACGCACCTCGCGGAGCGCTACGGCACCCGCGCGGTGTGCATCAATCCGGCGGTAAGACCCTATGTCGACCTGCAGCCGTACCTCGGCGTGCAGACGAACCTGTATACGGGCGAGCCGTTCGACGTGACGGTTGCGCACTTCGACGAGCTGCGAGCGCTGCGCGTCGAGCAGCTGTCGGCGCCCGAGCGCTTCTTCCTGCTCGTGGAGACGGCCGACGAGGTCCTGGACTACCGCGAAGCCGTCGCCTACTACGCCGGCGCCTGGCAATACGTGCGCGGAGGCGGCGACCACGCGTTCCAGGACTACGTGAATCAGCTGCCGGCGATCCTGCGCTTTGCCGGCGTCCCGGCCGACGCCGGTTGAGGGCGCTTCAAGGCTTTCCGCGCGGCAGCGGGTCGCCGCTCTTGTCGTAGGCCGGCGGCACGTACAGGTTCAGCGTACGCAGCGGCGCCTCGCCGTTGTTGCGGATCTCGTGCCGATCGCCGCGCTCGATCAGCAGCAGCGTGCCCTCCCGCAGCGGGAGGCGGCGCCCGTTCACGGTCGCGACACCGCGTCCCTCGACGACGAACAGCCACTGGTCGGCGCCGCGATGGCGGTTGCGCGAGTCGCCCTCCGCATCGCCCGGTGCAATGACCATTTCCGCCGCTTCCGCACGCCGGTTGCGGAGCGCAACGCGGAATCCGCGGCCGAAACGCAGGGTCTTGCGCTGCATGGCATTCCTCCTTGCCGGATTCGACGCCCATCGGGGTGCGCCCGTTCCGTGGAGCGCGGGCAATCTTTCCTAAATCCGGACAATCGTTCGACCGTGACCGGCCGGCGCGCAAAAGTACCAGATTGCATGCCGTCGAGCAGCCGCTCTGCGGTCGCGCGCAGCGGAATGGTCCGCTAGCCCAAAAGTCGAATTTCCAGTATCCTTGCAGCCATGACTTGGCGAAGTCACCGCTCACACGGCATCGTCGTCCCATGCCGCGGCCACAAGCCGAAGCGGCATGTCCTGCCGACCGCGTCCGGAATGCGCCACTGAGCGCATAACTACCCCAGGGTCGTCGCGGCCGGCTCGCTTTCACAAGGAGCAACCGATGAACGCCCCATCCCGCGCCCGCCAGGGCGCCGTCGCATCGCCCCACTCCGAGCTCGCGTCAGACCTCATCGCGCGCGAGAAGCAGTTCAGCGCCCGCAACTACGACCCGCTGCCCGTGGTGTTCACGCGCGGCGAAGGCAGCTGGCTGATCGACGTGGACGGCCGCCGCTATCTCGATCTGATGAGCGCGTACTCCGCCGTGAGCTTCGGCCATGCGCACCCGCGCATCATCGCGACGCTCATCGCGCAGGCGCAATCGCTCGGCGTCACGTCGCGCGCGTACTTCAACGACGAGCTGCCGTTCCTGCTCGAGCGGCTGGCGAAGCTCACCGGCATGGACCGCGTGCTGCCCGCCAACGGTGGCGCCGAAGCGGTGGAGACGGCGATCAAGGCGGCGCGCAAGTGGGCGCACAAGATCAAAGGCGTCTCCGAAGGCCATGCGGAGATCATCGCGTGCCGCGGCAACTTCCACGGGCGCACCATCACGGCGTGCGGGTTGTCGACCGAGCCGCAATATCGCGACGGCTTCGGGCCGTTCCCGCCCGGGCTTAGCACCGTGCCCTTCGGCGACGCCACCGCGCTCGCGCTCGCCATCACGCCGCGCACGGCAGCGTTCCTGGTCGAGCCGATCCAGGGCGAGGGCGGGATCATCGTGCCCCCGGCCGGCTACCTGCGCGAATGCGCCGCCATCTGCCGCGAGCGCGGCGTGCTGCTGATCTGCGACGAGATCCAGACCGGCCTCGGGCGCACGGGACGTCTGCTCGCGTGCGAGCACGAAGGGATCAAGCCCGACGGCGTGATCCTGGGCAAGGCGCTCGGCGGCGGCCTGCTGCCCGTCTCGGCGTTCTGCGCCACCGACAACGTCATGCAGGTCTTCAATCCCGGCGATCACGGCAGCACGTTCGGCGGCAATCCGCTGGCCGCTGCGGTCGCGATGACCGCGCTCGACGTGCTGTTCGAGGAGCGCCTGATCGAGCGTTCGGCCGAGATCGGACCCTGGCTGCTCGGCGAGCTCGCCGGCCTGCGCACGCATCCGTTCGTCACCGACGTGCGCGGACGGGGCCTCTTCATCGGCATCGAGGTCGACCCGCGCGCGATCGGCGCACGGCCGGTGGTCGATCGCATGCTCGCGCGCGGTATCCTGTCGAAGGACACGCACGGCACGGTGATCCGCATCGCGCCGCCGCTCAACATTCCGCGCGAGGATCTCGCGTGGGCCGTCGGAGAGATCCACGCCGTGTTCCAGGACGTGGCGAGAGACCTGAAGCGCGCAGCCTGAGAAACTTCCGCACCCCGCGCCCGCGGCCTCGCGCCGCGGGCGGCTCCCGTTGCAACGCATGACGCTCGTTTCGCTCGCGCGCGCCTGCGGCTTCGCGCTCGCCGTGACGAGCCTCACGCTCGATGCGCACGCCGCCGGACGCATCTGCACCAGCGCCGACACGCTGCTCTTCAGCAACGTCGCGGTGGGTGCGTCGGCGACGCAGATCTCCACGGTCAGCAATTGCGGCAATGCGCCGTGGAGCTTCACCGGCGTGTCGGTGCATTCGGCGACCGGACCGGACTACCACGTCGACACGACATGCAGCACCGGCCAGACGCTCGCATCCGGGGAGGCATGCACGGTCAGCGTCACCTTCGCGCCGCGCGTCGTGGGCCAGACGTCGGGCGGCCTGTGGCTTCACAACACGACCACGACACCCGACCAGATCGTCACGTTCTACGGACGCGGCGTGGATGCTGAGGCGGGCAGCGCACAGATCGCGTTCTCGCCGCCGACCGTGGATTTCGGGGCGCAGACACAAGGCACGCAGGCGGGCCCGCTCACCGTGAGCCTGTCGAACGTCGGCTCGGCGCCGTTCACGCCGAGCGCGCTGGTCATCAACGGTCCGGCGGCGTACGACTACAGCGCGCTGTCCTCAGGCGACGCGAGCGATTGCAGGCTCGGTGCGCCCGTGGCGCCCGGATCGAGCTGCAGCATGAATCTGTACTTCGCGCCGCGCACGACGGGCGAGCGCGATGCCAACCTGGTGATCGACGCGCCGCAGCTCGCGTCGCTCGCAATCCTCGGTATCGCGGGCGTCGGCGTGCCGTCGGTGGCGCCGGCGACCGTGCCGGTCATCGAATTCCACGACGCGGTCGACGGCCAGTACTTCCTCACCGCGGACGCCGCCGAGGTCGCATTCATCGACGGCGGCGGTCTCGGTGCGGCATGGAGCCGCACCGGCATGCAGTTCCGTGCGTGGCCGCGGGACGCTGCCGCGCCGAGCGCCGCGCTTGCGGTATGCCGGTTCTTCGGCGTGCCGGGCGTCGGCCCCGACTCGCATTTCTACACCGCGAATGCCGACGAATGCGCGAAGGTGAAGGACGACCCGCACTGGACGTACGAGGGGATCGCGTGGCAGGCGCTGCTGCCGATTGCCGGACAATGCGCGAGCGGTCTCACGACCGTTCAGCGGCTGTGGCTGCCGGGCGCGGACCCGACCGCGTCGCGCCATCGCTACGTGACCGACGCTTCGCTCGTTCCCGCGATGCAGGCGGTCGGATGGCAACTGGAGGGGCCGGTGTTCTGTGCGCCCGGCTGAGGCGCTAACATCCCGACTTCATGTCCCTCCTCACCGACCAGCTGGTGGTCGCGATCAGCTCGCGTGCGCTCTTCGATTTCGAGGAGGAGAACGCGCTCTTCGATCCGACCGACGACCGGCCCTACATCGACCTGCAGCTGTCTCGCCTCGCCCAGCTCGCGAAGCCGGGCATCGCGTTTCGGCTGGTGAAGAAGCTCCTCGGCTTCAACGCCGACGGCGTGAAGCGCATCGAGGTCGTGATCCTGTCGCGCAACGATCCGGTGTCGGGACTGCGCGTGATGAAGTCCGTGGCCGGCAACCAGCTCGCGATCGAGCGCGCGGTGTTCACGCGCGGCCGGGAGCCCTGGGCGTACCTGCGCCCCCTCAATGCGAACCTGTTCCTGTCGGCGAACCTGCAGGACGTTCGCGACGCGCTCGCCGAAGGCTTTCCCGCCGCGGTCGTGTACACGCGCACCGCCTTCGACGATTCGCATCCCGGTGAAGTGCGCATCGCGTTCGACGGCGACGCCGTGCTGTTCGGCGACGACGCCGAGCGCGTCTTTCGCGAGCAGGGCATGGATGCGTTCCAGTCCCACGAGGCGCAGCATGCCTCGCGGCCGCTGCCGCCGGGTCCGTTCAAGCCGCTGCTCGAGGCGCTGCACCGGCTGCAGCAGGCCGACGACCGCGACAAGGTGCCGATGCGACTGCGTACGGCCCTCGTCACCGCGCGCAGCGCGCCGGCGCACGAACGCGCCATCCGCACCCTCATGGACTGGAACATTCACGTGGACGAAGCCATGTTCCTCGGCGGGCTGGAGAAGGGTCCGTTCCTGCGCGAGTTCGCGCCGGACTTCTACTTCGACGACCAGACGCGCCACGTCGAGTCGGCCGCGCAGCACGTTCCTTCCGGCCACGTGCCGCACGGCGTCGCGAACGAGGCGGCCGCGCTGCTCGCGCCCGTGCGCGAGCGGGACCCTTCGCGATGATGCGCGCGTGGTTCCCCGCGCTCGTGTGCGCCGCGGCGCTCGTCGCGACGGCAGCGCCGGCGCACGCGGACAGCTACAAGATCGGCGTCATCCACATCGAGCGCATCATGCGCGACTCCGCGCCTGCGAAGTCGGCGCTCGCCCGCATCGAGCAGGAGTTCAAGGCGCGCGACGCCGACATCGCCGCGCGCGAGCAGGAAGTGCGCACGCAGACGGCGCAGTACGACAAGGAGAAGTCGGGGCTGACCGACCAGCAGCGCGCCGAGCGCGAGCGCGATCTCGACATGCGCACGCGCGACGTGCAGCGCCTGCGCCAGCAGTTCGCCGAAGACCTTCGCGCGCGCCAGTTCGAGGAGCTCGACAAGCTCAAGGAGCGTCTCGACCAGGTGCTGACGCGCCTCGCGCACGACCAGAACTACGACCTCATCCTCCAGGACGCGCTGTGGGTCGGAAAGGGCGTCGACATCACCGACGACGTCATCAAGGCGCTGGGTCCCTGAGGCGCCGCCCGTAGAACGGATACGCCGGATCGTTGTAGCCGGGCGTCGACGGGTGCCCCGGCGTGACCAGCTCGTCGACCAGCTTCTCGTCCTCGCCGGACCACGCTGTGCCGATCGCATCGACATAGTCGCGCCACTGCGCCAGCGTACGCGGCCCCGCGATGATCGACGTGACGATCCGGTTGGCCCATAGCCATGCCAGCGCGAACTGCGTTGCGGTGCGCCCGCTCGCCTCGGCGTGCGCCTTGAGCCTCGCCGCGATGGCGAGCGATTCGGCGCGGAACTCGGTCTCCATGAATCGGCGGTCCTTGCGCGCGCCGCGCGAATCGGCCGGAATCGCGTCCGGCGCGTACTTGCCGGTCAGCACGCCGCGCGCGACGGGCGAATACGGCGCGACTCCGAGGCCGTAGTGATCGCACGCCGGCAGGATTTCCACCTCGGGCATGCGATTGAGCAGGTTGTAGTACGGCTGGCAGACGACGGGTTGCGGCACGCCGAGCTTCTCGCACCAGCGCATCACCTCGGCGATGCGCCAGCCGCGATAGTTGGAGAGGCCGAAGTAGCGGATCTTGCCGGCACGCAGGAGCTCGCCGACCGCGCCGATGGTCTCGGCCAGCGGCGTGCGCGTATCGTCCTTGTGCAGGTAATAGATGTCGATCCAGTCGGTGCGAAGGCGCGCGAGGCTCGCGTCGCACGCCGCGATGATCCAGCGGCGTGAAAGCCCGCCGGTGTGCGGCGCCTCGTTGCCCGCGCCGGGCATGACGTTCGCGACCTTCGTCGCGAGTATCCATCGCGGGCGCGCACCGCCGATGCAGTCGCCGACGATGCGCTCGGACTCGCCGCCGTTGTACACGTCCGCCGTGTCGATGAAGTTGATCCCGGCGTCGAAGGCGTGCGCGACGATCTCGCGCGCCGCGCCGGCGTCGGTGCGGTCGCCGAACATCATCGTGCCGAGGCACACCGGCGACACGTGGAGCCCGCTCCTGCCGAGCTGTCGATAGTCCATTTCGCGGCCCTTGAACGAAGCTGCCTATAATGCCTCATCGGCGGCTCGACGTTCGCGCCGCGCCGCATCCCGCGCCACTCCATGAATGTCCTTTTCGAGGACGACGGTCAACTCAGGACCGGAACCGTTCTCGCCGATCACGACGCATCGCTGCAGGTGGAGGCTGCTTCCGGCAAGCGCCTCAAGGTCAAGGTTGCGAACGTGCTGCTGCGATTCGCGGCACCGGGCGCGGGCGAAGCGCTCGCGCAGGCGCAGCGCCTCGCCGCGGAGCTCGACGCGGGCTTTCTCTGGGAAGCGAGCGGCGAGGGCGAGTTCACCTTCGACGAGCTCGCGCGTGAATACTACGGCGGCACGCCGTCGGCGCCGCAAGCCGCCGCGGTGGCGCTGCTCCTGCAGGCGTCGCCGATGCACTTCTACAAGCGCGGCAAGGGACGCTATCGCAAGGCGCCGCCCGAAGCGCTGAAGGCGGCGCTGGCGTCGGTCGAGCGCAAGGCGCGCGAGGCGCAGCAGACAGCCGCATGGGCCGACGAGCTCGTGGCGGGACGCCTGCCGGAGGCGCTTCGCGCGGCGTTGCCGATGCTGCTCTACCGGCCCGACCGCAATGCGCTCGAATGGAAAGCCGTCGCCGCCGCTGCGGCGTCGCAGAAGACGAGCGTCGTGGCGCTCCTCGCGCGCGCGGGTGCCATTCCGTCGACGCACGAATATCACTTCAATCGATTCCTCGCCGAAGCGTTCCCGCGCGGTGTCGCGTTCGCCGCGATGCCGCCGCTCGACGAGGTGTCCGACGCGCTGCCGCTCGCCGACGTGCGCGCGTTCTCCATCGACGACGCCACCACCACCGAGATCGACGACGCGTTCTCGGTGCGCGAGCTCGCGGACGGCAACGTCGAGA
Organism: Casimicrobiaceae bacterium; assembly: GCA_035493035.1. Taxonomy (GTDB): domain Bacteria; phylum Pseudomonadota; class Gammaproteobacteria; order Burkholderiales; family Casimicrobiaceae; genus VBCG01. Next base: position 26,934 of record DATJIS010000039.1, on the reverse strand, counting down.
TTGGCATTCACATCGCGTGCCCGGCATTCCGAATCGGTCGCGGCTCGCCGCGCGACGCCGCCGCGCGCGCAAGGCTTTCCACCGTGTACATGCCGGGGCGCAAGCTGACCATGCTGCCGGAGGAGAGCATCGCGCATTTCACGCTGCTCGAAGGAACATCCCCGGCGGCGCTGTCCCTCTACATCGAGAGCGACGCGAGCGGAACGCCGATCCGCCATCACACGCGGCTCGAGCGCGTGCCGGTCGCCGCCAACCTGCGCCTGTACGAGACGTCGGAAGCGTTCGCATCCGACGCCGCGCTCGACGGCGAGCCGCCGTGGACGCGCGAGCTGCGCGCGTTGTGGCGGCTTGTGGGTCATCTCGCGTCGGCGCGCGCGAAGCCGGATTTTCCGCGCATCGAGTACAGCTTCTACGTCGACTGGGATGCACCGGGTGTCGACGGCGAAGCGGGACGCGTCACGATTCTGCGCCGCGCGCGCGGCAGCCCGCTCGACAAGCTCGTCGCCGAGCTCATGATCCACACCAACGCGACCTGGGGACGTCTTCTCGCCGATGCGGGGATGGCCGGCCTGTATCGCGTCCAGTCGAACGGCAAGGTGCGGTTCTCGACACGCCCCGGCGAGCATCAGGGCCTCGGCGTGAGCCATTACCTGTGGGCGAGCTCGCCGCTGCGACGCTACAGCGACCTCGTCAATCAGCGTCAGCTCCTCGCATGCGTGCGTGGCGAGCGGGCACCGTACGACGAGCGGGATCCCGAGCTTCTCGCGATCCTCACCGACTTCGAGGCGACGTACGCGCAGTACGCCGAGTTCCAGGACCGGATGGAGCGGTATTGGTGCCTGCGCGCGCTGCGGCAGGAAGGCGCCGCGGAAGCGCCTGCGCGCGTCGTGCGCGACACGATCGTTCGATTCGAGAACCTGCCATTGACGGTGCGCCTGCCCGACCTGCCGCCGCTGGCGCCCGACACACCCGTTCGCGTGAGCGTCGGCGCGATCGACCTTCTCGCGGAGACGCTGGAATGCCGCTACGCGGGGCTACGCCGCGGCCCCGCCGGGGAGACCTTTCCGGCATGCGGGGAGGAAGCGCGGTGAGGCGAGCCCCGCACGGCGATGCCACTGGCATGACGCTCGCTTGTACAATCGCGCCCGTCATCCTGTACCGCACGTCCGTTGCCGCAGCGCTCCGTACAGCCGAAACCCTCGATCGCGTCCAACGACGAGGCGCCCGCGCCGGCGCGACGCAGACCGACGAGGCCCAAAGCCGCGCCGTCCGCTGACGCAGCCCCCACGGCGGCGCCCTCGGTCGCCGCTGCCCCGAACGCCGCACCCGGCGCGGACGCGAAGCCGCCAACGGCACGCAAGCCGGCGCGAGCACCGCGCGCGAAGCCCACGGCGATTCATCCGGTCGTCGAGGAGGCGCCGGCCGCGAGCGAGCCGGCGGTCGCGCCGCAGCCGCGTGCCGCGCCGCGTAAAACGGCACATTTGGCCCCGGCCGGTGCATTGCCACCCGCGCGTATCCCGCCCGAGGCGCTGCACGCGCCGCGTCGCGACCGCCTGCTCGGCGTGGCGATCATCGTCTCGATGGTCATCCACGCCATCGTCCTGGCGATCCATTTCAGCCCGTTCGATCTGCGCCAGCTCGCCGACAAGGGGCCGCCCCTCGAGATCGCGCTGGTCAACGCCAAGTCCAAGGCCAAGCCCACCAAGGCCGACATCCTCGCGCAGGCGAATCTCGACGGCGGCGGCAATACCGACGAGAACCGGCGCGCGAAGACGCCGCTGCCGGTCCTGCCGAAGGACAGCCCGCAGAACGAGGTTGCGCTCGCGACCCAGAAGGTCGAGGCGCTCCAGCAGCAGACGCGCGAGCTCTTGACGCAGCTCCACTCGCAGGCCGTGCCCGCGCCGCATCCCAAGGCGACCGATACGCCGGATACGACCGATTCGCCCACCGCGAACGAAATCATGCAGCGCACGCTCGAGGCCGTGCGCCTCGAGGCGCAGATCGCCAAGGACATGGACGCGTACCAGAAGCGGCCCAAGCGCCGCTTCATCGGCGCGCGGGCCCAGGAATATCGCTTCGCGCGCTACGTCGAGGACTGGCGTCTGAAGGTCGAGCGCATCGGGAACATGAACTATCCCGAAGCCGCGCGCGTGAACAAGCTCTACGGCAGCCTCGTGCTGACCGTGTCGATACGCAGCGACGGCAGCGTCGAGCATGTCGAGGTCAACAAGTCGTCGGGCAAGCGCATCCTCGACGCGGCCGCGGTGAAGATCGTCCAGATGGCGGGGCCCTACGCGGCGTTCCCGCCCGACATCAAGCGCGATACCGACATCCTGCACATCACGCGCACCTGGACGTTCGCCAAGGGCGACGAGCTGCGCGGCGAGTAGCTTGGCGCCGTCCGACGGGCGCCACGGTAAGATCGGGCGACGCGAGCGTCTTCCCGGCGCTGCACCGGTTCATCGAAGTCAATGCCCGATCGTTACGCCGTCGTCGGCAATCCCATCGCGCACTCGAAGTCGCCCCTGATCCAGGCCACGTTCGCGCGCCAGACCGGCCAGGACATCACGTATGAGCGCCTGCTCGCGCCGCTCGACGCGTTCGTGCCGACGGTGCAGCGCTTCGCCGCCGACGGCGGCAGGGGCCTCAACGTCACGCTGCCGTTCAAGCGCGAGGCCTTCGCGCTCGCGCGCACGCTGAGCGAGCGCGCACGCGTCGCCGGCGCGGTGAATACGCTGCGCCGCGACGCCGACGGCTGGTACGGGGACAACACCGACGGCGTCGGCCTCACGCGCGACCTCAACGACAACCTCGGCGTGCGCGTCGACGGACGCGACGTCCTGATCCTCGGCGCGGGCGGAGCGGCGCGCGGCATCGTCGCGCCGCTGCTCGCGCAGCGGCCGCGCACCCTCACCATCGCCAATCGCACGGTCGAAACCGCCGTCTCGCTGGCCACGCACTTCGTGTCCTGCGGCGAAGTGCGCGCGGCGTCGGCAGCCGCGCTCGAGGGTCGCACGTTCGACGTGGTCATCCATGCGACCAGCGCCGACACGACGATGGGCGAGATGTCGGTGTGGCCCGGCACGCTGTTCGGGCCGGGCGCCTGCGCATACGACCTCACGTACGGGGATGAGCCCACGGCGTTCCTGCGCTTCGCCCGCCAGCATGGCGCGAGCCTTGTCGCCGACGGCTTCGGCATGCTGGTCGAGCAGGCGGCCGAGAGCTTTCACGTGTGGCGCGGCGTGCGTCCGGACACGCGCCCCGTGCTCGCGCTGCTCCGCCCTGCCTGATGGCGCGCGCAGGCTCGCGCGCCGCCCGCCTGCTGGGCGTGATCGTCGCGCTGGCGCTCGGCGGTTTTGCGCTGCTGCACGTCTACTACGCGAGCATGATCTGGTGGTGGCGCGATCACGCACCGCGCGAGACCGCCTTCATGGAGCGGCGTCTCGACGAGCTGCGCGAGAAGCAGCCGAAGGCCGTGCTGCGCTACGAGTTCGTGCCGTATGCGCGCATCGCCACGTCGCTCAAGCGGGCGATGATCGCGGCCGAGGACGCGCGCTTCGTCGACCACGAGGGCTTCGACTGGGAAGGCATCCAGCGCGCGCTCGAGAAGAACGAGCGGCGCGGTCGCATCGTGGCGGGCGGGTCGACGATCTCGCAGCAGCTCGCGAAGAACCTGTTCCTGTCGCCGGACCGCAGCTATTGGCGCAAGGGCGAGGAGGCCATCATCACCGTGATGCTCGAGGCGATGCTCGACAAGCGCCGCATCTTCGAGCTGTACCTCAACGTCATCGAATGGGGCAACGGCGTGTTCGGCGCCGAGGCGGCCGCGCATCGCTACTTCGGCACTTCGGCCTCGCATCTCAGCGCGGAGCAGGCCGCGCGACTCGCCGCCATGGCGCCCAACCCGCGGTTCTACGAGCGCAACCAGGGCGCGCCGGGCCTCGCTCGGAAGATCGGCATCATCGTCGCGCGGATGCCTTCGGCGGAGCTTCCTTGAAGCCCGGCCGGCTCGGCGCGAGTCGCGCGGCTCACGGATAGATTCGCGGCGCGCCGAACGCGCGCGCCACGCGTGGGACCGCTAGAATGAACGCGGAGCATCTGCTCCGTGGCGACCGCGCGCGGCATGCCCGATACCGTCGAACACCAGGACAACCGATTTCCCGCGAGCGAGCGCGTCGAGGATGCGCTCGCGCACGTCACGGCGCTGCTGCGCAAGAACCGGCTCGTCGAGGGCCTCGTCATCGACCAGCACGCGCAGGACGCGAGCGATCGCCTACGCACGAGCGCCGTCGCGCAGCGCAACAAGGCCGAGCTCGAGCGCACGCTCGCGCGCCTGCATCCGGCCGACATCGCCTACATCCTCGAGGCCCTGCCGCTCGACGAGCGCCTCTACATCTGGGACCTCGTCAAGGCCGAGCGCGACGGCGAGATCCTCGTCGAGGTGTCCGATGCGGTGCGCGAATCGCTCATCTCGTCGATGGACACGGAGGAGCTGGTCGCGGCGGCGGGCACGCTGGATGCCGAGGAGATCGCGGAGATCGCGCCCGATCTGCCGCAGGAGGTCCTCGACGACGTCTTCAGCCGGCTCAACGTGGAGGAGCGCGAGCAGCTCCGCGCGGCAATGTCGTTCGAGGGCGACATGGTCGGCGCGCTCATGGACTTCGACGACGTACGCGTGCGCGCCGACGTGACGCTCGAGGTCGTGCTGCGCTACCTGCGGCGCTTCGACAAGCTGCCGTCGCAGACCGACCAGCTCTTCGTCGTCGATCGCAACGACACGCTGCTCGGCGTGCTGCCACTGCCGCGCCTCATCGTCACCGAGCCCGACACGCAGGTCGCGGAGGCGATGGAGCCGCCGGTCGTGAAGCTGTTGCAGCACGAGAAGGCCGACGTCGCAGCGAGCGCGTTCGAGCGCTACGACCTCGTGTCCGCGCCGGTGGTCGACACGAACGACCGCCTCGTCGGCCGCGTCACGATCGACGAGGTGCTGGACTTCGTGCAGCAGCGCGCCGACGAGGAGGCGCTGGCGCAGGCCGGCCTGCGCGAGGAAGAGGACGTCTTCGCCTCGGTGTGGAAGTCGTTTCGCAACCGCTGGACGTGGCTCGCGATCAACCTCGTCACCGCCTTCGTCGCCTCGCGCGTGATCGGCGTGTTCGAAGGCTCCATCCAGAAGCTCGTGGCGCTCGCGGCGCTCATGCCGATCGTCGCGGGCATCGGCGGCAACTCCGGCAACCAGACCATCACGATGATCGTGCGTGCAGTGGCGCTCGGACAGGTGACGCCGGACCACGCGCGGAAGCTGATCCGCAAGGAGCTCGCGGTCGCGCTGGTCAACGGCCTGTTGTGGGGCGGCGTCATGGGCGTCATCGCCATGATGCTGTACAAGCAGGTGCCCCTCGGGCTGGTGATGGTCCTGGCGATGACGCTGAATCTCATGCTCGCCGCCGTGATGGGCGTGCTCATTCCCATCACCATGATGAAGCTCGGGCGCGATCCCGCCGTGGGGTCGTCGGTGATGATCACCGCGGTTACGGATTCCGGCGGCTTTTTCATCTTCCTCGGCCTCGCGACGCTCTTCCTCCTGTGAGGCCATGGCCCCCGGAATAACGCCTGCGGTCCGATGTTCACCCTCCGGTGACAACGCCGGCGGAGGCCGCGTGTCGCAGTGCGAGCAGGGAATGGTCGTAGCATCGGCCCTTTCGCCGGCGGGTCTCTCCCCCCCGCCGGCGCTTCTTTGTCGTGGTTGACCCATGCCCGTGGATGCCCCGCTGCCCCAGCCCGAGCTCGTAGCCGCCATCCCGCGGCTGCGCCGGTACGCGCGCGTGCTGACGGGCGAGTCGACCCGCGCGGACGACCTCGTCCAGGAGACCCTTGCACGTGCCTGGGAGAAACGCCGCCTGTGGGCGGCCGGCACCGACCTCCGCGCGTGGCTCTTCACCATCATGCACAACGTCTTCGTCAATCAGCGAGCCACCGCGCGGCGCGATGCGCAGAGCGTGTCGCTCGACGACGACGACAACGGCGTCGCGCGCGAGCTCGCCGTGCGGCCCAACCAGCATCTGCGGGTCGAGCTCGGCGAGATCGTGCGCGAGCTCGCGCGCCTGCCGGCGGAGCAGCGCGAAGTGCTGATCCTCGCCGCCGTGGAAGAGATGCGGTACGAGGAGATCGCCAAGGTGCTGGCGATCCCGATCGGCACGGTGATGTCACGGCTGTCGCGCGCTCGCGACAAGCTCCGTCGCGCCACCCAGCGCGACGACGCCGGCGCGATGCCGCTGAAGGTCGTGAAATGAGCCCGCTGCCCGTCTCGGACGCCGATCTCCAGGCCTACGCCGACGGCCGCGCGCCGGCCGAGCGCGTGCCCGCCATCGAAGCCGCGCTGCGCGGCGATGCCGGCCTCGCGGAGTACGTCGCCGACGTGCGCCGGCAGAACGCCGCGCTGCGCGACGCGCTCGATCCGATGCTGACCGAGACGATCCCACAGCGATTGCTCGACGCCGCGATGCGTCCGCCGTCACGCTGGCGGCGCATGCTGCCGCCGCTTGCCGCCGCCGCGCTGCTCGTCCTGGGTTGCACGGTCGGGTGGTTCGCGCGCGACTTGCTGCTCCAGCAGGCGGGCACGCCGACGACCTTCGCGCGACAGGCGGCGCTCACGCACGTGCTCTACGCGAGCGACGCGAATCGTCCCGTCGAGGTGTGGGCGAGCGAGGAGAAGCGGCTCGTCACATGGCTGTCGCGTCGCCTCGGCTTCAGCGTACACGCCCCCGATCTCAACAGCGTCGGCTTCGCGCTGGTGGGCGGGCGACTCGTGGCCGGGAACGAAAACCCGACGGCGCTCTTCATGTACGAGAACGCGGACAAGCAGCGCCTGACGCTGCAGGTGCGCAAGCAGGGCGCCGGCCCCGAAGAGACCGCCTTCCGCTATGCGGTCGAGGACGGCGTCGGCGTGTTCTACTGGATCGACGATCACTGCGGCTACGCGCTGTCGGGTCAGGTCGATCGGACGCAGCTGCTCACCATCGGCCGCCTCGTGTACGGCCAGCTCGCCGCCGCCGCCGACGCCGCGCCGCGGTAGCGCGCGGGCGCGCCGCATTCGCGCCTGAGCGGCGCATCCGCGCCTGCCGCGGCGCGGCCTTCGGCGGAACGTGCGCACGACCGGCAGGAGTACAATCCGCGGCGCCTGCTCGCAAATGCTGCAGGCCCGGATACCCATGCCGCCGTCGTCGATTTCCGATCCCGCGCAAGTCCTCGCCGCGGTCTTCGCCCCGAAGTTCCTGGTGGTGTACGTGTTCGTCGCCGCCGCGCTGTTCGTGCACTTTCGCGGCCGGGTGCGCCACTCGCTCATGAAGCAGCTGTCGGATCATTCGACGATCATGGCGCCGTACAACGCGCTCATGTACCTGTTCTCCGCGGTCCCGCCGAAGCCGATCCTCGATCCGCGCTCGATTCCCGAGCTCGACGTCCTGCGCGCCAACTGGAAGACGATCCGCGATGAAGCGGTCGCGCTCATGGACCAGGGCAGCATTCGCGCCGCGACCGGCCACAACGACCTCGGGTTCAACTCCTTCTTCAAGAATGGGTGGAAGCGCTTCTACGTCAAGTGGTACGGCGCGCCGATCGCTTCGGCGCAGTCGGCCTGCCCCAAGACGGTGGCGCTGGTCGAGTCGCTGCCCAACGTGAATGCCGCGATGTTCGCGCTGCTGCCGCCGGGCGCGAAGCTCAACCGCCATCGCGATCCGTTCGCCGGCTCGCTGCGCTACCACCTCGGGCTCGTGACGCCGAACTCGGACCGCTGCAGGATCTACGTCGATGGCCAGCCGTACTGGTGGCGCGACGGCGAGGATCTGCTCTTCGACGAGACGTACATCCACTCGGCGCAGAACGAGACCGACGTCACGCGCATCATCCTGTTCTGCGACGTGGAACGCCCGCTGCGCACGCCGGTGATGCGCGCGGTCAACCGGCTCTTCGCCCGGCACATCATGCGCGCCGCCTCCACGCAGAACCTGGAGACCGAGCCGATCGGCCTCCTCAACCGCGTCTACGCCCTGTTCGGCCATTCGAGCGATTTCCTCGGGCGCCTCAAGCGCAAGAACCGCACGGTGTTCCGCGCCGTGAAGTACGCGCTGATCGCGTTGGCCGCGTACTTCATCTTCGTCCACTGATGCAGCCGGTTCCCGCGCGCGCGGGCGACCCGCTGGACACGATCGAGACGCCTGCGCTGTGCGTCGATCTCGACGCGTTCGAGCGCAACCTCGATCGCATGGCGGATGCCACGCAGGGGATGCGTCTGCGGCCCCATGCCAAGTCGCACAAGTGCCCGGACATCGCGCGCGCGCAGATCGCCCGGGGCGCGGTCGGTGTGTGCTGCCAGAAGACCGACGAGGCGGCCGCGTTCGTCGCCGCCGGGGTGCGCGACGTGCTCGTCACCAACGAAGTCGTTGCGCCGCGCAAGATCGCGCGGCTCGCCGCGCTCGCGCGCGATGCAACCATCGGCGTGCTGGTCGATTCGACGGACGTCGTGCCGGTGCTGTCCGAGGCCGCCCGCGCGATCGGGGTCACGCTCGACGTCTACATCGAGATCGACGTCGGCGCGCATCGCTGCGGCGTGGCCCCGGGCGCGCCCGCCGCAGGCCTCGCGCGCGCGGTCGTTGCGGCGCCCGGGTTACGCTTCCGCGGCCTGCAGGCGTACCAGGGCGCGGCGCAGCATCTGCGCACGCCCGAAGAGCGACACGCCGCCATCGCAACGGCGGCCGAGCACGCACGCGCGACGCGCGCGGCCATCGTTGCCGCCGGCATCGCGTGCGACATCGTGACGGGCGCCGGCACCGGGACGTACCGCCTCGAGCAATCCTCCGGCGCCTACGACGAGCTGCAACCCGGCTCGTACGTGTTCATGGACGTCGACTACGGCCGCAACACGCTGGCTGCGGACGACGTGCGCTTCGACCAGAGCCTCTTCGTGCTGTCGGCGGTGATGAGCGCGCCGGCGCCCGAGCGCGTCGTGGTCGACGCGGGGCTCAAGGCCTTCAGCTTCGACGCGGGCCTCCCGATCGTGCATGGCTGGCCCGGCCTCGAGTACCGGAAGGCGACCGACGAGCACGGCATCCTCGCCGTCGCAGGCGGTGCGTCGCCCCCGCGGCTCGGAGAGCACGTATGGCTCGTGCCGGGCCACTGCGATCCGACGGTCAACCTCTACGACTGGATCGTCGCGTTCAGAGGCGACACCGTCGAGGCGGTGTGGCCGATCACCGCGCGCGGCGCACTCGGCTGACCGCTAGATCGTCACGATCCCGCGCGAGGTGCGGATCATCGCGGCAAGGCGCGGCGATTGTCCGTACGTGACTTTCACGTCGTCGCCCAATCCCAGGCGCGCGAGCGCGTTGCGCACCGGTGCGGGATCCGGGTGCTCGCCGGCGAGCGCGACCAGCGACAAGCCATGGTCGGGCAGCGAGTCCGCGGGATGCCGCGTGTCGGACCACTGGATGAGCGTCGGCACGAGTCCGCGTGCCGGCAGGTGACCGTCGGCCGGCACCGTGATGCGCCAGCGAAGATCGCCGCGGGTGGCCGGCACGATGTCGCCGAGGTCGATGGGGCTGCGCGCGGACAGCGCCTCGATGTCGTCGGTGCGCGCGACGTAATGGATGAGCCGTGGGCCTTCGGCGAGCGTCGCGCGCACGCGCGGCTCGTCGAGGTCGAACCAGCGCGGCCGGGGCGGCACCACGCCCTGCGGATCGATCGCGATCACCTCGAGGAACAGGCGCTCGCCGAGCTTCAGCAGCGCGTTGTGAGTGCCCATCGCGGGGTGCCGGCCGCCGGGCTGGGGGCGCGCGCCGAGACCGCTCTCGACGAAGTCGCAACCTTGCGCCAGCGTCGTCGCGGCGATGACCAGATGGTCGACCGTCGCGACGTTCACGCCGGTGCGCGCTCGCGCGTTTCCTCGGCCGCGAAGTCGAGCTCGACGCGCGCGCCGTTGGGATCGAAGAAGAAGACCTGCCAGGTGCCCGAGCCGACCTGCTTGCGGCACGTGTGCTGCACGGCGTGAGCAGCGAGACGCGCGAGGGTTTCGGCCAGCCCGGTGGCGCTGAACGCCATGTGATCGATTACGCCCGTGCGCAGCTCGTCGCGCGCGCGTCCGCCGATGACGTGCAGGATCGGCTGGTCGCCGGCATACAGCCACGCGCCCGGAAACTCGAACGCCGGGCGTGGTCCGTCGATGAGGCCGAGCAGGTCGCGGTAGAAGCGGATCGTGCCCGGCACGTCGTCGGTGAGGATCGTGAAGTGGTTCATGGCGGTGGCCGGCATGGCGACTCCCCGGAGACGCATTCGGAGCCGACATTATGTCAGTCGGCCACGTCGCGCGCGAAGCGCGCCAGGATTTCCGTAGCAGGCGGCGGATGCGGATCGTTGTATGCATATGCCGCGTCGCCTCCGCTCCATGCGTGCGCGAGGCCGCCGATGCTGACGTAGCGCACCGACAGGCGGCTATCCATCTGCCATTCGCGCGTGATCACGGAGCGATCGGCCGATGCTTCACGCATCTCGACGTCCGGCGGCGGAAGGGCGTTCGCCTCGAGCGCGCCCGGATCCGATGCGCGCGACAGGGCGGGGTGCTCGTTGAGCCGCAGGAACTGGCGTGCAAGCGCAACCGCGTTGACCGGCGCCACGACGTCGTCGGACCCACCCTGCACCACGCAGAGCGGCACGCGCAGCGCTCGGGGTGCGGCCTGCCGCGCGTCGCGCGCAACCGCCTCGACGTCGGTATCGGGACCATGCTTCATGACGCCGAATGCCGCGATCGCGGTGGTCGCCGCGCCGCAGGCGACGCCCGAGTGGACGAACACGCCGCGAACACGCGCCGCGTGCCGCAATGCGAGCGCTGCGGCGAGCGCGCCGCCCGCGGACATGCCCGCCACCACGACGCGATCGGAATCGCCGCGCCAGCGCTTCACGACGTCGTCGACCTGCGCCAGCACGATCGCGCATTCGCCTTCGCCGTGCGCGGTGCGCGCGTCGAACCAGTTCCAGCAATTCCATGCATTGGCCGACTGCTTCTGACGGGGCAGCAGAACGAGCCAGCCGTCCGCGTCAGCGAACTCGGCGATGCGCGTCCCGGCCGCGATTTCCTCCGGGCTCTGCCGGCAGCCGTGGCACAGGACGAGCACGGGATAGCGGCGCCAACGGGAATGGCCGCGCGGCAGGTAAACGAGGTACTCGCGGCGCGGAAGCACCGTCGGCACGCCGGCAAGGAAGCCGTGCCACGAGCCCGCGCTACCCGACTCGAAGCGGCCCGGCGCGAGCTTGCGTCGGAACAGGCGGGCGACAAACGCACGGATGCGCGTGAAGAAACGTTCGATCATGCAGACGTTCGCGTGCCGCCGCCCGGCAGTCGTCCGCACGTGACGTGACGGACGGCCGATTTGCCTCTACGATCGCGCGTAGCCGCCGTCCGCGCGAGGAGCGACGATGAGAAGGGGTCCACCCCGGCTTGTCGTATTGTGCCTGTACGCAGTGCTGCTGTGCGCATCATGCGCGCGCGGAGCCGGCCTTCCGCAGCAGTATGTCGTGGTGAGCGCGATCGGACCGGGATTCACCATCGTGAAGAAGCGCGTCGAGGCCGGCACGAACATGACCGGTGTCACCCGGGACACCTATCCGCTTGCTGACGCGACGTTCGAGGACGCGGTCCTCGATGCCGCTGAGCGCACGCTTCGCGAGATCGGGCCGAGCGACGCTCCACCGGTCGTGCGAGCGCGGGTTTCCGGAATGCTCGTCGACGATCGCGCATACGACCTCGACACTGCAGCGGTCGGCCGGTTGATCGACGCCGTGCGGCCGAATGTCATCGATCCCAGGCGGGCGCGATTGATCATCGTCACGCCGGTGCGCGCTCCGATCCAGCTTCCGGTCGAGACTCGGTGGACCCAGGCGCGCGTCCATCTTGGGGAAAGCGCCGAGGCGGGCCTCGGCTACTATCTCGACGGCGAGGCGACGCTCTGGAACCCGCAACTCCATGTCGACGATCTCGGCTTCCTCGCGGTATTCGCCAACATTCAGCTGCTGCTCGTCGACCTCGACACCCGGGCGGTCCTCGGGCGCGAAACGTCCAGCGAAGCGGAGATGTTCACCGCGTCGCGCAGGGATGCATCGCAGCCATGGGATGCGCTCACGTCGTCGGAGAAGGTGAGCGTGATGCGCGATCTCGTCGCGGCCAAGGTGCGGCGCCACCTTCCGGTGTTGCTGCACGCACAGAAATGAGAGACATCCCGGCGCGCGTCGCGCACGCGTCATCGTCCGACCGGCCGTTCGCCGTCCCATCGGCGACGACATCATGAATCCGGACGACCTCCGCGCGCTGCAAGCGCCGCTGAAGGCGCGCTACCGCGAGACGCCGCAAAGCGCGTTGATCACGCTTCGCGCGCGCGGCCGCCTCGCCGACGGCATCGCTTGCAACGTCGAGACCGGCCGGGCGCTCGTGGAGGCCGGCTTGCATCCCGCGACGGGCGGAAGCGGGCTTGCAGCTTGCTCGGGCGACATGCTGCTGCAGGCGCTCGTCGCCTGCGCGGGCGTCACGCTGAACGCCGTCGCGACCGCGCTCGGCATCGTGCTGCGCGACGCGTCGGTGGAAGCCGAAGGCGACCTCGACTTTCGCGGAACGCTCGGCGTGTCGAAGGAAGTGCCGGTCGGCTTTCAGAGCATTCGCGTTCGCTTCACGCTCGATACCGACGCCTCGCAGGAGCAGATCGACACGCTGCTGCGGCTCACGGAGCGGTACTGCGTCGTGTACCAGACGCTGGCGCACGCGCCGCAGCTGGCGGCGTCGCGAAGCGACAGTCCACGGAATGCCGACGAGGAAACGGCGCAATGACGAGCCTGCGATCGTCGCCGTCGTGCTGCTCGATGACACGGGCGTGCTCGGCGTGATCCGCACGCGGCCGCGCCGACCCACGCCGGCATCGGCGCAGGGCGTGAGTTCGGGTCAGCCCCGCGGGCGCGCAAGCCGCGCGAAATAATCGAGTCCCAGCGCGCGCTTCACGTCGGTGAGCGTGCCGGCAGCCACGTCGCGCGCGCGGTCGGTGCCGGCCTCGAGCACCCGAAGCACCTCGGCGCGATCCGACGCGAAGTTTGCGCGGCGCTCGCGGATCGGCGCGAGGACCGCCTGCAGGCGCTCGTCGAGCATGCGCTTCAGCGCCGCATCACCCAGTCCGCCCGCCCGATAGCGCGCCTTCAGCGCGTCGACGTGCGCGCTGTCGGGCTCGAAGGCGTCGAGGAACGCGAACACCACGTTGCCCTCGACCTTGCCCGGGTCGGAAACCCGCAGGTGTCCTTCGTCGGTGTACATGCGCTGCACCGCGTCACGGATCTCGTCGGGCGTCGCGCCCAGCGCAATCGCGTTACCGAGCGACTTGCTCATCTTCGACTTGCCGTCGATACCGGGCAGCCGCGTCACGGATGACAGCCGTGCAGCGCAGGGCATCAGGACCTCCGCCCCGACCGTCGCGTTGAATCGCCGCACGATCTCGTTGGTCTGCTCGATCATGGGCACCTGGTCTTCGCCGACCGGCACGACGGTGGCGCGGAACGCCGTGATGTCGGCCGCCTGGCTCACCGGGTACACCAGGAACCCGGCGGGAATGTCACGCTCGAAGCCGCGCAGCCGGATCTCCTCCTTGATCGTCGGATTGCGCTCCAGCCGCGACACCGTGACGAAGTTCATGAGCAATACCGTGAGCTCCGCGAGCTCCGGCACCTGCGACTGCACGAGGATCGTCGATTTCGCGGGGTCGATGCCCACCGCGAGGTAATCGAGCGCCACTTCCACGACGTTGTCGGCAACGCGCCGGTGCGCGTCGACGTTGTCGGTCAGCGCTTGCTCGTCGGCGAGCAGGACGAACTGATCGGCTTCGTCCTGGAGCGCGACGCGCGCTTTGAGCGAGCCGACGTAGTGGCCGAGATGCAGCGGGCCGGTGGTGCGGTCGCCCGTGAGGACCACGGGCCGGGAAGGTGACGCGGGCATGGAGGGCTCCTGTATGGACAGGCCGCCGGTCGAGCGCGCAACGCGAATGCCGCCTGACCGGCGGCACGTTGCTTCAGGGAATACGAATGAACGACGGGCCGCCTGGCGTCAGCGGCGCCACCAGCGCAAGGAAGACAGGACGCGCGGTTCGTACGTCATGACGCCAAGGATAGCAGATCGTCGCGCTAGATCAGCACGATGTCGTACTGCTCCTGCGTGTAGAGCGTCTCGACCTGAAGCGAGATCGGCTTGCCGATGAAGTCCCCGAGTTGCGCGAGGCTCTGCGACTCCTCGTCGAGGAACATGTCGATCACCGACTGGGATGCGAGGATGCGGAACTCGCGGGCGTTGAACTGCTTCGCCTCGCGCAGGATCTCGCGCAGGATCTCGTAGCACACCGTCTGCGCCGTCTTGAGCTCGCCGCGTCCGTGACACATGGGGCACGGCTCGCACAGCACGTGCGCGAGCGACTCGCGCGTGCGCTTGCGCGTCATCTCGACGAGGCCGAGCTGCGTGAAGCCGTTCACGGTGAGCCGCGTGCGGTCCTTCTCGAGCGCCTTGTCGAGCTCGGCCAGAACGGCGGCGCGATGCTCGGCCTGCTCCATGTCGATGAAATCGATGATGATGATGCCGCCGAGGTTGCGCATGCGCAGCTGCCGCGCGATCACCTGTGCAGCCTCGAGGTTCGTCTTGAAGATCGTGTCGTCGAAGCTGCGACCGCCGACGAAGCCGCCCGTGTTGACGTCGATCGTGGTCATCGCCTCGGTCTGGTCGATGATCAGGTACCCGCCCGACTTGAGGTCGACGCGCCGCGCAAGCGCCTTCTCGATCTCGTCCTCGACGCCGTGCAGGTCGAAGAGCGGCCGGTCGCCGACGTAGTGATGGATGCGATCCGTCAGCGCGGGCGTGTACTCGCGGGCGAACTCCTGCATGCGGAGGAACGTCTCGCGCGAGTCGACGAGGATGCGCGACGTCTCCTCGGTTGCCATGTCGCGCAGCACGCGCTGCGCGAGGTTCAGGTCCTGGTAGAGCAGCGACGCGGCGGGCGCTTCGCTCGAGCGGAGGTTGAGGTCGCGCCACAGCTTGGTCAGGTATTCGATGTCCGCCTGCATCTCGCGCTGCGACGCGGTCTCGGCCATCGTGCGGATGATGAATCCGCCCGCGGTGCCTTCCGGCAGGAGCGTCTGGAGGCGCCCGCGCAAGCTCTCGCGCTCGGCTTCGTCCTCGATGCGCTGCGAGATGCCGATGTGCGAATCCTGCGGCAGGTACACGAGCAGGCGGCCCGCGAGGCTCACCTGGGTGGACAGCCGCGCGCCCTTGGTGCCGATCGGGTCCTTGATGACCTGCACGAGCACCGTCTGCCCCTCGTGCAGGATCTTCTCGATCGGCTTGTGTTCGCCGCCGTGTCCGTTCTGGCGGTGCTCCCAGATGTCCGCGATGTGCAGGAAGGCGGCGCGCTCCAGGCCGATCTCCACGAACGCGCTCTGCATGCCGGGCAGCACGCGCGCCACCCGGCCGAGATAGATGTTCCCGACGAGTCCGCGCGCGCTGGAACGCTCGATGTGCAGCTCCTGCACGACGGCCTGCTCGAGCATCGCCACGCGCGCTTCCTGCGGCGTGACGTTGATCAGGATCTCGTGCGTGAGGCGCTCGACTCGGGCGGGCTCGAGATGCGGCGGGGCGTCGGTCAGGCGCATGGCGACACGGCAAGCGGGATGCGGCCGTTATAGCATGGCCGACCCTGCGCGGCGAATCCGGCGCGGGCGCGCGGCGCCCGCCGCACAGTTGCCTGGAATTGGCGACCCTGTTAAATTGAAACTTGCCATGTCGTCAGTTTCACGCACCGATTCCGGCGTGTCGCGCTCCGGCACGGCCGCCATGCGCAAGCCCAAGTCGCCCGAGGCGAACCGGGCGCGCATCGTCGCGGCGGCCCTGGACGAGTTCGCCGCGCGAGGCTTCAAAGGCGCGAGCATGGACGCGATCGCGGCGCGTACGCACACGACGCGCGCGCTCATCAACTACTACTTCGGCAGCAAGGAAAAGCTCTACATCGGCGTGCTCGAGCGGGTCTACTCGGACATTCGCGAAGCGGAGGGCAAGCTCGATCTCGAGCACCTGCCGCCGGTGGAGGCGCTGCGGCGCATCGTCGAGTTCACCTACCACTACTACATGCGGCACGTCGGGTTCGTGCGGCTCGTCGTCGCCGAGAACCAGGCAGCGGGACGCCACCTGCGCAAATCGGCGGTCATGCGCTCGCTCAATCGACCCATCATCGATCGCATCGCCCGCGTCATCGAGCGCGGCCAGGCGGACGGTACCTTCCGCCGCGACGTCGAGCCGATCGAGGTGCACAAGGCGATCGCCGCGCTCGGCATGTTCAACGTCACCAACCAGCACACCTTTGGCGCGATCTTCCAGACGGAGATGGGCGCGAAGGGCAACGTCGCCCGGCGGCGCGACACCGTCGCCGACATCATCGTGAGCTACCTCACCAATACGCCACGACGTATCTGAAAGGAGGATGACATGGACCATCGCTTCGACCGTCGCACCGCGCTGAAGGCCGGCGCAGCCCTCGCCGCGTCGGCCGCGGTGCCCGCCTGGGCGCAGGCGAAGCCGAATATCCGCTTCGCCGCCGTGTTCTCGGACAAGGACATCCGCGCGGACATGATCCGCATGCTCGCCAAGGACGTGGAGAGCGATGTGACCATCGAGCCGTTCTACAACGGCTCGCTGTACAAGCAGGGCACCGAGCTCGTCGCCCTGCAGCGCGACAACCTCGAGATGGCCAACGTCGCGCCGCAGGACATCTCCAAGCAGGTGCCGGCGTGGTCCATCCTCACGTCGGCCTACCTGTTCCGCGACGCCAACCACCTGAACGCCTTCTTCGCGAGCGACCTCGGCGCGCAGATGAAGGGCATGGTCGAGGACCAGCTCAAGGTCAAGATCCTCGGCCCCACGTTCTTCGGCACGCGCCAGGTCGGTCTCAAGCCCAAGAAGAAGATCAACACGCCGGCCGACATGTCGGGCATCAAGCTGCGCATGCCGCCCGGCGAGGCGTGGCAGCTTCTCGGCAGGTCGATCGGCGCGAACCCCACCCCGATGGCGTACGCCGAGGTCTATACCGGATTGCAGACCGGCGCGATCGACGGACAGGACAATCCGCTGCCGAACGTCCAGAACATGAAGTTCTACGAGGTCATGTCGCAGATCGTGCTGACGTCGCACCTCGTCGGCTTCGACGTCCTCACCATGAACCAGAAGACCTGGCACGCGCTGTCGCCCGACAAGCAGAAGGCCTTCCAGGCGGCATGCGACAAGGCGATCCAGTGGAGCGCCTCCCAGCACCTGAAGCGGGAGGCCGAGCTTGCCGACGGCTTCAAGAAGCAGGGCCTCGACGTCTATACGCCGGACATCAACGCCTTCCGCACCTACGCGCAGAAGGTGTACATGAGCTCCGACGACGCCAAGGAGTGGCCGAAGGGAATGCTCGAGAAGATCAACGCGCTCAAGTGATGCGCGCGCTCGGTGCGTGGCTGCGGCGGCGGGCGGAGAACGTCGCCGCGGTGATGCTTGGCACGATGTTCGCGGCGTTCGTCCTTCAGGTCCTCTCCCGCTACGTCTTCAATTTCCCGGTCGGCTGGACGTCGGAGCTGACGGTCGCGCTGTGGCTGTGGCTCGTGCTGTGGGGCGCGTCGTTCGTGCTGAAGGAAACCGAAGAGGTCCGTTTCGACCTCCTCACCGGGGCCGTCGGCCCGCGTGCTCGTAACGCGATGTCCGCGGTGTCCTCGGTCGCGCTCGTCGTCCTGTACGGTGCGTCGCTGCCCGCGAGCTATTCGTACGTGAGCTTCATGAAGGTCGAGAGGGCCGCCTATCTCAAGGTGCCGCTCAGCGCGCTGTACGCGATCTACGTGGTGTTCCTCGTTGCGATCCTGGTGCGCTACGCGTGGCTGCTGCTTCGGCTGTTGCGGGGCGGCGACGCGGAAGAAGCCGACATCACGCACGCGAGCGGCGGGCTGTGAGCAGCCCTTTTGCGCTCGCGGTCGGGGCGATCGTGCTGCTGAGCGTGCTCGGGCTGCCGGTCGGTCACGCCATGATCGCCGGCTCGGTGCTCTACCTCTGGGTCGCCGGCCTCGACCTCGGGACCGCGGCCGAGCAGCTGCTGAACGGCATGTACACGAGCTACCTGCTGCTCGCGATCCCGCTCTTCATCCTGGCCGCCGAGTTCATGAACAGCGGCAGCATCATGGATCGCCTGCTGCGCTTCTGCAATGCGCTGGTGGGCCGCTTCCGCGGCGGCATGGCGCACGTCAACGTCGTGCAGAGCATCATCTTCGCCGGCATGTCGGGGTCGGCGCTCGCGGATGCCGCGAGCAGCGGCAAGATCATGCAGGTGCTGATGACGCGCGACGGTCGGTACACGCCGTCGTTCGCCGCTGCGCTCACGGCGGCGTCGTCGGTCATCGGACCCATCATCCCGCCGTCGATCCCGCTCGTCATCTACGCGCTCGTGTCGGATACCTCGATCGGATACCTGTTCCTCGGCGGCGTGATTCCCGGCCTGCTCATGGGCATCGTGCAGATGGCGCTCATCGCCACCGTCGCCAGGCGCCGCAATTTCCCGGTCGAGGAGAAGGTCCCGCTGCGCGACCTGCCGCGCATCACGTGGCAGGCGTTTCCCGCCCTCCTGATGCCGGTCATCCTGCTCGGCCTCATGTACAGCGGCGTGACCACGCCGACCGAAGCCGCGGCCGCCGCGGCGCTGTACGCACTGCTCGTGTCGGCGGTGGTCTACCGCAGCATCTCGTGGCGCGACATCTACAACGCGCTCAATACGAGCGCGCGGATCACGATCTCCATCGGCATGCTGATCGCGGGCGCGCTGGTCTTCAACTACGTGGTGACCGCGGAGAACGTCCCCAAGACGGTCGCCGCCCTGTTCAGCGGCATGCAGATGACGCCGCTCGTCTTCCTGCTGCTCGCGAATGTGCTGCTGCTGATCCTGGGCTGCTTTCTCGAGGGGACGACCATCCTGCTCGTGATCGTGCCCGTGCTCCTGCCGACCGCGCGGTCGCTGGGAATCGACCTGGTGCACTTCGGCGTGGTCGCGGTGGTCAACATCATGATCGGCCTGATCACGCCGCCGTACGGCCTGCTGCTGTTCATGATGATGAAGATCGCCGAAGTCTCGCTGCGCGACCTGGTCCGCGAGGTGGTCCCCTTCCTCGGCGTGATGATCGTGGCGCTCGCGCTGATCACGCTGTTTCCCGACCTCGTGCTGTTCCTGCCGCGGCTCTTCGGCTACAAGGGATGAGCTCGATGACCGAGACGATCTACGTGCTGAACGGCCCGAACCTGAACCGGCTCGGCACGCGCGAGCCGCACATCTACGGCGCGACGACGCTCGCCGGGATCGAGGCGCTGTGCCGCGACGCGGCGGGGCCGCATCCGATCGAGTTCCGGCAGTCGAACGCCGAATCGCAGCTCATCGAATGGATCCACGAAGCGATCGACCGCGGGGCGGGCGGGATCGTCATCAACGCCGCGGGCCTCACGTTCTCCTCGGTCCCGATCGTGGATGCGCTCAAGATGTTCGCCGGGCCGGTGATCGAGCTGCACATCACGAACATTCACCGTCGCGAGGCGATGTACCAGAACTCGCTGATCTCGAAGGTCGCGACCGGCATCGTGATGGGTCTCGGTGCCGACGGCTATCGCGTCGCGGTCGAGGCGCTGGTACGGCGACTGGCGTCGACGCGCGCGGGGAGCTGACCTACAGGATCGCGACGCCGGCGCGGCCGAGCAGGGTCGCCGTCTCGGCCAGCGGCAGTCCCATGACGCCGCTGTAGCTGCCTTCGAGCCGCGTGATGAATGCCGCGGCGAGGCCCTGGATCGCATACCCGCCCGCCTTGTCGAGCGGCTCGCCGCTGGCGACGTAGCGGTCGATCTCCGCGCGTGTGAGCTTG
The DNA here is from genome assembly GCA_035493035.1 of Casimicrobiaceae bacterium. Lineage (GTDB taxonomy): Bacteria > Pseudomonadota > Gammaproteobacteria > Burkholderiales > Casimicrobiaceae > VBCG01. The sequence goes on along the minus strand of DATJIS010000039.1, from coordinate 6,954 downwards.
CGCAGCGTGACGCGCGATACCGAGACCTCGACGTCCGTGCGATCTTCCCAGCGCACGGCCACGGCGGTCATGACGTCGTGCGTGCGGCCCGACAGACGCTCGAGCATCGCGGCCGCATCCTTCGCGTCGCGCGGCTTGCCGAAGATCGAATGACCGAGCACCACTTCGGTGTCGGCGCCGAGCACCGGATGCGCGGCCAGCTTCCGGTTCTGGATGCGCTGCCACGCCACCTGCGCCTTGGTCCGCGCCATGCGCTCGACGTAGTGGCCCGGCGGCTCGCCGTCGAGCGCTTCCTCGAGCACGTCGCGGTCGCGCCCGCCCGCCTCGCGGAGCAGGACCGTGGTGAACGCGAGATCCAGCTGGCGCAGCAACTCCGCGCGTCGCGGGCTGCGGGAGGCGAGATACAGCTGCGGTGCGCGATTCATGACAGCCTCGACTGAGCCTTCATTCGCGATGATACGGATGTCCGCCGATGAGGCTCACCGCACGATACACCTGCTCGACCAGGAGCACGCGCACCAGGGCGTGCGGCAACGTGAAGGCGGAGACCGACAGCACCGCGTCGGCGTCCGCCCGGACCTGCGGCGCGAGGCCGTCCGCGCTGCCGATCACGAACGCGATGTCCTGGCCGTCATCGTGAAAGGCGCGCAACCGCTGCGCGAAATCGTGCGTGCTCCATGCGCGGCCGCGCTCGTCGAGCGCGATGACCCGGCGGCCCTGCACGCCGGCAGCGATGCGCTGCGCCTCGTCGTCGAGCATCTGCGCAACCGAGCGGCCGCGACCGCGAGCCGCAGGCTTCAGCTCGACCAGCTCGACCGCGTAGTCGCGCGGCAGGCGCTTGGCGTAATCGGCGAAGGCGGCGTCGACCCAGGCGGGCATGCGCTGGCCGAGCGCCACGATGCGGATCCTCATGCCGGGCTCGTTCGCGCAGGCCCGGCGCGAGAGGGATCAGGCCGCGCGCGCAGCGCGGGCGCGCGGCGGAGGCGCCCACAGCTCTTCGAGGTTGTAGTACGTGCGCACCGCGGGCTGCATGATGTGCACGACCAGATCACCGGCGTCGACCAGGATCCATTCGGCGGTCTGCTCGCCCTCGACGCCGATGATGTGCGCGCCCGACTCCTTCAGCTTGTCGCGCACGTGCTGGGCGAGCGCCTTCACCTGCCGGTTGGAATCGGCGGAGGCGATGATGAGCGTGTCGTAGAGGCTGGTGAGCTTGCGAACGTCGAGGATCGTGATGTCGCGAGCCTTGATGTCTTCGAGGGCGGTGACGGCGATTTGGGCGAGGGCGTTACGGCGCATCCGGGGCTTGGGCTCCGTAGAGTCGGTGGGTTTCAATATAAGCCAATACGGCGGGCGGCAGCAATCCGCGCACTTCGTCGAGGGCCCCGCGGGCCAGCGCCGCGCGGATCGCCGTCGCCGAGATCGCGTACGGCGTGATCGGCTGCACGACGATGGAGCCGGCTGGCTCGCGGCGCAGGGCGCCGGGGTCGGCCGTGAAGCGCTGCCGCCACTCCTGCGCCAGTTGGGGCGGCATGTCGTCGATTGCAAGCCGGACGCCCGGCCGCGCCACGACCAGCAGGTGCGCGAGGTCGAACACCTCCCGCCAGCGATGCCAGGTGGTGAGCGCGAGCAGCACGTCGACGCCCATGACGAGCGCCACCGGCCGCGACGGGTCGTCGCGACGAATCTCCTCCAGCGTCAGCACCGTATAGCTCTTGCCATTGCGTTCAATCTCACGCTGGTCGAGCACGAGGCTCGGGAACTCGGCCAGCGCGAGCCGCAGCATGGCGACACGGTGTTGCGCGCTGGCATGGGGCGCAGCCCGATGCGGCGGGTCGCGGGCCGGCACCAGCCGCACTTCGACCGGCGCGAGCGCGCGCGCAATGTCCTCGGCGAGCCGCAGGTGGCCGTAGTGCACCGGGTCGAAGGTGCCGCCCAGCAGCGCGAGCGGCGTCGACGGCGCGTTGGCGTGCGTCAGAAGCGCGATCCCGGCATGCTAAGGAACTCGAGCTCCTGCGGCGTCGATGCGCGCCCGAGGACCGCATTGCGGTGAGGAAAGCGCCCGAACCGCCGGATGACCTCGGCGTGACGCTCGGCCCATGCAACCGGATCATGGAGGCCGGTGTCCTCCGCGAGCTGGCGAAACAGCGTCACCGAGCGCGACTGGTCCTCGATTGCTTCGCTGTGCTCGAAGGGCATGTACAGGAACCGCCGCTCGAGCGGTGCCAGCATCCGATCGAAGCCGCGCTCGATCGCGCGATCGGCGGTCGCACGGGCGCGCTCGTCACCGGAAAAAGCGTCCGCGCTATCGCGAAAGGCGTTGCGCGTGAACTGATCGAGCACGATGACCCGCGCGAGCGATCCGCGCGGCGTGCCGCACCAGTCGCCCAGTCCGCCGGCGACCGCTTGTGCGATCAACGGGCCGAAGCGTGTGCGGATCTCCGCGTCGAACGCGGCGTCCTTCGAAAACCATTCGCGGCGCTCCGCGCGATCGGCGTCGGCCGCGCCGTCGGCCGAACCGAACCAGAAGGCGAGCACGGATCGGGCTTGGTCGTCGGCCATGGCGTTTATGATACGACCGGCACCGCCATGTCCCCCATGCGCACCTCGTATCGTGACATTTTTCTGCTGGCCTGCTGCCAGGCGCTGCTGCTCACCAATGCAGCGGGCCTGATCTCGTTGAACGGCCTCGTCGGTTATCAGCTCGCCACCGACAAGACGCTCGCCACGCTCGGGGTGACGACGTACGTTCTCGGCTCCGCTGTCGCGTCGTATCCCATGGCGCTGTGGATGGGTCGCGTCGGGCGGCGGCGCGGGTTCATGGCGGGCGCGGCCATCAACATCGTGGGCTGCGCCATCGGTGTCGCGGCGCTGTGGCTGCACAGCTTCGCGCTCTTCTGCGTCGCCACTGCCGTGATCGGCGTCTACAACGCGATCGGCCTGCAATACCGGTTCGCCGCGGCCGAAGTGGCGGCGCCGGCTGACAAGGCGCGCGCCATCTCGCTCGTTCTGGCCGGCGGTGTGCTGGGCGGCGTGATCGGGCCCGAGGCTGCGAAATGGTCGCGCACGCTCTTCGCCACACCGTTTCTCGGGACGCTGGTCGCGCTCGCGGGGTTCGCGTTCCTCGCGCTTCTCGTGCAGTCGCGAGTCAACGTTCCGCTCCCCGCGCACGACGAGCACAAGGCGGCGGGCGCGCGGCCGCTCGCCGAGATCGCGGTGCAGCCGGTGTTCATCGTCGCGGTCGTGACCGCGGCGCTGAGCTACGGCCTCATGAACCTCCTCATGACCGCGACGCCCATCGCCATGAGCTTCTGCGGTCACCCGTTCGGCGCCGCGGCGACGGTGATCGAATGGCACGTCGTCGGCATGTTCGCGCCGGGGCTTGCGACCGGCTCGCTCATCGCCCGCTTCGGCGCGTTGAAGGTGATCTCCGCCGGCGTGCTGCTGATGGCCGCGGCGATCGCCGTCGCGCTGCATGGCATCAGCGTCGCGCATTTCGTGATCGGGCTGGCGCTCGTCGGGGTCGGCTGGAATTTCATGTACACCGGCGGGACCACGCTCCTGACCGAATCGTATCGGCCTTCGGAAAAGGCGCGCGTCCAGGGCGTCAACGACCTCGTGCTCTTCGTCACGCTCGCCGCGACGTCGCTCACGTCCGGCGCGCTCGTCACGCGCGCCGGATGGGACACTGCCAACTGGGCCGGCGTGCCGGTGCTGGCCATCATCGCGATTGCCGTGGCCGCGCTGGCCTGGCAGCGGCGCGCTATCCCAGCGCGCGCTTGAACTTCCAGTAGACCGCCTCCGGGCTGCGCGCGAGCGTCCCGGCGAGGTGCGCCTTCAGCTCGTCGCCGACGGCGAGCGAATGCTCGACCTCGCCGTTGGCGCGGACGAACATGAGGTAGCGGTCGCCTCCGAGCACGAGCGAGCGCACTTCGGCGTCGATGCCGCGCTCGCCGAGCCATTGCTCGGCGGCCCGATCGAGCCTCTGGTCCGTCGTGTCGATGAGAAGGCGACGGTTCAGGGCGGCCAGGAATGCGGCCATCACGCCGAGCAGCACGCCGACCAATACCGCGACCACGGCATCGAATGCGGGATGCGGGCCGAGGAAATACGACACGCCGCCCACGAGAAGCGTCAGCAGGATCCCGACGAGCGCGACGGTATCCTCCAGCAGTACCGCGAGCACGGGCGTGTTGTTGAGGTTGCCGCGCAAGCCTCGCCAGCCGCCGAGCTCGCGCAGGGCGGTCGCGAACGTCCAGCTTTCCAGCAGCAGCGCGAGCACCAGCAAGCCGAGCACGAGCGCGCTGAACGGCTCGGTCTCGGTGGGGTGCAGGAGCGCATCGATGCCGTGGTAGACGTTGATGCCGCAACCGATGAAGAAAACGCTCACCGCGGACACGAGCGCCCAGAAGTAGCGCTCCTGCCCGGTGCCGAACGGATGCTCGCGATCGGGCTCGCCCTCGCTGCGGACCTCGCCGATGTGCAGCAGCACCTGGTTGCCGACGTCGGCCAGCGAATGGATCGACTCGGCGAAGAGCGTGGGCGACCCCGTGACGAGCCACCCGAAACCCTTGGACACGAAGATCGCCGTGTTGGTGGCGATCGAAAGCCGGATGGATGACGACATGCGCGCGTGCGAATCGGAAAAGCGCGCGCCGGAAAGGCTACGTCCGGATCTGGCCGGAGCCCAGCACGATCCACTTCAGGCTGGTGAGACCTTCGAGGCCGACCGGCCCGCGCGCGTGAAGCTTGTTGGTCGAGATGCCGATCTCCGCGCCGAGCCCGTATTCGAACCCGTCCGCGAATCGCGTGGAGGCGTTGACCATCACCGAGCTCGAATCGACCTCGCGCAGGAAGCGCTGCGCGGCGCTGTAATCCTCGGTCACGATGGCATCGGTGTGCTGCGAACCGTAGCGCGCGATGTGCTCGATGGCAGCGTCGAGGGAGTCGACGATGCGCACGGAAAGGATCGGCGCCAGGTACTCGGTGGACCAGTCTTCATCGGTCGCAGGCTTCATGGCCGGCACGAGCACGCGCGATTGCTCGCATCCGCGCAGCTCGACGCCTTTTGCGAGATAGATGTCGCTGAGCGGCGGCAGCACGCGCGGCGCGATCGCGGCGTGCACCAGCAGCGTTTCCATGGTGTTGCACGGCGAATAACGCTGGGTCTTCGCGTTGTCGGCGATGCGGATGGCCCTGGCGATGTCCGCGGCCGCGTCGATGTACACGTGGCACACGCCGTCGAGGTGCTTGATCACCGGAACCTTCGCTTCCTTGGCGATGCGCGCGGTGAGGCTCTTGCCGCCGCGCGGCACCACGACATCGACATGCGCCTCATCGGTGATGAGGCAGCCGACCGCGGCGCGATCCGTCGTCGCGACGACCTGCACGGCGCGCTCCGGCAAGCCGGCCGCGCGCAGGCCCTCGTGCACGCAGGCGGCGATGGCGTGATTGCTGTGCTGCGATTCGGACCCGCCGCGCAGGATCGCCGCGTTGCCCGACTTGATGCAGAGCGCGGCCGCGTCCACCGTCACGTTGGGCCGCGACTCGTAGATGATGCCGACGACCCCGAGCGGCACGCGCATGTGCCCGACCTGGATGCCGGACGGGCGCTGCCGCAGGCCCGTGATCTCGCCGATCGGGTCGGGCAGCGCGACGATGGCTTCCACGCCGCGCGCCATGCCTTCGATGCCCTTGGCATCCAGCGTCAGGCGATCGACGAAGGCGTCGTCGAGCTTCGCGTCGCGTGCGCTGGCGACGTCGCGCGCATTCGCCTCGAGCAGCCGCGCCGCGTCGCGCCGCAGCGCCGCGGCGACCGCCATCAACGCGCGGTCCTTGCTGCCGCTGTCGGCGCGCGCCAGCGCGCGGGCGGCCACGCGCGCGCCGACGCCGACGTCGTGCATGTACGCAGCCACGTCGCTGACCGCCTTCAACGCAGGCGCGGCGATGTCGTTCATGCCGTGATTGTACGTTTGGGCGTCAGCTTCGAGACGCCTCGCTCGCTGCCCAGCAGGATCACATCCGCCCCTCGTCGTGCAAAGAGCCCGACCGTCACGACGCCCGCGAGCTGGTTGAGCTGCGTCTCCAGGCCGACCGGATCGCGGATGGTGAGCCCGCTCACGTCCAGGATGACATTGCCGTTGTCGGTGGTGAACCCCATGCGCCACGCCGGTTCCCCACCGAGGCGCACGAGCTCGCGCGCGACATAGCTGCGCGCCATGGGAATGACCTCGACCGGCAACGGATAGCGCCCCAGATGCTGCACGGACTTCGTCGCATCGACGATGCACACGAACCTGCGCGCGACCGCGGCGACGATCTTCTCGCGCGTGAGCGCGCCGCCGCCGCCCTTGATCATCGCGCCTTGCGCGTCGATTTCGTCCGCGCCGTCGATGTAGACCGGAATGTCGCGAACGTTGTTGAGCTCCTCGACGAGGATCCCGTGCGACTTCAGGCGCTCGGCGCTCTTCACGGAGCTCGCGACGGCGCCCTTGATGCGGTGCCTGCGTTCGGCGAGCGCGTCGATGAAGAAGTTCGCGGTCGACCCCGAGCCGACGCCGATCCAAGCGTCGTCCTCGACGTACTCGAGCGCCGCGCGTGCCACGGCCTGTTTCTGTTCGTCCTGGGTCATTGGCGCAGCAGGGCCGGATGAAGCCCTTATCGTACCAGCGTCGGTGTCACGAGCTCATTGCGCCGGAGGCGGAATCTCGGCGACCACGTCGCCTTCGGTGCAGACCCAGCGATGATCGTTCGGCGTGAACCACAGCACGCGAGCGCCTGGCGACCACCCGAACGCGTTCCGCGTGAGCGGATTGGCGAGCTCCGGAGCGCAGCCAGATAGCGCGGCACCTCGCTCGACGGCACGCTTGCGGCGCCGATCTCCAGTTGCGCGCGAACGAGCTGCGCGTGAGCCGACAGGTCGCACATGCGCGCGGCGTACGGGTGAAACCATGA
>DATJIS010000038.1:0-43488 GCA_035493035.1 Casimicrobiaceae bacterium | reverse complement strand
TCGAGCCAGTCGAGCAGCTCCGCCACGCCGGCCTTCAGCGCCACGCCGTCGCGGGCGACGATCGCGTCGTAGGTGGAATGCCAGCTTCCGAGCAGGGCGTCGCAGGGGTACGGCGGCGCATAGTGCGCGCGCAGGAGCTCGCTGCAGTCGGTGAAGTTGCGACCGACCATGCGCAGGCCGAGCGCGGCATCGAACGGCACGCCGAGCGCGCGCGCGCATTCGCTCCACGCGCGGAGCGCGAGCGGCTCGGTGTCGAGGATGAGGCCGTCCATGTCGAACAGGACGGCCCTCGGCCTGCGCATCACAGCGTCGACATGCGCCCCGCGCGCACGCGGTAGCCGCGGCGCGCCAGAAGTCCGACGCCGGTCGACGCGTGCGCATGGCAGATCGCCGCGGCGAGCGCGTCGGCGGCGTCGCTCGCGGGAATGCCCGGCAGCTCGAGCAGCCGGCACACCATGTGCTGCACCTGCGTCTTCTGTGCACGCCCGCCGCCGACCACGGCCTGCTTGACCTGGCCCGCGGTGTACTCGGTGACGGGCAGGCCGGCCAGCACCGCTGCGGCGATCGCGGCGCCGCGCGCCTGGCCGAGCAGCAGCGTCGAGTTGGGGTTCACGTTCACGAACACCTTTTCCACCGCGACCTCGGTGGGACCCGATTCCGCGATGACGTGCGCCAGATCGCGCGCGATGATCCCGAGCCGCACCGGCAGGCTTGCGCCGCTCGCACGGATGCAGCCGCTCGCGATGTAAACGAGCGTCGCACCGCGCGCCTCGATCAACCCGAAGCCGGTGACGCGCAGGCCCGGATCGATGCCGAGGATGCGGCGCGGTCGCACGCTACGTGGCTTCGAGCACCGCGGTGGTGTAGACGTCCTGGACGTCGTCCAGGGACTCGAGCGCGTCGAGGAGCTTCTGCATGCGTTGCGCATCCTCGCCGCCGAGCTCGATCTCCGTGGTGGGCTTCATCACCACTTCCGCGTACTCGGGCTTGAGGCCGGCCTTCGCGAGCGCGTCCTTCACCGCGACGAAGTCGTACGGCGCGGTGAGCACCTCGACGCTGCCGTCGTCATTGGTCACGACGTCCTCGGCGCCCGCGTCGATCGCCGCTTCCATCACGCGTTCCTCATCCGTGCCCGGGGCGAAGACCAGCTGCCCGACGTGGCGGAACAGGAATGCGACGGAGCCCTGCGTTCCGAGATTGCCGCCATGCTTGTCGAAAGCGTGGCGCACGTCGGCCACCGTGCGCGTGCGGTTGTCGGTCATGGCGTCGACGATGACCGCCGCGCCATTGATGCCGTAACCCTCGTAGCGGATCTCCTCGTAGTTCACGCCCTCGAGCCCGCCGCTGCCGCGCTTGATGGCGCGCTCGATGGTGTCCTTCGGCATGTTCTGGTCCATCGCCTTGTCGACGGCGAGCCGCAGGCGCGGATTGGCCGACGCGTCGCCGCCGCCGAGGCGCGCGGCGACGGTGATCTCCTTGATGAGGCGCGTGAAGATCTTGCCGCGCTTCGCGTCGGCCGCGGCCTTCTTGTGCTTGATGTTCGCCCACTTGCTGTGGCCGGCCATGATGTCGTGCGGTGTCGCGTGCTGGTGCGGCGATTATACGGTGCGGGCCCTGTCGTTACCTCAGGCACCGGGACGGTTCCGCTGGTCGCTGCGCCGGTTCTTGCCCGCGATGGCGACGATGATGAGCCCGTATGCGACAAGGCGGATCACGTAGTAGATCGGCGCGTCCTCGTTCAGTCCGACGGCGAGGTAGAGGAGCACCCGGTTGAGGCCCTCGAGCGCGAACGACAGCGCGAAGTAGACGAAGAAGCGGTCCCGCGTCGCGCGGTAGAACTGCAGGAAGAACAGCGCCGCGATGAGCGACATTGTCGCGATGCCGCCGATGAGGAGGTCGCCGATGACGTTCATGCGCTCATTCTCGTTCCCACACCAGCCCGAACACGAGCAGCGCCAGGGCGACGAACGCCGTGACGAGCCGCAGCAAGCCCAAGTCGACCGCGGTGAACACGAGGCGGTCGAGGACCAGCAGGACGTTGTTGAGCGTCAATCCCGCGAAACAGAGGCCGCTCCACAGCAGCAGGCGGAAGCGCGAGCGCGTGTACGCGCGAAGCAGCAGCCAGGCGCACGTGAGCGAGGTGAGCGCGCACAGCAAGTAGGTGACCTTCGCCACGCTAGGGCTCCTTTCGTAGCTTGAAAGCGTCGGCGAACTGGCGCGCCGCGCGCTCGGTGCGGGAGTGAATGAGCTGCGTCACCTCGATGAGGTGCGTCGCGTAGAACGTCGCGAGCCGGTCGAGCAGCGACCCGAGCTCGTCGTTGCGCGGCGCATAGCGGTACGCCGTGCCGTTCGCTGCAGGCTCGACGATGCCCGTCTCGCGCAGCTGCGCGACGACCTGGCTCGCGGCCTGCTCGCTGATGTAGAGCCGACTCGACACGTGGCCGATGTCGATCGCCTCGTCGCTGCCGCGAAAGAGGAGCAGCGCCTCGACGAACGGCACGGAAGGAACGCTCGTCAGCACGAAGCGCCGGATGTCGTCGGGTAGGGAAGTGCTGGCCAAGACGATGGAGGCAGCCGCGTGGTCGCGGCGAAGCTAGATCACGCCCTGTTGCTGGAGGAATTGCCGCAGCACTTGCAGGCGCACGCCGGCATCGTTGATCTCGAGCATGCTCTGCTTGATGTGCAGCGGCAGCGGCAGCAGCTCGGCGAGCCGGTAGCCGACCCATGACGCGTCATCGTACGCGTGCTCGGCGGGAAAGTTCTCGGGACCGATGCGCGAGGCGATGAGCTCCAGCAATCGCGCGAGTCCCTCGTAGTCCGGCGGCAGCGCCACATGGGGTTCCGGTGCAATGGGAGCCACCGTCGCCTGCACCAGCCCGTTCGCCTCGAGACGGTGGCTCTGCACCTGAAAACGATCGAGGCCGAACGTCGCGAGATGGAGGATTCCGAGCTGCGGCATGTCGAAGTTGGTGATGCGCGCGAGCGTGCCGATCGGGGCGAAGTGCGGCGCCTCGCCGCCGGGCCGCGCGACCTCCTCGCCGCGGGTGATGAGGCAGACGCCGAACGGCCGGTCCTCCGCCAGGCATGCCTTGGTCATGTCGATGTAGCGTGCCTCGAAGACCTTCAGCGGCAGCACGCCGCCCGGGAACAGCACCGTGCGCAGCGGGAACAGCGGAAGGCTCTGCGGCGACTCGCGGCCGGCGCCCTTGAGGAAGCCGAGCATCAATCGAGGCCGCGGTGCCTCACCAGCACCTGATAGCGCGGCGAGAACGCCTGCGCCATGCGCTCCGCGAGGTAGACCGAGCGATGCCGCCCGCCCGTGCAGCCGATCGCAACGGTGAGGTAGTTGCGGCTGTCGCGCGCGTAGTCGGGAAGCCAGCTGGCGACGAAGTGGTAGATGTCGCCGTACATGCGCTCGACTTCCGGGATTGTCTCCAGGAACGCGATCACGTCGCGGTCCTTGCCGCATTGCGGCGCGAGATGCGGCTCGTAGTGCGGGTTGGGCAGGCAGCGCACATCGAACACGAGGTCCGCGTCGAGCGGAACGCCGTGCTTGAATCCGAACGACTCGACCTGAAGCGTGAGCTTCGACGGATCGACGGACAGGTAGTCGCGGATCCAGCCGCGCAGCGCGACCGCCGGCAGCTCGCTCGTGTCGAACACGATGCCGAGCTGGCGCACGTCGACCAGCAGGCCGCGCTCGTATTCGATCGCCTCGGTCAATGTTCGCTGGTCGCTCGAGAACGGGTGGCGCCGCCGCGTCTCCGAGAAGCGCTTGACCAGCGTCTCGACCTTCGCGTCGAGGAAGAGGAACCGCACGTGCCAGCCGGTGCCCTTCAGCGCGTCGATCGCCTTCTCGAGCCCGGGAAGACCCGGCCCGGTCTTGATGTCGAGCGCCACCGCGACGCGATCGCGCCCCACGCGCGCGAGGTAAGCGGCGGTATCGAGCAGCAGCGGCAGCGGCAGGTTGTTGACCGCGTAGTAGCCGGAGTCCTCGAGCGCCGCGAGCGCGACGTTCTTGCCGGAGCCGGACACGCCGCCGATCAGGATCAGGTCCATGGCGTCAGCCGCCATCCTCCATCAACTGCTGCTGGCGCTCGATGAACTCGCGCGTGCTGTCGATGCCGCGCTGGTTCAGCACGAAGTTGCGCACCGCGGCCTCGACCAGCACGGCGAGGTTGCGACCGGCCGCGACCGGGATGGTGACCTTGCGGATCGGGATCGACAGCACCTCCTGGTAGGTCGCGTTGACCTGGAGCCGGTCGAGGTCGCCGAACGCTTCGTTGCTGTGGTCCTCGAGGTGCACGATCAGGCGCAGCAGCTTGTGCGGACGCACCGCGGTCTCGCCGAAGATCGTGCGGATGTTCAGGATGCCGATGCCTCGCACCTCGAGGAAGTCGCGCAGCACGGCCGGACAGCGGCCCTCCACCGTGTCGGGCGAGATCCGGTAGAGCTCGACGATGTCGTCGGCGATGAGGCCGTTGCCGCGCGAGATCAGCTCGAGCGCGAGCTCGCTCTTGCCGATCGCCGAAGCGCCCGTGATCAGCACGCCGAGCTCGAGCACGTCGAGGAACACGCCGTGCAGCGACGTCGACTCCGCGAGCGTGCGCTGCAGATAGATGCGGAAGACGTCGACGATGTGCGGCGACGGCTGCTGCGAGCTGAAGAGCGCGATGTGATGCGTGTTGCACAGGTCGAGCAGGTACGACGGCACTTCCTCGCCGTTGCCGACCACCACCGCGACGAGCTCGGAGGTGAAGATGCGCGACAGCTGGCGGCGCATCTCGTCTTCCGGCAGCGCGCGCAGGTACGCGAGCTCGGCGGCGCCCATGACCTGCATGCGGAAAGGATGGATCAGGTTCATGTGCCCGATCTGGCCCATGGTCGGCTTCAGCGCCGACTCGCCCGTCAGCACGCGATTTCCGCCCTGGCGCCCCGCGCGCCACGTGAGGCCGAGCTTGTCGCGGTTCTGCTCGAACAGCTTCTCGACGCTGACCTGGCGCAGTCCCGCTTCGTTCATGTCATTGGCGCCGGGACTTCAATGCGGCTGCCAGTCGCCGAACACGGCCGCGAGCGCCGCCGCGTCCTGGGCGCTCGCGAGACGCTCGCGGAATCCCCGCTCGGAGAACATCTGCGCGAGCTCCGACAGGAGCTGCAGGTGCTGGTCGGTCGCATGCTCGGGCACCAGCAGCACGAACACCTGCGTCACCGGCTTGCCGTCGGGCGAATCGAAGTCGATGCCGTGCGCGAGACGGGCGAAGCCGCCGATGGCCTGGGTGAGCCCGCGAATGCGCCCGTGCGGGATGGCGATGCCCTGCCCGAGCCCGGTCGAGCCGAGCTTCTCGCGCGCGGCGAGGCTCGCCGACACCGTCGATCCGACGAGGCCGGCGTCGCGCTCGAACAGCCGGCCCATCGCCTCGAACAGCCGTGCCTTGCTCGCCACATCGAGGTCGAGCACGATGCGGTCTGCCTGCAGCAACGCGGCGATCTGGTTCATGCGTGGATCGGGTCGGCGTGGCGCCCACAAAAGCAAACCGGCGGGCTTTGTGGGGCCCGCCGGGCTTCAAGAGCCGCGCCGATTATACGCCGCGAACGCTCAGTCGCCGCCTTCGGGCGGAGGAGCGGCGGCGCGCTCGATGGCGTCGTTGTCGACGCGATGGCCGGTCAGCTTTTCCTTGTGCTTCACGATCTGTCGATCGAGCTTGTCGGCCAGTATGTCGATTGCCGCGTACATGTCCGGCTCGATGGCCTCCGCGTGGAGGTCCTTGCCGCGCAGGTGCACCGTGGCCTCGACCTTCTGCTGCAACTTGTCCACCGTCAGCACGACGTTCACGTCGATCACGTGATCGAAGTGGCGCGTCACGCGCTGCAGCTTGTCGCTCACATACCCGCGAAGCGCGGGCGTGATGTCGACGTGGTGGCCGGTGAGTTGCAGGTTCATCGGGCTCTCCTTCGTGACGATGTTGCCGGGAATGGGCGCGCCGCCACGCCGCGCTCGCCCCGGGCGGGACGCGCGGCGTGCGAAGCGGGCCAGCATCAGAGTGCCTTGCGGAGGTTGACGGGCGGAATCTGCAGCGCTTCGCGGTACTTCGCGATGGTGCGCCGCGCGACCAGGATACCCTGCTCGCCGAGGAGATCGGCAATCCGGCTGTCGGTCAGCGGCGCCTTCGGATCCTCGGCGCCGATCAGTTGCTTGATCAGCGCGCGGATCGCCGTCGCCGAGGCGGCGCCGCCGCTGTCCGTCGCGACGTGGCTGCCGAAGAAGTACTTCAGCTCGAACGTGCCGCGCGGCGTCAGCATGTACTTCTGCGTGGTGACGCGCGAGATGGTCGACTCGTGCAGCGACAGCATGTCGGCGATCTCGCGCAGCACCATGGGACGCATCGCGACCTCGCCGTGCTCGAAGAATCGCCGCTGGCGCTCGACGATCGCCTGCGCCACGCGCAGGATGGTCTCGAAGCGCTGCTGCACGTTGCGGATGAGCCATTTCGCTTCCTGGAGCTGAGCCGCGAGCTGCTGGTTCGAGCTGTCGCGATTGCGCGTCAGGATATCGGCGTAGATGCGGTTCAACCGCAGCTTGGGCATCGCGGCCTCGTTGAGCGCCGCCACCCACTGACCCCGTATCTTCCGTACGACCACGTCCGGGATCACATAGTTCGCCTCCGCCTTGGCGAAGGCCGCGCCCGGGCGCGGGTTGAGCGTGCGGATCAGCTCGCGCACGGCGCGCACGCCGGCGTCGTCGGTGTGCAGGAGCCGCTTCAGCTTGGTGAAGTCCCGATTGGCGAGCAGCGGAAGGTGCCCGTCGACGACCTTCAGCGCGTCGGCGCGGTGCGGGGTATCGGAAGGCAGCACCTTCAGCTGCAGCGCGAGACATTCGGCGCAGTCGCGCGCGCCCACGCCCGCTGGCTCGAAGCTCTGCACGTATTTCAGGGCGATGTTGAGCTCGTCCGGATCGATCCCGAGCTCTTCGGGAAAGAGCTCGGCGATCTCGTCGAGCGGGCTCGCGAGATAGCCGTCCTCGTCGAGCGCGTCGATGAGCGCGGTGACGATGGTGCGGTCGCGCACGGGAAGATTCAGCAGGGCGAGCTGCTCGTTCAGGTGGTCGCGCAGCGTGCTGGTCGCGACCTGCTGCGGGTAGAACTCGTCGTCGTCGCTGCCCGAGTTGCCGCCCCAGTCGCTGTCGCCGCCGCCACCGCCGTAATCGGCGAAGTCGGCGATCTCGGGCGCGTCCTCGCGAACCGACGACGTCTCGTTGCGCGTGTCGGACACCGTTTCGGTTGCCGACGCGCGATCGAGCGCGTCCGCGGTGCGTCCCGGTCCGGCGAGCGGCGCCTCCGCGCCGCCTTCCTCCTCGACCTCGGCGCGCTCGAGCAGCGGGTTCTCCTGCAGGATGCGCTCCACTTCCGCATTGAGCTCGAGCGTCGACAGCTGCAGCAGGCGTATGGACTGCTGCAGCTGAGGCGTCAGCGTGAGATGCTGCGAGAGCTTGAGTTGGAGCGTCTGCTTCACTGGATTCGGAGCGGGTCGCGACCGGGCGCTCGATGTCGCGCGATCGGCCACGGGCCGGACGCTCGCGAGCACCGGAGCGTGCATGGTGCCGCGACTCGCGGGGATGCGCAATCACTTCGAGGGCCGGTCGCGTCGGGTCGGGCGGGCGGCCCGATCTGCGGGCGCACGACGCCCGCGGCGCTACAGGCGAAAGTGTTCGCCGAGATAGACCTTGCGAACGTCCTCATTATAGACGATCTCGCCAGGCGCCCCCGAGGCGAGCACGCGGCCCTCGTTGATGATGTACGCGCGATCGCAGATGCCGAGCGTCTCGCGCACGTTGTGATCGGTGATGAGCACGCCGATCCCGCGTTCCTTCAGGAAGCCGATGATCTTCTGGATGTCGAGCACGGCGATCGGATCGACGCCGGCGAACGGCTCGTCGAGCAGGATGAAGCGGGGCCGCGTCGCGAGGGCACGAGCGATCTCGACGCGCCGCCGCTCGCCGCCGGACAGGGACACCGCCGGCGCGTCGGCGAGATGCGATATCGAGAGATCCTCGAGCAGCGCGTCGAGCCGGTTGGCGATGGCGTCGGCGTCGAGGTTCTGCAATTCGAGGATCGCGCGCACGTTCTGCGAGACCGTGAGCTTGCGGAAGATCGACGCTTCCTGCGGCAGGTAGGACAGGCCGCGGCGTGCGCGGCGATGGATGGGCATGTGCGAGAGATTCTCGCCGTCGAGCCGAATGGATCCGCCATCCATCGGCACGAGGCCGACGATCATGTAGAAGCACGTCGTCTTGCCGGCCCCGTTGGGTCCGAGCAGCCCCACGACCTCGCCGCTCGCGACCTGCAGCGACACGTCCTGGACCACGGTGCGCGCCTTGTAGCGCTTGCGCAGGTGGCGCGCCGAGAGTTGGCTGACGGCCGTCATTCGAACGGCCGCATCACTGCTTGATGGTCGAGTCCGGCGTGAGCTTCAAGGGCGCGGACGACTTCTTCTCGGCCTTCGTGTCCGCCTTGGGCGCGGGCGCAGCGCCCTTCGGCGCCGGCGCGGACTTGCCGCCCGGCGCCGCCTGATCCTTCTCGCTCGGCATGAACACGCCGCTCACGCGACCCGTGGGCGCCTGGGTCGCGCCGGCTTTCTCCGGTCCGCCTTCGGCGGTGAACTTGCCCGTGGTGCTGTTGTACGTGATGTAGTTGCTGCGGATCTCGTTCTGGCCGTCGCGCAGGAGTGCGCGGTCGTGCAGCTGCAGCAATTCCTTCGTGCCGTCGTAGTCGGCGCGCTGCGCGTAGCCCTCGAAGTATTCGTCGGAGCCGTCCTTCTTCTGGCGGAACGACAGCGGATTGCCCCACACCTTCGCCGAGACCGAGTTGTCGTCGTTCTGCTTGAATTCGATGCGGTCGCCGCGCACGGTCATCGTGCCCTGCGTGAGCACCACGTTGCCCTTCAGCGTCGCAGTGCGGTGCTCGTAGTTCGCGTCGACCTGGTCCGCCGTGAAGTTCACCGGCTTGTCCTTGTCCGCCTGCTCCGCCCGCGCGGCGGACGCGATGCACAGCGCCGCGGTGCAGGCGAGCGCCGCGAGCGCGAGTCGATGGAAGGATCGCTTCACTTGGCCGGTGGCGAGTTGGGTTGGAACGAGCCGGACACGTTCGACTTGAAGTTGACCGTCTTCGACTTGTTGTCGAGCGTGAAGCCGCGCCCGCGAATTATTCCACGCGACTCCTCCACCGTCACGACGCGGTCCGTGTCGACACGGTACTCCTTCGGCACGACGTGAAGGAACTCGGTGGTCAGCGACACGGGGCCCGCGGGCTCGGGGTTGCCGGGCGTCGGCGGTTCCGCGTCGCGATGGACGCGCACGTCGCCTTCGAACCAGCCGTTCTCGCGATCGCCCGACAGCCTGGCCTTGTCCGAGACGACGGTCACCGTCGGACGACCCACCTCGGTGAGCGCGACGTGCGGCTTCGTCACCGTGGCGCTGTCGTCGTCCGGGTAGTGCTCCGCGTGCGTCGCGGCCAGCGTCTCGCGCGGATGGCCTTGCGCGTCGAACGTGATCGCGCGGAAGTTGTCGAGGAACACGTCGGGATCGTGACGCGTCGACCCATCGCGTCGCTCGAGCGGCGCCTGCACCTGGGCGTCGAGCCAGTAGGTGAGCGCCGCGAGGCCACCGAGCAGCAGCACGGGAGACCACGCGACGAATCGATCGAAGAACGCGCGCGTATCCATTCAGCGAGCCGCGCTCACGCGCGTGTTCCGACGACCGGTGGCGCGATCAGCGCCTCGAGCCGGCCCTGCGCGGCGAGGAGCAGCTCCGCGAGCTCGCGCACCGCGCCGTTGCCACCCTCGCGCGCCGTGACGACGTGCGACCGGGCGAGCACCGCCGCCGGAGCATGCGGGACGGTCACGGCGAGACCGCAAGCGGCCAGCACCGGGATGTCGGGGAGGTCGTCGCCGATATGTGCGCACTGGTCCGGCGCGAAACCGAGGTCCTCGCGCAGCGCATTCCATGCCGCGAGCTTGTCGGCCGCATCCTGGATGACGTACGGAATGTTGAGCCTGCGTGCACGATGTGCAACCGCGGGCGCGTCGCTCCCGGTGATCCAGGCGACGGTGACGTTGCCCCGGGCGAGCAGGTTCAGTCCCACGCCGTCGAGCGCGCAGAACGCCTTGAGCTCGCGGCCGTCGTCGCCGACGTACACGCGGCCGTCGGTGAGCACGCCGTCGACGTCGCAGGTCAGGAGGCGCACGCGGCGGGCGCGCGTCATGACGTCCGGGGACATGGCAGACTCAGACAACCCGGGCGCGAAAGAGATCGTGCAGATGCAGCGCGCCGACCAGCGCGCCGCGCGCATCCGTCACCAGCAGCTGCGTCACCTTCGGCGGCATCTCCATGCGCTCGACGCAGTCGATCGCCAGCGCTTCCGCGACGATGGTGCGCGGGGCGCGGGTCATGACGTCGGCCACGCGCCGGCCGCGAATGTCGCCACCGCGCTCGAGCAGGCGCCGCAGGTCGCCGTCGGTGAAGATGCCGCCGACCGCGCCGTCCGCGGCGACGACGGCGGTCATGCCCATGCCCTTGCCGCTCATCTCGACGATCGCCTGCGCGAGCGTGGCTTCCATCGGCACCACCGGGAGCTCGGCGCCCGTGCGCATGACGTCGGACACGCGCGTCAGCAGGCGCCGCCCGAGCGCGCCGCCGGGATGCGCGCTCGCGAACGTCTCCATCGAGTAGCCGCGCGCTTCGGCGAGGCACAGCGCGAGTGCGTCGCCGAGCGCGAGCGCCGCAGTCGTGCTCGCCGTCGGCGCGAGGCCGAGCGGACAGGCTTCGGCATCCACCGCGGCATCGAGGTGCACGTCGGCAGCCTGAGCCAGCGCGCTGCGCTCGTTGCCGGTGATCGCGATGAGCCGTGCACCCTGGCGCTTGAGGTGCGGCGTGAGGAGCGTCAGCTCGTCGGTCTCGCCGGAATTGGACAGCATGACGACGACGTCGTCCGGCGCGATCATGCCGAGATCGCCATGACTCGCCTCGGCGGCGTGCACGAAGAACGCGTGGGTTCCGGTCGACGCGAGCGTCGCGGCCAGCTTGCGCGCGACATGGCCCGACTTGCCGATGCCCGACACGACCACGCGTCCGCGGCAATGGAACAGCAGATCGACGGCGTCGACGAATGCCGCGCCGACGCGCCCCTCGAGCGCGCGAATGGCATCGGCTTCCGTGGCGAGCACCGATCGCGCCAGCGCGAGCGCGCGCGCGGCGTCGACGCGCGCAGCCGCAGCGCGCGTGTCGGAACGGGCCTGCGCCTCACCGATCATGGCGCGCAAGTATACGCGCGGCGTTCTCTCGGGACCCCGTGCTAACGTGCGCGCGTTGCCGGCGTGACGCCCACATGAATCCTCAGCTCGTGCTCCTGCTGCTCGCCGCCACGGTGATCGCCGTGGTGGTTTGCCGCATGGTGCGGCTGCCGGCGATCCTCGGCTATCTCATCGTCGGCATCGTGGTCGGTCCGAACGCCCTCGGCTGGATACCCGACGCCGCCGCCGTGCGCACCCTCGCGGAGTTCGGCGTGGTGTTCCTGATGTTCTCCATCGGCCTCGAGTTCAGCCTCGGGCAGCTCCGCGCGATGCGTCGCGCGGTGTTCGGCCTGGGCCTCGCGCAGGTCGTGCTGACCGCCGCGGGCGCGACCGCGCTCCTCGAGCTTCTCGGCTTTGGCTGGAAGGCCGGCATCGCGCTGGGCGGCGCGCTTGCAATGAGCTCGACCGCCATCGGATCGAAGATGCTGGCCGAGCGCATGGAGCTCGGCACGCCGCACGGGCGCGACGTCATGGCCATCCTGCTCTTCCAGGATCTTGCGGTGGTCGCGTTCCTCATCATCATCCCCGCGCTCGCGCAGCCCGGTGCGTCGCTGGTCGAGGCGCTGCTGATCGCATCGCTCAAGGCCGTGGTGGTGCTGCTCGTGATCCTGGTCTTCGGCCAGCGGCCGATGCGCGCGTGGTTCCATCTCGTCGCGCGGCAACGCTCGCGCGAGCTCTTCGTGCTGAACGTGCTGTTCGTGACACTCGCGCTCGCCGCGCTGACGCAGATCGCGGGACTCTCCTTCGCGCTCGGCGCGTTCCTCGCCGGCATGCTGATCGCCGAGACCGAGTTCCGCTACCAGGTCGAGGAGGACATCAAGCCGTTTCGCGACGTGCTGCTCGGCCTCTTCTTCGTCACGATCGGCATGGCGCTCGACCTTCGGGTCGTCGCGGACGAGATCGCCTGGGTCGCCGTGCTCGTCGTCGTGCCGGTGATCGTGAAGCTTCTGGTCGTGGTGGCGCTGGCACGCCTGTTCGGTGCGCCGCTCGCGACGTCGCTGCGCACCGGGTTCTATCTCGCGCAGGCCGGCGAGTTCGCGCTGGTGCTGCTGTCGCTCGCGACGATCAGCGGCCTCGTGCCGATGAACCTCGCGCAGCCGGTGCTCGCCGCCATGATCCTGTCGATGCTCGGCGCGCCGCTCGTCATCGCGTTCGCCGATCCGCTGGCGCGCCGCCTCACCGCCAACGACTGGCTCGCGCGGGCCGCGGAGGTCACCCAGATTGCCGTGCGCACCATGGCGCGGCAGGACCATCTCATCGTGTGCGGCTACGGTCGCAGCGGCCAGAATCTCGTGCGCATGCTCGAGCGCGCCGACATCGCGTACCTCGCGCTCGACTCGGACCCGCAGCGCGTGCGCGAGGCCGCCGCTGACGGCAGCAGCGTGGTCTACGGTGACGCCAGCCGGCGCGAGACCCTGATGAGCGCCGGGCTCAATCGCGCGCGCGCGCTCGCCATCACGTTCGCCGACACGCCGGTCGCGCTGAAGATCCTCCATCACGTTCAGCAGCTGCGGCCCGACCTCCCTGTGATCGTGCGCACGCGCGACGACGCGGAGATCGACAAGCTCATCGCCGCCGGTGCAACCGAGGTCGTGCCGGAGGTGCTCGAGGGAAGCCTCATGCTCGCGTCGCATTCGCTGCTGCTGCTCGGCGTGCCGCTCAATCGCGTGCTGCAGAACATCCGCGCCGTTCGCGAGGAGCGCTACGCGCTCTTTCGCGGCTTCTTTCGCGGCGCCACGGACGTCGACAGCAGCGACGACGACCAGCCGCGCCTGCACACCGTCGTTCTGCCGGAGCGCGCGCACGCCGCCGGCCGCACGCTCGCGGAGCTCGACCTCGCCGGCATGGTGGACGTCACGGGCGTGCGGCGACGCAGCGCGCGCTCGGTGAGCCCGCAGGCGGACTGGCGCTTCGAGCCCGGCGACGCCGTGGTGCTGCTCGGCAGGCCCGCCGACATCGCGCTTGCGGAACAGCGCCTGCTGGAAGGGTGAAACGTCCCTGAAAGGTACAATGCGCGGTTTCGCGTCAGCTTCCGCGCGCCCGTGCCCGACACCTACAACGCCGTCGTCCCGACCTGCCCCACCGAGATCGCGGTCTCGCTGCGGGGGGTCGTGTTCGGCTATGACCGCCGCCGCCCGGTGCTGAAGGGCGTCGACATGGACATCCCGCGCGGCAAGGTGGTCGCGATCATGGGCGGCTCCGGTTGCGGCAAGACGACGATCCTGCGCCTGGTCGGCGGGCAGCTTCGACCGCAGGCCGGCCATGTCGTGGTCGCGGGGCGCGAGGTGCCGAAGCTCACGCGCGACGAGCTCTTCGCGTTGCGCCGGCGCATCGGCATGCTGTTCCAGTTCGGCGCGCTCTTCACCGACATGTCGGTCTTCGAGAACGTCGCGTTCCCGCTGCGCGAGAACACGGACGTTCCCGAGGAGCTGATTCGCGACCTCGTGCTGATGAAGCTCAACGCGGTCGGGCTGCGCGGCACCGCGCGGCTGCGGCCCTCGGAGCTCTCGGGCGGCATGGCGCGCCGCGTGGCGCTCGCGCGCGCGATCGCGCTCGACCCGATGCTGATGATGTACGACGAGCCGTTCGCGGGCCTCGACCCCATCTCGCTCGGCGTCGTCGGGCAGCTGATTCGCAAGCTGAACGACGCGCTGGGCATCACGTCGGTAGTCGTGACGCACGACATCTACGAGTCGCTGAAGATCGTCGATTACATCTACTTCATTTCGGACGGCAAGGTCATCGCGCAGGGCACGCCGGAGGAAGTGCGCGTCTCGTCGGACGCCTACGTGCGGCAGTTCGTCGACGGTGCCCCCGACGGACCGGTGCCGTTCCACTATCCCGCGTCGGGACTCGCCGAGGATTTCGTCCGTGTTGCTTGAGCCCATCGGTCACGGCCTGCGGCGCATCGGCCGCGGCACGCTGGCGACGATCACGCGTCTCGGGTTCACCACGCGGTTCTTCCTCGCCGTGCTCGCGCACTCCGGCGGCGCGCTGCGGCGCTTCAATCTGACGCTGCGCGAGATCTACTTCTCCGGCGTGCTGTCGCTGGTGATCATCCTCGTATCGGGCCTCTTCGTCGGCATGGTCCTCGCGCTCCAGGGCTACGAAGTGCTGAATCGCTACGGCGCCGACGAGTCGCTGGGCATCATGGTGGCCCTTTCGCTGGTGCGGGAACTGGGACCGGTCGTGTCCGGTCTGCTCTTCGCGAGCCGCGCGGGCAGCGCGATGACGGCCGAGATCGGCTTGATGAAGACCACCGAGCAGCTGTCGGCGATGGAAATGATGGCGGTCGATCCGCTGGCGCGCGTGGTCGCGCCGCGCTTCTGGGGCGGCATCATCTCCATGCCGCTCCTGAGCGCGCTGTTCGCGACGCTGGGCGTGTTCGGCGCGTATCTCGTCGGCGTCAAGCTGATCGGCATCGACGCCGGGGCTTTCTGGGGAAACATGCAGGCGGCGGTCGATTTCCGCGTCGACGTGGTGAACGGCTTCATCAAGAGCGCGGTGTTCGCGCTCGCCATCAGCCTGATCGCGGTGTTCGAGGGCTACAACGCGCAGCCCACCGCCGAAGGCGTGTCGACGGCCACCACGCGCACCGTCGTCGCGAGCTCGCTCACGATCCTGGCACTCGACTTCGTGCTGACGGTCTTCATGTTCCGCGGCATCGGCAGCCGGTAGCTCGCCCAACACAACAAGAGACAACCGCATGAACCGCTCGACTCTCGACCTCTGGGTTGGCATCTTCGTCACGATCGGCATCGCAGCCGTGCTGTTCCTGTCCCTGCGCGTCGGCAATCTGCTCACCACGAGCAACGCCCCGGGCTACCGCCTCGAGGCCGCGTTCGACAACATCGGCGGCCTCAAGCTGCGCGCGCCGGTCAAGGCGGCGGGCGTGGTGGTCGGGCGCGTCGAGCGCATCCAGCTCGATCCGAAGACGTATCAGGCGCTCGTCACGATGAAGATCGACAAGGGTTACGAGTTCACGCGCGACACGATCGCGTCGATCCTCACCTCGGGCCTGCTCGGCGAGGTCTACATCGGCCTCGATTCGGGCGGCGACACGCAAATGCTGGCCGACGGAGCGCGCATCACGAAGACGCAGTCCGCGGTGGTGCTGGAGAAGCTGATCGGCCAGTTCCTCTTCGACAAGGCCGCTACGGGGAACTCCAAATGATGCAGCGTGCGTTGCTCCGGATGTTGTTCGTCGTCGCGCTCGCCGCGCTCGGCGGCGGCTGCGCGACCGTCCCGCCGCAGGGCGCGACGTCGAAGGACGATCCGTTCGAGCCCTGGAACCGCGCGATGTACGACGTGCACCAGGTGGTCGACGGTCACTTCTTCAAGCCGATCGCGCAGGCCTACGTGGCCGCGACGCCGCAGCCGATCCAGACGGGGATCCACAACTTCTTCCAGAATCTGGACGACGTCGTGTCGATCGTCAACGACTGGCTGCAGTGGGACCTCAACCGCGCCGGCAACGACATGGGCCGCGTGATGATCAACTCGTTCTTCGGCCTGGGCGGCATCATCGACATCGCCTCCGAGGCCGGCATCGAGCGCGGCGACCAGGATTTCGGGCTCACGTTCGGCAAATGGGGCATCCCTCAGGGTCCGTATCTCTTCATCCCGGTGATCGGGCCGAGCACCGTGCGCGACGGCACCGGGCTCATCGCGCGCGCCTACGCGAGCCCGCTGAGCTACGTCGTCGTCGACGTGCCCACGCGCAACATCCTGTACGGCATCGGCTTCATCAACTACCGCGCACAGGCGCTCGACGCCGAGAAGCTGGTGGACCAGGCCGCGATCGATCCTTATACGTTCATCCGCCGCGCGTACCTGCAGCGGCGCGCCTACCTGGTGCGGGACGGCAAGCCCGCGCCGCCCGACGAGGAAGAATGACCATGCATCCGTTTCGTGTGCAGTCCAGCCTGCGCGTCGTCATGGCGCTGCTCGCCGCCCTCGTGTTCACCGGCGTTGCGCGTGCCCAGGAGGCGCCCGACGCGCTCGTGAAGCGCGTCTCCGAGGACGTGCTGCAGATCGTCAAGAGCGATCCCAAGATCCAGGCGGGCGATCGCGACCGCATCCGCGAGGTGCTGGAGAGCAAGCTCGCGCCGCATTTCGACTTCGAGCGCATGACGGCGCTCGCGGTCGGCCGGGGCTGGCGCCAGGCGACGCCCGAGCAGCAGAAGCAGCTGGTCGAGCAGTTCAAGACGCTGCTGGTGCGCACCTACTCGAACGCCTTCGTGCAATATCGCAACGAGACGATCAGCTACAAGCCGTTTCGCGCCGATCCGGGCGCGACCGACGTGACGGTGCGCACGGAAATCGTTCGCCCCGGACAGTCTCCCGTGCAGATCGACTACACGCTCGGCAAGAAAGGCAACGAGTGGAAGGCGTACGACGTGATCGTCGGCGGCGTTTCGCTCGTCACCAACTATCGCGACGAGTTCAACGCGCAGATCCAGTCCGGCGGCATCGACGGCCTGATCAAGTCGCTCGCCGCGAAGAACGCCGGGCCGCCGCCCGCGCCGCCCGCCAAGTGAGCGTGCACCCATCGAACGGCGCGCCGAGCGGCGTGTTCCTCGAGTCGCCCGCGGGCTGGCGCTTCGAGGGCACGCTCACGATGGACACGGCGGCGTCCGTCATGGCCTCGGCGACCGCGCTGTCGCTCCCGGCATCGGGTGTCGTCGACTTCGGCGGTCTCACCCAGGGCGACTCGTCCGCGCTGGCCGTCATCATGGCGCTGCGCCGCCGCGCGTTGGCCGAGAAGCGCGGGCTTCGCATCGAAAACCTGCCGAAGGCGCTGCTGTCGCTCGCGGTCGCGTACGGCGTCGACGACATCACGCACGCCAGCGCTTGACCGCCGCGGTCGAAGTCGTGGACATCGCGCGGCAGTTCGGCCGCGTGCAGGCGCTTGCGGGCGTCTCGCTGGCGGTCGAGCGCGGTGAATTCTTCGGGCTGCTGGGCCCGAACGGGGCCGGCAAGACAACGCTGATCTCCGTCCTCGCAGGACTGGTGCGGCCCGACCGCGGGAATGCGCGCATCCTCGGGCACGACGTCGTGTCCGATTACCGCGCCGCGCGACGCTCGCTCGGCGTCGTGCCGCAGGAGCTCGTGTTCGATCCGTTCTTCACCGTGCGCGAGACGCTGCGCATCCAGTCGGGCTACTTCGGCCTGCGCAGCAACGACGACTGGATCGACGAGATCCTGCACAACCTCGATCTCACGTCCAAGGCCGACGCCAACATGCGCGCGCTCTCGGGCGGCATGAAGCGGCGTGTTCTCGTGGGACAGGCGCTCGTCCACAAGCCGCCGGTGATCGTCCTCGACGAGCCGACCGCCGGCGTCGACGTCGAGTTGCGACAGAGTCTCTGGGCGTTCATCCGCAAGCTCAATCGCGACGGTCACACGATCATCCTGACGACGCACTACCTCGAGGAGGCGGAAGCCCTTTGCGCGCGGATCGCGATGCTCAAGGCCGGCCGCGTCGTGGCGCTCGACACCACGCGCAACCTGCTGTCGCGCTTTGCGGGCCTCACGCTGCGCCTCACCGCGGCCGAAATCCCGCCCCCCTGGCAGGCGCGCGTGCTGCGCCGGGAAGGCCGCACGGCGTACATCGGACTCGCGACCTACGACGACCTCGAGCGCCTCCTCGCGGACATGCGCATGGCCGGGATCCGGATCGAGGAGCTGGCGCTTGCGGAAACGGACCTCGAGCAGGTGTTCCTTCGCATCATGTCGGGTCGCGACGAGCCCGACGACACGCGCCCGGTCGAGGCGGTGCCCGAGGCATGAGCGCCGCCGAACCGGGTGGGGATGCCCGCCCCGCGACGGACGGAGGACGCGCCGAGCGCCGCGACGGCCAGTCGCATCTCACCGCTCGCGCCGCCATCGGGCCCGGTTGGCTCACACTGCTGCACAAGGAGCTGCTGCGCTTCTGGAAGGTGAGCTTCCAGACCATCGCGGCCCCCATCCTGACGTCGCTGCTCTACTTGCTGATCTTCTCGCACGTGCTCGAATCGCGCGTCGCCGTGTTCGACAACCAGGTGCGTTACACCGCGTTCCTGGTGCCGGGTCTCGTGATGATGTCGGTGCTGCAGAACAGCTTCGCGAACTCGTCGTCGTCGCTGATCCAGTCGAAGATCACCGGCAACCTGTTCTTCGTCCTGGTGACGCCGCTGTCGCCGGGCGAGCTCTTCGCCGCGTACGTGGTGGGCGCGATGGTGCGCGGCATCGCCGTGGGGCTCGGCGTGCTCGCGGTCACGGTCTGGTTCTCGCCGGCGCTGCTGGCGATGCCGCATCCGCTGTTCGCGCTGGCTTTCGCGCTCCTCGGCAGCGCCATCCTCGGCACGCTCGGGCTCGTCGCCGGCATCTGGGCCGACAAGTTCGACCAGCTCGCGGCATTCCAGAATTTCCTTATCGTGCCGCTGACGTTCCTCGCCGGCGTGTTCTATTCGATCCACACGCTGCCGCCGTTCTGGCAGGCGCTGTCGCATTTCAACCCGTTCTTTTATATGATCGACGGCTTCCGCTACGGCTTTTTCGGGCTTTCCGACGTGCCGCCCACCGTCAGCCTCGCCGTGGTCGCCGCCTGCGCGGCCTCGCTGGCCACGCTGGCGCTCGTGCTGCTCGAGCGCGGCTGGAAGCTGCGCCATTGAGGAGTCACCCGTGGTGACACCCGAATCCATCCAGGACACGATTGCCGCCGGCCTCGATTGCACGCATCTTTCGGTGCGCGGCGACGGCCATCATTTCGAGGCGATCATCGTGTCGCCGCAATTCGAGGGACTCTCTCGCGTGCGCCGCCATCAGCGCGTGTATGCCGCGCTGGGCGACCGCATGCGCGAGGAGATCCACGCGCTGTCGATGAGCACGCTCACGCCCGCGGAGTGGGCCGAGCGGCGCGCGGGCGGCTGATGGACAAACTTCTGATCGAAGGGGGCGCCGCGCTGCAGGGCGAAGTGCGCGTGTCGGGGGCCAAGAACGCCGCGCTGCCCATCCTGTGCGCCGCGCTCCTCACCGAGGATCCGCTCACGCTGCGGAACGTACCGCGCCTCAATGACACGCGCACCATGAAGACGCTGCTCGCGCAGATGGGCGTCGCGATCGACGACGCCGACACGGGGACGGTGGTGCTCGACGCGCGGCGCATCGACTGGCCGCTCGCCCCCTACGAGCTCGTGAAGACGATGCGCGCGTCCATCCTCGCGCTCGGTCCGCTGCTCGCGCGCACGGGCGAGGCGCGCGTGTCGCTGCCGGGCGGCTGCGCCATCGGACTGCGCCCGGTCGATCAGCACGTGAAGGGCCTGCAGGCGATGGGCGCCGAGATCGACCTCACGCACGGATACATCAACGCCCGAGCGAGGCGGCTCACCGGCGCGCGCTTCGGCTTCGACGTGGTGACGGTGACCGGCACCGAGAACCTCATGATGGCCGCGACGCTGGCGGACGGCGTGACGCAACTCGAGAACGCCGCGCGCGAGCCGGAGATCGTGGACCTCGCGAACTGCCTGAACGCCATGGGCGCACGCATCGGCGGCGCGGGCTCCGGCTGCGTGACCATCGAGGGCGTCGAGAAGCTGCACGGCGCGAGTCACGCCATCATGCCCGATCGCATCGAGACGGGAACCTTCCTCGCCGCCGCGGCCGCGACGGGCGGCGACGTCGCGATCACCAACAGCGACCCTCACTCGCTCGGCGCGATCGTGGACAAGCTGCGCGAGGCCAACGTCGACGTGCAGGAAGACCGCGCGACGCTGCGCGTGCGCCGCAACGGCGCGCTGCGCGCGGCGAACGTTCGCACCGCGCCGTTTCCCGCGTTCCCGACCGACATGCAGGCGCAGTTCATGGCGCTCGCCACGCGCGCCGACGGCGCGTCGGTCATCACCGAGACGATCTTCGAGAACCGCATGATGCACGTGCAGGAGCTCGTGCGCCTCGGCGCCGACATCGAGGTCGAGGGCAACAGCGCGGTGGTGCGCGGCGTGCCGAAGCTCACCGGCGCCAACGTCATGGCAACGGACCTCCGCGCATCGGCCTGTCTCGTGATCGCCGGCCTCATTGCCGAAGGCGCCACGACGATCGACCGCATCTATCACCTCGACCGCGGCTACGAGCACATCGAGGACAAGCTTTCCGCGCTCGGCGCCAGGATCAAGAGATTGTCGTGAGCGGCGCCGACGTCGGTCCGGAGGAGCTGCGCGACGCGCCCCTCGGCCATCCCACGGACTATCCCGACGCGTACGCGCCGGGCCTGCTGTACGCGCTGCCGCGCGCGCCCCAGCGGGCCGCCCTCGGCATCCGCGGCGACGCTTTGCCGTTCGTCGGTGTCGACCTGTGGACCGCGTACGAGCTCACTTGGCTGGATGCACGCGGCAAGCCGATGGTCGCGATCGCGACACTCGAGATCCCCGCCGAGTCGCCGTCGATCGTCGAGTCGAAATCGATGAAGCGCTACCTTGGCTCCTTCGCGCAGACCCGTTTCGAGGAGCCCGGCGAGGTGACGGTCGCGCTCACGCATGACCTTTCCCGCGCGGTCGGCGCGACGGTGCGCGCAATGCTCGACCGGCCCGATCGCTTCGGCATGGCGCGCCTGCGCGAGCTCGAGGGCATCGATCTCGACGCGCTCGACATCGACTGCAGCGCGTACGAGGTCGATGCGGCGCTGCTCGAGACCCACGACGCGAGCGCGGCAGAGACGCTGACTACCAATCTGTTCCGGTCGATGTGCCCGGTCACGGGACAGCCCGACATCGCATCGGTCGCGATCACGTACGAGGGGCCGCAGATCGATCGCGCGTCGCTTCTCCGCTACCTGGTGTCGTACCGCTGCCACGCGGGGTTCCACGAGCATTGCGTCGAGCGCATCTTCATGGATTTGAAGTCGCGTTGCGGCGCGCGAACCCTGTCGGTGTACGCCCGCTTCACCCGGCGGGGTGGCATCGACATCAACCCCTTCCGCAGCGACGCCGGCGAGCGCATGCCGGCGAACGTGCGCACCGCCCGGCAATAGCCATGAGCGCCGAGGCGACGGCGATCCGCGCGGCGCTGCTCACTTTCGACGACGACCCGTTCATCGCCGGCGACTCGGCGATGCGTTACGAGCGCGACGCGATCGTGGTGATGGCCGGCGGACGCATCGTCGATTGCGGCGCGGCATCCGACGTCCTGTCGCGCCTGTCCGGCGATACGCCCGTGACGCATTACGCGAACGCGCTCGTGAGCGCCGGCTTCGTCGACGCGCACGTTCATTATCCGCAGCTGCCGGTCATTGGCGCCGGCGGGCTGCCGCTACTCGGCTGGCTCGACCGCCACACCTTTCCCGCCGAAGCGCGCTACGCCGACCCCGCGTACGCGCGCGACGTCGCGCGCCGGTACGTCGAGGAGTCGCTGCGTCACGGCATCACCACCGCGTCGGTGTTCTGCACGGTCCATCCGCATTCGGTGGACGCCCTGTTCGAGGCGGCGCTGCAATACGACCTGCGTGTCATCGCCGGCAAGGTCCTGATGGACCGCAACGCGCCCGAGGCGCTTCGCGACACGGCGCAGCGGGGCTACGACGAATCCAAGGCATTGATCGATCGTTGGGCGGCGCGCGGACGCCTGGGCTACGCGATCACGCCGCGTTTCGCCGCAACGTCCTCGCCTGCGCAGCTCGAAGCCGCCGGTGCTCTGTGGCGCGAGCGGCCCGACGCCTGGCTGCAGTCGCACGTCGCCGAGAATACCGCCGAGGTCGAATGGATTCGCCGCATCTTCCCGGAGCACGCGGGCTACCTCGACGTGTATGCGCGTTACGGCTTGCTCGGGCCGCGTGCCGTGTACGCGCACGGCATTCACCTCGACGAACGCGACTGGCAGGCTCTCCACGCGAGCGGGACGGCGATCGCGCACTGCCCGACGTCCAACAGCTTTCTCGGCAGCGGCCTGTTCCGGATGGCCGACGCCCGGAAGTGCGAGCGGCCGGTGCACGTGGCGCTCGGCAGCGACGTCGGCGGGGGGACGCATCTGTCCATGCTTCGCACCATGCAGGCGGCGTGCGAGGTCGCGCAGCTCGCCGGTGGGCCGCTCTCGCCTTCGCGCGCGTGGTGGCTCGCCACTGCCGGCGGCGCCGGCGCGCTCGGCTTGGACGGTGTCATCGGCACGGTGGCTTCCGGACGCGAAGCGGACCTCGTGGTCATCGACCTCGCGTCGACGCCGCTGATCGAGTTCCGCATGCGCTACGCCGAGAGCGTCGACGAGATGCTCGGCGTGCAGATGGCCCTCGGTGACGATCGTGCGATCCGCGCCACGTATGTCGCCGGGCGGCTCGCGCACGATCGCGACGGCGCGATCAGCCGGTCGTGAGCGGCTCGGACGGCACGGCGCGACGATCCGTCGACGGGGACGCGAGGCCCATCACGTGGGCCGCGCCTTTCTCGCCGATCATGACCGACGCCGCGTTGGTATTGGTCGACACGATCTCCGGCATCACCGACGCATCGATCACGCGCAGGCGCGCGACGCCCTGAACACGCAGCTGCGGATCGACGACGGCCCTGTCGTCGCTGCCCATCCGGCAGGTGCCGGCCGCGTGGAAGACGGTGCCACCCTTCTCGCGCGCAAAGTCGAGCACCTGCCGGTCGCTCGCGCAGTCGCGCCCCGGCAGCACCTCGTCGTCCATCCATTCGCGGAACGCGGGTTGCGCGTAGATGTCCCGCAGCATGCGGATGCCCGCCACGATCGTCCTGCGATCGAGATCCTCGCTGAGGTAATTCGTCTCGATGCGCGGCGCGGCCAGCGGATCGGCCGATGCGATCTGCACGCGGCCCCGCGAGCGCGGACGGCATTGCGTCGCCGAGGCGGTGAAGCCCGAGAAGCGGTGCAGCGGGTCGCCCGGCTTGTCCACCGACAACGGCATCACGTTGAACAGCACGTCGGCGCGCGCGTCCGGCGCGCAGTCGGTACGCGCGAGGCCCCCGACCTGACCGGCACCGACCGTGAGGGGACCGGAATCGCGCAACAGCCACTGGAGGCCCATCGACGCGAGCTGCAACGGGTTGCGCACGTGATCGTTGAGCGACACGCGTCGCTTCAGTCGCATGATGGTGCGCGCCTGGTAATGGTCCTTGAGATTCTCTCCCACCTCCGGCGCATCGACGCGCACCTCGATGCCATGACGGCGCAGCAGATCGGGCGGGCCGATACCGGAAAGCTGCAGGACCTGCGGCGACTGGATCGCGCCCGCGGCGAGGATCACTTCACGCTCCGCGCGCGCGCTGTGCAGCTGGCCGCCGCCGAGCCACTCCACGCCGGTTGCCGTCGCGCCGTCGAGCAGCAGACGCGTGACGTGCGCGCCCGGGACGATGTGCAGGTTCGCGCGATGTCGCGCGGGTGCGAGGAACGCGACGGACGCGCTGGAGCGCCAGCCGTTGCGGATGGTGAGCTGGTAGGAGCCCACCCCCGAATCCATCGCGCCGTTGAAGTCGGGATTGCGCGGGAGGCCGAATTGCTCGGCCGCGGTCACCCACGCGCGGCAGCAGGGATGGTCGTTGCGCAGCTCCGATACGCCGAGCTCGCCGTTGCCGCCGTGATACGCGCTCTCGCCACCTTCGTAGCGCTCGGAGCGCTTGAACCAGGGCAGCACGGTGCGATAGTCCCAGCCGCGTGCGCCGCGCTCGGCCCACTCGTCGAAATCGCCGTGCTGCCCACGGATGTAGAGCAGCCCGTTGATCGAGCTCGAGCCGCCCAGGATGCGGCCGCGCGGCCAGCGGACGTTGCGGCCGGCCGTGCCCTCGCACGGCTCGGTGTCGAAAACGCGCGAGAAGCGCGGATCGTAGATCGTGCGGAAATAGCCGACCGGCAGGCGAACCCAGAAGTGGCGGTCGGAGCCGCCGGCCTCGAGCACCAGCACCCGCACCGACGCATCGCACGACAGCCGGTTGGCGAGCACGCAGCCCGCCGAACCGGCCCCGACGATGATGTAGTCGTACGCCTCGCGCGCCACGCCTTCGCCCTCAGGCCTTGATCGTCTCCAGGTACAGCCGGGGATCGAAGTACTGCGAGGCCGGCGTGGGATTCGAGATGTTGGCGAAGCGCACGAAGAAGTCGGTGACCTGCTGCAACCACTTGGTCACGGTGCCGTCGGCGTAGAGCTTGCTCCACTCGACCGAGGTGAACATCTTCTGGCCTCCGAACTGTTCCTTCAGGTCGCCGATCGGCACCTGTTTGTAGTAGTTCTTCTGCAGCGTGTCGAGCGCCGCCTCGGAGTTGGCGATGAAGTAGTCGTTCGCGCTCGCCCATCCGGACACGATGCGCTTCAGCACGTCGCGGTTCTTGTCGAAATAATCGGCGCGCGTGGCCCAGCCGCCGACGATGGCCGCCTTCGGATAGAACGCCGACGCGTCGATGAGCTTGCGCGCGCCCGGCACCTTCTCGCGCACCGCGATGTTGAACGGCACCCACAGCGCGACCGCCGGCACCGCGCCGGATATGAACGACGTGACCGCCTCGGACATACGCTGGTTGACGATCTCGACGTCCTTGGGATCCACGCCGTTGGCGCGCAGCGCGGTATCGAGGAAGACGTGCGCGGTCGTCCCCGCCGTCGTGGAGATCTTCTTGCCCTTCAGGTCGGCGATCGACTTGATGCCCTGGTCTTCGCGCACCCAGAGCTGCGCGGTGGCGAACTCCACGTCGTTGATCAGGAACACCTTGCCCTGTCCGCGAGCCGGGAAGTTGGAGAGCACCGCGCCGGTAGCGAGCATGTCGATGCTGCCGCCGATCATGGCCTGGAACAGCTCGAGGCCCGTGGTGAACTCGACCATGTCGAACTCGATGCCGTGCTTCGCGAAATCGCCGCGCTGCGTGCCGAGCCAGATCTGCCCGTCCACCGCGAGCGTGTGCAGGTAGCCGAGCTTCACCTTCGTGCGGGACTGCGCGATGGCGGGCGCGCCGGCCGATAGGCCGAGCGCTGCGGCGCCTGCTCCCTGGATGAACGTCCTGCGGTCCATGCTTTCTCCTCCTAGTTGATGGTGCGCGCTGCCTGGCGCTGCTGCGCCGCGTACTCCTGCATCACGAGATCGCGGATGTGCGAGCGCAACTCCCCGAACGCGGCCGTCTCGTGCAACGATTCGTCGCGCGGGTAGGGAAACGGCACTTCCACGACCTCCCGGATCCGCGCCGGCCGCGCCGTCGCGACGATGATCTTCGACGAGAGGTAGATCGCCTCCTCGACGGAGTGCGTGATGAGCATGACCGTCTTGCCCTCGGCGGCGAGCACCTGCAGCAGCAGGTCCTGCATCGCCGAGCGCGTCTGCGCGTCGAGCGCGCCGAACGGCTCGTCCATCAGCAGGAACTGCGGCTTCACGGCGTAAGCGCGCGCGATCGCGAGACGCTGCCGCATCCCGCCGGACAGCGTCTTGGGATACGCCGCCGCGAAGTCGGCGAGCCCCATGAGGCGCATGTAGCGCTCGCAGATGTCGCGCCGCTCCGCTTCCGCAGCCCGGTTGGCGGCGAGCGTGAGGCCGAAGGCGATGTTCTGCTGCACGGTCAGCCAGGGAAACACGCCGTATTCCTGGAAGATGACGCCGCGCTCGGGCCCGGGACCGCTCACGGGCTCGCCGTCGAGCAGCACGCTGCCGCGCACGGGCTTCGCGAAGCCCGCGACGAGGCTCATCATGGTCGTCTTGCCGCAGCCCGAAGGGCCGATGATCGAGACGAACTCGCCGTTGCGGATGTCGAACGAGACGTCGTCCACGACCGTGAGCGGACCGTTGCGCGTCGGGAACTCCACGCTCACGTGGTCGAAGCGGATGCGGACCGGTGGCTGCGCGTCGGGGTGCGGACGCTCGTTGCGGCTTTCCGCGCCGCCTGCGCCTGCCGGCGGGCGAGCGCCCGGGCGGGATCCGGCGGCGCTCGTCAAGCGATGCGCTCCTGCCACGACACGAGGCGCTTCGCCACCGCGCGCAGCACGACGTCCATCGCGAGCGCGATGAACCCGATGCAGATGATGCCGACGTAGATGATGTCCAGCTGGAAGAACGACGACGCGTTCTGGATGAGCGCGCCGAGGCCCTGGCGCGCCGCGATGAGCTCCGACGCGACGAGGGTCGCCCAGGCAACACCGAGCGCGACGCGAAGCGCGGTCAGCATGTGCGGCACGGTGAGCGGAACGATGACCTTGCGGAAGATCTCGGCATCCGTCGCGCCGAGGGTGCGCGCGACGCGCACGTAGATCGGGCTGATCTGCGCGATCCCTTCGTACATCACGATCACCCCGGCGAAGAACGAGGCGTAGAACAGGATCACGATCTTCGCGGGCTCGCCGATGCCGAAATAGACGATCACCAGCGGGATGAGCGCGATGGGCGGCAGCGCGCGGAAGAAGTTGATCACGGGGTCGATGAAGGCGCGCGCACCGCGGTACCACCCGAGCACGAACCCCACCGGCACGGCGGCGACGATGCCGAGCGCGACGCCGACGAACACGCGCTCGGTCGACATCCAGATGTCGAGCGGCAGCCGGTCGTGCATCAGCTCGACGAAGCGCGCAACCACGTCGTGCGGCTTCGGCAGCAGCGCGGGATTGATGAGCCCGCTGTACGCGATGGCATACCACGCTGCGACGATCAACACCCACGGAGCCAGCACCAGCGCGACCGTTCGCCAGCGCGCAGGCGCGCGCGCGGCGCTGGCCGGCGCGCTGCTCCGATCGCGTGCCGGGTAGGCGGCAGGAGCGCGCATGGATGCTTCCAGGGGTGCTTGAACGGACAAAGATCCAAACGTACTATCGACCATACCTTAGGTCAAGCCGCGCCATGCACCGGATCTTCGGCGACAGCCCCATCCCGCGGTACGTGCAGCTCGCCGACGTGCTGCGCCAGCGCATCGCGCGCGGGCATTGGCGCGCCGGCGACCGTCTGCCGTCGCTGGACGACCTCGGCCGCGAGTTCGACCTCGCGCGCGTGACGGTGCGCCAGGCGGTCGACGTGCTGGCACGCGAGGGCATCGTTTCGCCGCAGCAGGGGCGCGGCACGTTCGTGACCGAGCGCACGGGCGGCAAGCGGCGCCTGCATGCCGTCACCACGATGGGGGAGCTCGCCGACCTATATCGCGATACGCGTCCGCAGCTGCTCAACCTCGACGAGGCGTCGGCCGCACCCGATCTCGCGGAAAGCGACGGTACGCCGGCGCCCAAGTATTTCTACATGCGCCGCGTCCACGCGCTCGACGACGTGCCTTACTGCGTCATCGCGATCCATCTCGACGATCGCATCTTCCGCCGCGCGCCGCAAAGGGTGCGCAAGGAGCTGGTGATCCCGCTGCTGATGGCGATGCCGGGCGTGAAGATCGCCAAGGCGCGGCAGACGCTCACCATTCGCACGGCGGACGTCGAGGAGGCGAGCCTGCTGCGCATCCCGGTCAATGCGCCGGTCGCCTGCGTGCGCCGCGTGTTCAACGCGCCGGACGGCACCGTCATCTATCTCGCGATGGTGACCTACCGGGGCGATTTCGTGCGCCTCGAGATGGACATGCGCCCCTGACGTTGCGAACGCCGCGCGTGCACCTAGCGAAAGACGCGTCGAGCAGGAGCGGTCCGGTAAGATAGCGGGTTCGCTCCTCGCGATACCGCCCGTGACGTCGCTCACCATCGCGCTCTCCAAGGGGCGCCTCCTCGACGAAGCGCTGCCGCTCCTCGCAGCGGCGGGCGTGGCACCGCTCGAGCATCCCGACACGTCGCGACGCCTGATCATTCCCACGAACGCCGCCGGCGTCTCGCTTGTCGTGGTGCGCGCCACCGACGTGCCGACGTACGTCGAATACGGTGCCGCCGATTTCGGCATCGCGGGCAAGGACGTGCTGCTCGAGCACGGCGGGGACGGCCTCTACCAGCCGCTCGACCTCGCCATCGGCCGCTGCCGTCTGGTCGTTGCGACGCGGCGCAACTACGACTGGAGCGGCCTCGTGCAGCGCGGCGCGCGCGTGCGCGTCGCGACGAAGTACGTGCGCACCGCGCGCGAGCACTTCGCGGCCAAGGGCATGCACGCCGACCTCATCCGCCTCTACGGATCGATGGAGCTCGCGCCGCTCGCCGGCCTCGCCGATGCGATCGTGGATCTCGTGTCGACGGGCAATACGCTGCGCGCGAACGATCTCGTCGCCGTCGAGGACATCATGCCCATCAGCGCGCGCCTCATCGTGAACCCGGGCGCGCTCAAGCTGAAGCGCGGCATCGCGAAGCCGCTGCTCGACGCGATCGACGCTGCCGTGAGCGCGCGCGCGGAGCTGCAGGCGTGAGCGCCGCGCTGCGGCTGCGACGCCTCGACTCGCGCGCGGCCGGTTTCGACGCGGCGCTCGAGGCGCTGGTCGCGTTCGAATCGGCACAGGATCCGGCGATCGACGCCGCGGTGGCCGACATCGTGGCCGACGTGCGCGCGCGCGGTGATGCGGCGCTGCTCGAGTACACGGCGCGGTTCGACCGCGTCCGCGCGACCAGCGTGGCGGAGCTCGCCATCGCGCCGAAGGACATGCTCGCAGCGCTGCGCGGGCTGCCGGAAGCGCAGCGCGACGCGCTGCAGATCGCCGCCACGCGCATCCGCACGTACCACGAGCGCCAGAAGGGCGGCGACTGGTCGATGACCGAGCCGGATGGAACCGAGCTCGGCCAGCGCGTGACGCCGCTCGACCGCGTCGGGCTCTACGTGCCGGGTGGCAAGGCCGCGTATCCGTCGTCGGTGCTGATGAACGCGCTGCCGGCTTCGGTGGCCGGCGTGGGCGACATCGTCATGGTGGTCCCTACGCCCGACGGCGCGCGCGATCCGCTCGTGCTCGCAGCCGCCCATCTCGCCGGCGTCACGCGGGCCTATGCGATCGGCGGCGCGCAAGCGATCGCCGCGCTGGCCTACGGCACGGACACCATCAGCGCCGTCGACAAGATCTGCGGACCGGGAAACGCCTACGTCGCCGCCGCCAAGCGGCGCGTGTTCGGCAAGGTGGGCATCGACATGGTGGCGGGCGCGTCGGAGATCCTCGTGGTGGCCGACGCGACCGCGCATCCCGACTGGGTCGCGCTCGATCTCTTCTCGCAGGCCGAGCACGACGAGCTCGCCCAGGCGATCCTGCTGACACCCGACGAGGAGCTGATCGATCGCGTTGCGGACAGCGCGCAACGCCTCATCGCGTCGATGCCGCGCGCTGCGATCATCGCCGCCTCGCTCGCGCGCCGCGGAGCGTTGATCCGCACACGCGATCTCGAGGAGGCATGCACGATCGCCAATCGCATCGCGCCGGAGCATCTGGAGCTCGCGGTCGAGGATCCGGACGCGCTGCTGCCGCATATCCGTCATGCCGGCGCGATCTTCATCGGACACTTCGCATCGGAGGCGCTGGGCGATTACTGCGCCGGTCCCAATCACGTGCTGCCGACCGGCCGCACCGCGCGCTTCTCCTCGCCGCTCGGCGTGTACGATTTCCAGAAGCGCAGCAGCGTGCTGCGCATCTCGCGGGCCGCGGCGCGCACGCTCGGGCCGGTGGCCGTCACGCTCGCCGAGGGCGAGGGCCTGGTTGCGCACGCGCGCTCGGCGGCGGCTCGCACATGAGCGTCGACGATCGCATCGCGGCCACGATCCGCGCCGACGTGCGCGCGATGGCACCGTACGCGGTCGCCAAGGCCGAAGGCGTGATCAAGCTCGACGCCATGGAGAACCCGTACGTGCTGCCGCCCGCGCTGCGCGAGGCGGTCGCGACTGCCGTGGCGAGGGTGCCGATCAACCGGTATCCCGACGGCCCCGCCGACGGCGTCAAGGCCGCGTTGCGCGAGACGCTGCGACTCGACCCGAACATCGAGCTGCTGCTCGGCAACGGCTCCGACGAGATCATCCAGATCGTCACCACGGCGGTCGCTTCACCGGGGGCGCGCATCATGGCGCCCGATCCGAGCTTCGTGATGTACCGGTTCTACGCCGCGCTGGCCCACGTCGCGTACGTGCCGGTGCCGCTGCGCAGCGATTTCGGGCTGGACGAAGGCGCGATGCTCGACGCAATCGAGCGCGAGCAGCCGGCGCTGATCTGGCTGGCTTATCCCAACAATCCCACGGGGAATCGCTTCGATCGGGCAAGCGTGGAGCGCGTCATCGCGGCGGCACCGGGCCTCGTCGCCATCGACGAAGCCTATTACGCGTTCGCGGGCGACTCGTTCCTGCCGCGCGTTCTGGAGCATCCCAACGTGGTCGTCGTGCGCACCGTCTCGAAGATCGGCATGGCGGGAGTGCGCCTCGGCTACGTCGCGGGCCATGCGAAATGGATCGCCGAGCTCGAGAAGGTGCGTCCTCCGTACAACGTGAGCGCGCTGGCACAGGCGGTGGCGCCGGTCCTGCTGCGCGCCGAAGCGGTACTCGGCGAGCAGGCGGCCGCGATTCGCGCCGAGCGCGCTCGCGTCGCGCAAGCCCTGGGAACGCTCGCGGGCGTAACGGTCTTTGCGAGCGAGACGAACTTCGTGGTCGTGCGCATGCCCGACGCCGATCGTGCCTTCGCGGCGTTGCGCGCCGCGGGCATCCTGGTGAAGAATCTCAATGGATGGCATCCGTTGCTGGCCAACTGCCTTCGCATTACCGTCGGCACGCCGGCGGAGAACGACGCCGTGCTCGCGGCATTGAGGCGACTTGCATGAATGCACCTTCGGGCGAAACGCCCCGCATCGCGACGATCGCGCGCGATACCGCCGAGACGCGCATTCGCCTTCGCATCGATCTCGATGGAACCGGGCGCACGCGGCTCGCCACGGGCATTCCATTCCTCGATCACATGCTCGACCAGGTCGGTCGACACGGCATGCTGGATCTCGACGTCGAGGCGACCGGCGACCTGCACATCGACGCGCACCATACGGTCGAGGACGTCGGCATCGCGCTCGGCCAGGCGATGCGGCAGGCGCTCGGCGGCAAGGTCGGAATCCGGCGCTACGGCCACGCGTACGTGCCGCTCGACGAGGCGCTGTCGCGAGTGGTGATCGACCTTTCGGGCCGCCCGGGGCTCGACTTCCACGTGCCTTTTACGCGGGCCATCGTCGGCACGTTCGACGTGGACCTCGTCCACGAATTCTTCCAGGGATTCGTCAACCACGCGCTCGCGACGCTGCACGTCGACAACCTGCGCGGCGACAACGCGCACCATCAGGCCGAGACGGTGTTCAAGGCGTTCGGTCGCGCGGTGCGCATGGCGTGCGAGCGCGATCCGCGCGCGGCGGGCGTCGTGCCGTCGACGAAGGGCACGCTGTAGGCGCTGCCGGCCCCTGGAAACGTCGCGGCGCCGAATGACCATCGCGGTGATCGATTACGGCATGGGCAACCTGCGCTCGGTGGCGAAGGCGCTCGCGCATGTCGCGCCATCCGCCGACGTGCGCGTCACCGCCGACGCAGCCGCCATCCGCGCCGCCGAGCGCGTCGTCCTGCCGGGACAGAGCGCGATGCCGGACTCGATGCGCTGCCTCGATGCGACGGGCCTGCGCGACGTGGTGCTCGACGTCATGCGCGACCGCCCTTTCCTCGGCGTCTGCCTCGGCCTGCAGATGCTGTTCGAGACCAGCGAGGAGGGGCCCAGCGCGGGCCTCGGCGTCGTTCCCGGGCGCGTGGTGCGCTTCCGCGACCCGGCCATGCACCTGCCCGGCGGCGACCGGCTCAAGGTGCCGCACATGGGCTGGAGTCCCGTGAAGCCGACGCGGCAGCATCCGCTCTGGGCGGGGATCGAGGCGGGGGAGCGGTTCTACTTCGCCCATAGCTACCACCCCGTGCCCGCCGACCCCTCCGCGACGGCGGCTACCGCGGACTATCCGGCGCCGTTTACTTGCGCCATTGCGAGGGCTAATATCTTCGCCGTGCAGTTCCATCCGGAAAAAAGCCACCGCGCGGGACTGCGCCTGCTCGCCAACTTCGTCGCCTGGAACGGACGCCCTTAAACGCCCGCCGTATTTCGGCCGCGCCCGCGGCCGCACTCCGCAGTTTCCCGGCCACCCCGAGCCATGCAGATCATTCCCGCGATCGACATCAAGGATGGTCATTGCGTGCGCCTGAAGCAGGGCGACATGCAAAGCGCCACCGTGTTCTCCGAAGACCCCGCCGCCATGGCGCAGCACTGGCTCGAGCAGGGTGCGCAGCGGATCCATCTCGTCGACCTGAACGGCGCGGTGGCCGGCAAGCCGAAGAACGAGCTCGCCATCCGCGAGGTGGTGAGCGTGATCGGCGAGGAGGTCCCGCTGCAGCTCGGCGGCGGCATCCGCGACCTCGACACGATCGAGCGCTATCTCGACGACGGCATCACGTACGTGATCATCGGCACCGCGGCGGTGAAGAACCCCGGCTTCCTGCACGATGCGTGCTACGCGTTTCCCGGCCACATCATGGTCGGGCTCGACGCGCGCGACGGCAAGGTCGCGACCGACGGCTGGTCGAAGATGACGGGCCACGACGTGGTCGATCTCGCCAAGAAATTCGAGGACTACGGTGTGGAGGCGATCATCTACACCGACATCGGCCGCGACGGGATGCTCACGGGCGTGAACATCGAGGCCACGGTGAAGCTCGCACGCGAGCTGCGCATCCCGGTCATCGCGAGCGGCGGCATCGCGTCGCTCGACGACATCGCGAGGCTGCTGCCGCACGAGGACGACGGCATCATCGGCGCGATCGCCGGCCGCGCGCTGTACGAGGGCCGGCTCGACTTCAAGGCGGCGATGAAGGCGGCGAAGAAGGGCGAGTAGCGTGCTCGCCAAGCGCATCATCCCGTGCCTCGACATCGCCGACGGACGGGTCGTCAAGGGTGTCAACTTCGTCGACCTGCGCGATGCCGGCGATCCGGTCGAGGTCGCGCGCCGCTATGACGAGCAGGGCGCGGACGAGCTCGCGTTCCTCGACATCCGCGCGAGCGTCGAGAACCGCGCGCTGCTCTACGGGATGATCGAGGCGGTCGCCAACGAAGTCTTCATTCCGCTCACCGTCGGAGGCGGCGTCAACTCGGTCGCGGACATCCGGGCGCTGCTCAACGCCGGCGCTGACAAGGTGAGCATCAACACGGCAGGCGTTGCGAACCCCGACCTCTTCGACGAGGCCGCGGCGCACTTCGGCGCGCAGTGCATCGTCGCGGCCATCGACGTCAAGCAGTGCGCCGTCGACGCCTGGCAGGTGTACATCCACGGCGGCCGCACGCCGACGGGCATCGACGCCGTCGAATGGGCCACCGACGTGGCGGCGCGAGGCGCCGGCGAGATCCTGCTCACCAGCATGGACCGCGACGGCGTGCGCAAGGGCTTCGATCTCAAGGTCACGCGCGCCGTGGTCGAGAGCGTCGACGTGCCGGTCATCGCATCCGGCGGCGTGGGCTCGCTGCAGGATCTGGTCGACGGCATCCTGATCGGCGGAGCCGACGCCGTCCTCGCGGCGAGCGTGTTCCACTACGGGCAGTTCACGGTCGGACAGGCCAAGGCGGCGCTGCGCAACGCGGGCATCGAGGTGCGCGAAGTGCGCGAGGCATCCGGGGTCGCCGCATGAGCGAGGCGCGGAGCTGGCTCGACGACGTGCGCTGGAATGCGCAGGGGCTCGTGCCGGCCATTGCGCAGGACGCCGGCACGCACCGCGTGCTGACGCTCGCGTGGATGAATCGCGAGGCGCTCGAGCGCACCGCCGAGACGCGCGAGGCGCACTACTGGTCGCGCTCGCGCAACAAGCTGTGGCGCAAGGGCGAGCGGTCAGGGCACGTGCAGCGCGTGCGCGAGATTCG
Organism: Casimicrobiaceae bacterium; assembly: GCA_035493035.1. GTDB lineage: Bacteria > Pseudomonadota > Gammaproteobacteria > Burkholderiales > Casimicrobiaceae > VBCG01. The sequence continues at coordinate 9,402 of DATJIS010000038.1, read as the reverse complement.
CCTCGACTGCGACGACGACGCCATCCTGCTCGTCGTCGAGCAGATGGGCGGTATCGCATGCCACACGGGCCGCGAGCGCTGCTTCTACAAGCGCCTCGCCGCCGACGCATGGCAGATCGTCGAGCCGGTGCTCGAGGACCCCGTCACCGTGTACGGCGATGGTTGACGACAGCGCCGACGTGCTGCGGCGCATCGCGGCCGTGATTGCCGCTCGTCGGGGCGCGAGTGCCGCCGATTCGTACGTGGCGTCGCTGTTCGCCCGCGGCGACGACGCCATCCTCAAGAAGATCGGCGAGGAGGCGACCGAAACCGTCATGGCGGCGAAGGACGGTGATAAAATCAAGGTTTGCGCCGAGGTGGCGGATTTGTGGTTCCACTGCCTCGTGCTGCTGGCGCGGCACGGGCTGGGCCCCGACGACGTGCTGGCCGAGCTCGCACGGCGCGAGGGCATGTCGGGCCATGCCGAAAAGGCGGCGCGGCGAACTTAGCGTCGCATCGCGAGTGGCGGCGCGGCCGATCGAATGGGATCCACCGTGACCGACCCCAACTGCGTGTTCTGCAAGATCGTTCGCGGCGAGATTCCGAGCCGCAAGGTGTACGAGGACGCCGACGTGCTGGCGTTCCACGACATCCAGCCGGTCGCACCGGTCCATTTCATGCTGGTGCCCAAGAAGCACGTCGGATCGATGTACGACCTGACGCCGGACGACGCGCCCGTCATGGGCAGGATCATGACGCTGGCGGGGCGTCTCGCGCGCGAGCAGGGTGCCGGCGACGGCTTTCGCACGATCGTCAACACGGGGCGCGTGGGGCGGCAGGAAGTGCCGCACGTCCACGTGCACGTGATCGGCGGGCCGGACCAGCTCGGGCCGATGATCGTGCGCAGGACATGACGAGGAGAGTTTCATGGGTGGATTGAGCATCTGGCATTGGCTGATCGTGTTGCTGGTGGTCGTGCTGATCTTCGGCACGAAGAAGCTGCGCAACATCGGTCAGGACCTGGGTGGCGCGGTGAAGGGCTTCAAGGAAGGCATGAAGGGCGCCGAGGACGAAGCGACGCCGCCGAAGGAGCCGCCGGAAGTCCCGCCGCAGCACATCGGCACCACGATCGAGGGCCAGGCGACGAAGGACAAGGTCTGACCTCATCGGTGCGCCGCCCCGGCGCACCTGTCGCCTCCCGCCGGCGCGCAAGCCAGCCGCGCGCCGCACGCAGCAAGCAAAGCGCATGTTCGACATCGGCTTCTCGGAAATCGTCCTGATCGGCGTGGTGGCGCTCGTCGTCATCGGCCCTGAGCGCCTGCCCAAGACGGCTCGCACGCTGGGCCTCCTGTTCGGCCGTCTGCAGCGCTACGTCAACGAGGTGAAGGCCGACATCAACCGCGAGATGGAGCTCGACGAGCTTCGTCGCCTGCGCAAGGAAGTGCAGGGCGCGGCGCAGGAGCTCCAGCAGTCGGTCACCAGCGTCGCGACCGAAGTGCATGCGAGCGTGCGCAGCGTCGAGCAGCAGTTGAACGACGCGGCGCGCGAAGCGGCGGGGCAGCAGGCGCCGGCGAGCGACGTGCCTGCCGCGAGCGACCCGGCACCCCTTGCGGCGCCGGATGTGTCGTCCACCGAGCCGCCCCCGCGCCAGCCGACGCTGCCGGGCTTCGAGAAGATCTGATGAGCGACGATCCCGAGGCGACGCAGGAAACCTTCCTGTCGCACCTGATCGAGCTGCGCACGCGGCTCATGCGCTCGATCATCGCGGTCGTGATCGTGCTCCTCGCGCTGTTCCCGTTCGCGAAGGAGATCTACTCGTTCCTGGCGCTGCCGCTGCTGCACGTGCTGCCGCACGGATCCACCATGATCGCCACCGACGTCACCGGCACGTTCCTCGTGCCGCTCAAGGTGACGCTCATGACGGCGTTCATGATCGCGCTGCCGTACGTCCTGTACCAGGCGTGGGCGTTCGTTGCGCCAGGGCTCTACCAGCACGAGAAGCGCCTGGCGCTGCCGGTGCTCGTGTCGAGCGTGTTCTTCTTCATCGTCGGCATGTCGTTCGCGTACTTCGTCGTCTTTCCCGTCGCGTTCGGCTTCTTCGCGGGCTACACGCCCGCCGGCGTGCAGATGATGACCGACATCGACAAGTACCTGTCCTTCGTGCTGACCATGTTCATCGCGTTCGGGCTCACCTTCGAGACGCCTGTCGTCGTGGTGGTCCTGGTGCGCATGGGCGTGGTGTCGCTCGAGAAGCTGCGCTCGCTGCGGCCGTACGTGATCGTCGGCTCGTTCATCGTCGGGGCGATCTTCACGCCACCCGACGTGATCTCGCAGTGCCTGCTCGCGGTGCCGCTGTGGCTGCTCTACGAGCTCGGCCTGCAGCTCGCGCGCTTCGTGTCGGTGCAGCGGCGTCGCGATGCCGTCGAGCTCGTGAAACAGGACTGACCGCGCCTACTGCGCCTTCGGCCGGCGCGCCACGGTCACGTCCATATCCACCATCTTTCCGTCGCGCCACACCTTGACGCGTGCGCTGCTGCCGGGCGAGAGCTCGGCGATGCGCGCGAGGAGCTGCGGCACGTCGGGCGTCGGCTTGCCGCCGATCTCCACGATGACGTCGCGCAGCTTGACGCCGGCGCGCTCGGCCGGGCCGTGCTGCTGCAGCCCGCGGATCAGCACACCCTCGGGGCGGTCGAGCGCCAGCGCCTGCGCCAGGTCGCGCGTCACCGCCTGAGGCTCGATGCCGAGCCAGCCGCGCGTGACTTCGCCGTCGCGGATGATCTGCTCCAGCACGGTGCGCGCCAGCGATACCGGGATGGCGAACCCGATGCCCATCGATCCGCCCGATTGCGAGTAGATGGTGCTGTTGATTCCGACGAGGTTGCCGGCGATGTCGACCAGCGCGCCGCCGGAGTTGCCGGGGTTGATCGGCGCATCGGTCTGGATGAAGTCCTCGAAGCGGTTGACGCCCAGGTGGTTGCGGCCGAGCGCGCTCACGATGCCCATCGTCACCGTGTTGCCGAACCCGAACGGGTTGCCGATCGCCAGCACGACATCGCCGACCTGGGCGGATTCGGCTGCCGCGAACCGGATGGCGGGCAGGTCCTCGGCATCGGTCTTCAGCACGGCGAGATCCGTCTCCGGATCGGTGCCGCGGACTCGTGCGCGGAGCTCGCGCCCATCGGCGAGCACGAGCTCGATCTCGTCCGCGCCGTCGATGACGTGCTGGTTGGTGAGGATGTAGCCGTCCGGCGAGACGATGACGCCGGAGCCGAGGCTCGTCGCGCGCCGGTTCTGGGCGCGTTCGCGCAGCTCGGGGAAATACCGCTGCAGCAGCGAGTCGTCGAGAACGGGGTTGCGCGAGCGCGTCGCCTTGCTCGAATAGATGTTCACGACCGCGGGCATCGCACGGCGGGCGGCCTCGGCATAGCTCGCGGATGCGCTCGACTGCGACATCGCCGCGGTGGCCGGCGCCGCCGCTTCCTGGAGCACCACGACGCTGTTGTTGCCGCGCGAGCTCCAGCGCGGCAACAGGTCCGGCCGCAGCGTCGCGACGACGAACAGGGCCGCCAGGCACAGCGTGCAGGCCTGGGCGAACAACAGCCAGAAACGGCGCAACATGCGCGAACGGTCCCCGAAGCGGCGATTTTCGCGATTATAGAGACTGCCCGATGGCGCTTCGATGCACGTTGCATGCCACGCCCGGAGTGACGAACATGCGCGGCAAGCCGCTGATTCGGCGCCGCAATTCACCGCCGCCCGTGGTCACCGCTTCCGAGGGACCGCGCAATTCCCGTATAATCCGCAAGTTTTGCAGCCGGCCCGCGCGGGGCCACTTAGAAGAAGGCAAAGCCCAACATGGCAACGGACGTCCCCAGCGACACTCTTGTCGAGGCGATGCAGCGCGAGCGCCGCCGCCGCTTTCTCGTCGGCGCCACGGCGACCGTCGGCGCCGTCGGCATCGTGGCCACCGCCGTTCCCTTCGTCATGTCCTTCTGGCCCAGCGAGCGCGCCAAGGCCGCGGGAGCGCCGGTCGAAGTCGACATCAGCAAGATCGAGCCCGGCCAGAAGATCAACGTCAAATGGCGCGGCAAGGTCACGTGGATCGTCAACCGCACGCCGGAGATGCTCGCGACGCTGCCGAAGATGGACGACCGCGTGGTGGACCCGAAATCCGAGGTCGATCACCAGCCGAAGTACTGCAAGAACGAGAACCGTTCGATCAAGCCGGAATACTGGGTCGCCGTCGGCATCTGCACGCACCTCGGCTGCTCGCCGACGTATCGTCCCGAGCTCGCGCCCGCCGACCTCGGCAGCGACTGGCTCGGCGGCTTCTTCTGTCCGTGCCACCAATCCAAGTTCGACCTCGCCGGCCGCGTGTTCAAGGGCGTCCCGGCGCCCACCAACCTGGTGGTGCCGCCGTATCGCTATGCGTCCGACACGCGGATCGTGATCGGCGAGGACACCAAGGCCTGACCTGAAACCGCTCGGCGGCGCATTGCGCGCGCCGCCGGGACACGCCCGACGCATTACCGGAGCACGCGATGCAACGCCTGATTACGTGGATCGACGAACGCTTCCCCATGACGACGTTGTGGGAGTCGCAATGGGGCAAGTACATCGCGCCGAAGAACTTCAACTTCTGGTACTACTTCGGCTCGCTCGCCGCCCTCGTGCTCGTGATGCAGATCATCACGGGCATCTTCCTCACCATGAACTACAAGCCCGACGCGCAGAAGGCGTTCGAGTCGGTCGAGTACATCATGCGCGACGTCGAGTGGGGCTGGCTCATCCGCTACATGCATTCGACCGGCGCGTCGATGTTCTTCGTGGTGGTGTACCTCCACATGTTCCGCGGGCTGCTCTACGGCAGCTACCGCAAGCCGCGCGAGCTGCTCTGGATCTTCGGCTGCCTCGTCTACCTCGCCCTCATGGCCGAGGCGTTCTTCGGCTACCTGCTCCCCTGGGGCCAGATGTCGTACTGGGGTGCGCAGGTCATCGTGAACCTGTTCTCCACCATCCCGGTGATCGGCGACGACCTCGCGGTGTGGATCCGTGGCGACTACACGATCTCCGACATCACGCTCAACCGCTTCTTCGCGTTCCACGTGATCGCGCTGCCTCTCGTGCTGCTCGCGCTGGTGGCCGCGCACCTGATGGCGCTGCACGAGGTCGGCTCGAACAACCCGGACGGCGTCGACGTCAAGCACCAGCCGCGCGATCCGGTCACCGGACTGCCGCCCGACGGCATCTACTCGCACCCCTACTACACCATCAAGGACATCGTCGGCGTGGTGGTCTTCCTCGCCGTCTTCTCGTTCATCGTGTTCTTCTGGCCCGAGGTCGGCGGCTACTTCCTCGAGTCGAACAACTTCATCCCCGCCGATCCGCTGAAGACGCCCGAGCACATCGCGCCGGTGTGGTACTTCACGCCGTACTACGCGATGCTGCGCGCGGTGCCGTCGTTCTTCGCCACCCAGGTGTGGGGCGTGCTGGTGATGGGCGCCTCCGTGCTGATCTTCTTCTTCCTGCCGTGGCTCGACCGCGGTGCGGTGAAGTCGATCCGCTATCGCGGCGGACTCTACAAGGGTTGGCTCGCCGCGTTCGTCGTCTCGTTCCTGATCCTGGGCTACCTCGGCACGGTGCCGGTGACGGTGTGGGGACAGTTCGCGGATGGGTTCCCGTTCTACGGTGCGGACAAGGCGACCGTGGTCGCGCGCGTGTTCACCGTCGTGTACTTCCTCTTCTTCCTGCTGATGCCCTGGTACACCGTGCGAGACAGGACCAAGCCCCAACCGGAAAGGGTCGTCTGGCGATGAACAAACTGGCCTGCCTGCTTCTCGCCGTTGCGGCGCTCGCCGCCGCTCCGGTCCTCGCCCAGGAGGGCGGCCTGCGCATGCCTCCCGCGCCCGTCAACCGCCTCGACACCGACTCGCTGCAGCGCGGCGCGCGCAACTTCGTCAACTACTGCCTCAACTGTCATTCGGCGAAGTACATGCGGTACAACCGGCTCACCGACATCGGCCTCACCGAGGACGAGATCAAGAACAACCTCATGTTCGCCACGACCAAGATCGGCGACACCATGACGGTCGCGATGCAGCCGGCGGATGCGAAGAAGTGGTTCGGCAACCCGCCGCCCGACCTTTCGGTCGAGGCGCGCGTGCGCGGCCGCGACTGGCTGTACAACTACCTTCTCTCGTTCTACCGCGACGACAAGTCCGCGACCGGCTGGAACAACCTCGTGTTCCCGAATGTCGGCATGCCGAACGTGCTGTGGGAGCTGTCGGGCACGAACAAGCTCGTCGAGACGGAATACGAGGATCACGAGAAGGCCGAAGGCGCCGCCATCGCCACGCGCGGCATCTCGCTCGTCGAGCCGGCGCAGCATCCGAAGTACGTCGTGCGCACCGTGGCGCAGGAAGCACCGGGCCGCCTGTCGAAGCAGGACTACGAGGCGTTCGTGGCCGACCTCGTGAACTACCTCGACTACATGGCGGAGCCTGCGCGCAACGAGCGCATGCGCATCGGGATCATCGTGCTGATGTTCCTGGGCGTGCTGTTCCTGTTCGCCTACTGGACCAAGCTGGAGTTCTGGAAGGACGTCCATTGATGCCGCGAACGCCTTTCGGGAGAACCTCGCCATGATGACGCTCTACTCCGGCACCACGGACCCGTTCTCGCAGCGCTGCCGCATCGTGCTGCACGAGAAAGGCATGGACTTCCAGATCATCGACGTCGACCTCGACCACAAGCCCGAGGACCTGGCGACGATGAATCCGTACAACCAGGTGCCGGTGCTGGTGGAGCGCGACCTCGTCCTGCACGAGTCGAACATCATCAACGAGTACATCGACGAGCGGTTTCCGCATCCGCAGCTGATGCCGGCCGACCCGGTCATGCGCGCGCGGGCTCGCCTGTTCCTCCACGGCTTCGAGCGCGAGCTCTTCGTGCACATCCCGGCGCTGGAAGGCAACAATCAGAAGAACGCCGACCGCGCGCGGTCGCAGGTGCGCGACTCGCTGCTCCAGATCGCGCCGCGGTTCGCCAAGCAGAAGCACATGCTCGGCGAGGATTACTCGATGCTCGACGTCGCGATCACGCCGCTCCTGTGGCGCCTCGACTACTACGGCATCCAGATGCCGAAGCAGGCCGCGCCGCTCCTGAAGTACGCGGAGCGGCTGTTCGCGCGGCCGGCCTTCTCGGAAGCGCTCACCTCCGCGGAGCGCGGCATGCGCAAGTGACCGCACGGCCGCGCGGCAACTCCGTGAGCTGCGGCGTGGCTGTCGTGATGTCGTTGCGGCGGTGTTCAACGTATGCCGCGCCTGCCTGCGCCGCGCTCGGCTGGAACCGCCGGTGCCTTTCCAATGTCTTTCTGCAACGTCCGGTGCGGGTGGTAAAGCCGCCCTCCCGGGGGCCGTTTCCCCGGGCGTAAGATGGTCTCAGCCATGTCCGAGCAATCCGCCAAGCCGTATCTGGTGCGCGCCATCTGCGAATGGTGCGCGGACAACGGACTCACGCCGTACCTCGCGGTGCGCGTGAACGGCCAGACGCGCGTTCCTACGGCGTTCGTCAAGAACGGCGAGATCGTCTTGAACATCAGCGCAACGGCCACGCGCAAGCTCACCGTCGACAATGAGTGGATCCGCTTCACGGCGCGCTTCAACGGCGCGTCGCAGGAGGTGGCCGTGCCGATGAACGCGGTGGCCGGTATCTTCGCCAAGGAAACGGGTTACGGCTTCGCGTTCAGCATTCAGCAGGATCCGGCCACGTCGCTCGCCGAGGCCACCGAGCCGCGCGACCTCGTCGCGGATGCCGACAAGCCGCTGACCGACGACAAGCCACGGCGCCCGTCGCACCTCCAGGTCGTCAAGTGAACCGGGGCGGCGCGACGCCGCGCCGTGCCGTCGGAACCGCCGAACGATCCGTCTCACCGCGGTAAACTGCCGGCACGGGCCGGCATAGCTCAGTTGGTAGAGCAGCTGTTTTGTAAACCGTTGGTCGGGAGTTCGAGTCTCTCTGCCGGCACCCTAATCAAGCGCTGCGGTTGGTCCCGGAACGCACATCACGACGAGATCCGGTCCGTCTCCCTCCAGCAGCCAGTGCTGCGCGACCATTTGCGTGCCGATGTTCGGGTCGGTGAAATAGCGGTGATTCGCATCGGGCCGGTTGCTGAAGGCGCGATGCATCTCCGTCGTACCGACGGGACACACACCGCCGACCGGCAGGTACACGTACATGAATCGCGGATCCTCGTTCACGAACTGCGGGAACTTGGCGGCCGTCTCGTCGCATTCCTGTTGGCCGCGTCCGAAGAAGTGCGAGTTGCCGAACGGTGGCGGTATATAGAACCGACATACTGCCGAGGTTCCCGTCACCGGCGCGACATATGCGTCGAACGTCTCACCCGTGCGCACCCAGCCGCGGATCTGCACACCCGCGTCGAGGATCGCGATCTCCGCCGGTAGCCACGTGATGAAGTAGTGGTCGAGCGCAGCGTTGTAGTACTCGATGACCGCGACCGGCGCGCTCGTGCCGATCCCGACGCCTGTGAGCGAGTAGCTGTTGATCCAGAGACCATCGTTGCTGTTCGTAATTCGCACAATGATCTCGCTCGACCGCGGTCCTGCTGCAGAGGGGGAGAACGTGACCGTCGCCGTGCACGACTGGTGCGAGGCGAGCGCGGAGCCCGGAACGCACTCGGGGTTCAGCGCCAATTCGAAGTCGCCGTCGTCGTTGCCCGACACGAAGAACCGCTCGATGTGCATCAGGAACCGTGTCGTGTTGGTGATCACCAGCGTGCGCGGTGTTGAGACCGTCTGAACCGCCTGCGGATCGAAATCCAGCCACTGCGGCACCGGCATCAACGTGCCCACGTACGGACCGTCGTCCGTGTCGCCGCTCAACGCGACGTCGGTCGATGCGGGAATCGCGTTCGTCTGGACGGTCAAGGTCGCCGCGTTGCCGAGCTGGGGACCGCTACCCTGCAGGGTCGGCTTGATGACCAGGTCGATGCGACAGCGCTGCCCCGCGGGCAGCGGGACGCCGACGACGCAGGTGCCGCCGCTGACCTGGAAAAAACTCGCCTGCGGCCCGGTGATGGTCAGCGAGACGAACGTGAGGTCGGCATCGCCGGTGTTGGTGACGAACAGCGGCTGCGTAAAGCTGGTGTTTCCCGCCAGCGTCCCGCCGAACAGGATGGAGGCCCGGCTGAAATGCGCGGCGGGTTCGGCGTACGCCGCCGCGCAAACCAGCAGTGCTGAAAGACCGGTGATTGCTGCGATACGGTCAACAACGCGCGCGTGCATGCAGGCCTCCGTTGTGTGTTTGGGTTCGCGCCACGCGACTTTGGGGGCTCGCTGGTCAATCGAGCCGACCGCGAGGAACGACCGAGACATGCAACATGATGTCGACGTCGACATCCTG
>DATJIS010000037.1:0-7205 GCA_035493035.1 Casimicrobiaceae bacterium | reverse complement strand
CGCACCATGTCGCGAACGCCCTGCTCCAGCAGCTTCCTGGGAATGGGTAGCTGGCCCCATTCGGGCATGCCCGGCGCGCCGAGCGGACCGGCGCTCTTCAGCACGATCACCGAATCCGGTGTCACGGGCAGCGCGGGATCGTCGATGCGCGCCGCCATGTCGTCGTAGTTCTCGAAAGCGACAGCCGGCCCGCGATGCCGAAGAAGCCGCGGTTCCGCCGCGGCCGGCTTGATGACCGCACCATCGGGCGCGAGATTGCCGCGCAGCACGGCGAGGCTGCCCGACGTCACGAGCGCGCGCTCGCGCGGCAGGATGACGTCGTGGTTGTAGATCTCCGCGCCGGCGATGTCCTCGCCGAGCGTGCGACCGCTCACCGTGCGCTCGCCGGTGTTCAGAAGATCCGCGATCGACGCGAGCAGACCGCGCAGCCCGCCCGCGTAATAGAAGTCCTCCATCAGGTACTTGCCCGCGGGCCGGACGTTGGCGAGCAGCGGCGTGCGCCGCGACAGCTCGTCGAAGCGATCGAGCGTCAGCGGAATGCCGGCGCGCCGTGCAAGCGCAACGAGGTGCACGAGCGCGTTCGTCGATCCGCCGAGCGCCAACACCGCGGTGATGGCGTTGTCGAAGCTCTTCGCCGTGGTGATGTCGCGCGGCTTCAAGTCCTCCCACACCATGTCCACGATGCGCCTTCCCGTGGCGCTCGCCATGCGCGCGTGACGCGAGTCCGCGGCGGGAATCGATGCCGCGCCCGACAGCGAGAATCCGAGCGCCTCGGCGGCGGACGTCATCGTCGACGCGGTGCCCATGGTCATGCAATGCCCGTACGAGCGGGCGATGCCGTACTCGATCTCCTCCCATGCCTGCTCGGTGAGATTGCCCGCGCGCTTCTCGGCCCAGTATTTCCACACGTCGGATCCGGAGCCGAGGAACTGTCCGCGCCAGTCGCCGCGCAGCATCGGCCCGCCCGGCATGAAGATGGCCGGGATGTTCATGCTGATCGCGCCCATCAGCAGCGCGGGCGTGGTCTTGTCGCAACCGCCCATCAGCACGGCGCCATCGGCCGGATACGAGCGCAGGTTCTCCTCGGTCTCCATCGCGAGCAGGTTGCGATACAGCATCGTCGTCGGCTTCTGAAAGGGCTCCGACAGCGTCATCGCCGGGATCTCGATCGGGAAGCCGCCCGCCTGCCAGATGCCGCGCTTCACTTCGTCGGCGCGCTGCCGGAAGTGCGCGTGGCACGCGTTGATGTCGCTCCACGTGTTGACGATGGCGATCACCGGCTTGCCGAGGTAGTCCGCGCGCGAATAGCCCATCTGCGCGGTGCGCGAGCGATGGCCGATGCCGCGCATGTCGGCCTTGCCGTACCAGCGGAACGAACGCAGATCCTCGGGACGTTTGCGGGCCATGCGGGACGCGCCTCCTGGTTGTCGTCGCGGCGCACGGTGCGTCGCCTTGCGCGCCGATTATAGCGAGCGCACTTTCGTCGCCCGCACCGTCGGCGGCCTGCCGACGCGATTGTAGGACGCTCGCGACTTGCGACCGCCCGCACGCGCGCTATAGTGCCCTGGCGCGAGCGAACATGCGTGCGCCGCGCCGCCCCTGCGGCCGGGCGCAGACGTCCGCGACCTTCGGGAGGCGACATGCGGCGCCCTCGTCCCGTTCATCCGCAACCCTGCCTGCATGCCGCGCGCGTTTCGCTGCTCGGCCTGGCGCTCGCCATGCTGGCGTGCGTTGCGGGCGCCGCGAACGCGCCACTGCCGGGCGAGCGATCCGAACCGGCTGCACAACCGGTCCCGCCGGGCGCCGTGGCGCCCGATGGGCGTCCGATCCCTGCGACACCCGGCCAGGACGCCTCGCTCGATGCGGAGCGCCTGTTCGGCGCCGTCGTGAAAGTGACCACGCGCGCGGTGCCCGACGCCCGCAGCGCGTCCACGCTCGGCATGGAGCGCGAAGGCAGCGGCGTGCTGATCGGCAGCGACGGACTGGTGCTCACCATCGGCTACCTCATCGTGGAAGCCGACGACATCAAGGTCACCGACGCCCACGGACGCACGCTGCCCGCGCAGCTCGTGGCGTACGACCACAACAGCGGCTTCGGCCTGGTGCGAACCATCCTGCCCCTCGACGCCGAGCCGATCGCATTGGGCGACTCATCGCGCATCGAGGAGCACGAGCCGGTCCTCATCGCGAGCGCGGCGGCGGACGGCGCGTCGTTCGCATTCGTCGTGTCGAAGCGACCTTTCACCGGCAACTGGGAGTACCAGCTCGATTCGGCGCTCTATACGAGCCCCCCCGCATTGAACTGGAGCGGCGCCGCGCTCATCAATCGCGAGGGCAAGCTCGTCGGGATCGGATCGCTCATCGTGCGCGAAGCGACCGACGGCGATCCGCGGCTGCCCGGCAACGTCTTCGTGCCGATCGACCTGTTGAAGCCGATCCTCGCCGATCTGCTGCGCGAAGGGCATCGGGCCGGCCCGGCGCGGCCCTGGTTGGGCGTGTCGGCCGATGAGCTGCAGGGACGCGTGCTGATCACGCGCGTATCGCCCGACGGGCCCGCCGACCGCGCCGGCCTGCAGCCGGGCGACATCATTCTCGCCGTGGGCGACGACGCAGTGAGCTCGCAGTCGGAGTTCTATCAAAAGCTCTGGGCGCGCTCCAAGGCGGGCGACGAGATCACGCTGAAGGTGCTGCAGGGCGGCGACATCAACACCGTCAAGGTGCGCTCGATCGACCGGCAGCAGTACTTCCGACCCAGGACGACGATCTAGCACGTCGGTTCGACGTGGCAGTCGCCGCCACGTTCGTCTCGTTCAGCAAGGCAACAGTAGAATGCCGGCTCTCTTCGCGGCCGCGCCGCCGCGTGGCTCGCCCACCCCGGACCCGCGATGCTGCTCTCCGCCCTCACGATCTTCAGCAGCGCCTTCCTGCTGTTTCTCGTGCAGCCGATCATCGCCAAGCAGATCCTTCCGTGGTTCGGCGGGTCGGCTGCAGTGTGGACGACCTGCCTCGTGTTCTTCCAGAGCATCCTCACCGCCGGCTATGCGTACGCCGATCACACCGTGCGGCGTCTCGCGCCGAGGCGACAGGTTGAGCTGCACTGGGTGCTGCTCGCCGTGAGCCTCGCGACCCTTCCCATCGTCCCGAGTCCCACATGGAAACCGGCCGGCACGGAAAATCCCGCGTGGCTCATCCTCGGCCTGCTCGCGGTGACGATCGGGCTTCCTTACTTCCTGCTGTCGACGACGAGCCCGCTCGTGCAGGCCTGGTTCGCCCGCAGCTTCCCCGGCCGCAGTCCTTACCGCCTGTTCGCGCTTTCCAATCTCGCGTCGATGCTCGCACTCCTCGGCTATCCCTTCCTGCTGGAGCCGTGGATCAGCACGCGCGCACAGGCATGGAGCTGGTCGGGCGGCTACGTCGCGTTCGTCTTGCTGTGCGCGCTGTGCGCCGGGCGTTACGGCCGCGCGCCGACGTCGACGATCGCCGACATGGGCGAGGCGCCGCACGCGGCGACGGCGCCGCCGACGATCACGCGACAGCTGCTGTGGTGCGCGCTCGCGGCCACCGGGTCGCTGCTGCTCCTCGCCGTTTCGAGTCACATCGTGCAGAACATCGCCGCGGTCCCGCTCCTGTGGATCGCGCCGCTCGCGCTGTATCTCCTGACCTTCGTGCTCTGCTTCGACGGCACCGGATGGTACCGGCGCGAGATCTTCCTTGCGGCCGGCGCGGCGGCGCTCGGCGTCATGGCATGGACGCTCGCCGATCCTCGCCTCACGCACGAGCTCGGCATGCAGCTCGGCGTGTTCATCGTCGGTCTCTTTCTCGCGTGCATGTTCTGCCACGGCGAGCTCGCGCGGCAGAAGCCGGCGCCGCGCTACCTCACGCGCTTCTACCTGATGATCTCGCTGGGCGGCGCAGCGGGCGCCGCGCTCGTGGGCATCGTCGCCCCGCTGGTGCTGCCGGCGCAGTTCGAGCTCGCGCTCGGGCTCTGCGCGTGCGCGCTGCTGCTGCTATGGCAGGCGCGCGACACGCCCATCATGCTGGGCATCCTCGGCGCCGTTGCGTCCATTGCCACGGCCGGATGCGGCATCTGGTACGTGCACAATTTCTACCAGGACACGATTCGCACGGCGCGCAACTTCTACGGCGTGCTGCGCGTTCAGGAAAGCGAGCCCGGCACGTCGAGCTGGCATCGTTCGCTCATCCACGGCACGATACTCCACGGCGATCAGTACCTCGCGCCCGAGTACCGGCGTCGTCCCACGACGTATTACACGCGTACCTCCGGCATCGGCCGCGTGCTGGAATCGCTCAACCCGCGCCTCGCGCCGCTCAAGGTCGGCGTGATCGGCCTCGGCGCCGGAACGATCGCCGCGTACGGCGCGAAGGGCGACATCTATCGCTTCTACGACATCAATCCCGCGGTCGTACGCCTCGCGCACGAGTCCTTCTCCTTTCTCGGCGACAGCGACGCCACGATCGAGATCGCGCTCGGCGACGCGCGGCTGTCGCTCGAGCGCGAGCAGCCGCAAGGCTTCGACGTGCTCGCGATCGACGCGTTCTCGAGCGACGCGATCCCGGTGCATCTCATCACGGTCGAAGCACTCGACGTGTACCGGCGTCACATGAAACCCGACGGCGTGATCGCATTCCACGTCACCAACCGCTATCTCGACCTCGTGCCGATCGTGGATGCGCTCGGCAAGGCGCGCGGCATGCACGCGGTGTGGATCGCCGACGACGGCGACGACGCGCTCACCAGCCGCAGCGACTGGGTGCTGCTCACCTCCGGCGGCAGCGTCCTGGATCGCCCGGACATCGCCGACAACGCAACCGCGATCACGTCGCGGCCCGACTGGCGCCTCTGGACGGACGACTTCAACAACCTGTTCCAGGTATTGAAGGCGAGAGAATAGAATTCCACGCCATGTCCCACGAACACCACACCGATCCGGCTTCGTACCAGGCGCTGCGCCGGCCGCGGCAGGCACGCTTCATCGAGACGATCGATCAGCGCGCGCTGCCGCACGCGCACGTTGCCGTCAAGATCACCGATGCCGACGCCGCGGCCATCGCCATTCGCAAGATGTGGGTGCGCGGGGCCCCGCTGATCGGCGCGGTAGGCGCGTACGGCCTCGCCATGGCGCTCGACCGCGACGCGTCCGACGCCGCGCTCGCGAAGGCGCATCGCGCGCTCGACGCCACGCGGCCGACCGCGGTGAACCTGCGCTGGGCGCTCGATCGCGTTCGACGCGCAGTCGCGCAGCTTCCGGTGAGCGAGCGGGCGGACGCCGCGTGGCACGAGGCCGATCGCATCCGCGAAGAAGACGTCGCGATCAACCACGCGATCGGGCTCGCAGGGCTCGAGCTGCTGCGCGACATCGCGCGCCGGCGCAGCGGGCCGATCAACGTGATGACGCATTGCAATGCCGGCGCGCTCGCCACGTGCGGCTGGGGAACGGCGACCGCGCCCATCTTCATGGCGCACGCGCAGGGTATGGCGGTACACGTGTGGGTGAGCGAGACGCGCCCGAGGTTGCAGGGCGCGAACCTCACGGCATGGGAGCTGGTGCAGCGCGGCATCCCGCACACGCTGTTCGTGGATTCGGCGAGCGGCCTGCTGCTTCGGCGTGGCGACGCCGACCTCGTCATCGTCGGCGCCGACCGCGTTGCGCGCAACGGCGACGTGTGCAACAAGATCGGAACCTACGACAAGGCGCTTGCGGCCCGCGACAACGACGTGCCCTTCTACGTCGCGCTACCCTCGCCGACGATCGACTGGGGGCTCGCGTCGGGTGAGAACATCCCCATCGAGACGCGCGCGCCCGACGAAGTGCTGGGTGTCACCGGTCGCGACGATTACGGGCAGACTTCGACGGTCATGATCGCGCCGCCCGGGACGCGCGCCGTCAACTACGCGTTCGACGTCACGCCGGCGCGGCTCGTGAGCGGGTTGGTGACCGAGCGGGGCATCGCGCGCTCGGGATCGCTGCTCCAGGCGCTGTTTCCCGACCAGGCGGCGGCAGCGCTCGCGGCATGAGCGCAGCGGCGTCGCCGGACGATCCGGCGCTGCGCGCCGCAATCGTGTCGACCGCACGCGCGATGAACGCGCTGCCGCTCAACCGCGGCACCTCCGGCAACGTCAGCGCGCGCTGCGATTCGGGCTTCCTCATCACGCCGAGCGCGCTCCCCTACGACCGCATGGCCCCGGAGGACGTCGTCGCCATGACGCTGGACGGCGGCGTTGTGTCGGGATCGCGCGCGCCGTCCACCGAATGGCCGTTCCATCGCGAGATCTATCGCACGCGCGCCGAGGTCCGCGCGATCGTTCACACCCATCCGCCCTTCGGCACCACGCTCGCCTGCCTGAATCGCGGCATTCCCGCGTTCCATTACATGGTCGCGGTCGCAGGCGGCCGCGACATCCGTTGCGCGCGTTACGCGACGTTCGGCAGCGACGAGCTCGCCCGCCATGCCGTGGAAGCGCTCGAGGGCCGCAAGGCCTGCCTGCTCGCGCACCACGGCATGATCACGGTGGGCGACGACCTCGAGTCGGCGCTCGCGCTGTCGGTCGAGGTCGAGGCGCTGGCCGAGATGTACTGGCGCGCGATCCAGGTCGAGGAACCGCCGCGCCTCTCGGACGAGGAAATGGAGCGGGTGATCAGCAAGTTCCGCTCGTACCGCACGTCCTAGTCGCCAACCCGGCGGCCCACGAGGGCCTCCGAGACCACGTCGCGCTACGACTGCGCAACCGTTCGTCGGCGGGCTCTCTTGCGTCCCGCTGAAATGCCGAGATCCAGACGTTGCCGGTCCTTACGGATGTGCACAGCGCCTCTATGACAATGGCATAATACCCGTGTCCGGGTCGCGATCCGTGCGCCGCGAAAACTTAGCTATGTCCATCGCCCTCCGCCTCACTCTCGCCGGCGCGCTCGTCACGTCCCTCACTGTCGTCGGAATCGCTCCCGCGCATTCGCACCCGCTTCAGACAGCAACGATGCCAGTCATGGAGCGAACCGTCGAAGAGCACTCGGGTCGCATCGAAGCGCTCGAGATCGACGATCGTGTGCGGCAGCGCGTGTTCCAGTTTCCACAGCTCCGCGCAGCCGACGGCAATGTGATCCCGTTGCACGGTGCAATGTCCGGACAGCTTCGGCGTGGCGATGTTGTAACGTTGTCCGGCGTACGAAACGGCATCGCTTTGGAAG
>DATJIS010000036.1:0-27139 GCA_035493035.1 Casimicrobiaceae bacterium | reverse complement strand
GCCCGCGGTGGCCATCGCCACGACCCGTGCACGCGGCGCGAGGCCGAATCGCCGCCCGGCCTCCGCCGAGCCCACGATCATCGCGCACGCGCCGTCGTTCACGCCGGAGGCGTTGCCGGCGGTGACCGTCCCGTCGGGTCGGACTACCGGTTTCAGCCTGGCGAGCGCTTCGAGCGTCGTCTCGCGCGGATGCTCGTCGCGCGACACCACGATGGCCTCGCCTTTTTTCTGCGGGATGCTGACCGGAACGATCTCTTCGGCGATGAACCCCGCCTTGATGGCGGCCGCGGCGCGCTGCTGGCTGCGCAGCGCGTAGGCATCCTGATCGGGGCGGGCGACCTTGAACTCCGCGGCGACGTTCTCCGCGGTCTCGGGCATCGAATCGACACCGTACTGCGCCTTCATCAGCGGATTGATGAAGCGCCATCCGATCGTCGTGTCCTCGAGCTTCGCCGTGCGTGCGAACGGCTCCGCGGCCTTGCCCGTGACGAAGGGCGCGCGCGACATGCTCTCGACGCCGCCGGCGATCATCAGGTCGACCTCGCCGCTCTTGATGGCGCGCGCGGCGATGCCGACGGCGTCCATGCTGGAGCCGCACAGCCGATTGATCGTGGTTCCCGGCACGGAATCAGGCAGTCCCGCAAGGAGCAGCGCCATGCGCGCCACGTTGCGGTTGTCCTCGCCTGCCTGGTTGGCGCAGCCGTACGCCACGTCGTCGACAGCCACCCAGTCGACGCCGGGATTGCGCGTCACGAGGGCCTTGATGGGCACCGCCGCGAGGTCGTCGGTGCGCACGTGCGCGAGCGCGCCGCCGTAGCGCCCGAACGGCGTGCGCACGGCGTCATAGATGAATGCGTCGGCCATGTCCGTTTCCTTCAGTTGGCCGCGGCAACCGCGCGCGGTGCCCTGAGCGGCACGCCGGTGAGCCGCTGCAGCTCGTCGAACGGCAGTCCGTCGACGATCTCCACGACCGCGAGCCCGTCGGGCGTGACGTCGATGATCGCCAGGTCGGTGACGATACGCGATACGCATGCGATGCCGGTGACCGGATACGTGCATTGCGGCACGATCTTGCTCTCGCCCTTCTTCGTGAGATGCTCCATCATGACGTAGACCCGCTTGGCGCCGATCGCGAGATCCATCGCGCCGCCCACCGCGGGAATCGCGTCCTTCGCGCCGGTGTGCCAGTTCGCGAGATCGCCCTTCACCGATACCTGGAACGCGCCCAGCACGCAGAAATCGAGGTGCCCGCCGCGCATCATGCCGAACGAATCGGCGTGATGGAAATACGACGCGCCGGGCAATGCGGTGACAGGCTGCTTGCCGGCGTTGATGAGGTCGGGATCCTCCTCACCGGCCTCCGGCGCGGGGCCCATGCCGAGGAGGCCGTTCTCGGTGTGAAGCACGATCTCGCGATCGCGCGGCAAGTGGTTGGCCACCATCGTCGGCAAGCCGATGCCGAGATTCACGTAAGCTCCATTGGGGATGTCGCGCGCGACGCGCGTCGCCATCTCCTCGCGTGTGAAGCGTCTCATGTTTCTTCCTGGATTCGAGTGATCAGGCCGCGGCTCCCGGCTGCGCCACGTGCTTCAGCGCGGCGGGCACCTCCACCAGGCGCGTGACGAAGATTCCCGGCGTGACGACCACCTCGGGGTCCAGATCGCCCAGGTTCACGATCTCGCGTACCTGCGCGATCGTGGTCTTCGCTGCCGCGGCCATGATGGGCCCGAAATTGCGCGCCGTCTTGCGATACACGAGATTGCCCCATCGGTCGCCGCGAAGCGCCTTGATCAACGCGAAGTCGGCATGGATGGGATATTCCAGCACGTAATGCCGGCCGTCGATGGTCCTCGTCTCCTTGCCCTGCGCGAGCTCGGTGCCGTACCCCGTTGGCGTATAGAAGCCTCCGATGCCTGCGCCGGCGGCGCGAATGCGTTCGGCGAGGTTGCCCTGCGGCACGAGCTCCAGCTCGATCTCGCCCGCGCGGTAGAGGTTGTCGAAATGCCAGGAGTCCGCCTGGCGCGGGAACGAGCAGATGATCTTGCGCACGCGTTTCGCCTTGAGCAGCAGGGCGAGCCCGACGTCGCCGTTCCCGGCATTGTTGTTCACGATGGTCAGGTCGCGCGCGCCCTGCTCGATCAGCGCATCGATGAGCTCCGACGGCATGCCCGCGGTGCCGAAGCCCCCGATCATCACGGTGGCGCCGTCGTGAACGTCGGCGACGGCTTCGCGCACCGACGGGAAGATCTTGTTGATCATGAGAAGCCTCTACTCGAACGGCAATCCGACGTAATTTTCCGCGAGCGAGGCGGCGGCCGCGCGGGACGACGTGACGTAGTCGAGCTCGGCGAGCTGCAACCGCCGCTGGTATGCGTTGTGATCCGGAAACTGGTGGAGCATCGTGGTCATCCACCACGAGAAGCGCTGGGCCTTCCATACGCGTCGCAGCGCGGTCGCGGAGTATCGCCGCAGCGCATCGTCGCCGCCGGTGCGGTAGCGCGACGTCAACGCGCGCGCCAGAAGGTGCACGTCGGCCACGGCGAGGTTGAGGCCCTTGGCGCCGGTCGGCGGAACGATGTGCGCGGCGTCGCCTGCGAGGAACATGCGGCCGTGCTGCATCGGCTCGCACACGAAGCTGCGCATCGCCACGATGTTCTTCTGCGTGACCGGCCCCTCCTTCGGCCGCCAGCCGTCGACCGTTTCGAGGCGCGCCCGCAGCTCGCTCCAGATGCGACCCTCGTCCCAGGCCTCCACGCGATCGTGCGGATCGCATTGGAAGTACATCCGCTGCAGCGTCGGCGAGCGCGTGCTGACGAGCGCGAAGCCGCGGTCGTGATGCGCGTAGATCAGCTCCTTCGATGAAGGGGGTGCCTCGGTGAGGATGCCGAACCACGCGAACGGATATGTACGGACGAACTCGGTTCGCACCGCCTCGGGCATCGACGGGCGGCATACACCGTGGTAGCCGTCGCAGCCCGCGATGTAATCGCAGGCGATCTCGCGAGGCGCATCGCCCTCGACGTAGCGTATGCGGGGCGCATCGCTCTCGACACCATGCACGGTGACGTTGCGCGCGTCGAAAACGATCGTGCCGCCCGCCGCGAGGCGCGCCTGCACCAGGTCCTTGATCACCTCGTGCTGCGCGTACACGGTGATGGCCTTGCCGCCCGCGAGCGCCGGAAAATCGATGCGATGACCGCGGCCCGCGAACCGCAGCTCGATGCCGTGATGCTCGAAGCCCTCGCGCTTCAGCCGCTCGCCGACGCCGGTCTGGCACAGCAGGTCGACGGTTCCCTGCTCGAGCACGCCGGCGCGGATGGTGCTCTCGATATCGGCGCGCGCGCGGCTCTCGAGGACGACGGAGTCGATGCCGTCGAGATGGAGCAGGTGCGAGAGCAGCAATCCCGCAGGGCCCGCACCGACGATGCCGACTTGCGTGCGCATCGGGCCTGTCACGCCTTGTCCGAGAGCGCCTTCAATCCGGCGATGGCGAGCGCGTAGCCGCGCACTCCGAAGCCCGCCATGACCGCTTTCGCCGCCGGCGAAAGATACGAGTGGTGACGGAACGGCTCGCGCGCGTGCACGTTGGAGATGTGCAGCTCGATGACCGGAACGTTCGCGCCCTTGATCGCGTCGTGGAGCGCGATGGAGGTATGCGTATAGGCGCCCGCGTTGAGCACGACGCCGAGCAGCGTTCCCGCGGCGTGATCGCGTCCCGCGGCGTGGATCCAGTCGATGAGCTGGCCTTCGTGGTTCGACTGCCGGAAGTCGATCTGCAGGCCATGCCGCGCGCCCTCGTCGTGGCAGATCTTCTCCACGTCGGCGAGCGTCTGCGCACCGTAGATGCCGGGCTCGCGCGTTCCGAGCAGATTGAGGTTGGGACCGTTCAGCACCAGCACCTTCATGTCGTGCGCTCCGTTTCGGCGTGGGTTTCGGCGCGCGCCAGCACGGCCTCGGCCTTGGCACGGAGCCGTCGCGCGAAGGCGACCGCGCCGATCTCGCGCGCGAGGTCCGGCATGGGCACTTCGAGGCTTACCGGCAGGTGGCGCGGCAGCGCGCGCAGGATCGCGCAAAGGTCGAGGCCGCCGTCGCCCGGCATGAGGCGCGCCGTTCGCGCCTGCCGCAGCAGGGTGTCGGTGTCGCGCGGCCGCTCCGCGGGCGCGTCGCAGAGCTGCACGTAGCGCA
Source organism: Casimicrobiaceae bacterium (assembly GCA_035493035.1). Classification (GTDB taxonomy): domain Bacteria; phylum Pseudomonadota; class Gammaproteobacteria; order Burkholderiales; family Casimicrobiaceae; genus VBCG01. The sequence goes on along the minus strand of DATJIS010000036.1, from coordinate 22,954 downwards.
GGCGATCGGGCGGCGTGCGGCGAATCTCGCCGGGATCGTCCGCCGCGCGATCGAAATGGATCGCGTCCACGAGCACCGCCGCGTTGGGCTGCCCGCTCTCTTCGACAATGCGCAGTGCCTGCGCGAAATTGCGCACGTCGGTCCACGGCATGGGCTCGAGATTGAAGCTGATGCCGAGCGGCGCGCCGAGCTCGCACAACGCCGCGAAACGCGCGACGAGGCGCGAGGCGATCGCATCGTTGCCGGCGACGAGCGCATTGCGGGCGCCGAGCCGCGCGGCGGTCTCGAGCGCCGGCAAATACGCGAGAACGTCGGTGTCGGCTCTGAGACGCAATATCTCGACGTCGAGCACGCGCACGCCGGTCTCGCGCAGGCGTCGCTCCACGTCGCGCACCAGCTGCGTATCGCCCACGAAATCGGGATGAGCGGGCTCGTCGGCGGTCGCCGGCAACACACGCAAGCCGAGGGCACCGTAGCCGGCGTCCGCGGCGCAGGTGACCATGTCGGGCGGCGCGAGGTGCAGCACGCTCAGCGCGGCGAGCGAAAGGCGAGGATTCATGCGCCCTCCCCCGCTCGAGCAGTCTTCGGCAGCGTATCGAGCGCGCGTCGCAGCCACTCGATGCTGTCCGCCACCGCGGCGTCCTCGCCCGCACCCACGAAAGGGGGCGCCAGGTAGTCGATCTCCAGGGCCAGAAGACCGTCGTAACCATGCGCGGCCAGCAACGCGAGGATGGCCGGGACGTCGACCAGGCCGCGTCCGAGCGGCACGCTCGGCCAGAACGCGAACGTGCGGGGATCGCCCTTCTGCGCGGTCACGTCCTTGACGTGGGTTGCGCGCGCATACGGCACGAGCTTGCGCGCGACGACGAGCGGGTCCTCGAGCATGCGAAGGTTGTTGGCGGTGTCGAAGCACACGCCCAGCCACGGCGAGCCCACCGTCTCGATGAGCTCGACCATCTCGTCGGCGAGCAGATCGATGTGGTTCTCGATCGCCATCACCACGTCGTGCTTCGCTGCCTGTTCGCTCAGCGGGCGCAGCAGGGCCAGGAGCGCGCGCTTGTGCGCGTCCCACGACGCCGGACGCGTGCGCCGACCGCCGCCGCAGATGCGCATCACCCGCGCACCGATACGGCGGGCGATGGCGAGATGCCGCGCGCAGTCGTCTGCGGCAGCCGGGTCCGCGCCGGATCGCAGGCCACTCGGATGACCCCAGGCCCACACGCGATCGAGGCCGCGCGCATCGAGCGCTTCGCGAAGCGCATCGATCGACGCGTCGTCGTGCGGCAGGAAGCATGATTCGAGCGACACGCCCGCGACGCCGAGCTCGATGGCGCGATCGAGGAACTGCGTCACGGTCATGCGACGCCCCGGATCCTGCTGCAGCCCGTCGTACCACTCGCCGAAAAAGCGGTGGTAGCTGTAGGAATCGATGGCGAGCTTCACGAGGCGCCTGTCATCCGGCCCTGCGGTGGCCGTTCCCGACGTGCCCGCCGAGGAACAGCCGGTTCAGATCGGGATCCTCCAGCACTTCCGCCGCGGGCCGGTCGAGCGCCAGGCGGCCCATCTCCAGCACCAGTGCGCGATTCGCATACTTGAGCGCGGTGCGCACGTTCTGCTCCACCATCAGGATCGTGACGCCGCTGTCGGCGAGCTGGCGCAGCAGCGTCATCACTTCCTGGACGAGCTTCGGCGACAGGCCGATCGACGGCTCGTCGATCAGCAGCACGCGAGGACGCAGCAGCAGCGCACGTCCGATCTCGAGCTGCTTCTGCTCGCCGCCCGACAGCGTCGATGCCTGGTTGTCGATGCGCTCCTTGATGCGCGGAAAGCGATTCAGCACCTCGTCGATGCGCGCCGCAAGCCCGGCGCGTGGCAGCGTGATACCGCCGAGCTCCAGATTGTGGCGCACCGACAGCGAGCCGAACAGGTTGCGGCCCTGAGGTACGAAGGCGATGCCGTCGCGCAGCAGATCACGCGGTGCCTTGCCGTTGACACGCTTGCCCTCGAAGCGCACCTCGCCGCCGCGCGGGACGAGCACGCCGAACAGCGTCTTCAGGACGGTCGACTTGCCGGCGCCGTTCGGCCCGATCAGCAGCGTGATCTCGCCGCCACGCGCATCGAGCGTGGTCTCGTTGAGGATGGTGAGGCTCGGCGAATAGCCCGCAACGACCCGGTCGAACTCGATGATCTTGTCGGTCACGATGGCCTCAGTTGCCGAGATAGGCTTCCAGCACCTGACGGTTGGACTGCACTTCCGCCGGCGGCCCTTCGGCCATGACCTTGCCTTCCACCATGCAGATCACGTGCGGGCAAAGCCTCATGATGAACTCCATGTTGTGCTCGATCACCACGAAGCTGCCGCCCTGGGCCTGGTTGAGCGTGACGAGCAGCTCCCGCAACTGGTCGACCAGGCTGGGATTCACGCCTGCGCACGGCTCGTCGAGGAGCACCAGTCGCGGCGCCGGCATGAACGCCATGGCGATGTCGATGAGCTTCTGCTGGCCATAGGAAAGGCTGCCGGCGGGGAGATGCGCCACGTGTTGCAGGCGGAAGAGCTCGATCATGCGGTCGGCCTGATCACCGAGGCCGGCATCGGGCGGGGCGATGAGACGCGCTGCAAGCGTGCCCTTGAATTCCTGCGCCGCGGCGATGAGATTGTCGCGCACCGACAGCTTGACGAACACCTGCAGCGACTGGAAGGTGCGACCGACACCGCGCCGCGCGAGCTCGAGCGGCGCCATGCCGGTGATCTCCTCGCCGCAGAAGTCGACGCGTCCCGACGTGGGCTTGATCTGCCCGAGGATGCTGTTGAAGAGCGTCGTCTTGCCGCTGCCGTTCGGACCGATGACCCCGACGATCTGGCCGGGCCCGACGTCGAACGTCACGCCGTCGACGGCCTTGATCGCGCCGTATGACTTGCGCACGTCCTTGACCTCCAGGAACGGCGTCATTGCGCCCTCCTGCGCAGCCGCAGCTTGTCCGGAATCGACAGCAGGCCGCCGGGCAGCCAGATCATCAGCGCCACGACGGCGAAGCCGAAGACGGCGAGATACCAGTTCTGCATGAAGCGCAGCCACTCCGGCAGCAGCACGATGATGACCGTTCCGAGCACGGGCCCGAAGAAGCGGCCCGACCCGCCCACGATCACGCCGAGCAGCATCATCAGCGAGGTCGAGAAGTGAAACGGCGCAGGCTCGATGAATTGCACCAGGGACGCGAAGTAGACGCCCGCGATCCCGGCGCAGGTGGCGCCGATGGCGAATGCGAAGAGCGTGTAGGCCGTGATGTTGATGCCGAGGCTCTCGGCGCGGATCGGGTTGTCGCGCAGCGCGGCGAACGCTCGGCCCCAGGGCGAGCGCAGCAGCCATCCGAGCAACCCCATCACCACGAGCGTCGCGACGAGCGTGAACCAGAAATACGCGAGGTTGCCGTCGAGCGACAACCCGAAGAAGCCGGGTCGGGGAATGCCGGAAATGCCGAACGTGCCGCCGGTGATGGATTCCTCGTTGCGCATGATGAGGAAAACCAGCACGTTGAAGCCCAGCGTCGCGAACGCGAGGTAGTGGTGCTGCACACGCAACGCCGGAAACCCGAGCATGAGCCCGATGCCGAAGCACGCGATGGCCGACACGGGCAGCATGGCGTAGAACGGAAGCCCTGCCTTCATGCCGATCGCGGCGATGTACGCACCAATCCCGAGGAACGCCGCCTGCCCGAGCGACATCTGTCCGGCGTATCCGACCGTGAGGTTCAACCCGAACGTCGCCATCAGGTACACGCAGAACAGCGTGCACAGGTAGACGCCATAGCTCTTCAGGAAGAGCGGCAGGACGGCGAACGCGACGACGCCGACCGCGAGCGCGACCATGCGCACGGTGACGCTCGCGGATCCGAACGGCCATTGCGCGCGGGCGCTCATACCTTGCGCTCCTCGACCTTGCCGAGCAGGCCCTCCGGCCGGAACAGGATGACGAGGAGGAACACGACGAGCGCCACGCCTTCCTTGTACGCCGGCGACACGTAGAAGCCCACCACGTTCTCCAGTACACCGATCAGCACGCCGCCGAGCAGCGCGCCGCGCGTCTGGTTGAAACCGCCGATGATGGCGGCAAAGAACGCCTTCTGCCCGATCGAATCGCCCATGTCGAACTTGGCGAGGTAGCTCGGCGTGACGAGCAGCGCGGCGACGACGGCTAGCAGCGCGTTGATCAGGAACACGTACAGCACCATGCGCTTGACGTCGATGCCGAGCACGCGTGCGGCGTCCGTGTTCTGCGCGCATGCCTGCATGGCGCGCCCCGTGACGGTGCGATTCAGGAACGCCTGCAGCCCCAGCACGATGAGGCCCGCGAGCACGAGCGTCCCGATGTCCGAATACGAGACGCTGACGCCGGCAAGGTCGAGCTGCCCTTCGGGAAACGGGCTCGGGAACGAATGCGGCTGTGCGTCGATGCCGGCTTTCACCGTCTGCTTGATGCCGATCGAGAGGCCGAGCGTCGCGATCACGAGCGGGATCACGCCGTGCCGAATGAGCGGATCGACGACGATCTTCTTGAACCCGACACCGAGCAGCGCCATGATGACGAGGCATGCGAGCAGGAATGCGATCCAGAGAGGCGCGCCCATTCCGATGAAGAACAGGATCGAGAACGCGGGCAGCATCACGAACTCGCCTTGCGCGAAATTGATCGTTCCGGACGCCTGCCACAGCAGCGTGAAGCCGAGGGCCGCAAGGGCGTATATGGCGCCCGCCGCAGTGCCGGATACGATGAGCTGGACGAAGTCGCCCATGCGCGCCTCCTCGGGAGGTCCTCAGCCGCCGCGACGGCCGCCCTCTACCCGCACGCGGCGAGGGACCAGGGTGAGGAGCCCGTCCTTCATGCGATATCGGTGTGCCGTGTCACCCGAGCTGCGCCACGGCGCGAAGCTCGTCCGGCGTCGCGGCGCCGAAGCCGAAGAACTCGAGGTAGAGCGGAATCTGCTCGAACAGCATGTCGGTGCCGACCTGGATGCCGCAGCCGCGCTCGCGTGCCGCGGCGAGGAGCGGCGTGATCGTCTGCTTCATGACGACCTCGCCGACGAACGTGGTCGGCGCAAGGCGCGTCGGATCCACGGGCAAGGCATCGCCGTCGTTCATGCCGAGCGGTGTCGCGTTCACCACGATGTCGAAGCCGGCCGGATCACCGGGCCCGAACCGGGCATCGGTGGCGGGATAGTGCTCGCGCAGGCGTGAAGCGAGGGCTTCGGCCGCGGCGTGCCGCGCGTCGAACAGCACGAGCGTGGAGATGCCGGCGGCGGCGAGCGATGCGGCGATCGCCGATCCCACCCCGCCAGCGCCGACCACGAGGGCGCGTGCGCCCTGCACCCTGACCCCCTTCGACGCAAGACCGCGCACGAATCCCGCGCCGTCGAACATTTCGCCGTACAGCGTGCCGTCTTCGCGCTTCAGGATCGCGTTGCACGAGCCGGACACGCGGACCGTGGTGCTGACGTCGTCCAGGAGCGCGACCGTCGCCACCTTGTGCGGCATGGTCACCAGCGCACCACGCACGTTGGTGAAGCGCATCACCGACGGCATCGCGATCGCGTAGTCGTCGGCGCGGACCCCCATCGGGACGACCGCGGCGTCGATGCCCTTGCGCTCGAACCATGGGTTGTAGATGAGCGGGGCCTTGACCACGGAGACCGGGTCGCCGAAGTGCGCGATGAGCGTGGTGCTGCCGCGGATGTTCAACCGACCTCCTCGAGCGATGGCCTTCGCGGACGTTCTCGTTGTGGGCGATAATCGCTCGTTCGTGCGCGTACCGAACGACTATACGAAGGGCCGCCGCGCACGGTCAATTCGATTATCGAAAATCGGTGCGATTATCGTACATGGCGCTGCGGTCCCGTCCCTCAAAGATGCCCAAGACCGCGACGCAACGCCAGCCCCAACGCCAAATCGCTCCGCCGGCGACGACCGACGAGCCCTCCGCCGACCCGATGCACGCGGCACCCGGCGATCCCGACTTCATGACGTCGCTCGCCCGCGGGCTCACGGTCATCGGGGCGTTCACTCGCCAGCGGCGTCAGCTCACGATCGCGCAGATCAGCCAGCGCACCGGGATCCCGCGCGCCGCCGTGCGGCGGTGCCTCCATACACTGGCCAAGCTCGGCTATGTCGGCAGCGAGGACCGGCGCGCGTTCTACCTGCGCCCGCGGATCCTGGAACTCGGCCATGCGTACATGACGTCGTCGCCGCTCGCGTCGTCGTCGCAGCCGGTGCTCGATCGCGTGTCGGACGTCGTGCGCGAATCGTGCTCGATGGCCATCCTCGACGGTGACGAGATCCTGTACATCGCGCGCTCCTCGACGAGGGATCGCATCATGTCGATCGACCTGGGCCTCGGCAGCCGGCTTCCGGCGCATTGCACATCGATGGGACGCGTGCTGCTCGCGGGACTTCCGGCCGACGAGCTCCGTGCCTATCTCGCGCGCGTGCGCCTGATCGCGTACACCAATCGCACCGTGACGTCGACGGCGAAGCTCGAGCAGGTCATCGACGGCGTGCGCCGCAACGGCTACGCCATCGTCGACCAGGAGCTGGAGATCGGCCTGCGCTCGCTGGCCATACCGGTGCGCGATCACGTCGGCCGCAGCGCCGCCGCGATCAACGTGGGCGTGCAAGCGTCGCGCGTTCCCACGAGCGACCTCGAAGCGCGCGTGCTGCCCGAACTGCGCGCCGCCGCGCACGAGCTTCGCATGTTGCTGTCGGTCTAGGCCCCCGCGGTTCGGCGCACGGGAAGGCTGCGTCGCGACACGTGTCCGGTGATCCAGGCCACCGAGCGCCGTGCACGGTCGGTCACCCGCCCGAGCTGCATCTGGGTGTAATCGTCGTTGAACACTTCGAAGCTGTAATCGCCCTCGTAGCCCATGCGGTCGATGGCCCGGATCAGGTCGGCGACGGCGGCGCTGTGCGCGCCTTCGCCCGGGAAGACGCGCAGGTGGCGCGCCGTCTCGCGGCGCTCCTCCGGCGTGCTCGGCGCGCTCCACATGAAATCCGAGAGCTGGACGAAGAACAGCTTGTCGGGGTCGATCTCGTCGAGCGCTTCGAGCGGCGTGTCCTTCGCCAGCAGGTGAAACGAGTCGATGGCGAGCCCCAGGTTCGCGCGGTTCGCCGCGCTGACGGCTGCCCACGCGCCGGGAACGTCGTCGATGAACCGGCCCCAGGACAAGCCCTCGAAGGCGATGCGAACGCCCATCGGCACGGCGAGCATCGCGAGCTTGCGCAGATCGGCGACGTGCGCATCGAAGTCCGCGACGGCATGCGCCGACGTGGTCGAGCATACGAGCAGCAGCGGTGCACGCACCGCGCGCGCCATCTCGAGCATCGACTTGGCAACGTCGATCTTGTATTCATGGAGCTGACCCGTGAGCCCCTCGAAGTCGCGCAGCACCTGCAGGCCCGTCACGCGCAACCCGCTGTCGAGCACCGCCCGGATGGCCGCGGCCTCGCCTTCGGGATGGCCGACCAGATCGCGCGCGGAGAGCATGATCTGCGTGAAGCCGGCCTGCCGCACCGCGCGCAGCTTCGCCTCGATCGGACCCGCGAGCGTGATCGTGTCCATGCCGAAGTCGTCGAGCTTCATCTCGATCCCCCCGGTGGCTCGCTATGCACGAGCTCGAAGCAGACCGTGCCAAGATACATCTGCGTGAGCGCGCCCTTCTCCGACGGACGCAGCGGCTCGCGGTCGACGAACACGATGCCCCGTTCCTCGAGACCGCGCACCGCCGCGGGCACGTCGGGCGTGCCGAGGCCGATGCGCAGCAGCCGCTCCTCCCAGTCGACGAAATCCGCGCCCGCCGGCGGCTCGATCAGCTGGAAATAGAAGCTGCCCGACGGGCTGCGCAGCAGCGTGCCCTTGGGCAGCACGCCGACGAAGTGGCTCGCATCGAGGGCGTCGAATCCGAACAGCGTGCGATAGAAGTCGATCCAGTCCGCCGTGCGATCCGAATACACCGATTGAACGAGCCCGAACCAGTGAAGGCCGAACGCGGCCGGCGGCGTGCGCGTCGCGCCGTCGTTCCAGATGAAGTCCACGTCGTAGATCGAGAACTCGTCGACGCGATCGACGAAATAGATGAGGCTGTCGCCGACACCGTGGATGCCGGGAATGTGCAGCTCCATCGCCGATGCGCGGGTCGGCATGTCCCACGCGCCGAGCTCGATGGCGCGCCGATGCGCGTACGCGGCGTCGCGCACACGGAACGCGACCGCCCCGATGACGGGGCCCGCGCCCTGCGCCATCTCGCGCACGGCGTCCGCATGGCCGTTCACGATGATGTTCATGTCGCCCTGCCGGTACAGGATCACCTCGCGCGAACGATGCCGCGCGACCTCGTGGAAACCCATTCGACGCAGCAGCGCGCCCAGCGCGAGCGGCTCGCGCGCCGTGAACTCGATGAATTCCACGCCCGTCATGCCGAGCGGGTTGGAGGGCAGCGGGAGATTTTCGCGAATCATCGTGAAGGCTTCCCGGGAGCGAACAATGAGGACTTCCGGCGGTGCCACGGTGGCCGTTCCGGCGGTACAACGCAAGCGCGAAAACGCGGTCTAACTTAGCATATACGGTCCGGAGCGACCCGATGCGCAAGATCGCCCTCGCAATGGCGTTGTCGCTCGTTGCGGGCTGCGCGACGCAGCCGCGCGAGCCGATTCCCGTCACGCCGCCCGGCGAGGCAAGCGCGGCACCGGTGGTGCGCCGGCCGCTGCCGGAGCCGCTCGTTCCGCAGGCGCCTGGAGCCGGCACGCCGCCTTCCGCGGCGGTCCGGCCTGCAATCCAGGTGCCGGCCGGTCTGCTCTACGTATGTGCCACCGACGTCGGGGGCGAGTCCCGTCAGATAGGCATCGAGTTCAGCCCGAAGGTCCATGCGCTCTGCGCACGCCATCCCGAAATGGGTCCGTGCCAATACGAGCGCGACGTGTGCCGCCGCAGCGGTGGACGCGTCTTCGCCGCGAACGGTCAGGAGATCACCGCGGCAACCGAAGCCGAATACGACAGGAAGGTGACGCGGGTTCGCTTTCGCGCGAACTGATCTGCGCCTGCGATTCGGGTGACGTGCAGCGTCACTTCGGCAATTGCTGCAAACATCGTGACGAGCTGTAAACCATTGCCGCGCCGCGTGTAGTCGCGCGGCAACAGTGATGCATTTCGCCTGCAATTCGCGATTGACACAGCGCATCGATAATGACATTGTCATGGCCGCGTCGAATCGATCCGTTGAAGGGGAATGATGTCGTTTCACAGTGTTCGTCTCGCCGCCGCGTGCGGCCTTTTCGCAGCGGTCTCGTTCAACTCCCTCGCTGTCGCACACACGGTACCCGACGGGATCGAGCGTGCGACCACGGCGCCGGCTCCCGATGCGGCGCTCGAGGCGGTCACCGGCACGGTGCGCGAGCTCGTCATCGACGACCGCGTCGCGAACCTGTCGGTCCGTTACGTCTTCATCGTTCCCGCGTCCGGTGAAGCGGTCGCGCTGGCCGGCACCGACGTTCAGAATCTGCACGAGGGCGCGCTCGCGACGGTGACCGGCCGCCGCAACGGCAACGTGCTCTTCGCCGAATCGGCGCGCGCGGACAAGGCATCCGCGGCAAACGCGCGTCCGGCGGCGTCACGGCGCGTCGAAGGACGGCTTGCCCTGGCGCACGCGGACGATTTCATCACCGGCAAGAGCCAATATCTGTACGAGGTCCATGGCGACGACGCCAGCGTCACGCGCCTCAAGCTCGGCGTGCGGCCGGAGGCGCTGCAGCCCGGCATGCGCGTCGCGGCGATGGGCAACACCGATGCGTCGACCGAGGAGCTCGATCCTTCACGCATCGAGGTGCTGGCGCTGCCGGCCGAAGCGAGCGCCGGCGATCCGTCGAGCGCGACGGTCGACAAGCTCGATGCCAAGGCGGCGACGACGCACTCCGTGCTCGTCATCCTGATGAAGTTCAGCAACACGGCCTCGGATCCGTCGACGGTCGCCGCCGTGCAGGACGTGATGACGACTGCGAGCAACAGCGTGGCCAACTTCTATCGCGAAGCGTCGTACGGCCAGCACCTGCTCAACCCGACCGTCACGTCGAAATGGCTTACCGCGTCGATGGCGGCGCCTTCGACGTGCAACTACTCCGGCATCGGCACCGCCGCCGAGGCTGCCGCGACTGCCGCCGGCTACAACGTCGCCGCGTACGAGTTCAAGGTGTACGTCTTCCCCCGCCTGGCGGCATGCGGCTGGTCGGGACTCGCGTACATCGGCTCGCCGAAGAAGGCCTGGATCAACGGCGCCGGTTCGGCCGTGACGTCCGTCATCGCCCACGAGATGGGGCACAACTTCGGCCTGCTGCACGCGGCCAGCGTCGATTGCGGCACGCGATCGATCGGCGGCTCGTGCACGGCGAGCGAATACGGCGATCCGTTCAGCACCATGGGCAACCAGCGGGCGGCGCACTTCGATTCTGCGCAGAAATCGCTGCTAGGGTGGATTCCGGCCTCGTCGGTGAAGACCCATCAGAGCGGCACGGCGACGTACGTGCTGGCGCCGCTCGAGAATGGCGCCGGCTCGGTTTACGCCGTCAAGATTCCGGCCGCCGCCAAGCGCACGTATTGGCTCGAGTACCGCCAGCCCATCGGCTTCGACGCGTTCCTGGCCAGCTATCCGAACAACGGCGTGCAGATCCGCGTGGCGAGCCCGTTCGAGACGCTGTGCTCGGGGTGCAACTCGTACAGCGACGATACCGAGCTGCTCGACATGACGACCGGCAGCTCGGCGTTCACCGACAGCGCGCTGGTGGTCGGCAAGAGCTACACGGACACCGACTACAACGTCACCGTGAGCGTCCTGTCGGCAACGCCGAGCGCCGTCACGGTTCAGGTTTCCACCGGCGGCGGGTCAACGACCGCGACGACGACCACGCTCGCGAGCTCCCCGAATCCGTCGGTGGCTGGCGCGAGCGTGACGTTCACCGCCACGGTGAGCGGCGCATCGCCCACGGGCGCCGTCGCTTTCACTGACGCCGGCACTGCGATCGCCGGTTGCGGCGCAGTGGCACTCGTCGGCAGCACCAACACCCGTACGGCCGCGTGCACCACGAGCGCGCTGCCGGGCGGGAGCCACACGATCGTCGCGACCTACGGCGGCGACGCAGGCAATGCGGCTTCCACGAGCGCCGCGCTGATACAGAGCGTGAACGCCGCGCTCGCCGAAACCAATGTCGCGCTCGCCTCGGCAGGTGGCCTGGCGACCGCGTCGAGCACGTATAGCGCGCAGTATCCCGTGTCGTCGGTGAACAACGGCGATCGCAAGGGCGCCGGCAACGCGCGATGGAAGGACGCGACCAAGGGCGTGTTTCCCGACTGGGTGCAGATCGCCTTCGCGGGCAGCAAGACCATCGATCGCGTGGTGGTCTATTCGGTCCAGGACAACTACACCGCGCCGGTCGAGCCGAGCGACACCAAGACCTTCACCCTGTACGGCCTCAAAGGGTTCCAGGTCCAGGGATGGAACGGCTCGTCGTGGGTGACGCTCGCGACCGTCAGCAACAACAACCTCGTGAAGCGCACGGTGAACATCACGCCGTACACGACGAGCAAGATCCGCATCTCGACCACCGCGTCGGTCGACGGCTACTCGCGGATCGTCGAAGTCGAGGCCTTCGGCCACTGACATCCGGACGCCTGCACGGCAGCGCCGGCACGTCCGGCGCTTGCTGTTGCGGCGTCGGGCTCGCCGGTCGGCGCGCTGTACTATCATCCGCACGCCGGCGATCCTGGGGAACGCGCACCGCGCGTGCGGGCCGGCGCCAGGGAGAAGGTCCATCTTGGACGGCGCATCCACGAACCGGAATGCACCGTGTCCATGCGGCAGCGGCAAGCGCTTCAAGCATTGCTGCGGGCAGCAGCCGGCTGCGACACCGCTGCGATACGAAGCGCTGGCCGCGCAACGCGCTGGCCTGCTCGGTCGCGCCGAGGCGCTGTACCGCCGCGCCCTCGCGTTGAATCCGTCGGACGCGGATGCGCTGCACATGCTGGGCGTCGTGCAGCTGCAACGCATGCGCTACCGCGAGGCGCTCGACCTGCTGTGGCAGGCGGCGGAGCTCACTCGCTGGTCGGTCGGTGACATCCGCCACAACGTCGGCATCGTCCTCAGCCGCCTGCTCACGCGCGAAGCGAACCGGCGCCAGGCCGACCTGCTCGCGGAATTCCTCGCGCACGATCGCACGCGCAGCGTCGCGCGGGGCGACGCGTTGCCTCGCGTGAGCGTCATGGTGCGCGTCCATGGCGACGAGCAATCGATGGTCGAGGAGCTCGATTCGCTGGCGGCGCAGACGTACCGCGACATCGAAGTCGTCATCGCTGCCGACAACCCGCGCGCGAGGTCGCTGGCAAGCCGCCTGCCCTTCACCGTGCGCTTCATGGAAACGCACGAGCCCGGCGTGCCGGCAACGTTCAATGACGCCGCGGCGCTCGCCGAAGGCGAGTACATCGCGTTCCTCGACGAGGGCGATCGCTTCACGCGCGACCGCATCGCCACGCTCGTCGACGAGATCGCGCGGCCGGGCTGGTCGTGGGGAATCTCGCTGGCCACGACCGAGCTCGACGCCAACGGCAACGCCGATACGCGGGATCCGCTGCTGCAAAGGCAGCGCAACGTGCTGGGCGCGCAGCCGCACAGCTTCGTGTTCCTCGAGCATCACCTCGCTGCATCGAGCAGCAATCTCTTCGTCGAGCGCGAGTTCTTCGCGGCGCTCGGAGGGTTTCGCGACTTCCCGCACGCGTACGTGCGCGACTTTTGCCTGCGCGCCGGCGCCCGAAGCGAGCCCGCGGTCATCCTGCGGCCGCTGCTGGTCCACCGCGCGCGCGGGCCGGACACCCAGGCGGCTGCCGACGAGCGCGACCGGGTGGTGGCCGAAACCATCACGCCGATCATCGCCGGCACGGCCGAATGCAGCAATCCGTTCGCGCCGCACGCCGCGCACAACCGGGCGGTATTCCTGAAGGCCGCGTTCCGCGCCGGCCTGGGCCGCATCGTCCCGGGCCCCATGTTGCGCGCGCTGGCGCAGGAGTACCGCGCCCTGCCTGACCCCGCCGCGCAGACCCCCTCGCCGCGGGCCGCGGCGGCGGCCCCCGGCAAGGTCGCGCTGGTCGTCCTCGGCATGCACCGCAGCGGAACTTCCGCGACGTCGCGCGTGCTGAACCTGTGCGGGGCGTTCATTCCGGTCGACGTCAAGCCGCCCAAGCTGGGCGTCAACGCGAAGGGTTTCTGGGAGCCCGAGGCGGTGCTCGAGCTGAACGTGCGCCTGATGCATCAGCTCGGCGCCGAATGGGACCGCATCGACTTCGCGCTGCCGCAGACCGGGGAGATCGTCGACGAGTTCCTGGGCGATGCCTCGAAGCTGCTCGCCGTCGAATACGAGGGGCGCGACACGATCGTCATCAAGGACCCCCGCATGTGCGTGCTGGCGCCGCTGTGGCATCGCGCCCTGACCGACGCGGGTTATCGGCCGGTGTACGTCGTGCCGATGCGCAACCCGCTCGAGGTTGCGCAATCGCTGCGCGCGCGCGGCGACATGACGGTGCGGGAAGGCGTCGCCTTGTGGTCGGCGTACATGGAGCGGGTCGCCGACTTCACCACGCAGCGCGACGATGCCTTCTACGTCCGGTTCACCGACCTCCTGGACGACTGGCGCAGCGTGGTTGCGCGCATCGCACGACGCTTCGACGTCCCGCTCGACGCCGCCGAGCGCTCGGGCGAGGTGGATCGCTTCCTCGAGCACGCGTTGCGTACGCAGCGCGCAGGCGAAGAGGACCTGGCGGCGGCGTGCCGCGAATGGGGCTTGCCGGGCGTCGAGGCGCAATACCGTGCCGCGCTCGCCCGTTGCGATGCCGACGCGCGCGCCACCGCGGCCGACGTCGCGTGGTCGGGCGCCGCGTCGCGAGACGCGACCGCGGGCTTCGTGCTGTGCATCGAGAACAACTCGATCCGCGACCAGGCGATCCTGCTGTGCGAGAGCATCCGCCGCTTCGCCGGCCGCCATCGCAACGCGCCGATCATGGCCTTCGCGCCGAGACCCGGGCTCGGCGTCGATCGCGAGACGCAACGCCGGCTCGCCGACATGGACGTGACGTACATCGACGAGCCGCTCAACACGACATGCCTCGACTACGCGCCCGCGAACCGCGTGTTCGCCGGCGGATACGCCGAAGCTCACGCCACGTGCGATTTCCTCATCGTGCTCGACAGCGACACCGTGTGGCTCGACGAGCCCGAGCTGCCGGTCGACGCCGACGCCGCCGCGCGACCCGTCGATTACAAGGGCAGCGCGACGGGAGGTCCCGGCGATCGCTTCGAGCCGTACTGGTCGCGGCTCGCGGACATCTGCGGCATGTCGCTCGATCGCCTGCCGATGGTGTACTCGACGGTCGGCAACGAGCGCATCCGCGTGTCGTACAACGCAGGCCTGACCGTTGCACGGCGTGAAAAGGGCATATTTCGCCGCTGCGCCGATCTCTTCCGCGCTTCACTGGAAGCCGGCATGCGACCGTACGCCGGCAGCGGCATGAACGTCTTCGCATCGACCGGCCACGTCGGTGAGGCCGGCAGCGAGTTCTGGGGCTCGAGCCAGGCGGCGCTCACGCTCGCCATCTGGTCGCTCACCGACCGCGTGGTGCACTATCCCGATCATTACAACGTGCCGCTCCATCTCCTCGCCGCCGACAGCGACATCGACCCGCGCTGGCTCGCGCGGCCACCCGTCCACCTGCACTACCACTGGATGTTCTCGCCGAAGAACCACGAGGTGGGAATGGAGCTCCTCGCGCGACTCGGCTTGCCGCAGCACCGCAGGGAATGGCTCGCGGCGCGCACGCCGCTGCAGGCAGAAGGCGATGAGGCCGCCGGTCGGCGCGGCGAAGCGGTGATCAGCTCCCCGGCAGATCGTGAATCTCGGGAAAGAACAGGTCCTTCCACGATTCGGGCGGCGTCCTGACGTTGCCGATGCGCGCCTTGAACTGAACGAACTTGACGACGTTCTGCGGCACGAGCGTGAATTTCAGCTTCGGGTCGCCGAGCATCGCGGCGAGACGCTCGACGCTGGTGGTGCGGTCGCCGGTCGCGGAGACATACAGAGCGGCGGCTTCATGCCGATGCGCGTTGACGAAGGCCGTCGCGTCGCGCAGCGCCTCGAGAAAGGCGCCGTACAGCCTGGGGTTGTCGGTGCGAAACCGCGCGGTGGTCCAGGCGAGGATGAACGTCTGCGGACCACCCCATACGTCGTAGGAGTCCAGGATCGTATGCACGCCGCCCCGGCGCAGCTCTTCGTTCTGGTAGGGCGGCGACGTGAAGTGCGCGGCGATCTCGCTGCGCTCGGACAGCAGCGCCTGCATGCCCGTCGGATGCGACATCCCCACGGTCAATCGGTCGAGACGCTGCCACTCGTCGTTGCCGAAGGCTTGCGCGGCGGCGAACTGAAGCGTCGTCGCCTGCGACGAGACCTTCACGCCGGGAATCGCGATGCGATGCTCGGGCTTGAGGTCGAGGATGGAGCGGATCGACGGGTCGCGCGTGTTCAGCAGCATCGGCATCGAATCGAGCGCCGCCACGCCTTTGACGCCGAGCGTAGCGCGCGTGCGATCCCACAGCGTGGCGAACGAGCCCAGTCCGCCCGCGACGAAATCCACGTCGCCCGCGAGCATCGCGTCGTTCCCCGCGGCCGGATCGGCAATCGTGTTCCATACGATCGTGACGTCGCCCAGTCCTGCAGCGGAGGCATGGCGCTCGATGAGGCGCTGGCGCTCCATCACGACCATCTGCAAATAGCCGATGCCGTATTGACGCGCGACGCGCACGGTCGACACTTCCGCCGCGGCGGGCGCCGCGACGGCGAGCGCGAGCACGCAGTGTAAGATGCCGCAACTCCAACGTCGCAAGCGCTTCATGGCATGAAGGAACCGTCGGTCGACACGGACAACGCGAATACCATCGGCGCGCGCCTCGCGAGCGTGGCGCGCCGCCTCCCCGGGCGAGCGGCGATTATCGAGGCGGGCGTCGCCACGTCGTTCGGCGACCTTGACAGCGCCGCCACCCGGATCGCGCGCGCATTGCGACGCGTCGCCGCCAATGGAAGCGGCCGCGTCTGCCTGCACTTCGAGAGCAAGCGCGCTGCCGCCATCGCGCTCTTCGGTGCGGGCCGTGCAGGCCTGCCTTACGTACTGCTCGATGCGGCCGACCCGCTCGAGCGCCTGCGCTTCATCGTACAGGACTGCGAGCCGCTCGTGGTCCTGACCGAGCGCGCGCTACTCGACCGATCCCGTGCGATCGCGCCGCAAGGCTGCGCGGTGGTCGACATCGACAGCGCGGCCCGCGCGAACGACGACATCGACCTCCCGCCCGTGGCAGCCGACGCGCCGGTCTACCTCTGCTACACGTCCGGGTCCACGGGGCGACCGAAAGGCGTGATCCAGACCCATCGCAACCTCCTTTTCTTCGCCGACGCGTATGCGCGCGCACTGAGCCTCGGTGAGCCCGATCGGCATTCGCTGGTCTACACGCTCAGCTTCAACGCCGCGAACATGGACATCCATGGCGGCCTGCTGTCCGGCGCCACGCTCTGCGCGTACGACGTGCGCCGGGACGGCCTGCCGCACCTCGCCGACTGGCTCGATCGCGAGCGCATCACCGTGCTGCATGCGGTTCCGACGGTGTTTCGCGAGGTGCTATCGCGGTTGTCGCCGGAGCGGATACTGCCGCACCTGCGCGTCGTGGACCTGGGCGGCGAAGCGGTCTTCGGCAGCGACGTGGCGCTTTTCCGGCGGCATACGCTGCCGACGTGCGTGCTCGTGAACCAGATCGCGTCCACCGAGGTCGGCCTCATCGCGCAGCACGTCGTCACGCATGCGCATTCGCACGCCGACGACGCGCTCGTGCCGGTCGGGCGCTGTCCCGAAGGCGTCCGCGTCGAGATCCTGCGGGACGACGGCTCGGTGGCTGCGGCAGACGAGGTCGGCGAGATGATCGTCAGCAGCGAGCACGTGAGCCCGGGCTACTGGCGGCGCCCGGAGCTCGGCGCGCTCGCCTTTTCCGTCGATCCGCGCGACGCACGCATGCGGCGCTACGCGTCGGGCGACGTCGGCCGCATCGGCGCCGAGGGCAACCTGCATTTCCTCGGACGCAAGGGGGGCCGGGTCAAGATCCATGGGCATTCGGTCGAGCTGATGGAAGTGGAAGCGGCCGTGGCGTCCTGCGCCGGTGTGGACAAGGTCGCCGTGCTCGCGCAGCGCGGAGACGGCGACACCGTGCGCCTCACGGCCTTCGTCGTGCCCCAGGCCGGTGTGGCACGCGATGCGCTCGCCCTGCGTCGAGAGCTTGCGACGCGCTCGCCGGCGTACATGCTGCCGCGCGACATCGTGTTCCTCGACGCCCTGCCCGTCACGCCGAGCGGCAAGATCGACCGCACGACGCTGGCGGGGCTGCCGACGCACGGACCCGCGTCGCGGGACGTCGCAGCGCCCGACGACGACGTCGAGCGTGAGATCGCCCGCGTGTTCGAGGAGCTGCTCGACGTCCAGCCGATCGGCCGCGACGACGATTTCTTCCTGCTGGGCGGCGATTCGCTGCGTGCCGCGGAGCTGCATCTTCGGCTGCGCGAGCGCTTCGGCGTGAACGTCACGGGGCTCCATGAGGATGGGTCGGTCTCGCGCCTCGCAGCAGCCGTGCGGACGGCGCGCGTCACACCCGCCGATTCGCGCGCGATGCCCGTGCTGATTCCGCTGTGGCAGCAGGGAACCGCCGTGCCGCTATTCCTGGTGCATGGGCGCCACGGGCAGGCGTTCGTCAGCGCGCACTTCATGAAGCTGCTCGGCAACGACCAGCCGGTATGGGCGTTCCAGGCGCGCGGGCTCGACGGTCGCGACGATCCCCACGAGACGGTGGAGGCCATGGCCGAGGATTATCTCGCCGCGCTCCGCGACGTGCGTCCACGCGGACCGTATTTCATCGGGGCGCTTTGCGCAGGCGCGTACGTCGCGGCCGAGATGGCGCGCATGCTCGCCTCGGCGGGAGAGGTCGTGCTGCCGCTCCTGCTGCTCGATCCTCCCGAGCGTTTGGTGCTGAAGCGCGGGTACGCCGACATGAGCGAGGAACAGTTCGTCGAGAAGATGGCCGCGCGCCGTGCGCGTGGTGGCTCGGACGGGCCCGTCGATGACCCGGCGTACATGAAGCGTGTCCATCGCGCGGCGCTTGCGTTCGAAGCCGCGATCGCTCGGCACGAGCCGCGTCCTTACGACGGCGACGTGTACATGCTGTCGAGCCGCCAGCGGATCAAGAAGCGCGCCGATGGCCTGCGCGCGGTCTTCACGGGCAGGATCGAGCGGCACGAAGTCGGTGATACGCACGCGCAGGCGCTCGATCCGCGCAACGCGCTGTTCCAGCAACAGCTCCAGTCGTGCGTCGACCGCATCCGGCAAGCCGCGCGCGCTGTGCATACGCCGGCCTGAGGCCCGGGATGCGCGCGCCATGGTGATCTCGGATCGCCTCGGATGCATCTTCGTCCACATCCAGAAGACGGGCGGCTCTTCGATCGAGGACCTCCTGCGCGCGAACGATCCGGCGATCGGGTCGAATATGCACGAAGGGCGCCGACACATGTTCGCGCGCGACATCCGGCCGCTGGTCGAAGGGGACAAGTGGCCGCGCTATTTCAAGTTCGCGTTCGTGCGCAATCCTTGGGATCGCCTCGTGTCGTGGTATTGCATGGTGGCTCAGGCGCGGGTGACGAACCGCTTCGGCGCCTACGTGCGTGAGGTCGCACCTACGTTCGAGGCCTTCGTGAAGCACGCGACAACCGGGCTCGGGGAGCGCACCACGCACAACCAGCTCGACTACGTCACGGATGCCACGGGTGCCATGCTCGTCGATTTCGTGGGGCGCTACGAGCGCTTGCGCGACGACATGGGCGTCGTGAGGGAGCGGCTGGGGCTCGCGCACGACCTGCCGCACACCAACCGATCGGCGCACGAAGACTACCGCGGCTACTACACGACCGAGACGCGCGACATCGTGGCAAAACGGTTCGCGCGCGACATCGACCGCTTCGGATACCTGTTTTGACGCGTCCCGACCCGGGTGTAACATCCCGAGCGTCGCAAGCCGGGGGAGGGTTCGCGAAACATGGACGGTTCGTCGTCGGGGGAGGCGCGCGCGTCCACGGACACGATCGGCACGCGGCTCGCACGCGTGGCGCAGCGGGCGCCGGACAAGCCGGCGATCGTGGAGCGCCACGCACGCGTGACCTACCGCGCGCTCGACGAGCGCGCGAACGCGATCGCGGCGCGGCTCCTTGCGTCGGGAGTGGAAGCGCCCGGTCGGACCTGCCTCTATTTCGAGCGCAAGATCCCGGCGATCGCCGCCATGTTCGGCGCTGCCAGGGCCGGCTATCCGTACGTCGTGCTGGACGCCAACGATCCCGCGGATCGCACGCGGTTCATTGTCGGCGACTGCGAGCCATGCGCCGTGCTGACGGAGCGCACGCTCGTCGACCGCGCGCGCACCGTCGCTCAGGATCGCTGTTCCGTCATCGCGATCGAGGACGTCGCGCCGGCAATCGGCTTCATGGCGCCGGCCGTCGCGCCCGATTCGATCATCTATATCTGGTACACCTCAGGCTCGACCGGGCAGCCGAAGGGCGTCATCCAGACGCACCGCAATCTGCTGTTCTTCGCCGATTCGTATGCGCGATCGCTGCACATCAGCGACGCGGATAGACACTCGCTGCTCTACACGCTCAGCTTCAACGCGTCCGCCCCCGACATCTTTGGCGGCATGCTGAGCGGCGGCGCGACGCTGTGCACGTACGACCTTCGCCGCGACGGCCTTCCATGGCTCGCCGACTGGCTCGATCGCGAGCGCGTGAGCCTCCTGCACTGCGTGCCGACGGTCTTTCGCGAGGTCTTCGAGCGCCTGGCCAAAGGTCGCGTGCTGCCGCATCTGCGCGTCGTCGACCTTGGCGGCGAGGCGGTATTTCGCAGCGACGTCGAGCTCTTCAAGGCTCATACGCTCGACAGCTGCGTTCTCGTCAATCAGCTCGCGTCGACGGAGGCGCAGGTCATCGCGCAACACGTCGTGACGCACACGACGCCCACGGGCGACACGTCGGTCGTGCCTGTGGGCCGATGCCTGGACGGCGTTCGCGTGGACATCCGTACCGGGGACGGCCGTCTCGCGGGCCCTGGGGAGACGGGTGAGATGATCGTCTGCAGCGAGTTCATCAGCCGCGGGTATTGGCGTCGTCCCGAGCTTGCCGCGATCGCTTTTTCGCACGATCCCGACGATCCGCTGATCCGCCGCTATCACTCCGGCGATCTCGGCCGCGTCGACGAGGAAGGAAACCTGCACTTCCTCGGGCGCGGCGGCGGTCGCGTGAAGATCCGCGGTCAATCGGTCGAGCTCACGGAGGTCGAGGCCGCGCTCGCGTCGTGCGAGGGCGTGGCCCGCTGCGCCGTGCTCGCCGACACCGACGCATCCACCGATACGACGCGTCTCATCGCGGTCCTCGCGATGCAGGCGAACCAGAAGGCCGATGCGACCGACATACGCCGGCAGCTCGCGGCGCGCGTGCCGGCGTACATGCTCCCCGCCGACGTCGTATTCCTCGACCATCTGCCGCTGACGGCGACGGGCAAGATCGACCGCGGCGCATTGAAGGCGATGAAGACAGACTGCGCGGTGCCTGCACGCTCCAGCGCCCCGCCGTGCGATGCGATCGAGGCCCGCGTCGCGGAGATCGTATCCGAGCTGCTCGGTGTCCCGAACGTCGGCCGGGATGACGATTTCTTCCTGCTCGGCGGCGACTCGCTGCGCGGCGTGGAGCTGCAGCTGCGCGTGCAGGACGCGTTCGGCGTTCACCTGGGCAGCGTGCACGACGGCGCGACCATCGCGCGCATTGCACAGGCGATCCGCGATGCGACGACGCGTCCCCCCGCAACGACCGAGCTACCGGTGCTCGTGCCCTTGTGGCGGCACGGCGGCGCGACACCGCTGTTCCTGCTGCACGGGCGCCACGGCCAGGCATTCGTGAGCCCGCATTTCATGCACCTGCTCGGCGACGATCAGCCGGTATGGGCCTTCCAGGCGCGCGGGCTCGACGGCCTGTGCGAACCGCACGCGAGCGTCGAGGATATGGCTGCGGACTACCTCGCGGAATTGCGCAAGGTGCGTCCGCGCGGCCCCTATTTCCTGGGCTCGGTTTGCGCCGGCGCATACATCGCGGCCATCATGGCGCGCGCGTTGCGCGACGCCGGCGAGACCGTCCTTCCGCTGCTGCTCCTCGATCCGCCCGAGCGCCTCGACGAGGGCGGTTACCTGCGGATCCGCGAAGAGGACTTCATCGCCAAGATGAAGGCGCGTCGCGCCGCTGGGGGCAGCGCCATTCCGCTGGAGAATCCCGCCTACCTGCGCGGGCTGATACGCGTCGCGATAGCGTTCGAGCATGCGCTCCTGCGGCACCGGCCGCGTCCGTACGACGGGCCGGTCTACATGCTCGTCAGCCGGCAACGCGCAGACGGCCTGGCGCGCATCTTCACCGGCGAGGCGCGTCGCTACGAAGTGGGCGAGTCGCACAGGGAAGCGCTCGATCCTCGCAATCCCGTGTTCGCGAATCACCTTCTGCGTTGCATCGAGGAAATTCGAATCGCGACCGCAATGGCGTGATCGACGCGTGCTGAAATGAAAAAACCCGGCGCGTTGGCCGGGCTTTTTCTTGAATCGACGCACTCTTTTGACCGCACGCCGGATCCATTGTCCCCGTTGTCGGCCGGGCCAGCGCAGTGCATGATGCGGGCCGTCGATCCTGGAGGACGAGCGGAAATGCGCAAGGAGCGCCTGGAAGCATTCAGCGACGGCGTGATCGCGGTCATCATCACGATCACGGTGCTCGAGATGAAAGTGCCGCACGGGCCGGACCTCGACGCCGTGGCGCCGCTCCTTCCGGTGTTCCTGACCTACGTGCTGAGCTTCATCTACGTCGGCATCTACTGGAACAACCACCACCACATGCTGCACTCCGCGCGCTCCATCAACGGCGCGATCATGTGGGCGAACCTGCATCTGCTGTTCTGGCTGTCGCTGCTGCCGTTGACGACGGGCTGGATGGGCGAGAATCATTTCGAGCGCTGGCCGACGGTCGCGTACGGCATCAACCTGCTGCTCTGCGCGCTCGCCTACTGGCTGCTCGAAGCGCGCCTCATCCATCACGAGGGACGCGATTCGGCTCTGGCACGGGCGATCACGCGCGGCTTCAAGGAAAAGATCTCGCCCTTGCTGTATCTCCTGGGGATCATTGCGGCGTGGACCATCGCGGCGTGGATCGGCGTCGCGTTCTTCGCGATCGTCGCGCTCATCTGGCTGATCCCCGATCGTCGCCTCGAGCGCAGCGCCGTCACGGAGGGCGTCAATCCGATGTCGACGCACGAAGCGCCGCACGGCGAACCGCCCGCGCGCTGAACGCATCCGTCAAAGCAAAAGGCCCGCGCGGTGGCGGGCCTTTCGGTGCTGCATGGGTGCCTGACAATGACCTACTTTCGCACGGGCAATCCGTACTATCATCGGCGCGCTGCCGTTTCACGGTCCTGTTCGGGATGGGAAGGCGTGGTTCCAGCAGGCTATGGTCGTCAGGCGTTGACAGGGATCAGAGGTCAGGAATCAGCAATCGGATGCGGCGGAGTTCCCGGTGGCGGCGCTTTGAAGCGCCGTTGTTGTTTGTGGCCTCTGAAATGGAAGGTAAGGTGGGTTGAGGTGTATTGGCGCGGGATCCGAGTCGGAATCTGATTCCTGATTCCTGACTTCTGATCCCTGGTTCACGCTTATGGAGTCAAGCCGCACGGGCCATTAGTACCGGTTAGCTCAAGGCATTACTGCCCTTCCACACCCGGCCTAT
>DATJIS010000035.1:0-80106 GCA_035493035.1 Casimicrobiaceae bacterium | reverse complement strand
GGCGCCTCGGAACGGATCAGGTACGGTTCTTCACCGTAGAAGGTGACACGCTCTCGATCAGGACCGAACCGAACAAGAGCCCTATTGACGGTCGCGACGGCGTCGGTATCTTGATGTTCGAAAGAGTAAGGGGCTCTCGGCAATGACCGGGTCAAGAGCTGCCTAACATGGCGTTCAACCGGACGCCCGCGTACGCGCCTCGTTTCTCGCCGGCGCCGGTGGGCGGGCGCCGGTTAACTTGATCGTTAGGCGTCAAACAGCCCTATCAGCCCTTCGCGACACACCGTAAGCACCTACGCAAGATCTGCCTGACAGTCGGAGACTAATCGTGTCCAAAATTGACCAGCGACTGATAGACCTCGGCCTTGCGCTCCCGGCGCCGCTCCAGCTTCCGCCAAGCGTCGTCCTGCCATTCCCGTGGGTCAGGATCGTTGGTACAAGAGCGGTGATCTCCGGTCACGGGCCAACCAACGCAGATGGCTCTCTTGCGCAGCCTCTCGGCAAGGTCGGGCGCGACGTATCGCTGGAACAGGCCTATACCGCGGCACGACTGACTGCGTTGGCGATACTCGGTAGCCTGAAGCGTGAGCTCGGCGACTTGGATCGAATTGCTGCGTGGGCACGCGTTTTCGGAATGGTCAACTCTGCCCCGGGCTTCAACCAGCAGCCCGCGGTCATCAATGGCTTCACCGACCTCATCGTCCAGGTCTTCGGCGCGGACAAGGGCGCCCACGCTCGAAGTGCGGTAGGGGTGGCAGAGCTCCCCTTCAACATCCCTGTGGAGCTCGAGGGTGAAGTTGAACTGCTTCCGAGATGACGCCCAACCCGGCGTTCGAGCGGACGTGCCGGCGGCAGCGCTGTGGCTGCGTTGTTCATTCCTGCCGGCGGCCCGCCGCTCAACTGGTACGTTAGGCATTGGCCAATGGCGAGTAATCCCACAGTTCCATTCTTCGGCGGTTGCGCATGCGGGGCAATCCGGTACGAGTGCAACGAACTCCCTCTTCGAATGGTCAACTGCCACTGTCGCGATTGCCAGCGCGCGAGCGGCAGCGGTTACTCCGCTACGGTAATCGTCCCGGCAAGCTCCGTTCGCCTACTCCATGGCGAGTGCAAAGAGCATCAGTCTGTCGCCGAAAGCGGAAACATTGCGACACGCGAATTCTGTGGCATATGTGGTACTCCGCTGTTTGCGCGAAGCTCAGCCCACGTTCAATCGATTCGTGTCAAAGCCGCGAGCCTTGGCGATCCGAGCTGGTTCAGTCCAGAAGCCGACGTATGGGTGGCGAGCGCGCAACCGTGGGACCATATGAACCCGGCGGTTCCAAAATTCGCCAAGAATCGTCCGCGCCCCTCCAATGCCTAACCTGGCATTCAACCGGGACGCCGGTACGTGGCGGCAACTTGGCCCGCCTCTGTGGCGGCGCGCCGGTTAACTTAATCGTTAGGTCCCACGAGGGGCACGCATGAGGTCGCTTGAGTTGATGGTTCCTCCGCCGGCGGTCGCAGCGGTTGTCGCACTCGCTATGTGGGGAATCTCGTTGGTCACGCCGCCGCTGTACATGCCGGCAGCGGTTCGCCTTGCCGCTTGCGCTGCATTTGCTCTCGTCGGCGTGGTCTTCAGCGTCGCAGGCGTCGTCTCCTTTCGTCGGGCGCGAACAACGGTCAACCCTACCAAGCCAGAGGCCGCTTCATCCTTAGTCAGCTCGGGCATCTATCACGTCACGCGGAACCCGATGTATGTGGGCCTCTCGTTCGTGCTTTTCGCGTGGGCTATCTTCCTGTCTTCCGCTTGGGCACTGCTTGGTGTGCTGGCCTTCGTGCTCTACATCGGTCGCTTCCAGATTGCGCCGGAAGAGCGCGCACTCTCAAAGCTCTTTGGCAGTGAGTACACGGCCTATCAAGCAAAGGTGCGGCGGTGGCTGTGAGACCTAACTCTTCCATCGAGCGGACGTCCTCCGGCAAGCTGCGCTTGCCTGCGGCCGCCGCTCATGTCAAACGTTAGGCGTCACGGAGCGATAGTCGCGAGGTGCAGCCATGGCAGACGTCGAACGCTATTGGTTTCCGGCGAAGCGCTACGGTTGGGGCTGGGGCCTTCCGACCAAGTGGCAGGGCTGGGTCGTTCTCGCGGTGTATCTAGTATTGCTTGGTGTTGGAGTGCGGGTATTTCCTCCGGCGGACAGCCGATTCTCTTTTTTCGGATACCTGTGCGCCGTGACCGCCCTGTTGTTCATCATCTGCTATGCCAAAGGCGAGCCACCGTCGTGGCGTTGGGGTGACAAGCGGTGACGCCTAACACTGCGTTGAACCGGACGCGTGTCCCGCGGCCGTCCTTCGGCGGCCGCTGGTACGCGCCGGTTAACTTGCCACGTTAGCCGTCACCTGTCATGACGCGTCGCACTCTGGGTAAGCAACTTCGTGTCCAAGTGCTTGCGCGCGACGATTATCGTTGCAGCATGTGCGGGCGCACGAGCGCTGATATTCCTCTCGAAGTCGACCACGTGATCCCGGTTTCCGCGGGCGGAACGGACGAGCTCTCGAACCTCGCTGCACTCTGCAGAGATTGCAACGTGGGGAAATCCGCTTATCGCTTTGCCGATTACCGCGCAATGAATGTCATTCCAGAACATTTGACCGCCGACTTCCGATTCTTTCACGACGCTGTAAGCGGTGACTTCCATCGTTTTCAGTTGTATCTTTACTTCAAACGTGGTGTCCATGCGGGTGCTACCGACGACAAGTTCCACCATTCGTGGACTATTGCGGGAACCGCTTACGACATCTCCTCCAATCCCGCTGCACTCGTGACCCGCCGACGCGCAGAGGAAAAACTCAAGTTCCTTACCGAAATCCGCACGAAGCTCATCACGGAGGGCGCTAGATTGGTCCGCAACGAAGAAGGGGTGTGTCGCGTTGAGCGCTGACACTGCGTTGAACCGGACGTCTTGGCAGCGGGCCTTCGGCCGGGCCGTAAAGCCGCCGGTTAACTTGGCTCGTTAGGCCTCACGTCTGAAGCGCCGCGATCCGCCAAACGGCATAATTGCGGAGTGAAGGTCAGCGAGATACTTCGGCTACTCGCCGACGACGCATTGGCAACTGGTAGCCACAGGCAATTCAAGCATCCGACCAAGCCGGGGCGTGTCACCGTTCCGGGCAAGCCGAGCGACGAACTCGCACCGGGGACTCTCAACAGCATCCGGAAGCAAGCTGGTTTCAAGAAGTGAGGCGACAAAATGCGCTATGCCATCGTTATCGAAAACGCCGGGCCAAACTATTCGGCGTACGTACCCGATCTCCCCGGTTGTGTCGCGACCGGTGTAACTCGGGAAGAGGCAGAGTGTGAGATCCGTGAGGCAATCGAATTCCACATTGAGGGCCTCCGCGAGGACGGTCTTCCAATTCCACAACCGTCTAGCGCGGTTAGCTATGTTGAGGTGCCGGCCTAGCCCTGCGTTGAACCGGACGCGTGTCCCGCGGCCGTGCTTCGGCGGCGGCTGGCACGCGCCGGTTAACTTGGCTCGTTAGGCGATAGCTCGTGGCTCGCGGCTCTAGAAATGTTCGCTTAGATCGGTCACTTGGCCACTGGCCCTTCGCACTTACGCTCCTTGGGTTTGGGCTCGCAGGCTGTCCTCAAGACCCTCATGACGTGCCGCGCGCACCGACTAGTATGGCGCAACCTTTCGACAGCACCGCGCTCCGATCGGCGCTAGAACGGATCGCTGGCTGGCACGTTATACACAAGACGCAAACCGCCGCGCCATTGAGACCGGGTCTTTCGGAGAGCCAACTCGCGCAAGCACTTGGCCGCCTGCCCTGTGAGTTGCCGCGAGAAATTCGAGCGGTCTATGCGTGGCACGATGGTACGGAGAGAGTTGATGCCGAGTTCGTCTGGTACCACTATTTCCCGAATCTCGAGATTTCTATCCGAAATTATGGGAGGCGGACCGGAAGTGGGCTACTGCATCCCGACGAGTTCCCGGTCCTGGAATTCGAGGGAGAGTATTACGTGGTTCGCTGCTCCAAACTCCTCGTTGACGCGTCGCCGGTTTGGCTCGTCCACGACAACCCGGAGCGTTCAGTGAACTATGTCTCTTTCACCGCTTACATGCAGACAGCTGCCGAATGGTACGAATCCGGGGCTGCAGAGGCGCATGACCTTCATCAACTACGCGCGATACACCAGCGCCATAACCCGGGAGCGCAGTTCCCGTATGCCGTTGAATAGAGCGCCCTCACGACGAGAACCCGACAGTTTGCTTTCGTTTCCTGTTGCGATGTGCGTGCAGCCGCCTAACCCCTCGCTCAACCGGACGCCCGCGTACGTCTTCTTTCTCGTGAGCACCGGTGGGCGGACGCCGGTTAGCTTGATCGTTAGGCCGCAGATACCGAGGAGCGTCGCATGTCAGAACATCCTTCGTTCGTTCCACCGCGGACCCCCGCCGCGGCGCAGCCGTCTTCGACCTATCAGCCCACACCCGATGAGGGGGAGCTGATCCGCCTGTCGCAGGAATGGATGCACGTCGCCTTGGTCGAAAAGGACGAGCGGCGACTCAGGAGTCTTATGGCGCCTGAATTCACCCTGCAAATCTGGGATGCCTCACTAGCAGCCCAGGATCTGGACACTTGGATGCATACGCTGTTGCAGCGACTAGCCGCCGTCGAGCTAAAGTACACCTCATTAAGCGCCCGAGTGTTCGGCGACATCGGCATCGTGTACAGCGCATTTTGGTGGAAAGGCACGATGGATGGGCAGCCATTCACGGACGCCGGCTTCATGGCCGACGTCTGGTCGCGCCTGTCCGGTTCTTGGCAGGTGGTTGCGCGACGCAGTGCGCCACAGCAGCAAGTCCGGCAACTTCAAACAACATGAGGCACGAAGTGCGGCCTAACCACGCGGTCAACACGGACGGCCACCGGCGGCGCTGCACGCCCTGGTGGTCGCCGGTTACCTTGGTTCGTTAGGCCCCCGTGGACGGACTGCTTGCCGTTCCCCTCGCCATCTTTTATGGAGTGATGGCGGGCCTTCTCGTGATTGCCGCGCTTCCAGCATGGTGCGGCCGCGTATTTGCGGCTATTCGAACACGCGCTTCCCTTGGGCTCGTCTTCGTCGCAGTGCTATCGAGCGCCGGCTTTTGGGTCATCCCAGGCGTTGTGGGTCGTCTCCTCCGACGATTGTGATTCCAGTCGTTGTGGGTTCGAATCCCATCCGTCACCCCATTCATTTTCGCCGCAGCGCGGTTTGGCGAGTCCCCTTTCGTGCCACGTGTTACGGGCTTCCACCGGGTATTCCTCCACCATCCCGGGTGGAAGAAGCGACCGAGGATCCCACTCGAAGCACCGGACAACTTGCTCGAACCAACCCGGCGTGAGTTGGATTCCTGACTACCGGTTCAATGCATGGGACGCTTGGCGCCGGATCATGATTTCCGACGCGAGCCACCCGGCTTCGAGGCTGGAGGATGACAACACGTCGCTCATTTCGAGCGTTCCGCAATGTAGCGGCGCAGGCACGTCCGCGCGTAACTAACCGCATCGGCCAGGTTGTCGTATCGAAAGGGCCCCAGCTTGTAGGTCCCATCGTCGAAGGATATCGACAACTGCTGCATGAGCTGCCTCTGCGACTCGCCCGGCGGCTGCACCACCGAGACCCGCGGAACTGCAGCGCGCGAATCGTCGCTCATGTTCCTCAAGCGCATCAGATGCGCATACGCGATAGCGTCGCCGAGCTTCTCGTACTGATATTCCCGGTACCTGTACTTCCGGCCGTCGAACTGAATCGACAGCCGAGACATCGATGCGGCATCGTCGCATGCAGTACCTGCGCGGTCCGACAGGTCATCATGCGGAGGCGATTGCGTTGCGGGCACCGCTTCCCGATCGCTCACCGTGGCTATCGGACTGGGAGCTGCAACAGGCTCATTCGCCCGTTGAGCATTGCTCCGAACTACATGTTTTGCAGCGGCCTTGCTCATGTTCCCTCTCGAAAGCGATCAGCGCGCTGACCTACGCCACTTTGTTCCTGCACTGTGTACGCGTGACCTACGTTATGCGAGCGGAAGCACGCGGCGCGCGCGCCCGCATCGAACGGATGGTGCGACCGCGTTGATGGCCAGCTTGGCGCGTGCATCCGCCGACGACGAGGGCGTTTCCGTGACGCTATCCGGCCCGCTGTCGATGGACCGCCTTTGACGCGTTGAGGGGCGTCGACGCCGACGTTCACCAGGCCTCGGCAAGCGCGACGCATCGGATGCAACCGAGTCGCCGCATCATGTCGGTTTGAAAAACTCGTAGGGCTGCCGATTCTTCTTGGCGCCGTACATCGCCGTGTCGGCGCAGTTGATCAGCGCCTCCGCGTTGAGGGCATCGTGAGGGAACATACTGATCCCGATACTCACGTTCGCATGCAGATCGCGGTCGGCGATGCGATGTGGTGCGGACAATACCGCGTGAATCCTACCGGCGCGCCGCCCCGCGCTGGCCGCATGCTCGACGTCGGCAAGCACAACAACGAATTCGTCGCCGCCATGACGACTCACGGTATCTGATTCGCGCACGGCACCGGTCAGGCGTTTCGCTACTTCCTGGAGCAGCTTGTCGCCGACGGCGTGGCCGAGAGAGTCGTTTACGAACTTGAACTGGTCGAGGTCGAGAAAGAGCACGGCCACCAGGCTGCCCTTGCGACGCGCCAGCGAGAGAGCCTGGGTCAAGCGATCGTGCAACAGCGCCCGGTTGGGCAGATCGGTCAGAGGATCGTGTTGCGCCAGGTGGGAAAGCTCACGCTCCAACGTTCTTCCGAGACTCACATCCCGGAATACCATCACGGCACCAATCACGCGTCCATGCTCATCCCGTATCGGTGCCGTGGAGTCCTCGATCGCCCGTGCAAGCCCATCCCGCCGCACCAACACCGCATTCCGGACTAGAACCAGCGCCTTGTTGTCCTGGATCGCCGAATGGATCGGATTCGCCATGGGCTCCCGGGTGCCATCATGGAAAAGGGGGAACACCTCGGACACCGCTCGACCAGACGCCTCCTCCCTCGACCACCCGGTCATCCGCTCGGCGGCCGGGTTGAGATAGGTCACGTTGCCGGAACGGTCGGTGCTGACGATGCCATCGCCGATCGCATCGAGCAGAACGCTGGCGTATTCCAGCGTATCCAGTGACCGCGCGTGGGTGGTCGCGGCGTCGGCATTTGCATGAAGGAGCGAGCGCATCGCCTGTGTCCTCGGCGTCGTGATTTGAGGCTATCGACGCGCTGCGAGGACATCTGTGCGCTGCCGCACACAGTGCACGCAAACGGGCTTTCGACATCGGGCCAGTCGCCCGCGCTCGTCGACATGCGCGACTGCCGACGCCTCTGCTTCTCCAAAGGGCGGTGCTGCTTACGCCGCGGGTTCAGCGACCGGGCTCGGCGTGAACCCCGTTCGAGCATCTTTTGGCCAGCCCGTGCAAGGGATCGGATTCACGAGTCTTCGCCTGTGCCACAATCGAACGCAATCGATCAGACTCTAATACGCATTCCAGCCCCAACTCTCCACGAGCCACTGTCCCGCGGGCTTACGCGTGAACACGACCTGGAGACTGCTGTCTCTCTGACTCGTATCGGTCCAGATGTAGTTCCATTGCAGGCTGCCCGCCGACGGATCTGCGCTTGCCGCGGGACCTTGCTTCAACGCTGTTCGTTCGGCTTGCCAAGCAATCGCTCTACCTCTTCAGCGCTCATGCCCTGCGTCAGCTCGATCGATTGCCGCTCCGCATTGATAAGCGTTATGTGGGACCTGCCATCGCGCGTCTGCGCCAGCACCGGCGCTGTAGCCGCAAAGGCCGCCGCAGTCAGCGCTGTGAGTAGTATCAGATTGGCCTTCACGCTTTCCTCTCAAAGCTCTGCGGCGTCTGCGATTGACAATGACGATGTGAAGCTGCTCCCGCCGCCGTGCAACAGGTTGAAACCGGCCGACAACGAAGTCTGTACGTTGGCGCACATAAAGGTTGTTGAGCGGGGCGCGAAGGCTCGGTCGGTCTTACGTAGATCTGAGGCTCGAGTGCGGCAATGCGGAGCTGCGCAGTTGCCCGGCGAAGTTCTGCAAGTCATCGATGCCGCTCGCGTCGGCGTGCGAAGCCGAGAAAGCTCCGGCCTAATCCGGCCAGCCAGGGCTGGTGAGCTGGATTCGCCAAGCCGGCCCCGTGGGATTGAGCGGCCCTTCGAAGCGCACGAAAGCCGGCACGTCGTCAGTGGCGATCCAGACGTTATAGTCGGCCGGTAGTCGTCCTGACAGCGTGGCGAAGAGTTTCAGCCAGCCAGTGAGCTTTGGATGGAACGTGTAGTGGACTGCGGTCTTCGTGAGCTTGCCAACCAGAATCTTGTGCTCGCCTGCCGGCGCAACTTCCAGCTCGATGACGCGCGGCGCAGGCGTGAACGCCACGATATGAACGGTTTCGCTGGCACCTTTGGTGAGGTTCTTCGCCACCGTGACGACCATCCCGTTGTATACATCGGGAGGTAGCTCGAGGTTGCCCTCAATCACGTCCTGCCGTCCGTCCGTGTGACGCGTGGTTCTCACACGGTACTTGCCCAGCTTTCTCTCGAACGAGATGTCCGTGTCGTCGGAGAATGCGGGTCCGTGCTGCGACAGGCGATAGCTTTGCAGGGTAAAGAATCGCTGCTGATTGAATACAACTGCCTCGTCGAACATCGATCCGTCGTTGAAGCGGAATACCATGCGGCTCTCGACTGCTCCACCTCGCCCAACGACCTGAAGTAGATCGCCGGTCGCAATGAGCGCTCCTTCGACAGTGTGCAGCAGCATGAATCCGTGAGTGACGCCCTCGGCAAAGCGCACGGGCACCGGTGCCGCGGCGGCTGACAGGGGCCAAAGAAGCATCAGAGCGACGCCCACCAAGGACGCCGCCGCCGCTTTCGTCAACGGCCTGGTTGGGAGCGTCGATTGGGTGATTTCGGGTGCAAAAGGTGCCGGCCCGCCTCGGCTTGGCGATTTGGCGCCGCAGCGTCGAGGCGAACAACAGCACCCGCCGCGTACGCGAGGTGGCCGGACCGGGATACGCATGCCGATTGGTATGCCTGCGTCTCGTCTGCGAGCGAGCGGCGCCTTGGTGCAGGCATTCGACGTCACATGTCCATATCGCCCATACCGCCCATGTTGCCGCTCATACCGCCGCCCAGCCCTCGGCCCCTGTCGTCACCGACCAGCTCGGCGACCATCGCGTCCGTGGTGAGCATCAGTCCAGCGACCGACGCTGCATTTTGCAGCGCGAAACGCGAAACCTTGGTTGGGTCGATGACACCCATTTCCACCAGGTCACCGTACTCGCCGGTCTGTGCGTTGAAGCCGAAGTTGTTGTTGCCTTCCGCGACCTTGTTGACGGCGACCGACGGCTCGTCGCCGGTGTTGGCAACGATCTGGCGCATCGGTTCCTCCAGCGCACGCAATACGATCTTGATCCCGGCGTCTTGATCCGGGTTCTCCCCCTTCAGATCCTTCAGGTTGGCGCGCGCCCGCAAGTACGCTACGCCGCCGCCGGCGACGATGCCTTCCTCGACCGCCGCACGGGTCGCATGCAGCGCATCCTCGACTCGAGCCTTCTTTTCCTTCATCTCCATTTCAGTCGCTGCGCCGACCTTGATCAAGGCGACGCCACCCGCGAGCTTGGCTACGCGCTCCTGCAGCTTTTCCTTGTCGTAGTCGGACGTCGCTTCCTCGACCTGCGTACGGATGCTCTTCACACGCGCCTCGATCGCCGTCTTTTCACCGGCCCCGTCGATGATCGTCGTATCGTCCTTGCCCACCTCTATCCGTTTCGCACGGCCCAGATCCTTCAACTGCGCGTTTTCGAGTTTGAGCCCGAGCTCTTCCGCGATTACCGTACCACCGGTAAGAACCGCAATGTCCTCGAGCATGGCCTTGCGCCGATCGCCGAAGCCCGGCGCCTTGACAGCGGTCGTCTTCAGGATGCCGCGGATGTTATTGACCACCAGCGTGGCCAGGGCTTCGCCCTCGACATCCTCGGCGATGATCAGTAGCGGCTTGCCGGACTTGGCAACCAACTCCAGCAGCGGCAGCAACTCCCGGATGCTGCCGATCCTTTTGTCGTGCAGGAGCACGTAGGGATCCTCGAGCAGCGCGGTCTGCTTATCGGCATTGTTGATGAAATATGGGGAGATATAGCCGCGGTCGAACTGCATGCCTTCGACCAGCTCGAGCTCGTTCTCTAGACCCTTGCCATCCTCGACGGTAATCACGCCTTCCTTGCCCACCTTGTCCATCGCTTCGGCGATGGTCTTGCCGATCGACTCGTCGGCATTGGCCGAAATCGCGCCGATCTGGGCGATTTCCCTGCTGCTGGTGCACGGCCTGCTGATCTTCTTGAGCTCCTCCACGACCGCGCTGACGGCCTTGTCGATCCCGCGCTTGAGATCCATCGGGTTCATGCCCGCTGCGACATACTTCATACCTTCGGCGATGATCGATTGTGCGAGCACCGTGGCGGTCGTAGTACCGTCTCCTGCGACGTCGGAGGTCCTGGATGCGACTTCCTTCACCATCTGCGCGCCCATGTTCTCGAACCGGTCCTTGAGTTCGATTTCCTTGGCCACCGACACACCATCCTTGGTGATGGTCGGTGCGCCATAGCTTCGTTCCAGCACGACATTACGGCCCTTCGGGCCGAGCGTGATCTTGACCGCGTTGGCGAGAACGTTCACGCCATTCACCATCCTGTTGCGCGCATTCTGGCCGAAGCGAATGTCTTTGGCTGCCATGATTCTTTTCTCCTGATGCTTGGTCGGCTAGGTGACGATGCCGATGATGTCGTCTTCGCGCATGTGCAGCAGATCCTGACTCTCGAGCTTGAATTCCTGGCCCGAGTACTTTCCGAACAGGACCTTGTCGCCGGGCTTCACGCCTATTGCGATAAGTTTGCCGCTGTCGTCGGTCTTGCCGGGCCCGGCGTGCATGACTTCGCCCATCGATGGCTTTTCAGCGGCCGTGTCCGGTATCGCGATACCACCCGCGGTCTTGCGTTGCTCTTCCAAGCGCTTGACGATGATTCGGTCGTGCAGCGGACGCAATTTCATGGTTACCTCACTGTGAGAAGTGTTGGGGCGATTCGCGTCGCTGCGTAAAGGGCAGGTGGCAGTCGCGGAAGAGTGGGAAGGCTGGGAGCTTGGGAAATCGGAAAGGCTTGTCTTCGCCGTGGCTACTGCGCACTGTTTGCGGCAATGGCTGCTTTCGAGCCTGGGCAACCGCGGAATCCGGACGGGCCGACGCCGCGCGCCGCGTGCCCGTTTGCGGCGGCGTCCGTGTTACGCGTGCTGCCCGCCTGCTTCAGTGAAGGTGCCTCACCCGGGCGACCTTCGGCGTCCGTGGTGGTCCTTCTTTCGTGCGCACGTCGCTGCCTTGCAGACGATCACGCCGAATTCGTGCGAACGTTTTACGAAGGTCCGTGTTGAAGCTCGAGGTATATTGAAACGACGGGTCGAGAATCGACTTCATGATGCACTCTCAATCTGGCGGACATCGTCGACGGTCAGTCGGCACGGTTCGGACGAAACGCTGACCACGTCTCGAACCGGTGGCCAGTCGCAGCCGGTTCACTTACTTCAGGCGCATGTCGTTCTTAACCGATTTGACGCCCGCCACGTTGCGCGCGACCTCGACGGCCGTGGATTCATTTGCTGACGAGCGCACGAATCCACTCAGCTGCACCACACCCTTGAAAGTCTCCACATTGATCTCCGCGGACTTGAGCGACGGCTCATTCAAGATGGCAGCCTTGACCTTGGTGGTGATCACGGTGTCGTCCACGTATTCGCCGGTGCCTTCGTGCTTCGGCGTCGATGCACAACCCAACGCCATAGCGATGACCAGCGCGCCGAGAATCGTTGCTACTTTGCGGATGATGTTTGTCATATTTTCCTTGCGTAGACCCCGCCGCCTTGGCGGCGCGGCATTACAGGCGTCCCAACACAAGCAGGACGATCGGATCGGCAGCACGACGCCGAGGATTCCACTGGGATTGACCTCGGCTGCTGCGTGCGGCCAAACGGGCAGGGCACCCGAGCATCAGCGTCCCCACGATCAGCACAATGGTTTCAGTACCACCCTTGCGCAAGACGAGGCCGACGCGCCCACGGCGGCGGTCGCCGGGAGGGCTCAGATGGCAGAGACTATCGGCGAATTCGGGCGTGGTCTGTGCGCCCGCGTACACAAGGCCACCCGGCCGCCTCGTCGCCGCATACGGGCTATGCGGTGCGGCCGCGGCCGAAGCGCCACGTCGATGGCTTTCGGGAAGTCCGCCGCTCGTTACCTGATCAACGCCGGCTGGCTGACCAATGTCGATTGCATTACGAACCCGCGCGCGCCAGGCGCGCCAGCGCGAACCCGAGCTCGGAGTCTGCTGCCGCTGCAACCTCGGAGGCGATCTCCTCAGCGGCCAGGAATGCGACGCTGGCGCTCGCCGTCGCGCCCGCGAGTCGCGCGGCCTCGCAACGGTTGCAGAGCAGGACGCCGACGCTCACTCGATCGCGCACGGCGCGCAGCAACGCCTCGCCGGTGTCGAAGCGGTGCTGCGCCTCCTCGAATCTGCCGCGTCGCGCTGAGAGCAATCCGGCATAGCCCAGGACCTGGCCTTCGAGGCGACGAAGCTGGAATTCGCGGGCGATCGCGAGCGCTGCCGCGAACCTCGACTCGGCCTCGTCCGTATTGGCGAGCGCGTCATGGACCATGCCGAGATTGCACAGGGCATTGCCTTGTCCCTCGACATTTCCAATTTCGCGCGCTGTCGCCAATGCGGCATCCACCTGCTCGCGTGCGTCGTCGAACCGCTCTTCGAAGTAGTTCAGCAACCCCAGGTTGCACAGAGTATTGCTCTCGGTCATGCGATCGCCGCTGGCTCGCGCGATGTTCAGCGCGGCCTCGCAATGGCGACGGGCGTGAATTGCACCCGAGACTTCGATCGTTCCCAGATTGCCAAGGGCGATGACTTCGCGTCGTTGATCGTGCGCTTTCCGGGCGAACTCGAGCGCAGCCTCGAAGTGAGGCAAGGCCTCGTGCGGGTTGCCGAGCGCGGCTTGCAGATTGCCAAGATAGTTGCGCGCATCGCTTTCCAGCGCCGAATCACGGATGTCGCGCGCGATGGCGAGCGCAGCGTCGAGCCTCTTCTCCGCAGATTCGGCATTCCCGGCCAAGATCTCGAGCGCGCCAAGTTGGGCGAGTGCGCGGACTTCACAACTCCGGTCACTCGCCTGCCGGGCAAGCGCCAGCGATCTTTCCAAGGCAAAGCGCGCGTCATCCACTTTCCTCAGAACGCGCAGCGCTGACCCCGCAACCCCGTACACGATCGCGGCACTGGCCGCGTCCAAATCGGCAATGTCGCCGACCAAGCCTGCCAGTTCCACGGCGTGTCCGAACGGTCCGCGCAGCGCGAGCACGCTCCACGCGACCTGCAACGCTTTCGTGGCGGTGGCGGCATCGCCCCGCGCCGCCGCACGACGACAAGCAACGACGACGTTGTCGAGATCGATCCTCGCTTGCTCGACGGCTTTGCGGTCGAGCAGCGACGCAAAGTACGCGCCGTGCCTGATCTCGGCTGCAACCGCTGCGGCCGGTCCGCTGCCTTCGTAACGGCCCATGGTGCGCAAGTGCTCGCCCGCGTACTCCTGCACGCTCACGAGCAGGTCGAAGCGATCGTCCGCAACCTGCCTGACGAGCGATTTCTGCACGAGCGATTGCAATAGGTCGACCGACCACGGCGCGTCAGGTTCGTCGACTGACTGGAGAACGGCCTCCGCCGCCTCGAGGCTGAACCCTGCCTCGAACACCGAAAGCTGCGCAAATGCGGCTTTCTCGGGCAACGACAGCAAGTCCCACGACCAGTCGAACACCGCGCGCAGTGTGGCCTGGCGGTCGAGGCGTCCACCGACCGAGGACAGCAGCTTGAACCGATCCGTCATGCGGGTCAGCAAAGTCCGCGGCGGCATCACGCGTACTCGCGCGGCCGCGAGCTCGATTGCGAGTGGCAGCCCGTCGAGCAGCTTGACGAGAGGCGCGATCGCCGCCTGATCGTCGGCGCTTGGCAGGAACCCGGGCTTGGCTGCTTCGGCTCTCTTCACGAACAGCGCCGACGCATCCTGAGGCGGCAACGGGCCGAGCGCGAGGATTTCCTCGCCCGGCAGGCCCAGGACCTCGCGTGTGGTCACGATAAATCGCGCGGAGCTTGCGCGACTCAGCCATCGAGCGAGCGTCTCATCCGCGAGCCGCGCGACCTGTTCGAAGTTATCGAAGATCACGAGACAGTGCGGCCGCCCGGCAATGGCGTGGCCGATGCGGATGACGGCATCGTCGGTACCCAGCGGGACGCCCAGTCCGGCGGCGACGGCTTGAACGATGCCCTCCAGGGTCCTCGCCTCGGAGAGATCGCAGAACCATACGCCACCCGGGAAGGACTCCACCGAATTCCAGCCGAAACGCGTGACCAGCCGTGTCTTGCCCGTGCCGCCGATACCGAGGACGGAGACGAGCCGCGCATCGCGCGCAAAGCGTGCTGCCAATTCAGCGAGTGAATCGCTTCGCCCGACGAAGGCATCGCGTTCGGCGGGCAGACTGTGCACCGCGTGCGAGAGCAAGTATGGAAAGTCCGCGCGCAGGCCCGCTGCGACGAGCTGGAAAAGTCGTTCGGGGCTGGGCAAGCCTTTGAGCCTGTGCTGACCCATATCACGGAGCGTGACCTCCTCCGGAAGGTCTTGCTGGAGCAGCCCCGCCGTCGTGAACGAAAGCAGCACTTGCTCGGGGTGAGCGATGGACATGATTCGCGCAGCCCGATTCAACGGCGTTCCGAAATAGTCACCATCGCGCGTTTCGGCAGCGCCGCTGTCCAGTCCCATGCGCACTCGGAGCGTCACGGGCGATTCGCTCACCGGTGCCACCCCCGCAGCCGCGCCCGTCGTCGCTTGCTGGAAATCGCGCTGCGCCGCCAGGCACGCCGCCACCGCGCTCTTCGCGGTGTCGAAGACCGCGCACACACCGTCCCCCGTCGTCTTGACCACGCGACCGTTCGACGACTCCACAGCCGAGCGCAAGACGCCGTCGTGCCACGCCAGGAGCGAGCGCATCGCGTGCGGAGCCTGCTCCCACAACGTGGTGCTGCCCTCGATATCCGTGAAAAGAAAGGTCAGCGTTGAATTCAAGTGGCGGCGCCGAGAAGCCGTCGCCCGGCGACTGCGGGCACACGCTCCGTGTCGGCGCCAGCCTCACATGCAGGTGCTTTTCCGTCAATGTGCGGCCGCTGCGCCCAGCCGCCTATGAGCAGGGCTGCTCCCTCCATCCCTTACGCGCCATCGAGGACGCCCATGGGTTTTCCAGGGTGAATCGACCTTTCAGCGTCGCAGCTCCAACACCGGACCGACTCGCTCGCGGGCCACGTCCTCCGCGTGGAACGGCAGCCGCGGCCATTGCTTCGCGGAGAACAGGCGCAGCTGGTCCGCGGCGTGCGGCGAGGCCGGGTCGGATGATTGGCCGTACGTGAGCAGTGCCTGCGCGCGCGGACCGCGGTCGTCGAAGCCGACGACCTGCACGTAGCTCGTGCCGAAATCGATTCGGTACCCGCCAGCACGCAACTCGTCTCGGCGGTTGTTCACCGATGCCATGTTCAGCACGCCTTCGAATGGCTCGCCTCCATGAAGCGGGATGGCGTCGTCGACGGTTCCCGGCCGCTGCACGGTGCCGAGCGGCGCATCGAGCGCGAAGCCCGCATCGCGCACCCGCTTCACCGCCTGCGCCAGCGACTGCCACACCTTCACTGCAACGGCGGCATCCGCCATGTTCAGGCCCGTGGGTGTCTCGACCGGTCGGTGGAGGTCGAAGGGCTGCCGGTAGATGTTGGGCACCGACTGCGCCTGCCGCCAGAACTCGCGGAACAAGTGCGCGCCGTGGGAGTTCGCATCACTCTTGCGATCCCAGGCGCGCAGCGCCACGCAGCCGTCACGCAGCGCACCGGCGTCGGGCACGGCGTCACTGACGCCCGCACATGCCGCGAGCAGGTCGGGCAACACCTGTTCGCCGAGCAGGTTGTGATCGGCGAACAGTTCGCGCTCGATCCCTTCGGGCGTGGCCTTGCCGCCCGGTCCCGCAGCCAGCATGGCCGGAATTTCGAGCAGGCTGGAACGCGTACGCGGACTTTCCACTCGCGCCGTGCCGACCAGGGGCGATATGCCCTCGAAGCGTTGCGCGGGATTCGTGTACACGAAGCTGTCGTTGCTGTTCATCACCCAGTCGCGGCGGAGCGCAACGGGCAGGCGCTCGATCGGCGTGATGCCCGGCACGCGTGACGTCGGATCGCGACGCCAGTCGCAGTCGCTGCGCGAGCCGTCGAGCACGATCAGGCCGGCGCTCCGCAGCCGTTGCGCCACCCCGCTCGGCGTGCAACGTTCGAGCTGTGCCGCATCGACATCGGGTACCACGCTGGCATCGGCATACAGAACCTCGCCGTGGCGATCGGCTGCGATCGTGTTGACCCATGGCGTGCCGAGGCTTCGAAGCGCATCGCGCATGTCCGCGACGCTGCGCGCTCGACCATAGTGCAGCCACTGGTCGAGGCCGCGCGCGTTGCCGCGATTGGCGTCCTGCAGCGCGAAGGCGACCTTGTCGGTCCAATCGAGTCCCATGCGCGGCGCCCGGATCACGGGTCCGTACCGCGTGCTCCACAGGGTGACCCCGCCGATCTGGCGTGCCGTCATCTTCTCGGCGCGGCCGTCGACGAGATAGCTCGTTGGATCGCCGTCGACCAGTGCGAGCTGGTGCAGCGTGAACCGCTTGCCGGTCGACACGGTGTGGCTCCAGGCGACGTCCTTGTTGAAGCCGATCACGACGACGGGGAAATTGCCGATGGTGACGCCCATCTCGTCGAGGCTGCCCGGGATGGTGATATGCATCTCCCAGAAGCGGTTGGTGCCCTTCCACGGGAAATGCGGGTTGCCGAGCAGCAGCCCCCTGCCGTCGGCGGTGACGTCGCGACCGAAGGCCCAGGCGTTGGATGACAGCGGATGCGCTTGCACGTCGACGTCGGTGGCCGCAAGCGTCACCTCGGGAAGCTCAGCAGCGGACGTCTTCAAGGACGGCGACCGCGCACCGAGAATTGCATCGGCGAACAAGCCCATGCCGAGCTGAATGGCCGCGATCTCGCTGCCGCGCCTGTACTCGGCGAGCGTCATCGGCTTGACCCACGCTTCGCCCGCGCACGCAACAGGCAGCTGGTCCAAGTGCTCCGCGAGGTAACGGTTGTAGCCGGCCACGTAGCCGCGCGCCATGGCGTTGGCTTCGGGGGTCGACTGCGCAGCCGCCTGCGCGACGGCGTCGTCATCGACGAATGCCTTGATGAACAGATCGATCTGCCCGTTGGGCAGCTCGCGCAGGCCGAGCTGGCCGCTGGCCTTGGCGCCGAAGTACTCGCTGCGCTCGCCGCGCAGGGTCACCAGTCCTTCGGCGGTCTGGCACACGTTGTCCTGCGCGTGAGCGTAGGCAACGCCGTAAGCGAGCATCTCGGCATCGGCGGCGACGATGTGCGCCACACCGTTGGCCGTGCGGCTGATCCGCACGACGCCCGCGCCGGGAGTCGGTGCCACACCGGAGCTTTCTCCTGGCCCGGTCGCGCAACCAACCAGGCTCGCCGTCGCGACGCAGAGCAGCGCATACAGCGTCGCGCGCCGCAGCTCATATTGATTCATCGCGTCTCGTCTCTCAGCCGTGTCGGGGCCGACGCCTCGGCGACGGGCCCCCCGACCCCGGCTCCGCGGGGGCGCACCAGCGAAACGGCCGTTGGCAACTGCGCGAGCAGCACGAGCGTGCTCCGCGGATTGACGAGGTAGTGATCCGCGGGCTCGATCTTCACCTCCAGCCCCGCTTCGAGGAAATCGTCGCCGGCGGGCAAACTCGTGTCGACCGCGCGATGCCACGCCAGACCGTCGGGGAGTTGAGGCAGCTGCACCTGCTGCGAGCGGTAATCGCCGTTGAAGACGAAGAAAAGGCGCTGCACGCCCAGGTTGGAGCCATCCTCGCTCGCGTCGAGCTGCATGCACACCGTGCGCACGTTCCCGTCCTTCCAGGCGGGTGTCGCGAGGTCGGGCGAGAACCACGTGAGATCGGGCACGCCGTCGGCGTCGAGGTCCTTGCCCAGCAGGAACTTCCTTCGCTGCAGGATCGGGAAACGCCGGGTCAGCGTGATCGTCTTGCGGAAGAACTCGACCAGGTCGTGGT
Organism: Casimicrobiaceae bacterium; assembly: GCA_035493035.1. Classification (GTDB taxonomy): domain Bacteria; phylum Pseudomonadota; class Gammaproteobacteria; order Burkholderiales; family Casimicrobiaceae; genus VBCG01. The sequence goes on along the minus strand of DATJIS010000035.1, from coordinate 61,840 downwards.
TGCGCTCGACCCGTGTCCAATCGAACCAGCTTATCTCGTTATCCTGGCAGTACGCGTTGTTGTTGCCTTGTTGCGTGCGCGCGAACTCGTCCCCGCCCAGCATCATCGGCGTGCCCGACGAGAGGAACAGGTAGCATGCGAAGTTCTTCATGAGCTGCGTGCGCAGGGCGTTGACCGCCGCGTCGTCTGTCTCACCCTCGACGCCGCAGTTCCACGAATGGTTGTCGTCCGAGCCGTCCCGGTTGCCCTCGCCGTTCTTCTCGTTGTGCTTGCCGTTGTACGAGACCAGGTCGTGCAACGTGAACCCGTCGTGGCAGGTGATGAAGTTGATGCTGTTGAACGCGGACCGCCCGTCCTCGCCGTACAGGTCGGCGGATCCCGTGAGCCGCCAGCCGAGGTCGGCGAGCATGCCCGGATCGCCCTTGCCGAACGAGCGCATCGTGTCGCGAAACTTGCCGTTCCACTCCGACCAGTCCACGGGGAAGTTGCCCACCTGGTAGGAGCCGATGTCCCACGGCTCGGCGATCATGATCACGCGGTTGAGCACGGGATCCTGCGAGACGGCGTCGAAGAAGGGGGACGACGCCTCGAACGCCTCCTGCTGTCCCGCGCGACCGAGCACGGAGGCGAGGTCGAAGCGGAAGCCATCGACGTGCATCACGTCGGCCCAGTAACGCAGCGAATCCATGACGAGACGGATGACGGCGGCGCTGTCGAATTCCAGGCTGTTGCCGCAGCCCGAGAAATTCATGTAATAGCGCCGCGGCGCCTCGGCGGGACCGGTGAGGCTGTAATACGACGTGTTGTCCAGCCCGCGGAAGGCGATGCTCGGCCCCATCTCGTTGCCCTCGCCCGTGTGGTTGTACACGACGTCGAGGATCACCTTGATGCCCGCGCGGTGGAGCTCGCGCACCAGCGTCTTGAATTCCGGCACCTGGCAGCCCGGTGCGGTGCCGCTCGCGTACGATGATTCGGGGGCGAAGAAGCCGATCGAGTTGTACCCCCAGTAGTTCGTGAGACCCTTCTGGATCAGGAAGTCGTCCACGTAGAACTCGTGAACGGGCAGCAGCTCCACGGCATTGACGCCGAGGTCGACGAGGTACGGGATCTTCTCGATGAATCCGAGGTAGCTTCCGGGGCGCTTCACCCGCGACGATGGATGCGCGGTGAAGCCCTTGACATGAACCTCGTAGATGACGAGTTGCTCCAGGTCGAGGTCGGGCGACCGCGTGCCCTGCCAATCGAACGTGTCGTCGACGACGATCGCCTTGGGCACGATCGCGGTGTTGTCGCGGCGGTCCGGTATGCCCTCGCCCGCGCCCGGTTGCGCGTCGTACGCGAGCAGCAGGTTGTCGGTGTTGCGAAACTTTCCCGTGATGGCGCGGGCATAGGGGTCGAGCAGGAGCTTCGCATCGTTGAACCGCAGGCCCCACTCGGGCCGGTACTCGCCGCCGGCCTTGTAGCCGTAGAGCTGTCCGGCCGTCACGCCCGCGACGTGCGCGTGCCAGACCAACTTGTCGCGCTCCCGCAACTCGATGATGTCGGTGGGATCGGCGTCCGGTTTGTCGAACAGCAGGAGGAACACGCTGGCCGCCTGCCTGGAGTAGACGGCGAAGTTGACGCCATCGGGCGTGAGCGTAGCGCCGAGCGGATAGTGCGTCCCCTTGGTGACGGCCAAGCTCGTGCGGTGTCGAAGCTCGTATGCCATTGCGGACCTCCGTCGCGCCATGCGGAGAGCGACGAGACGTCGAGCCGGCTATTGTGCGCCGCTCGCGGAAGCAGCGCGGCGTAAATTCGACGAAATCCGTCGCGCGCGTTCTGCTGACTGCCGGGCGCGGTGACGGAGCCGGTCTGCGAGCGTGACCGTCGCGCCGGGCGAACAGCACATTCCTTTTGAGGGTCGTGCGCTGCCGGGCGTGGTTTCCCCGCGGGGATCGCTACTTCAGGAATCCGCTCATCCGCGTCGTCGCGGAGCTCAGACGGTCGTTCTCGGGATCGTCGATGGCGAGCACGCGGCGCTGCAGCGGCGTGAGCGCCGCGATGGTCTCGGGACGGAGCAGCGCCTTCTGATATTGCTGCTGCGGCTTGTCGTCTCGCGTGTAGAACGCATGCAGCGCGCGGCGACATCGGTCGGTGCGATTCGCCGTGCCGCCGTGCCACATATGCGCGTTCATGATGACAACGGTCCCGGCCTTGCCGACGACCAGCTCTTCGTGCTCCATCGCGCGCGTGTCGCCGGGCTCGGGCAGCCGGCGCCACGTGTGCGAGCGCGGGATCATCCGCGTGGCGCCGTTTTCCGCGGTGAAGTCGTCGAGCATCCACACCGAGTTGCAGACCCAGTAGCCGCGCTCGTCGGCAATGGCGCCGGCGTCCGCGTGCCAAGCTTGCGCTTCACCGTTGTGCGGGTTGGTCGATCGAGCATTGAGGCTGCTCAACTTGTAGCCCGGGCCGATGACGTGCTCCATGCACGCGAGAATCTTGGGCATGCAGACCAGCTCGGCGAAGATCGGGCCCTTGTCGATCAGGTTCGCCAGCCGCCGGGTGCCCGGCTCGTAGCGGAACTCGGAACCCGCATCGTCGCCTTCCTCGGCCCACAGCGCCTCGACGCGATCGCGCAACTCGTCCAGCAGGGGCTGCGGCACGAAGCCGGGCAGGGCGAGATAACCGAGCTCGTCCAGCTGTCGTCGCTCGGATGGGGTGAGCATGTTCGTGAGGATCGTCTCGAAGGCGCGCAGCCGTGTCCTATGCGGACGCGACCAGTGGATTCGGTGCCGGCGGCGCGATCCGACGCAGCGTATTGGTGTCCCGATGGTCGAACGCCGGCGTTCGACCGCGCAGCGCGAGATCGGTGCGGGTCACGTACGTCCAGCTGCCGTCGTCGTTGAAGGTGATGTCGATGCGGTAGTAATCGGTGCGGAACGCGGCTTCCAGGAACGTGGTCGAGCAGATCCCGAAGCGCGTGTCGCCGCGTCGCGCTTCGACCGCGATGCGCCTGTCGTCCGGCTTGGCGCTTCCGCCCGCGAGCACGACCTGGCCGCGCGGTATGGCGATGGATTGCATGATCAGCCCGGTCGCGGGTTCCCATAACCAGTAGCCGACCTGGTCGTGGAAGGTGATCGCTTCCTCGGGCGTGTTGATGTGGATGTGGTAGCGAAGCCCATAGAGGAGCTGCGGTCCGTTGGGCTGCGGATCGATCGGCTGCATGAGGATGTGCTCGCGGAACACGCGTCGTTCGGGGCCGTCGGCCTTGGGATTGATGTCCACGCCCTCGTCGGATCGCCACTCGCCCGCCAGGCGACGCAGCGGCCCCAGGTTCGCCAGCGTGTCGGGCGAGAACTCGGGCTCGGTGTAGATGTCCTCGGGCAGGTTCGTCATCGGCACCATGGGATCCTCACGCACGGCCGGAACGACGGCGCTTCGCGGCCCTCACTTCTGCCGCCACGGCAGGCCGCGATAGCGCCACCCGCCCTTGCGTCCGCGATGTCCGTTCTCGTCCGCGTCGCCTTCGAAGCCTTCGAGCACGTTGTAGGCCTCGTACCCGAGCTCGGTCGCGCGCCGCGCGGCAGCGGCCGATCGAACGCCGCTGCGGCAAAAGAACATGACCGGCGTGCCTTCGGGCACCGTGGCGCGCAGGTCGTCATCGAACCGCGGGTTCACGTTGGTGTCGGGCCATTGCTTCCACGTGACGCTCGGCGCGTCTGGTACGAAGCCGACCCATTCGCGCTCGGCGTCCGAGCGCACGTCGACAAGCGCGGCGCGGCCGCCGCGCCACCAGTCGAGCGCGGTCTCGGGCGTCACGTCGCCCGCGTAACCCTGCGCGGGACGGACGCTGGAACGATCCCGGTCGTCGGCCATGCGGTGATTCTAGCGCGCGGGCGCGTCAGCTCCACTCGGGAATCGAGGGCACGCGCAGCGCCTCGACCTCGGGAAGGTCGAAACCGAAGTCGCGCGCGAGCAGCGCTCGAAGCTCGGAGCGGTCGGCGAGCTGGCGCGTCTCGGTCGCATCGCCGCGGCGCACCGTCACGTCGCGGTTCATCACCGTTACGCGCAGGTCCTCGCCGAAGGCGCGCAGCATGATCCGGCTCACGAACGCCGAGCCGGGCCACGTCGCCGTGAAGTGATTGCCCATCTCGAAATCGATCGCGTTGTCGAGATCCAGGGTCGTCACCCACGCATCGATCATCCCGGGATCGGCTTTGGCACGCAGCACCCAGTAGCCGCCGTCGCGGGTCATCACGTGCGCGTCGGGCCCGCGCGTCACCGTCGTGCCGTCGACGAGCGGCACCGGCACCCGCGGCGCGAGGGCGCCGAACCCAGGATCCACGACGAACGCGCGATCGTCGAGCGTTACGTTCAGGAACATGTGCGTGCGCGCCGAGGCGCTGCGCGGCGCGAACAATACGACACGCGCCGTGTGCGCGGTGAACGCGAAGCCGAGCTCGCCGAGCGCGGCGCCGAGCAGGGTCGCCTGCTCGAAGCAGTAGCCGCCGCGGCGCGCGTTCACTAGCTTCGCCTGCAGGCCCTCGATGTCGAGCCGGATCGGACGGCCGAGCAGCACGTCGAGGTTCTCGAACGGGATGTGGCGCATGTGCGCGTCGAGGATGCCGGCGAGCGTGTCGTAGGTCGGGCGCGTGCCCCCGCCCCACTGGATGCGCTCGAAATAGGCATCGAGATCGAGGCTCATGTCGTTCTCCGTTGACTGTTCCACGCCGTCAGCACCGCATCGCCGAACGCCCGCGCGTAGCGCGCCATGTCGAACAGCGATGACGCGCCATCGCGCAGCGCGTCGCGGCTCGCGCGAAGCCGCGACGCATCGGCCACCAGCCCGGCCGCCTTGCGCTCGTAGTCGTCGAGGTCTCGCGCGACGAGGTCGTTCAAGCCGACAGTGCGCACCTGGCTCGACGACGCGCGGCCGGCGAAGCTGCGGCCCTCGATTGTCAGCACGGGCAGCCCTGCGAACAGCGCATCGTTCACGGTCGTATGCGCACCGAAAGGCGAGGTGTCGAGGAAGAGATCGGCCAGGCGGAAACGTGCAAGGTACCTCGCCCACGGTTCCGTGCGCGCGAAGGCGAGGCGCGCGGGATCGATCCCGCGAGCGCTCGCGGCGGCGCGCAATCGATCGCTCACGGCCGGCCCGGCGTCGCGCAACCAAAGGATGGCGCGCGGCTGCCGCGCGAGCACGCGCATCCACGCGCCAAACATCTCGGGCAGGACCTTGTACGTGCCGGCGAAGGCGCACAGAACCAGCGCGTCCTCCGCCAGCCCGTAGTCCGCGCGTGTGATCGGCGAGGTGTCGAGCGTGCGCCGCGAGTCCGACGGCAGGTAACACGGATCGAGGTAGAGCGGCTTTTCGACGTAGTGCATGGCGTCGTCCGGCCCGATGCAATGTCGATCGGTGACGATCCAGTCGTAGGCCGACGAGCCCATCGTGCCGGTATAACCCAGGAAGTTGACCTGCATCGGCGCCGGGCGACGCGCGAAAACGTCCATGAGCGGCCATCCCGTGAAGCCCGCGAGATCGAACAGCACGTCGATGGCGTCGTCGCGAATGGCGTCCGCCAGCGTCTCGGCGTGCAGCGTCGCAAAATCGCGCCAGCGCGCGAACGATGCGCGCAGGCGCGTGCGAACCGGATCGTCGCTGCGCGTGCCGACCGCGTAGGCCGTGAGATGAAAGCGCTCGGCATCGAGGCGGCCGAGGAGGTCGACCAGCAGCCGCCCGACGGGATGCTCGCCGAAATCCATCGACACGAAGCCGAGGCGCAGGGGTCCGGCGTGCGCCTGGTGCGCGGGCGCGATCGCATCGGCGCGCGCGTGGTTGCGCGTCCAGCTTTCGGCGGCAACGCGCTGCAGGGCGGGGTCGTCGCAGATGACCTGGAGGTTGAACGGCGAGCTCGACAGCACGGAATGCGTTTCGATCGACCCCGCAGCGGCCATCACGCGCGCGCGCAGCGCGTCGAAGTCGCGCCAGTCGCCGAGATTCAGGCGGCAGTAGAGCAGCCAGCTCGCTGCCGGCGTCAGGTCGGGCTCGGCCGCGAGCGCCGACTCGAACGCTTCGGCCGCCTCCTGGAACCGGTGCTGCCGGGCATACAGCGCGCCGAGGTCGCAGTACAGTCGCGCCGAGCGCGGCTCCATTTCCAGCGCCGCGCGCAGGCTTTCCTCGGCACGCCTCGGGTCGCCCGCGTGGATGTGGCACACGCCGCGATTGGCGAAGAGCGTTGCCGCGCGCATATCACCACGTGCCGCGAGGCGGTCGAAGAATTCCAGTGCGGCGGCGTATCGCTTCTGCTTGTACAGGTTCTGCGCGAGATTCGCGAGCGGCTCGAACGCTTCGGGCGCGGCGCCATGCGCGATGCGGAAGCGCGCTTCCGCTTCGGTCAGCCGGCCGGCGTCCTCGAGCGCAAGCGCGAGATTGTTCAGCAGTCCGGCGTGCGCCGGGGCTTTTTCGAGCGCGTGCTCGAAGTGCGCGATCGCCTCGTCGAGTCGCCCCGCGAGGCGCGCCGCGTTGCCTCGGTCGAAAAGCGCCGGCGCATCCGCATCTGCATTCGCGCCCGGCGACGATGCACCATGACAGTGCTTGTATCGCTTGCCGCTGCCGCAGGGGCAGGGCGCGTTGCGCGATGGAGGCGATGCGGACATGCGCGTTTGGCCAGGCGCCTCGCGCGTCGCGAAGCCCGCGCATTATAGGGAACCGGTAAGATGGATGTTTTCACCGAGTTCCCGTCGCCGGCAGTGCGTTTCACCGTCGCCACCTACAACATTCACAAGGGCTTTTCGCAGGTCGGCCGCCGGATGCTGATCCACGAGCTGCGCGAACGGCTGCATGGCCTGGCCGTCGACGTCCTGTTCCTGCAGGAGGTCCTCGGTGTGCACGAGCGTCACGCCGTGCGCTACCGCGAATGGCCCGGACGCCCTCAGCACGAGTTCATCGCCGACACGGTGTGGCGCGAAGTCGCTTACGGCAAGAACGCCGAGTATCGGCACGGTCATCACGGCAATGCGCTCCTGTCGCGATTCGCGATGCTGCAGCACGAAAACCTCGACATCTCCGCGCACGCGTTCGAAAGCCGAGGCATGCTCCATTGCGAGCTCGCGCTGGGCGAGGGGTTTCCGGTGCTCCACTGCATCAACGTGCACCTCGGCCTCTTCGAGCGCGGACGCCAGTGGCAGATCGGCGCGCTGGTCGAGCGCATCCGCGCTACCGTGCCGCCGAACGCGCCGCTGATCATCGCCGGCGACTTCAACGACTGGCGGCGCAAGGCGAATCGCATCCTGTGCGAGGCGCTCGGCGTGGTGGAAGTCTTCCAGGAAGTCACCGGCCGGCCGGCGCGTACGTTTCCTTCGGTGATGCCGATGTTCCGGCTCGATCGCATCTACGCGCGCGGGCTGCGGGTGAGCGAGGCGCGCGTGCACTATGCATGGCCCGCATCGCGGATGTCCGATCACGCCGCGCTGGCGGCGACCTTCGAGCTCGTTCCCAGCCGTCGATCGTAGCGCGCATGCGCGCCATCGTCGCACGGTTCACGCCCGGGAATCGCATCGGGCTCCTGCGCAGCGGACGAGAATATTTTCCCGCGCTCGTCTCGGCGATCGAGACGGCGAAGCGCGAAGTATGGCTGGAGTGCTATATCTTCGCCGACGACGCGGCGGGGCGCACGGTCGCCGACGCGCTGGTGCGCGCGGCGCAGCGCGGCGTCGCGGTGCGCGTTCTCGTGGACGGATGGGGGGCGCGCCACTACCTCACGCCGCCGCTGGAGAGCATGCTGCGCGACGGAGGCGTCGACCTCATGCGCTACCGCCCCGACATCGCGCCGTGGGACTTCCATTCCAACCGGCTGCGCCGCCTGCATCGCAAGCTCTGTCACGTCGACCGACGCATCGCATTCGTGGGAGGCATCAACGTCATCGACGACCTGCATACGCCGGGCCACAAGCCGCCGCGCGTCGACTTCGCGGTGCAGATCGAGGGACCGCTGCTCGCCCCGATCGTGTACACCATGCAGCGCGTGTGGGCGATCGTCGAGATGTCCCAGCTGCGCAGCTCCGACGTGCCGCTGTTTCCCGCTGAAACGCGCATGCCGCGCGTCGGGCAGCAGACGGCCAAGTTCGCGATCCGCGACAACCTGCGGCATCGCCGGGACATCGAGCGCGCGTACATGGCCGCGATTCGTACCGCCAAGCGCGAGATCCTCATCGCCACGGCCTATTTCTTCCCCGGCGCGGAGTTCCGCCACGCGCTCCTGGCAGCCGCGGCGCGTGGGGTCGACGTGACGCTGCTCCTGCAGGCGCGCGTCGAGTTCCGGCTGCTCCACCACGCGTCCCGCGCGCTGTACGCCCAGCTCCTGCAGGGCGGGGTGAAGATCCAGGAGTATCACCGCTCGTTCCTGCATGCCAAGGTGGCCGTGGTCGACCGTCACTGGGCAACCGTCGGCTCGTCGAACATCGACCCTTACTCGTTCCTCATGGCGCGCGAGGCGAACGTGTTCGTGCGCGATGCGTACTTCGCCGAGCAGTTGCGCTTCGAGCTCATGACCATGATCGAGACGGGCGCCCAGCCCGTCCCCACCGAGCGCTGGACGCATCGGTCGCGGCTCGCCAAGGCGGTGAGCTGGATCGCGTACGGCATCGTGCGGGTCGCCATGGGCATGCTGCGCTACGGCGGCAACGAATGGTGGCGCGGGCGCAACGTCGGCCCGACCGGCTGATAAGATTCGACGCGTGCGTCATCACGCGTCATTGCCGCTTCCCGCGGACCGCAACGTCCCGCGCACCCAGCGCGGCGATTGGCAGACCATTCGCGCGCTGCTGCCCTATCTCTGGGAATACAGGCTGCGGGTGACGCTGGCGGTGCTTTGCCTGGTCGGCGCGAAAGGCGCGCAGGTGGCCGTGCCGCTGGTGATGAAGCGCATCGTGGACGCGCTCGACCCGCGCACGGCGGCGCTGTACGTCCCGCTCGCGCTGCTGGTGGTGTACGGCATCCTGCGCTTGTCGACCACCGCCTTCCAGGAGCTCAGGGAATTCCTGTTCGCCAAGGTCACGCAGCGCGCGGTGCGCAAGATCGCGCTGGAGGTATTCCGGCATCTGCACGCACTCTCGCTGCGGTTCCACCTGGCGCGACAGACCGGCGGACTGACGCGCGACGTCGAGCGGGGGCAGCGCGGCATATCGAGCCTCATCAGCTACGCGCTGTTCTCCATCCTGCCGACGCTCGTCGAGATCACGCTCGTGGCGTCGATCCTGCTCGTCAAGTACGACTGGACCTTCGTCACCATCGCGATGGTCGCGCTGACGCTCTACATCGCGTTCACGATCGGCATCACCGAGTGGCGGACGCACTTCCGCCGCACGATGAACGAGCTCGACTCCAAGGCCAATACGCGCGCCATCGACAGCCTCATCAACTACGAGACGGTCAAGTACTTCGGCAACGAGGAGTGGGAAGCGCGGCGCTACGACGAGAGCATGCAGCGCTGGGAGAAGGCCGCGGTCAAGAGCCAGACCTCGCTGTCCGCGCTCAACGTGGGCCAGAGCGCCATCATCGCGGTGGCGGTGACGCTCATCATGTGGCGCGCGACGGTGGGCGTGGTCAACGGCACGATGACCATCGGCGATCTCGTGCTGGTCAACGCGTTCATGCTCCAGCTGTACGTGCCGCTCAACTTCCTCGGCGTCATCTACCGCGAGATCAAGCAGGCGCTCGCGGACATGGAGCGCCTCTTCGGGCTGATCGAGGAGCACGCCGAGATCGAGGACAGGCCGCACGCAGCGCCGCTGGCGCTGAGGGGCGCTCAGGTCCGCTTCGCCAACGTCAACTTCCACTACGAGCCCAACCGCCGCATCCTGCACGATGTGTCGTTCACCATACCGGCGGGGCACACCGTTGCGGTGGTCGGGCCTTCGGGCTCCGGCAAGTCGACGCTGGCGCGCCTGCTCTTCCGCTTCTACGACGTGACGTCGGGCAGCATCACGATCGACGGGCAGGACATTCGCGAGGTGACGCAGTCCAGCCTGCGCGCGGCGATCGGCATCGTTCCGCAGGACACGGTGCTCTTCAACGACAGCATCGAATACAACATCGCGTACGGACGGCCCGACGCGACGCACGACGACGTGGTCGCGGCCGCGAAGCTTGCCCAGATCCACGATTTCATCGCCAGCACGCCGGCCGGCTACCAGACGCCCGTGGGCGAGCGGGGCCTCAAGCTGTCGGGTGGTGAGAAGCAGCGGGTGGCGATCGCGCGCGCCATTCTGAAGCATCCCGCGATCCTGATCTTCGACGAAGCGACGTCGGCGCTCGATTCCAAGTCCGAGAAGCTGATCCAGGCCGAGCTGCGCGAGATCGCCCGCGACCGCACCACCCTCACCATCGCGCACCGCTTGTCGACCATTGCCGACGCCGACGAGATCCTGGTGCTCGATCAAGGGCGGATCGTCGAGCGCGGCAGCCACGCCGCGCTCCTCGCCGCCAACGGCATGTACGCCCGCATGTGGCGCCTTCAGCAGGAGGAGCAGCGGGGCTCGACACCGGCGTCCGGGCAGGTGCCTGTCAACGACGCCGAGCTCGAGCACGTTACGCACGCGGATGCGGAGCCGGCGGTGGCGGCGGCCGCAACACTCCGAAGCACAACCTGAAGTCTACAGACCATTGATTCAAATGGGGTTGACGACAATCGACGCCCTATGCGATAACGCGTCTCGACCTTGAGCTTCCCCTGATGAATCGAGTCTTAACCTTTGTTTTTGCGGTGGTACTCGCCGTTCCCGCCTGGGCTGGCGACGAGCTGTCGCGCGACCCGGCCAAGCTGAAGCTCGCGTCGCACAACGTCCTGATCCTCGACGCTGATGCGGACAATCCGATCTATGCCAAGGGTGCCGACGAAGTGACGCCCATCGCGTCGGTGACCAAGCTCATGACCGCGATGGTCGTGCTTGACGCTCACCAGCCGATGGACGACCTTCTCGAAGTCGACATGCGCGACTTCGACTTCCTCAAGGGCTCGAGCTCGCGCCTGCGCATCGGCGCGACGCTGTCGCGGCGCGAGATGCTGCGGCTTGCGCTCATGTCCTCGGAGAATCGTGCCGCCTCCGCGCTCGCGCGCTACTACCCGGGCGGTACGCCGGCGTTCGTCTCGGCAATGAACGCCAAGGCGCAGCTGCTCGGCCTCACCAACACGCACTACGAAGATCCGACGGGCCTCAATCCCAACAACGTGTCGACCGCGCATGATCTCGCGCGCCTCGTGAAGGCAGCTGCGGAATACCCGCTGATCCGCGAGTTCACGACCACGCCGTCGCAGTACGTGCAGGTCGAGGGAACCAACCAGACGCTCGGCTTCAACAACTCCAACCCGCTCGTCAAGAACGACAAGTGGGACATCCGGCTGCAGAAGACCGGCTACATCCGCGAAGCCGGCAAGTGCCTCGTGATGCTCGCGAACATCGCGAGCAAGCCCGTCGTGATCGTGCTGCTCGACTCGCTCGGCAAGTACACGCGCGTGGCCGATGCGCAGCGCGTCAAGCATTGGCTGGAGACCGGCGATAGCGATGGCACGCCCTCGATCGCGCGCGCGAAGCCGCCCCGTGGCGGCATCCGCGCCGCAGCCGCGAACACCAAGCTCAAGCATCGCGTGCACGGCTCGTTCTCGTCCCGCGTGGCGCGAAACGGGCGCTCCGACAACAGCTGACGCGCCGCGCCGCTTGGCTCGGGAACCCGGCCGCGTGCCGGGTTTTTCACGTCATCACATCCTGCGCTTCGACCGACGCGTCGCGTGGCTGCCACGTGAAGGCCTCGCCGACGGCGGCCTGGACCGCCTTCGCGAAAGCCTCCACGCTGCGCCAGGCCGGCGGAGCGGCGCAGAACCAGCGCAGGGAAAACGTCGTGTACGTATCCTGGACGACGAGCATGGTGGTCCAGCCGTCGTACATCTCGGAATGATCGGGTAACGGGCCGAGGCGCAGTTGCAGCGCCTCGACGCTCGCGCGGACCTGCGTGGCCTCCGATTCGGCGAGCGGACGTTGCCACTGCGGCGCGGCGCCCGCGCGCGGCAGGAACGCCGAGCCTTCCCAGGTCGCCACGCGGCCACCACCGCGCTCATCGAGCGTGATTTCGACGGTGGTGCGGTATATCGACAATGCGCTTCGATGCTCGACGGCGATCTTCAGCATCACGAGTCCTTTCTACAGCGAGCGCGCGACGATCGGCCACCCTTCGCGCACGCTTGCATAGCGCGGCGACCACTTCGTCGCGTCCTTCAATTTGCGATTCGAAATGCGCTGCGAGCGCGCCAGCATCTCGCCCACGGATCCCATCAGGCGCGTCATCCACGGCGCGGGCAGGCGCGGGCTCGCTGCACCCAGCGCGGCTGCGATGGCATCGACGAACGCACGGTGACGCAGCGGCTCGTCGTCGCTCACGTTGTACGCGCCGGCCGGTGCGCGGAGCGCCGCCACCACCGCGCTCGCGGCATCGTCGTGCGAAACCGACGAGATGTAGGCCTCGGGGGAGCCCGGCAGCGGGGCGAACCCTTTGCGAACGAGCTTGGCCAAGTCGAGGGACTGGAACGCATCCGGTCCGTAGAACGCCGCGAAGCGAAGCACCACGCCGGTCCCGCCTTGCTCGGTGAAGCGACGCGCGGATTGTTCCGCGTCGGCGATCGTGCGGTTGTAGCGCACGGGCGCGATCGCAACGTCCTCGTCGATCCAGCGCGCCCCGCAATCCGGATAGGCAGGGGCGAACGACTCCTGAACGAAGCGCTCGACGCCGCAAGCGCGCGCGGCTTCGGCGAGGGTGCGCGAGCCGTCGCGACGCAGGCGATCGTTCTCGCGCCACGCGCCCGGCAGCAGCATGCGCACGGTCGAGGACGGCATGTGCGTGGCGAGATTGATCACGACGTGCTGGTCGCGCAGGACGCGTTCCAGCGCGGCGCGGTCGAGCAGGTCCGCGCGAACGGCTCGCGCGCCGGCCGATTCGAGCGCGCGGTCAGCCGCAGTCGAACGGGCCACCGCGGTCACGACGTGGCCGTGTGCGCGCAGCAGCGGCACGACGCGACGGCCGACCACGCCGGTCGCGCCGGTGATGAAGACGTTGCGCGCGCGTGAAGCGACAGGCACGTCGCGCGACGATTCCTGTGGTGCCGGACGTTCCATCGTCAATATGCGGCATCGGCTTCCAGACGCATCGCCGGATCCCAGCCGAGCTCCCGACGCGCCTTGGCGCAACTCACGAACGCATCGCTGTCCGCGACGTTGTATGCACCGCTGCCGCGGTCGATCGCGAGCAGCGCGGCGTGCGCCGCCGCGTCGACGTGCACGCCGATGTCGGCGTCGCGGGCGGCGTCCGAGACGCCCGTGCCGGGTCCGTAGAGGCGGCCGTAGCGCAACACCACGCCGCCGATGCGCGGATGCTGGAGAACGGCGTCCTCGAGCGCGGCAACGCCATTCACGGTGATCGCGCGTGTCCCCGTCGCGCCGAGGTCCAGCGGATCGCTCTCGACGTGCGGCGTGCGCCCGGGCGCGTAGACCCACGCGATGCTCTGCGCGATCAGGCGAGTGACGCCCGCGGCCACGGCCGCCGCCACCAGGTTGTGCGTCCCCTCGCGGCGTATGCGCGCATTGGCTTCGAGCGCCTGCGCCATGCGCGCGGGGTCGAGGCGTGGCGGAAGATCGGTGAGCTGGTGAATCACGACTTCCGGCCGCGCGCGAGAGACAGCGTGCGTGAGCGCGGCCGCGTCGAACACGTCGACCACCGCGGCCTTCGCGCCCAGCGCTTCGATGCGCGGGGCCTTGTCCGCCGAGCGCGTCGTGCCGATGACCTCGTAACCCCGAAGAACGAGCAACGGTGTCAATCGCCGGCCGATCACGCCGGCCGCGCCCGCGACGAAGACCCGTCGGCTCATGTCCCGGCCCGCGTTGCGGTCGCGCTGCGTGCCGGGGGCGTGTACTCGCCCGGCACGGCGCGAAACGAGATCGACAGGCGGTTCCATCCGTTGATCACGACGATCGCCAGGGTGAGCTTCACGATCTCGGTCTCGTCGAAGGATTCGCGTGCCTGCGCGTAGACCTCATCAGGAACATGACCGTCGGCCACGAGCGTCACCGCCTCGGTCCACGCCAGCGCGGCGCGCTCGCGTGCGCTATAGAACGGCGACTCGCGCCACGCATCGAGAAGGTACAGGCGCTGCTCGGTTTCGCCGGCTGCGCGTGCCGCCTTGGAGTGCATGTCGAGGCAGTAGGCGCAGCCGTTGATCTGCGAGGCGCGCATCTCGACGAGCCGCAGCAGGCCGGGCTCGAGGCCCGACTCCTCGACGACGTGCTGAATCGCCAGCATGGCGCGCAGGGTGGACGGCTCCACTTTGCGATGGTCGATACGTGGTGTCATGTCGTTCCTTTCGATGAAATGGACTGCACCGGCGCCGGAACCGACGCAGCGCAGCTCTGCAGAAGAAGACGGACGGCGACGTAGCGCTGTGACACCGTCAGGCGGACGGTCGCTCGATGCCCTTGAGCTTGTCGGGGTTGAGGACGGTGTGCACCGCGCGGATGCGCGAGCCGTCCGTGTCGATGGAAATGGTGGAGACGACACGGCCGGCAATCGACATGATCAGCCCGCGCTGGCCGTTGACCAGTGCGCGGTCCGCCAGCGCCGCACTGTAGTACCGGTCCCAGATGGCGAGCGCGAAGCGCGCGACGCGATCGGCGCCCTCCAGCACCTTGCGCGCGGCCTTTTGCTTGCCGCCGCCGTCGGAAGTCCACGTCGCATCGGGCGCGAAGAGTCCGAGCAGCGTGTCCTTGTCCTGCGCCTTGAGCGCCGCGACGAAGCGCTCGAGCAGCTGCGCGTGCGCCGCCTCGCTCACCCGGAAGCGCGGCCGGTCGGCGCGCGCGCGCTCGCGCGCACGGTGCACGATCTGCCGGCACGCGGGCTCGCTCTTGCCGAGGATGCGCGAGATGTCGGCGTAGTCGCAGTCGAACACATCGTGCAGGAGCAGCGCGGCGCGCTCCTCGGGCGCGAGGCGCTCGAGCACGACCAGGAACGCGACCGACAAGTCCGACGCGAGCTCGGCGTGCGCGTCCGGCGGCGCGAACGGCTCCTCGACCAGGGGTTCCGGTAGCCACGGCCCGATGTAGGCATCGCGCTCGGCGCGCACGGCGCGGAGCCGGTCGATGCACAGCCGCGACACGGTCGTGACGAGCCACGCCTCGGGCGTATGCACGCGCTCGGCGTCCGCCTGATGCCACCGCAGGTACGCTTCCTGCAGCATGTCCTCGGCCTCGGCGCGCGAGCCGAGCATGCGGTAGGCGATTCCGTAAAGGCGCGGACGGTGCGTGGCGAAGACGGCGGCGCGGTCCATCGGCAATCCCGTGATGGTGTCTCACCCGTACAGACGGATGAGCCCTCGCCGGTGTGACAGCGCGCGTGGCCTCGGTGTTTCAGGTCGTACGCCGGTGCGTGACGCCGTGCGCCGGTGCGTCAGGCCGTGCGCCGGTGCGTCAGGCCGTGCGCCGATGGCGCTCGAACAGTTCCCGCGCGTGGGCGCGCGTCTTGGCGGTGACCTCGGCGCCCGACAGCATGCGCGCCAGCTCGTCCACGCGCGCCGCGCGGCCGAGCTCCACCACCTCGCTCGAGACGTTCGACCCGCCGCCCGTCTTGGCGACGCGAAAGTGCGCATCGGCGTGCGCGGCGACCTGGGGCAGGTGCGTCACGCACAGCACCTGGCGGCGCTCGCCGAGCGTCTGCAGCAGGCGGCCGACGGTGGCCGCGACGGCACCGCCGATCCCGGTGTCGACTTCGTCGAAGACGAGCGTCGGCACGGCCGCCACCTCGCTCGTCACGACCATGATTGCGAGCGCGATGCGCGACAGCTCGCCGCCGGATGCCACGCGCGCGAGCGGCCCGAGCGGCTGCTTGGGATGCGCCGCGACCTGCAGCTCGATCTGCTCGAGCCCGTAGCTCGCGGCCGCGTCCTGCGCGATGCATGCGACCTCGAACCGGCCGCCCGCCATCGCGAGCTCCTGCATCGCCGCGGTGACGCGGTGCGAGAGCTCGCTCGCCGCGAACCGCCGCTTGCCCGACAGCTGGGTCGCGAGCGCGCGATACGCGGCCTCGCGCTCGGCAACGCGGCGGGCGAGCCCGTCGGCGTCCGCGGCTTGCGCGAGCTCGGCGATGCGCTGCTGCGTTTCGATCAGAAGTGACGGGAGGATCTCCGGCCGCACGCGATGCTTGCGTGCCATGTCGTGAACCGCGGAGAGGCGCTCCTCGACGCGCGCGAGCTCGCCGGGATCGACGTCGAGGTGCCGCCGATAGTCGCGCAGCGCGCGCGCGGCTTCGTCGAGCTGAATCGCCGCGGGCTCGAGGAGCGCGGCGACCGCTTCGAGCGACGCATCGAGCGTGGCCGCCTGTCGCACGCGTTGGGTGAGCTGCGCGAGCCGGCGCGCAATGGCGTCATCGTCGTCGACCAGCGCCGACTGGACCGCCTCGGCGGCATCGATCAGCGCCGCGGCATGCGCGAGGCGCGATTGCGACGCGTTGAGATTACGCCATTCATCCTCGGACACGGCGAGCGTTGCAAGCTCCTTCGCGCGCGCCTCGAGCAGCTCGCGCTCCGCGCGCGTTGCGGCGGCCGCCCCGGCCGCGGCGTCGCGCACGTCGACGGCCGCGCGCCATGCGCGCCACGCTTCGCCGACTTCGCGCGTGAGCGCGGTGAAGCCACCGAATGCGTCGACGAGCGCGCGCTGTGCGTCGGGTGTTGCGAGCGCCTGGTGCGCGTGCTGGCCGTGCAGCGCCACGAGGCGCTCGCCCAGCTCGGCAAGCTGCGCGAGCGTTGCGGGCCGACCGTTGATCCATGCGCGGCTGCGGCCACCGGCGTCCAGTACGCGGCGCACGATGAGCTGGTCCTCGCCGGCGAGGTCCTGCTCCGCGAGCCATGCGTGAACCGCGGGTGCGTCGTCGACCTCGAACTCGGCGGACAGCTCCGCGCGGTCCGCGCCGGGCCGCAGCTGGCGCAGCTCGAAGCGATCGCCGAGCAGGAGGCCCAGCGCATCGAGCAGGATGGATTTGCCTGCGCCGGTTTCGCCGGTGAGCACGGTGAAGCCGGGCGGAACGTCGAGGTCGAGCGACTCGACCACGACGAAGTTGCGGATCGACAGCGCGCGCAGCATCAGCCCTGTTGCCGGCGCCCGAGGCGCTCGGGTGTTTCGCTCCAGTGCAGCTTCTCGCGCAGCATCGCGAAGTAGTCGTGGTCGTCGGGATGCAGAAAGCGCGCGCGATACGCGGCGCGGCGCAGCACCACGCGGTCGCCTTCGGCGAGCTCGAAGTGCGCCTGGCCGTCGCAGTGCACCGACGCGTCCTTGCCGTGCTGGATCGTGATGGCGATGGTGGCGGTATCCGGGATCGCGATCGGCCGGTGCGTCAGCGCGTGCGGCGCGACCGGCACGAGCGCAAAGGCGGGCACCTCGGGCGCGATGATTGGCCCGCCGGCGGACAGCGCGTAGGCCGTCGAGCCCGTCGGGGTCGCCACGATGACGCCGTCGGCGCGCAGCGCGAACACGAAACGGCCGTCGATCTCGATCGCATATTCGATGAGGCTGCCGAGCGCGCCGCGGTTGACCACGACGTCGTTCAGGCCGAGGCACTCCTCCGTTCCGCCGCCGATGCGCTCGACGCGCGCGGCGATGAGCGTGCGTTGCTCCTCGACGTACCGGCCGTCGAGGATCGACGCGACCACGGGCTCCATGCGCGCGACCGGAATGTCGGTCAGGAAGCCGAGCCGGCCGAGGTTGATGCCGATCAGCGGGACGGCCGCCGGCGCGAGACGCCGCGCAATCGACAGCATGGTGCCGTCGCCGCCCAGCACGATCGCGACATCGACGCGTCCGGCGAAATCCGAAGCCGCGAGCGCGGGGCAGCCCGGCAGCGCCGTGACCGAGGCCGTATCGTCCTCCAGCACGACCGTATGGCCGCGCCCTTGCAGCATGTGCGCGAGCCGCGAGAGGGCGCCCGGCGCATCCGTGCTCCCGGGGCGCCCGACGAGTGCGATGCGCGGGAAGCGGGCAGGGGCCGGCGCGGGCATCGCCGGATTAAACCACAGCGATGGGCGCCGATGCCTCGCACGAACGGCCGATTCGCGGCGGCGCTCGCGCGCCGACGCGCGACGCGCTCATCGCTGTCGCGCCACGGTAAGATAGGGCGCCCGATCACGACATGCTCGATCCCCGCGCCCAACACCTGCTGAAGACCCTGGTCGAGCGGTACATCACCGAGGGCCAGCCGGTCGGCTCGCGCGCGCTTTCGCGCCACTCGGGCCTGGACCTGTCGCCGGCGACCATCCGCAACGTGATGGCCGACCTCGAGGAGATGGGCTTCATCGCGAGCCCGCACACCTCCGCCGGACGCGTTCCGACGCCGCGCGGCTACCGCTTTTTCGTCGACAGCCTGCTCGTGGTGAAGCCGCTCGAGCAGGCCGAAGTCAATCGGCTCGAAGGGGAGCTCAACGCGGATCGCCCGACGCAGATGGTCAACGCGGCGGCGTCGCTGCTGTCGCAGCTGACGCAGTTCGCCGGCGTGGTGATGACGCCGCGCCGGCGCGAAGCCGGCTTTCGCCATCTCGAGTTCCTGCGGCTGTCCGACCGCCGGGTGCTGCTGATCGTCGTGACCGCGGAAGGCGACGTGCAGAACCGGATCCTGCACACCGAGCGCGCGTACACGCAGTCGCAGCTCATCGAGGCGAGCAACTTCTTCAACCAGAACTTCGCGGGCCAGCCGTTCGGCGCCATCCGCGGCCGCCTCACCGACGAGCTTCGTGCGCTGCGCGAGGACATCGGCGCGCTGATGAAGGCGGCGGTCGACGCGGGCGAAGGCGCGCTCGGCGAAGGCGAGTCGCTCGTCGTCACCGGCGAGCGCAATCTCCTGCACGCCGAGGATCTCGCGTCGAACATGGAGCGCCTCAGGCGGCTGTTCGACCTTTTCGAGCAGAAGACCTCGCTCCTGCATCTGCTCGACATCTCGCAGAAGGCCGACGGGGTGCAGATCTACATCGGCGGCGAGTCGGGCCTCACGCCGCTCGACGAGTGCAGCGTGGTCACCGCGCGCTACGAGGTCAATGGCACCGTGATCGGCACGCTCGGCGTGATCGGCCCCACGCGCATGGCGTACGAGCGCGTCATTCCGATCGTCGACGTCACGGCGAAGCTGCTCTCCAACGCGCTGTCGCGCGAATTGACCGAAGATTGAGCGCCGCGTCGGGAGAAGCCGGGTCGAGCGCCGCCGGGCCGACGCAAGCGTCTCGCGCCGCCGGCGCGGCGCGCGTCTACGGCACGGGACATTCCAGCGTCGCAACCGATGCCTTCGGCCCTTGCGGGGTCTGCGCGACGCCGCTCTGCGGCCCGTACTGCCATGCATGCGGCCAGGCGAGCGCGCGGGCGCCGCGCACGCTGCACGAAGTGTTCACGGGCCAGACGGGGAAGCTCGTGTACACGCTGCGCACCCTGCTTCTGCGTCCGGGCGAGCTCGCGCGCGAGATCGACGAGGGCCGCGACCGGCGCGCGGTTCGCCCGCTCACGCTGCTGCTGAACCTCGTCGCGTTCTTCTTCATCGTCGGCGGCGGCGCCGGCGGGTTCTCGGCGAAGACGTTCCTGGATTCCGGCCTCGGCCGCCTGCCGGCGTTGGCCGAGCACGGCGAACCGGGCAGCGCCGAGCGCGCACGTTTCGAGGAGCGCCTCGAGCACCGCTTCCAGTCGATCTATTCCCTGCTTGTGATCGTGCAGACGCTCGCCTATGGCGCGGCGATCGGGCTCATCGAGCGCAGCCGGCGCAAGCCATGGCTCGTGCACTTTGCGGCGGCGACGCACTACATGTGCTTCAGCGTCATGGTCGCCGCGATCGCGTTCGGCGCCGGCAAGGCGGCGCACATCGACCCGACGCACCAGTTGTGGCTGGGCATCGTGATGTATATGGCCGTGATCGCCTACATGACCGCAATGCTGCGCCATGCCTACGGGGACACGCTGCTGTTCGCTTTCGGCAAGGCCCTGCTGGTGCTCCTGTTCGGGTACGTCGTGGCGATCGTCCTGTCGCTCACCGCGCTCGTGCTGGCTGTGGCGACCGTATGAGCACGCTCGCCGCCGGCGTCGCGCGGATGGGCGCCTGATCCATGCGCTACGCGCCGGAGCCGCCGTTCAATCACGACCGCATGGCGAAGGTCGGTGTTCTGCTCGTCAATCTCGGCACACCGGACGCTCCGACGCCCGCCGCGGTGCGCCGTTACCTCGCCCAGTTCCTGGCCGATCCGCGCGTGGTCGAGATTCCGGCCATCGCATGGCGCCCGCTGCTGCACGGCGTCGTGCTGCGCACGCGGCCGGCGCGATCGGCCGAGAAGTACGCATCCATCTGGCACAAGGACGGCTCGCCGCTTCTCGTGCACAGCCAGCGCCAGAAGGTCCTGCTGCTCGGCTACCTCGGACAGCATCTGAAGAAGCTCGGGCTCCCGGCCGACCTCTGCCCTGTGGAGCTCGGCATGCGTTACGGCAACCCGTCCATCGACACCGCGCTCGACGCCCTGCGTGCCGCCGGGTGCGACCGCATCCTGGTGCTTCCTCTGTATCCCCAGTACGCCGCCAGCACGACCGCTTCGACGCTCGACGCGGTCGGGCGGTATCTCGAGCGGGTGCGCCGTGTCCCGGCGCTGCGCTTCGTCGCCGACTTCCACGATGACGCCGGCTACATCAAGTCGCTCGCCCGCAATCTGCACGACGACTGGCAGCGCAACGGCCGCCCGGATCACCTGATCCTTTCCTTCCACGGCCTGCCGCGCCGGTCGCTCAAGCTCGGCGACCCGTACCACTGTCACTGCCAGGCCACGGCGCGGCTGCTGGTGCGCGAGGTCGGGCTCGAACCGGCGCAATGGACGCTCGCATTCCAGTCGCGCTTCGGCCGTGCGCAGTGGCTCGAGCCGGCGACGTTCGACATCATCGGGGCGCTCGGCCGCACGCGCCTGCGCCGCGTCGACGTCTATTGCCCGGGATTCGTCGCCGACTGCCTGGAGACGCTGGAGGAGATCGGCATCGCGGGTCGCAAGCGCTTCGTCGCGGCGGGCGGGGGCGAGTTGCGGGTGGTGCCCTGCCTCAACGAGCACCCGGCCTGGATCGCGGCGCTGGCGGACCTCGCGTTGCGGCAGCTGGGGGGCTGGCTGGCGCCGCCGCCCGACGCGGCCGCCCGCGAGACGACGCTGTTGCGCGCGAAGGCGATGGGGGCCGCGAAATAGGCGGGGCGCCAGGCCGGCCTGGGCCATTGAAAAGCCTTCCATGACCCCAACGTGAGTACGGTCTGTCACGAGTCTCACGCACGGCCATCCAATGACTTCGCAAGACCCGAACGCCGAAGGTCTGCCCATCGAGGCGGACAACCCGCGTGCCGAGCCGGCGTCCCACCAGGATCCGGCGACCGACATCGAAGCGCTTCTGCACAAAGCCGAAGACGAGGCAGCCCAGCTGAAGGACGCCTGGATGCGGGCGCTCGCCGACGCCGAGAACACCCGCCGCCAGTCGCAGGCCGATCTCGCCCGCGCGACCAAGTTCGCGATCGAGAAGTTCGCGACCGACCTCCTGCCGGTCAAGGACGCGCTCGAGGTCGCGCTCGCGACGGAGAACGTCACCGCCGAGACGCTCAAGTCCGGCGCCGAGCTCACGCTGAAGAACCTGCAGTCGGCGTTCTCGCGCGCGAACGTGCAGGAAATCGACCCGACAGGCCAGAAATTCGACCCGCATCGCCACCAGGCGGTCCAGATGGTGCCGAGCGACGCGCCCGCCAATACGGTCGTGACGGTCTATCAGAAAGGTTACGTGCTGAACGACCGCGTCCTGCGTCCGGCCATGGTGGCCGTCTCGCAGGGGGCGCCGGGCGAGAAGCCGCGATAAGGCTGCGATTCATGCCCCGCGCGTAGTTGATTCGCGGGGTGAAAAACCCCACTTGGCGAGCAGGCAACGAACACATAAGGCACGACGGAGCAACCCATGGCAAAAATCATCGGCATCGACCTCGGCACCACGAACAGCTGCGTCGCCGTCATGGAGGGCGGGCAGCCTAAGGTGATCGAGAACTCGGAAGGCGCGCGCACCACGCCTTCGGTCGTCGCGTACGCGGACGACGGCGAGATCCTGGTCGGCGCGCCCGCCAAGCGGCAGGCCGTCACCAACGCGAAGAACACCATCTTCGCGGTGAAGCGCCTCATCGGCCGGCGCTTCGAGGAAAAGGAAGTGCAGAAGGACATCAACCTGATGCCCTACCGGATCGTGCGCGCCGACAACGGCGACGCATGGGTCGAGGTGCGCGACAAGAAGCTGGCGCCGCAGCAGGTGTCGGCCGAAGTGCTGCGCAAGATGAAGAAGACCGCCGAGGACTACCTCGGCGAGGAAGTCACCGAGGCGGTCATCACCGTGCCGGCGTACTTCAACGATTCCCAGCGCCAGGCGACCAAGGACGCCGGCCGCATCGCGGGCCTCGAGGTGAAGCGCATCATCAACGAGCCGACCGCGGCGGCGCTCGCGTTCGGCCTCGACAAGAAGGAAGGCGACCGCAAGATCGCGGTCTACGACCTGGGCGGCGGCACGTTCGACATCTCGATCATCGAGATCGCGAACGTCGAAGGCGAGCACCAGTTCGAGGTGCTGTCGACGAACGGCGACACGTTCCTCGGCGGCGAGGACTTCGACCAGCGCATCATCGAGTACGTCGTCACCGAGTTCAAGAAGGAAGCCGGCGTCGACCTCAAGAACGACGTGCTGGCGCTGCAGCGCCTGAAGGAAGCGGCCGAGAAGGCCAAGATCGAGCTCTCGAGCTCGCAGCAGACCGAGATCAACCTGCCGTACATCACGGCCGACCAGACCGGTCCGAAGCACCTGTCGATCAAGATCACGCGCGCCAAGCTCGAGTCGCTGGTGGAGGACCTGATCCAGCGCACCGTCGAGCCGTGCAAGACCGCGATCAAGGATGCCGGCGTCTCGCTCAACGACATCAGCGACGTGATCCTCGTCGGCGGCCAGACGCGCATGCCGAA
The DNA here is from genome assembly GCA_035493035.1 of Casimicrobiaceae bacterium. GTDB lineage: Bacteria > Pseudomonadota > Gammaproteobacteria > Burkholderiales > Casimicrobiaceae > VBCG01. The sequence goes on along the minus strand of DATJIS010000035.1, from coordinate 38,798 downwards.
GGTGCAGGACACGGTCAAGCAGATCTTCGGCAAGGACCCGCGCAAGGACGTGAATCCCGACGAGGCGGTCGCCGTCGGTGCCGCGATCCAGGCGTCGGTGCTCGCGGGCGAGCGCAAGGACGTGCTGCTGCTCGACGTGACGCCGCTGTCGCTCGGCATCGAGACGCTGGGTGGCGTGATGACCAAGCTCATCCAGAAGAACACCACGATCCCGACCAAGGCCCAGCAGACGTTCAGCACGGCCGACGACAACCAGCCGGCGGTGACCATCCACGTGCTGCAGGGCGAGCGCGAGCGCGCGTCCGGCAACAAGAGCCTCGGCCAGTTCAACCTCGAGGGCATTCCGCCGTCCCCGCGCGGCATGCCGCAGATCGAGGTGACGTTCGACATCGACGCCAACGGCATCCTGCACGTGTCGGCCAAGGACAAGGCGACCGGCAAGGAGAACAAGATCACCATCAAGGCGAACTCGGGCCTGTCGGAAGACGAGATCCAGCGGATGGTGAAGGACGCCGAGGCGCACGCCGAGGAAGACCGCAAGCTGATGGAAGTCGTGCAGGCCCGCAATCAGCTCGACGGGCTCACGCATCAGGTGCGCAAGTCGCTCACCGAGTACGGCGAGAAGGTCGGATCGGACGAGAAGTCCAGGATCGAGGCCGCGCTCAAGGAAGCCGACGAGCTGCTGAAGAACAAGGACGCGACCAAGGAACAGCTCGAGTCGCAGGGCGAGGCGCTCGCGAAGGCTTCGCAGAAGCTCGGCGAAGCGATGTACGCGCAGGCACAGGCGCAGGCGGGCCAGCAGCCCGGCGGCGGTCAGGCGGGCGGTGGCGAGGGTGGGGGCGCCGAGGAGAAGGTCGTCGACGCCGAGTACACCGAGGTCAAGGACCGCAAGTAAGCCACGCGAGGTATCATCTGCACAGCGAAGCGTCGCCCAGATTCGCACGTGGGCGGCGCTTCTTTTTGTCCGCGCGTCGTGCGGCTCGCACCGCGCGGTCGGTTATGCGGTAACGTTCGTGCCGGCCTCGGCCGGCTGTGCAGCTAGCAGCACGGCAGAGGGAGCTGCCCCCGTTTGGAAACCATGGCGAAACGCGATTACTACACGGTGCTGGGTGTGCCGCGCGAAGCGAGCGAGGAGGACATCAAGAAGTCCTATCGCAAGCTCGCGATGAAGTACCACCCGGACCGCAACCCGGACGACAAGAGCGCCGAGGAGAAATTCAAGGAGGCCAAGGAGGCCTACGAGATCCTCGCCGATGCGCGCAAGCGCGCCGCGTACGATCAGTTCGGACATGCCGGCGTCGATCCGTCGGCGGGCTTCGCCGGCGCAGGCGCGCGCGGCTTCGGCGGACCCGAGGGATTCGGCGGATTCGCCGACGCATTCGGCGACATCTTCGGCGAGATCTTCGGACAGGGCCGGGGCGGGCGCGGCAATGGCGTCTACCGCGGCGCCGACCTGCGCTACAACCTCGAGCTCTCCCTCGAGGAAGCGGCGCGCGGCGCCGAGGTCAAGATCCGCATTCCCGCGATGGAGGAATGCGGCAGCTGCAACGGCACCGGCGCGAAGCCCGGCACGCAGGCGAAGCAATGCCCGACGTGCCACGGCCGCGGCGAGGTGCGCGTGTCGCAGGGCTTCTTCTCGATCCAGCAGACGTGCCCGCAGTGCCATGGCACGGGCAAGATCATCCCCGAGCCGTGCACGACGTGCAGCGGCATGGGCCGCGTGAAGAAGCACAAGACGCTGTCGGTGAAGATCCCCGCCGGTGTCGACCAGGACGATCGCATTCGCCTCACCGGTGAAGGCGAGGCGGGCATCAACGGCGGCCCGCACGGCGACCTCTATGTCGTCGTGAACCTCAAGCAGCATCCGGTGTTCCAGCGCGAAGGCGCCGACCTGCATTGCGAGATGCCGGTCGGTTTCGGCATCGCCGCGCTCGGGGGCGAGCTCGAGATTCCGACCCTCGACGGTCACGCGACGATCAAGATCCCGCCGGAGACGCAGACCGGTCAGGTGTTCCGGCTGAAGAACAAGGGCATTCGTCCCGTGCGCGGCTCGGTGACGGGCGACCTTTATTGCCACGTCGTGGTGGAGACGCCGGTGAAGCTCACCGCGCGCCAGAAGGAGCTGCTGCGCGAGTTCGAGGCGATCAACGACCAGGATCCTGCCGCGCACAGCCCGCGCGCGAAGACCTTCTTCGACAAGGTCCGCGAGTTCTTCGGACAGTGATGCGGATGCTCGCGCGCGCGTGGGCCTTGCCCGCGACGCTCGTCGGCCTGCTGCTCGGCTTGCCGGCCGTCGTCGTCGGCGCAACGCTCCATCGCGTTGACGGCACTGTCGAGATCGCCGGCGGACGGCTCGGGCGTGCCGTTGCCCGGCGTTTCCGCTTCAGCGCGATCACTTTCGGCCACGTCATCCTCGCCGTCGATGATGCCGCCCGGTTGCGCTGCCGCGCGCACGAGCGCGTGCACGTCGCGCAATACGAGCGCTGGGGCGCGCTGTTCCTCGTGCTCTATCCCGCGTCGAGCGCGATCCAATGGCTGCGCGGCCGGGACCCCTATTACGACAATCCGTTCGAGCGCGAGGCATTCGACGCGCGGCATTGACCGCGCCGCGCGCGGACGCCTAAAGTCGCGCAGCACAATAACCATCGGGGAGGCTCGATGCGCACGCCGTCCCGGGTGCGCGGCGTGCTCGCGACGCTGGCCGTCGCGACGATAGCGGGCTGCGCCTCGGTTCCCAACGTCGATCTCGACAAGCGCGCTTCCGTGCGCAGCGTCACCGTGCTCGCGGTCGCCGAGCCGGGCATCGTTCCCGTGGTGAACCTCGGCGGGCCGACGGGCATGTTCGGTCTGGTCGGCGGCCTGGTCCAGGCGGGACTGAACGACCAGCACTCGCGCGCCTATACGGATCTCGTCAAGGGTCGCGCCGTCACGTTCGCGCCGCTGCTCGAAGACGGCGTCATTGCCACGCTCGAGGCGGCGGGCTATCGCGTGGCGCGCTCGGACCAGAAGCCGTCGCTGCAAAGCGACAATCGCACCGCCGACTACTCGGGCATCAAGGTCGGCACCGACGCAATCGTCCACGTGTGGTTCACCGCGTTCGGCTACGTCTCGCCTCCCGCCAAGATGAACTTCCAGCCGTGGGTGGCCGTGCGCGTCAGGGTGCTCGAGTCGGCGTCGAAGAAGGACCTGTACTTCAAGACCTTCGTTTGCGGATACGAGCCGAGGATCGAAGGCGCAGTCGCCATTCCGGTCGACGCTCAATACGAATACGAGAGCTACGACAAGCTCGCGGAGCGGCTCGATCATTCCGTCGCGGGCCTGCGCGAGTGCGAACAGTCGATCGTCGCGACGGTCGCCCGCGACGTGAAGCCGCGTTGACGGCCCAATCGCGCGGCGATTACAGTGTGCGCCGGCGAATCGCGGGCGAATCGGCGTGGACGTCTATCACATCTGGTGCAACCTCAAGCCTGGCGTGCGCGATACCGAGTTCGTCGAGGCGCTGAGGGTCTATCTCGATCACCTGCGCCGGGACGGCCGGCTCGTCGACTATCGCATCACGCGCGCGAAGCTCGGTTTCAAGCCGCCGCAGCTGCGCGAGTTCCACATCACGCTGGATTTCCACGATCTGACGCAGATGCAATCGGCGTTCGACCACGTGTCGGCGCGCGCCGACCCGGTGGAGACGCTGCATCACGCGGTCAACTCGAAGGTCCAGGACGTCTACTTCGCGCTGTATCGCGATTTTCCGGACGAGACGCGCGTTCGTGGCCAGGAAAAGTTCTGAGGGGATAATCGCGCGCGCGGCGATGTCCAATGCCATACGCGACTGCCGCGAGGCAATCGGTAACGCGCTTCATCGCATGGAGTCGTCATGACCCTCGAGTCACTCATCGAAGCCGCCTGGAACGATCATGCCGAGGACCCGGAGGGCGTGGCCACGCGGCTCGCCGCCGCGGTGCCGCGGGCGAGCTCGAGCGAGGACGTCGCCGCGCTGGCGCGCATCATCGCGCACGTATTCGGCGAGCATCTCGGACGCTGGGATGACGGCGTCGCGCTGCTGCGCACGCTGCCATCCGTCGAATCGGGCGACACGACCGACGCTGCACGGACCGTTACGCGCGCGGTAGCGATGCTGCGCTGGGCAGGCGGGGACCGCACCGTGCTCGAGCCCCTGAGCCGCGAGGATCGAACGGCCGTGCTCGCTTCGGCGGCGTCGGCGCTCGTGGCTCGCCAGGCGTTCAAGCGTGCGCTCGGCGCCTACGCCGAGGCGCTCGAAACCGGCGCCCGTGCCGCCGAAGCCGACACTTCGGTCGCGCGCGCGCTGGCGGTGGGCGGCAACAACCTCGCCGCCGCGCTGGAGGAAAAGCCCGACCGCGACGAGGACGAGACTTACGGCATGGTCATGGCCGCGGAAGGCGGGCTGCGCTTCTGGAAGCTGGCGGGCGGCTGGCTCGAGGAGGAGCGGGCGCATTACCGCCTCGCGCGTGCCTTGCTCGCCGCCCGCCGGCCGTCGGAGGCGCTGCACCACGCCAAGCTTTGTGCCGAAGTATGTGCGAATAATCACGCGCCGGCGTTCGAGCAATTCTTCGCGCATGCGGTATCGTCTTTGGCACAACGAGCCGCCGGAAACGACGACGCGGCCAGGGAGGCGCGCCGGGCGGCGCTCGAGGCCTATGACGGGATCGCTGCAGACGAAAGGGCGTGGTGCCAGTCGGACCTGCGCGAGCTCGGCTGACCGTCCTCCAGGCGGCTGCATGGCCGTGCAGGCGCGCGCCTCCGCAGTCGAGTACACCGTCGTTCCGATCGCGGAAGCCCACATCCGCGGCTTTCGCGCGGCGCTCGATGCCGTCGCGCGCGAGCGGCGCTACCTCGCGTTTCTGGAAGCCCCGCCGCTCGAGGACGTCGAGCTCTTCGTACGCCGCAACATGGAGCGCGACAATCCCGGCTTCGTTGCGATCGCGGGCGGCGAAGTCGTCGGCTGGTGCGACATCACGCCGATGGTGCGCGCCGTCTTCGCGCACCGTGGTGTCCTCGGCATGGGCGTGCTGGAGGCGTATCGGGGCGCCGGCATCGGCCGGGCGCTGATCGGTGCGGCCATCGCGGGTGCACGCGCGCGCGGCCTGGCACGCGTCGACCTCGAGGTCCTCTCCGACAATGCCCGCGCCATCGCGCTCTATCGCGCCGTCGGTTTCGTCGTCGAGGGCGTCAAGCGCGACGCGTACCGCGTCGATGGCCGCAGCGTCGAGCTCATCGACATGGCCCTCTTCCTCGATGGCGCCGCCCCCTGATCCTGCCGACGTGCTCGGTCTCGAGTCGGACCGCGTGCGGCTTCGCCCGTATACGTCGCGCTGGGCCGAGCTCTTCGCCCTGGAGGCGCCACGGATACGCGCGGCGCTCGGCGCGATGGTCGTCGACGTGCAGCACGTCGGCAGCACGTCGATTCCGGGACTCATGGCAAAGCCCATACTCGACATCGCGGTAGGGCTCGACCAGCTTGCGATCTACCCGCTGTGCATCGGCCCGCTCGCCGCGCTCGGCTACGAGCACGTGCCGTGGCAAGGGCTCGCGCAAAACGAGGTGTTCTCGCGCGGAACGCCTCGCACGCACCTCGTGCACGTCGTCGAGCACGGCGGCGAGAAGTGGCGCGACTACCTCAAGTTCCGCGAGCGGCTCGCCAATGTCCCGGGGCTCGCGCGTGAATACGAAGCGCTGAAGCGCGATCTCGCGACCACGCACGAGCTGGATCGCCCCGGTTACACCGCCGCGAAGCACACGTTCATCCGCGGCGTGCTCGACGCGCCGTAGCGCGCATCCCGGTAACAGCGGCAGCGCCGGGCGTGCCCCGAGCGCGCCGGGAACCCTGCGCGGCGCCCGGCGCTCATAGCGTTGACGCCGGTCCCGGTGCCCTCTCGAATGCCCGTCTTCAACGCTGCGTCGTCCGACGCTCCGCTCTTCGTATCCCCCCATCTCGATGACGCCGTCTTCGCCTGCGGCGAGCTCATCACTTCGTCACCGCGCTCCACTGTGGTGACGGTGTTCGCCGGAAGGCCGCCGGCGGGCACGCGCCTCGCCGCGTGGGACGCGGACGCGGGATTCGCGGAGGGCGACGACGTGATCGGTGCGCGACGCGAGGAGGACCGCGAGGCGATGGCCGCGCTCGGTGCGCGTGCGCTGTGGCTCGACTTCTGCGACGACCAGTACGGCGTGCCGGCCGAAGGCGATGCCATCGAGAACGCCTTGTCGTCGCTCCTCGCGAGCGGCGCGTTCGCCGCCGTGTACTTCCCGCTCGGCCTTTTCCATTCCGACCATGCGCGTGCGAGCGACGCTACGCTCGCCGTCGCAACGCGCTTCGCCGCGCTGCCCTTCATCGCGTACGAGGATGCGCTCTATCGCCGCATCCCGGATCTGTTGGAGCGGCGCCTCGCGCACATCGCCAGTCTCGGTTACGCGGTCACGCCGATGGCGGTCTCGGTGGATCGCGCCGCGGCGCACCGCAAGCGCGACGCCGTCGCGTGCTACCGCTCGCAGATCCGCGCGCTCGCGACGCGACGCGGGCACGCCGACGCGTTCGAGCCGGAACGCTATTGGCGCGTGCAGAGCGGCCGCGCATGAGCGACGCGACCCCACCCCAATCGAGCGTTCGCGCGACGCGAGCAGGCGATGCGCGGGGCGACGAGAACGAGCAACGTGACCTGGCCAGCGCGGTGAGCCTCGTCGTGCTGACGCACAACCGCAAGGACGAAGTCCTGCGTACGCTGCAACGCCTCGTGCAGCATGCGGCGGGCGTGCCGATCGTCGTGGCGGACAACGCATCCACCGACGGAACGGCGGAAGCCATCGCCCATGCCTACGGCCACGTCGCGCTGGTTCGCCTTCCTCGCAATGCCGGCGCGGCCGGCCGCAACGCCGCCGTCGACGCATGCCGCACGCCGTACGTCGCATTCTGCGATGACGACACGTGGTGGGCGCCCGGCGCGCTCGCTCGCGCGGTCGAGGAGCTGGACGGCCATGCCCGTCTTGCGGTCGTGACGGCTCGCGTGCTGATCGACGAGGACGAGCGCGAGGATGCGACCAGCCTTCGCATGGCGGCGAGTCCGTTTCGCAATACGCTCGGCGTGCGCGGCACGGAGGTTGTCGGTCTCCTCGCCGGCGCCTGCGTGATCCGCCGCAGCGCGTTCGTCGCGGCCGGCGGCTACCATCCGCGCTACTTCCTTGGCGGGGAGGAAGAGCTCCTCGCCATCGACCTGCTCGCTGCCGGCTGGCACATGGCGTACATGCCCGACGTCATCGTGCATCATCATCCTTCGCGCGTACGCAACGTCGCGGCGCGCCGCCGGTTGCTGCCGCGCAATGCGATCTGGTCGGCCTGGCTGCGTCGCCCCTGGCGCAGCGCGTGGCGCCAGACGTCGCTGCGCCTCGCGGAGGCACGCCGCGACGGCGCGCTCCTGTGGATGGGCGCATCGGTCCTCCGCGGCCTGCCGTGGGTGTTGCGCGAGCGGCGCGTCATCGCCGATCATGTCGAGATGTCACTGCAGAAGCGCGACGCATTCGACGCGACGCCGCTCGGCGTGTGGCAACGCCGGCTCGCGCGCGATCGCGCCGATTCCGCCGGGCGTGCGCGGGCGGCGCAGCATGCGGAAGACGCGCCCGAGGCGGCGCTGGTCGCCGCGCAAGAGACGCCCCCGCACTGATGGGGGCCGCACGCGCGACCTATTCCACGTGGCCGATGCTGCCGCTCGACGCGTGGGAGACGACCTTCGCCACGCTGCATCGCTGGACGCAGATCGTGGGCAAGGTGCGCCTCGCGCGCACGCCCTGGATCAATCACTCGTGGCACGTGACGCTGTACGCGACCGCGCGCGGGCTCACGACGTCGCCGATTCCGCATCCGGCCACGCCGTTTTCCATCGACTTCGATTTCGTCGATCATCGCCTGATCGTGCGCACCGCATCCGGGTCGCAGCGCGTGCTGCCCTTGCAGCCGCAGTCGGTCGCGTCCTTCTACGCCGCCGTCATGGACATGCTGGGCGACCTCGGCGTGGGCGTGCGGATTCATGCCCGTCCGAACGAGCTCGACGACGCCACGCCCTTCGCCGAAGACGAGGCGCACGCCGCGTACGATCCGGAATACGCCAACCGCTGGTGGCGCGTGCTGCTCGCCACCCATTCCGTGCTCCAGGCGTTCCGTGCTGGCTTCACGGGCAAATGCAGCCCGGTGCATTTCTTCTGGGGCAGCTTCGACCTCGCGGTGACCCGTTTCTCGGGACGCACCGCGCCGCCCCATCCGGGCGGAGTTCCCCACCTGCCAGACCGGATCGTCCGCGAGGCCTATTCGCACGAGGTCTCGAGCTGCGGCTTCTGGCCGGGCGGGGGGCCGCATCGTTTCCCGTTCTTCTACGCGTACGCCTACCCCGAGCCCCCAGGGTTCTCCTCGGCCACGGTTGCGCCGCAGCGTGCCTTCTACAGCAACGAGCTGCGCGAATTCGTGCTGCCCTATGACGCCGTCCGCGAGTCGGCCGAACCCGAGCGCACGCTGCTCGCCTTCGTCGAGCGCACGTACGCCGCCGCGGCCGATCTCGGCAAATGGGATCGCGCGGCGCTCGAGCGTCGCGGCGATCCTCCCTCTTGAGCGTTCGCTCGGCTCGGTGCACATTGCGGCCCACGGCAGCGATTCTCGCCAGCCGGCGTGCACTCAGAGGGGGGGACATGAGCAAGCGGTTCCTGATCGCGTGGATCGTCGTGTTCCTGGTCTGGATGGGCGGCAGCTTCGTCGTGCACGGCATGCTGCTGCACGACGATTACGGCGCGCTTCCCAACCTGTTTCGCACCGAGGCCGACTCGCAGCAGCATGTCGCATGGATGATCCTGGCGCACGTGATCATGTCGGGCGCATTCGCGTGGATCTACGCGCGTGGCGTCGAGAGCGCGCCGTGGGCGGGGCAGGGCCTTCGCTTCGGCATCGCGATCGCGCTGCTCACGGTCGTGCCGACGTATCTCATCTATTACGTCGTGCAGCCGATGCCGGCTGCCACCGTGGTGAAGCAGATCGTCTTCGATTCGATCCTGGTGATCGTGCTCGGCCTCGTGGTCGCGTTCATCGAGCGCGAGCCCGCCGCGATCGCGCGTCCGGCAACCTGACGAAGACGCCCGGGTTCACGCGGGTTTGTGACATTGCGGCAACGCCCACGCCGCGATCGCGCGCGCGAGGGTCCGCGCGCACGCGCGAGGAGCACGGCGCATATTAGAATCGCGGCATGGGCGAGCGTGCGCTGAAGCTGATGGTAGTCCTGCTGTCCGCCATCAATGCCGCGATCTGGTTCTACTACACCCAGTCAACGATGATGGGGATCGCCTGGGCCGGCATTGCGGCCGGCTTCGTGATCTGGATCGCCGACGACGTGCGGCGGCGCTAGCCGCACGCGCTGTCGCGGGCAGCGTGACGCCGCGCGAGCACTGCCGACCCTCGCTCAGGGAAACGCCGGGACGTGCGGATCGAGGCCGCGGTCCTCCGCCTCGGGATGGATGGCGTGGAGCCGGTCGCGAATCTCGTCCACGCGTGTCTCGGGCACGTCGACCATCACGAGGATCTTGCCGTCCTCGATCGCCTGGTGGAACTGCTTCAGGCGCGAGTTGGGAACCGCCGAGCCGACCATGCTCGAGACCCATGCGCCGAAGAGCGCGCCGAGGATCGTTGCGGCCAGCACGGTGACGATGCGCATGCTGTCCGCGCCGCCGAGCGTGTAGACGACGACGCCGCCCAGGGCGCAGCCGAGCAGCGCGCCGAGCATCAAGCCCATCTGCGCGCCGTGCACGAGATCGCTCTTCTGCGCCATGCCCGCTTCGTGCAGGCCATCCATCGGCGTGCCGCGCTTGGCGAGGAAGTGGATGTGCCGCTCCTCGACGCGCGCGAGGAGGAGATCGTCCATCATGCGTCGCGCGCTGGCGAGGTCCGGAACGAGATACAGGATTCTGCGTCGCATCGTCGGCTCCTGCGTCGGACAGCTGTGCTGCACCTCGAAGCCACGGCGTTTCGCCGCCCATGCCCGCCGGGCCGTCGCGGCTCACGGCGGCGCCAAGGAGCGCCGTCACGCGAGGCCGCCGCCTCACTCTACGACCGCGGCAAGGGACCCGCAACCCCGGGCGCTTGTCGCGCGCTGCATCACCCCGTAGCATTCGTTCCCCTACTTCGGGGAGAGTTCCCGTGTTGCAGCGCTTCATCGCCGTCTTCGCCCTGTGCGCCGCCTTCGTCGCTCCGGCCCACGGCCAGATCCGCATCGGGCTCATGGTGTCGGCCACCGGCCCCACCTCGGCCATCGGCATTCCGCAGCGGAACACGGGCGACATCCTGCCGCGCGCGATCGGCGGCGCGAGCGTCGAATACATCTCGCTCGAGGACGCCGGCGACACGACGCGCGGCGTCCAGAACGTGAAGAAGCTGATCCAGGAGAACAACATCGACGCGCTGATCGGGCCGTCGACCACGCCGATCGCGTTCGCCATCCTCGACGTGATCGCCGAGGGCAAGGTGCCGATGATGGCGACCGTGGGCACATCCGCCGTGGTCGAGCCGCTCGATGCGAAGAAGCGCTGGGTCTACAAGACCACGCAGAACGACGACCTCATCGCGAGCGCGCTGCTTGCGCACATGGTCAGGCACGGCGTGAAGACCGTCGGCTTCATCGGCTTTTCCGACCCGTACGGCGACAACTGGCTGAAAGTCTTTTCCGCGCTCGGCGACAGGGCCGGCGTGAAGGTCGTGGCGAGCGAGCGTTACGGGCGCACCGACGCGAGCGTGACCGGGCAGACGCTGAAGCTCATCGCCGCGAAGCCCGATGCGATGCTGATCGCGGCCGTCGGCGGCCCCGCGGTGCTGCCGCAGGCCACGCTGCGCGATCAGGGCTACAAGGGGCCGATCTACCAGACGCACGCGGTCGCCACCGAGGACTTCATCAAGCTCGGCAAGGACAAGGTCGAGGGCACCATCCTCGCCGCGGGACCGATGCTCGTCATCGACGAGATTCCCGACAGCAACCCCACCAAGAAAGTCGCGCTCGACTACATCGCGAAATACGAGAAGCGCTTCGGGAGCAAGCCGGCGACGTTCGGCGCGAACACGTGGGACGCGGGCCTGCTGCTCGAGCGCGCGATTCCGGTTGCGCTGCGCTCGGCCAAGCCCGGGACCGAGGCGTTCCGGTCGGCGCTGCGCGACGCGCTCGAGCACGAGCACGAGGTGGTCGGATGCCAGGGCGTCTTCAACATGTCGCCCGAGAATCACAACGGAATGGACGAGCGCGCGCGCGTGCTCGTCACCGTGAAGGACGGCAGGTTCCGGTTGCTCGCGGACTGACGCGCAGCGCCTGGCGCGAGCGCGATCGCGAACAGGACGTTGCCGTAGTTGACATCGGCGGCAACCGGCTCATGATAGCGCCGACGCAGCGCCCGGGCTGCGCGATCACTCCTCCGGGCGGCCCGACCGTTGCCCCGGGAGATGATCCATGAAGCGCGGTTTCACGAGGCTGATCCTGTTCGCGATGGTCGCCGGCATCGCCGTCGGCTACGCATGTCACGCGGCGTTTCCCGATCCTCAGACGGCCAAGACGGTAGCCGGGTACATCTCGCTCGTCGCCGACGTCTTCCTGCGCCTGATCAAGATGATCATCGCGCCGCTGGTCTTCACGACCCTCGTGGTCGGCGTCGCGCACATGGGCGACGGCAAGTCGGTCGGCCGCATCGGCGCGAAGACGATGCTGTGGTTCGTCACCGCATCGCTCGCGTCGCTCGTGCTCGGCATGATCATGGTGAACATCCTGCGGCCGGGCGACAACATCGGCCTGCCGATTCCCGACGCGAGCGCGTCGACGAGCCTCAAGGTCAGCTCGCTCACGCTGAAGGAATTCATCATCCACCTCGTGCCGCGCTCGGTGGTCGAGTCGATGGCGACCAACGAGATCCTGCAGATCGTCGTCTTCGCGCTGTTCTTCGGCATCGCCGCGTCGGCCATCGGAGAGCGCGCGAAGGCCGCGGTGCAGGTGATCGACGACATCGCCCACATCATGCTGAAGGTCACCGGCTACGTGATGGCGCTGGCGCCGCTCGCCGTGTTCGCCGCCATCGCGGCGACCATCACCACGCAGGGCATCGGCATTTTGTGGACGTACGGCAAGTTCCTCGGGGGCTTCTACTTCTCGCTGCTCATCCTGTGGCTGGCGCTGTTCGGGGCGGGATTCGTTTTCCTCGGGCCGCCGATGCGCAAGCTCGCGTCGATGATCCGGGAACCGCTGCTGCTCGCATTCTTCACCGCCAGCTCGGAAGCCGCGTATCCCAAGACGCTGCAGCAGCTCGAGCGCTTCGGCGTGCCGAACAAGATCGCGAGCTTCGTGCTGCCGATGGGCTACTCGTTCAATCTCGACGGCTCGATGATGTACTGCACGTTCGCCACGCTGTTCATCGCGCAGGCGTACAACATCGATCTCACCCTGGGCCAGCAGATCACCATGCTGCTGCTCCTGATGATCACGTCGAAGGGCATGGCCGGGGTGCCGCGCGCGTCGCTGGTCGTCATCGCCGCGACGCTCACGACGTTCAACATTCCCGAGGCCGGCCTGCTGCTGATCATGGGCGTCGACCAGTTCCTCGACATGGGCCGCTCCGCGACCAACGTCATCGGCAACTCGATCGCGACCTCGGTGGTGGCGAAATGGGAGGGCGAGCTCGCTCCGCCGGACGGGCGCCGCGACCTCGGCGAGCTCGTTCCGGCCGCGGCGGATTGACGAGCGCGCCGATGCGCACGCGACTGGCGCCGGTCGTCGCACTCGTCATCGCGGCAATGGCCGCGAGCGCTTTCGCGCAGGACGAGGAAGAGGGCACCAGCGCGCGCGCGCTGGCCGGCACGTTGCGCAAGGCACGCGATAGCGGCGTGGTGATGCTCGGATACCGCGACAACGCGTTTCCGTTCTCCTATCTCGCGAAGGACGGCGTGCCGATCGGGTATTCGCTCGAGCTGTGCCGCGACATCGTGGAGGACATGGCCACCGCGGTGGATCGGCCGCTTGCGATCCGCTACGTCGCGGTCACGCCCGAGACGCGGATGTCCATGCTGACGTCGGGTCGGATCGACCTCGAATGCGGATCGACCACCGCGAACACCGAGCGGCGCAAGGTCGTGGCGTTCTCGCCGGTGACGTTCGTGGCCGGCACCAAGCTGCTCGTGCGGCGCGATTCGGGCATACGGTCGATCAACGACCTGCGCAGCCGGCCGGTCGGCGTCACGGCCGGCACGACCAACGAGGCGGAGCTGAGAAAGCTGTCCGCGCGGCTCAAGCTCGACCTCAAGCTCGTGGTCGCGCGCGATCACGACGAGTCGTTCGGGCTTCTCGCCGCCGGGAAGGTCGATGCATTCGCGACCGACGACATCCTTCTGTACGGTCTCATCGCCCGCAAGCATCTCGAGCGCAGTTACCTCGTGGCGGGCGACTTCCTGTCCTACGACCCCTACGCGGTCATGTACCGGCGCGACGATCCCCAGCTCGCCGAAGTCGTCGAAGCGACCTTCCGTCGGCTCGCGGAATCGCGTGAGCTGGCGGACGTCTACGTGCGCTGGTTCGAGCGACGCCTGCCCGATGGCGAGCTCATGAAGGTGCCCATGAGCCCGCAGCTGCGCGAGCTGTTCGCCGCGCTCGGACTCTCCGATTAGCGCGCGGACGCAGATGCGGTTGTCGGTGCGTGCAAGGCGTTTGGCGCCAAAGATGCCATCATTTGGCACCTTTACGACGATCGTGGGTGACGTTCGGTGAAGCCGGTTCATTGCGAGCGGTGCGGCACGACGCTTCGTGCACTGCCGGGTATCCAGCAACTCGGCGAGCCGCGCATCCATGTCGACGACATCGGTTCTTACATCCGCTGTCCCGCCTGCGGCCAGGTGAACCGCCAGCTGAGCGAGGCGCGGCTCTCGGAGAAGCCCGCGCCCGACGCCGCCGCGTCCTAACGCGCGTGATCACGGGACTGCTGCTCGCCGCGGGCTCGGGCACGCGCTTCGGCGGCGGCAAGCTGCTCGCGTCGTTACCCGCCGCGTCGCATGGCGTCGCCGCCGGCACGCCGATTGGCGTGGCCGCATGCTTCCATCTCGCGGCCGCGTTGCCGCGCGTCGTGGCGCTGGTGCGACCGCGTGACGCGGCGTTGCGCGAGCACCTGCGGGCGACCGGCGTCGAGGTCGTGGAGTGCGCGCGCGCCCACGAAGGCATGGGTGCCACGCTGGCGTGCGGCGTCGAGGTCACGGCGGACGCGAGCGGCTGGATCGTCGCGCTGGCCGACATGCCGTGGATCGCGCCGGCCACCATCGAAGCGATCGCGGCGCGCCTGCGCCAAGGCGCATCGATCGTGGCGCCGATGCACGCCGGGCAGCGCGGTCATCCGGTCGGTTTCGCTGCGCCGTGGTTCTCCGAGCTCGCCGCGCTTGCGGGCGACGAGGGCGCGAGAAGCGTGATCGCGCGCCATGCGGCAGCGGTCCAGACGATCGAGGTCGACGATCCCGGCGTGCTGCGCGACGTGGACCTGCGACGGGACCTCGGCGCGCCTTAGCGCGTCACACCACGCGCCACAGATCGGCTTGATGCGTTTCGCGCGTGAGGCCGTCCTCGCGCGCGCGCCACCAGGCGCGCAGCTGGTCGTGCGGCAGCGCGCGCGAGAACAGGAACCCCTGCGCTTCCTCGCAGCCGTGACGTCGCAGGAACTCGAACTGCGCCTGGGTCTCCACGCCCTCCGCGATGCAGCGCAGGCCGAGCGAATTCGAGAGCGCGATGATCGCCTGGGTGATCGCCTCGTCGTTGGGATTCTTCTCGAGGCCGTGGACGAACCGCTGGTCGACCTTGATGCCCTGTATCGGCAGCCGCGCGAGATACGACAGGCTGGAGTAGCCGGTCCCGAAGTCGTCGATGGTGATCGACACGCCCATCTGCTTCAGGTAGGCGAGCGTCTGCACCGCCTTCTCGGGGTACGAGATGATCACGCTCTCGGTGATCTCGAGGTCGAGCCAGCGCGGCGCGAGGCCCGAGGCGCGCAGCGCCTCGTCGACGATCGCGAGCCAGCTCTCGTGCTGCAATTGCTGAACCGAAAGGTTCACCGAGAGCCGCAGCAGCATGTTCTGGCGATGCCATTGCATCATCTGGCGACACGCGTCGCGCAGCACGCGCGCACCGAGCGCCTGGATCATCCCCGACTCCTCGGCGACGGGAATGAACTCCGCCGGCTCGACGATGCCGCGCACCGGGTCGCGCCAGCGCAGCAGCGCCTCGACGCCGCACGGCCGCCCGGTCTGCATGTCGATCTGCGGCTGGTAGACGAGGAAGAACTCGTCGTCCATGAGGCCGCGGCGCATGTCCGTCTCGAGCTGGAGGCGCTGCTGCACGCGCGCGTTCATGTCCGCGGTGTAGAAGCGATACGCGTTGCGGCCCGCCTCCTTGGCCGCGTACATCGCGGTGTCCGCCTGCTTGATCAGCGTCACGCCGTCGTGCGCGTCGAGCGGATAGACGGCGACGCCGATGGAGCATGTCAGCGTGGGCGTCTGGTCGGCGAGGCGGAACGGCGCGTGGAACGCTTCGCGAATCCGCTGCATCACCGTCATCACCTCGAACGAGCCGTGCGCGGGGTCGAGGCCGGGAAGGATCACGACGAACTCGTCGCCGCCGAGGCGCGCGACGGTGTCGCTCTCGCGCACAGCCGCCGTCAGGCGCTGCGCGATCGCTTGCAGCAGCTGATCGCCGGCGTCGTGCCCGAGCGTATCGTTGATGCGCTTGAAATGATCGAAGTCGAGGAACAGGCAGGCGACGTGCGTCTGGTCGCGCTGCGCCTGCGCGAGGATCTGGCGCACGCGTGCATTGAGGAGCGACCTGTTCGGCAGTCCGGTGAGGATGTCGTGCTGGGCGAGCTTGTAGGCGTGCGCGGTCGCAACCTCGAGCTCGCGCGTGCGCCGGGCGACCTTCTCCTCCAAGGTGCGCTGGTAGTTCGCGACCTCGGCCTGCGATTCCGCGAGCTTGGCCGTCATGTGGTTGAACGCATGCGCGAGAAGGCCGATCTCGTCGGCGGAGCGCGGCGGCACGTAGACGTCGAGGCGGCCGGCGCCGACGGCGCGCGCCGCGCGCATGAGACGCCGCACCGGCGACACGAGGCCGCGCGTGAGCATCAGCGTGCCGGATACGGCGATGACCAGCAGCACGCCGACCACGGACACCGCGGACAGCAGCTGTCCGAACAGCAGCCGCCGCTGGCGCTCGTACGCGAGCCCGACGCGGACGTAGCCGACCGGATCGGCCTCGGCGCGCGGAACGGAGCTGCGGTCGACCGCGCTCTGCGCGATCGTGGGACGGACCGGTGTCACGATCTCCAGCGTCTTGCCGACCGCGAGCGGGCGCTCGACGCGAAGCGCGCCTGCGCCGCGCGCGGGCGTTTCCGCCGCGCCGAGCGCCGGCACGACGGTGCTGTCGTATCCATCGGCGAGATAGCGCTCGGTGACGACCCGTCGAGCGGCGTCGAGCACGCAGACATAGGCGATGTCGCTCTCGCGCGGCAGGCTGTCGAGGATCTGGCGCAGGCTCTCGCGATCGTCGGTGCGCAGGCCGTCCTCGGAGAGGTCGGCGAGCATCAGCGCGATGGTCTGGCCCTGCACGGCCATCTGGCGCTCTTCGTCGACCCATTGGCGCCAGAAGAGCACGACGGTGATCGCGCTCGCGGCCAGGAAGATGAGACCCACCGTGAGAAGGTTGAACTTCGTCAGCAGGCTGACGCGCACCGGCGGAAGGCTCAATGCGCTTTGCGTGTCGCCCGCGAGCGGCGCGAGGTGTCGGCGGTAGCGTCGTCGGATCGGCTTCATCGACCGCCGCGTTGGAGTCGCGCGAAAAAGGACCCGGCAGCATACACCGCGATGCACCCGAGACCACGCGCCGAGAATTCCCGCCGACGAGCGGCGTGCGAGCGTTACGCGGTTTCGAGCGTGCGGCGGTTGCGCCGCACCGCTTTCAAGGGCGAGAGGCGTGCGACGTGAGCGTGTCGGTGTCGGCACCCGCGTGCCGCGCGGGCGCTGCGGGTGTCGGCGCCTGTCGCTCGTTCGCGCCGCCGAGGCGCATCCGCCACTCGCGCGGCCCGGTCAGATGGACGGACTCGCCCGTTGCATCGACGGCGACGGTGACCGGCATGTCGTGTACATCGAACTCGTAGATCGCTTCCATGCCGAGGTCGGCGAAGGCGACCACCCGCGCGCTGCGGATCGCCTTCGACACGAGATACGCGGCCCCGCCGACGGCAATCAGGTACGCCGCGCGATGACGCCGGATCGATTCGATGGCGGCGGCGCCGCGCTCCGCCTTGCCGATCATCGCCAGCAGCCCCGTGCGCGACAGCAGCGTGTCGGTGAACTTGTCCATGCGCGTCGCGGTCGTCGGGCCCGCCGGACCGACGGCCTCACCGCGAACGGCGTCGACCGGACCGACGTAATAGATGATGCGATTGCGGAAATCCACGGGCAGCGGCTCGCCCCGCGCCAGCATGTCGACGATGCGCTTGTGCGCGGCGTCGCGTCCGGTCAGTATCTTTCCGTTGAGCAGCAAGCGCTCGCCCGGTCGCCAGCTCGCGACTTCCTCCGGCGTGAGGCGATCGACGTCGACGCGCCGCGCCTGCGGCGAAGGCGCCCAGTGCACGTCGGGCCATTCGTCGAGCCGCGGCGGATCGAGCGCGACCGGACCCGATCCGTCGAGCACGAAGTGCGCATGACGCGTCGCCGCGCAGTTCGGGATCATCGCAACCGGCAGGCTTGCGGCGTGCGTCGGATAGTCGAGGATCTTCACGTCGAGCACGGTTGCGAGGCCGCCCAAGCCCTGGGCGCCGATGCCGAGCGCGTTGACCTTGTCGAAGAGCTCGATGCGTAGCGCCTCGATGCGATTGGCCGGTCCGCGTGCCTTGAGTTGCCGCATGTCGATCGGCGACATGAGCGCTTCCTTCGCGAGGAGCATGGCCTTCTCCGCGCTGCCGCCGATGCCGATGCCCAGCATGCCCGGCGGGCACCAGCCCGCGCCCATCGTCGGCACCGTGTCCATGACCCAGTCGACGATCGAGTCGGAGGGATTCAGCATGACGAAGCTCGACTTGTTCTCCGAGCCGCCGCCCTTGGCGGCGATCCTCACGTCGACGGTGTCGCCGGGCACGAGATCGATGTGCACGACCGCCGGCGTGTTGTCACCCGTGTTCGTGCGCGTGCCCGCGGGATCGCGCAGGATGGATGCGCGCAGGGGGTTGTCCGGGTCGAGGTACGCGCGGCGCACGCCTTCGTTGACCATGTCGGTGACCGACATCGTCGCGTCGTCGAAGCGCACGCCGAGGCCGACCTTCACGAATGCGACCACGATGCCGGTGTCCTGGCAGATCGGCCGATGCCCTTCGGCGCACAGCCGCGAATTGGTGAGGATTTGCGCGATGGCGTCGCGCGCCGCGGGCGACGGCTCGGCCTCGTAGGCCGTTGCAAGCGCCTCGATGTAGTCGCGCGGATGGTAGTAGGAGATGTACTGCAGCGCGTCGGCGACGCTCTGCACGAGGTCGGCTTGGCGAATGGCGGTCATGGCGCGATTCTACCGTCGCGGTCACTGCGCGCCCGCGTAAGGCGGGAGTCAGGAAGCGGCCCTACGCTCCGGGTATTTGCGCCGCGGTTGCGGCGTTCGGTAGACTTTGGGATCGGGGCGGGGCCCACCCCGATCACCCGAGCCGCGGAGGAAGCATGTCGTCCACCATCGAATCCATCCTGCACGAAAAGCGCGTCTTCGAGCCGTCCGCCGAGTGGAAGCGGCGCGCCAACGTGAAGCAAGCCGACTTCGCGGCCATGAACGAGCGGGCGGCGCGGGATTTCGAGGGGTTCTGGGCCGACCTCGCGCGCGCCGAGCTGCTGTGGCACAAGGCGTTCACCCGCGTGCTCGACGAGTCGAGCGCGCCGTTCTACAAGTGGTTTCACGACGGCGAGCTCAACGCGTCGTACAACTGCCTCGATCGCAACCTGAAGAACGGCAACGCCGACCGCACCGCGATCATCTTCGAGGCCGACGACGGCAAGGTGACGCGCGTCACCTACCAGGAGCTCTACCAGCGGGTGTGCAAGCTCGCCAACGGCCTGAAGTCGCTCGGCGTGAACAAGGGCGATCGCGTCGTCATCTACATTCCGATGTCGGTCGAGGGGATCGTCGCCATGCAGGCGTGCGCGCGCATCGGCGCGACACACTCCGTCGTGTTCGGCGGCTTTTCCGCGAAGTCGCTGCAGGAGCGCATCGTGGACGTCGGCGCCGTGGCCGTCATCACCGCCGACGAGCAGATGCGCGGCGGCAAGGCGCTGCCGATCAAGGCGATCGTCGACGAAGCCATGGCGATGGGCGGGTGCGACGCGGTGAAGAACATCGTCGTGTACCGCCGCACCGGCAACGCGGTGAACATGGTCCCCGGTCGGGATCGCTGGCTGCACGACCTCGTCGCGCCGCAGGCCGACACGTGCGAGCCGGAATGGGTGAACGCCGAGCACCCACTGTTCATCCTGTACACGTCGGGATCGACCGGCAAGCCCAAGGGCGTCCAGCACTCGACCGGCGGCTACCTGCTGTGGTGCATGCTGACGATGAAGTGGGTGTTCGATCTCAAGCCCGAGGACATCTTCTGGTGCACCGCCGACATCGGCTGGGTGACCGGTCACAGCTACATCGTGTACGGGCCGCTCGCGTGCGGCGCGACGGAAGTGGTGTTCGAAGGCGTTCCGGTGTACCCGAACGCGGGGCGCTTCTGGGAGATGATCCAGAAGCACAAGGTCACCACGTTCTACACGGCTCCCACCGCGATCCGCTCGCTCATCAAGGCGTCGGAATCGAATCCGCAGTACGCGCCGAAGCGCTACGATCTCTCGTCGCTGCGTCTCCTCGGCAGCGTCGGCGAGCCGATCAATCCCGAAGCGTGGATGTGGTACTACCACAACGTCGGCGCTGAGCGCTGCCCCATCGTCGACACGTGGTGGCAGACCGAGACGGGTGGTCACATGATCACGCCGCTGCCCGGCATCACGGGGCTCGTGCCGGGCTCCTGCACGCTGCCGCTGCCCGGCATCATGGCGGCGATCGTCGACGAGACGGGGCACGACGTGCCGAACGGCACGGGCGGCATCCTCGTCATCAAGCGTCCGTGGCCGGCCATGATTCGCACGATCTGGGGCGATCCCGAGCGCTTCAGCAACGGCTATTTCCCCGCGGAGCTCGGCGGCAAGCTCTATCTCGCCGGCGACGGCGCGGTCCGCGACAGCACGACGGGTTATTTCACGATCATGGGCCGGATCGACGACGTGCTGAACGTCTCCGGCCATCGCCTGGGCACGATGGAGGTCGAATCCGCGCTGGTCGCCAACGAGATGGTTGCCGAAGCGGCGGTGGTCGGTCGTCCCGACGACCTCACCGGCGAGGCGGTGTGCGCGTTCGTCGTGCTGAAGCGCGCGCGGCCCGAAGGCGCGGAAGCCGACCAGATCGCCAAGCAGCTGCGCGACTGGGTCGGCAAGGAGATCGGTCCCATAGCGAAGCCCAAGGACATCCGCTTCGGCGACAACCTGCCCAAGACGCGCTCGGGCAAGATCATGCGCCGCCTGCTGCGCTCCATCGCCAAGGGCGAGGAGATCAAGCAGGACGTGTCGACGCTCGAGAATCCGGCGATCCTCGACCAGCTCAAGCAGTCGCTTTGACGCCGCCGGCGCGCGCGCACGACCGCGGCGGCGCGGCGCGGAGGCGTCAGGCCGGCGGTCGGGTCTCCGCGAACGACGCCCGCTTGCCGAGCTTCTCGGCGTGTCGCGCGAGGTTGTCGTACGCCGCGCGCCAGTCGAGCGCGGGATAGCGCAGGTCGAGGTATCCGAGGGCGCAGCCCGTCGCGATGTCGGCGAGGGAGTACGCCTCGCCGTTGCACCACGGCTTGTCACCGAGGTCGCGCGCAAGCTCCTCGACGCCCGCCCGGATCTTGCGATCCTGCCGCGCCATCCATTCTTCGCTTTGCAGGTGCGCGGGCCGGCGATGCTCGATGACCGTCAGCGCGATCGCGTCGCAGACGCCGTCGGCGAGCGCTTCCCAGCGGCGCACCACGATGCGCTGTCGCGTCGGCTCGGGAATGAGGCGCGACACCGGGCTCACCGAGTCGATGTACTCGACGATGACGCGCGAATCGAAGAGCTGCGTGCCGTCGTCGAGCACCAGAACCGGCACCTTGCCGAGCGGGTTGTACGCGTGAACCGGATTGTCGCCTTCCCATGCCGACATCGACAGCATCTCGCACTCGATCTTCTTCTCCGCCAGGGCGATGCGCACCTTGCGGGCGTACGGGCTGGTGGGGGACGCGATGAGCTTGAGCACGAGGATGACGGGGTGACGCCGGGAGCGCGAAATTATAGCAGCGCGGCGCGTGCTAAACTCGATTTCCCCGACCGGCCGCAGTCGTTCGCATGAGTGACGAACACCCGACGTTGACCGCGCTGTCGCCGCTCGACGGACGATACCGGTCCAAGGTCGGCGCGCTGGCCGAGCATTTCAGCGAGTTCGCGCTCATCCGCCAGCGCGTGCGCATCGAGGTCGCATGGCTGATCGCGCTCGCCGACGAGCCCGCGATCGCCGAGGTGCCGCCGTTCAGCGCCGCGGATCGCGAGCACTTGAACGCCGTTGCAAAATCCTTCTCGCCTGCCGATGCGGCGCGCGTCAAGGAAATCGAGCGAACCACCAATCACGATGTCAAGGCGGTCGAGTACTGGCTGAAGGAGCGCCTCGCGCGCCAGGCCGGCATCGCCCCGGTGCTCGAGTTCGTGCACTTCGCGTGCACCTCGGAGGACATCAACAACCTCGCACACGGCATTGCGCTCGCCGAATCGCGGCGCGACGTATTCCTGCCGGCGCTGCACGATATCGCCTCGACGCTGCGCGGGCTCGCGCACGCGCATGCCGCGCAGCCGATGCTCGCGCGCACCCACGGCCAGCCCGCCACGCCGACGACGCTCGGCAAGGAGATGGCCAACGTGGTCGCGCGGCTGGATCGGGCCATCGCCTCGCTCGGCAAGGTGCCGATCAAGGGCAAGATGAACGGCGCGGTCGGCAACTACAACGCCCACGCGATCGCGTATCCGGACGTCGACTGGGAGCGGCTCGCGGCGCGCACGATCACCGCGCTGGGCCTCGAGCTCAACCCGTACACCACGCAGATCGAGCCGCACGACTACATCGCCGAATACTGCGACGCGGTAGCGCGCGCGAACAACATCCTCGTCGATCTCTGCCGCGACGTGTGGGGCTACATCTCGCTCGGCTACTTCCGGCAGCGCATGCGCGAAGGCGAGGTGGGGTCGTCGACCATGCCGCACAAGGTCAACCCCATCGATTTCGAGAACGCCGAAGGCAATCTCGGCGTCGCCAACGCGCTGCTGCGCCACCTCTCCGACAAGCTCCCGATCTCGCGCTTTCAGCGCGATCTCACGGACTCTACGGTGCTGCGCAACCTCGGCGTGGCGCTCGGTCACGCGTTCCTCGGCTGGACTTCGCTGCGCCAGGGCCTCGCCAAGCTCGCGGTCGACCCGGCGCGCATGGACGAGGATCTCGACGCGAACTGGGAGGTCCTCGCCGAGGCGATCCAGACGGTCATGCGCCGGTACGGCCTGCCGGAGCCCTACGAGCAGCTGAAGGCGCTCACCCGCGGTCGCGGCATCTCGCGCGATTCGCTGCGCATGTTCGTCGCGGGGCTGGCGTTGCCCGAGGACGCCAAGGCGCGCCTGCTCGCGCTGTCGCCCCATACGTACGTCGGGCTCGCCGAGTCACTCGCGCGGCGCGTTTGACGCCGCGGCCGCCTTGCGGGCCTTGCGCTCCTTGAGGTACGTGATCGTCGCCGGGGTCAACGACACGACCACGAAAGCCAGCACGATCCACGTGAGGTTGTGCTTGACCCACGGGATGTTGCCGAAGAGATAGCCGGCGTACACCAGCGACGAGATCCACATCGCGCCGCCCACCACGTTGTACGGCAGGAAGCGGCTGTACGGCATGCCGGCGACGCCGGCCAGGAACGGCGCGAACGTGCGGATGACGGGGACGAAGCGGCCGATGACGATCGTGATGCCGCCGAAGCGCTCGTAGAACGCCTGCGTGCGGCGCAGGTGATCCTTGCGCAGCCATCGGGACTCCGGCCGCTCGAATACCTTCGGCCCGATGAAGTGGCCCACGGCGTAGTTCACCGAGTCGCCGAGGATGGCCGCGGCGGCGAGCACGAAGACGAGCACGTGCACGTTGAGGTCGGCAAGCGCCACGACCGTGCCGGCGATGAACAGGATCGAGTCGCCGGGCAGCACGGGGAACACCACGAGCCCCGTCTCGGCGAAGATGACGAAGAACAGCAGCAGGTAGAGCCATGCGCCGTACTGGCTCGCGAACTGCGCGACCGTCTCGTCGAGCGCGAACAGCGAGTAGATGAGGGCGGTGATCATCGCTGCAGGCGCCGCGCCGGCGTCAGCCCATGAAGAGCGCGGCCTGCTGCCGCACCACGTCGGGAAGCGTGCCGGCGTGCGCGAACCGTGCACGGAGCCACGCCGCGTCGTTGCCGTCCTCGTCCACGACCGTGCGCAGCGAGGCGAGCGCATCCGCGCTGCCGAGCGCTTCGGCGTGCGGCGCGAGCGCGCCGAGCGTGGCGCGAAGGTCGTCGGCGAGCGTGACGCTCGCGGCGGTCACCGGATCGACGAGCGTGCCCTGGAGGCCGTGGCGCGACGCCTGGAAACGGTTGTAGCTGTGCGTGAGATAGACGTCGGGCGACAGCGCCGGACGCTCGCTCCACAGCCAGCGCGCGAGCGCCTGCGCGAACGCGGCGAGATGCGCCGCGCGGTCGACCGTGAGCGGCGTGTCGCAGACGCGAATCTCCACCGTGCCGTATTCCGGCTTCGGCCGCACGTCCCAGTAGAAGTCCTTCATGCTCTTCACGATGCCGAGCGCGTGCATGCGCGCGAAGTACGCGTCGAACGCGTTCCAGTCGGCGACGAGCGGCATCGTTCCGGAGAGAGGAAAGGCGTTCACCACGGACAGCCGCGACGAGTCGAACAGCGTGTCGACGCCCTGGTAGAAGGGGCTCGACGCGGCGAGGGCGATGAAATGCGGCACGTAGCGGATCAGCGCGTGATTGAGGTAGATCGCGTCGTCAGCGTTCGCGCAGCCGATGTGGATGTGCTGCCCGAAAACGGTGAACTGCTTCGCCAGGAAGCCGTACTTTTCGGACACCGAGAGGAACCGCTCGGTCGGATAGATGCGCCGCTCGCTCCACTTCTGGAACGGATGCGTCCCGCCACCGGCGAGCGCGACGTTCATCCGGCGCGCGTGATGCGCCAGCACGTCGCGCGTGGTGCGCAGCTCGGCGAGCAGGTCGGGATAGCGCGTGTGCACGCTCGAGTTGATCTCGATCATGCTCTGCGTCAGCTCGGGCTTCAGCTCACCGCCGTGCCCCGCGTCGGCGGTGCGCCGCAGGAGGTCGTCGGCGTCGGGCGCGAGGTTCCAGTCGCGCGTGTTGATGAGCATCAGCTCGAGCTCGACGCCGAAGCTCAACGCGGACGAAGTCCTGAACTCGAGCATCCTCGAGGCAACGGATCAGTTGCGCGCGCCCGGCTCGCCTTCGCCGGTGCGCAACAGCGCGTACCGCGTGGCGATCGGGCCGAGGATGTGCAGGATCGCGATGCCCGACGCGACGATCGCGGCGAGGCGCGCGCCGAACTCGGGTGCCACGTCGAAGATCGGCTGCGTCATGCCGATCGCGAGCCCGGCAATGGGCGTGAGCGCGAGCGCGAGGCTGCCTGCCTGGCTCGTGGTGATGTGCGCCGCGCGTCCAAGGGCGAGCAGCGCCACGGCCTTGCCCGCGAAGCGCGCCGCCACGAAGAACAGCCCGACCCAGAACACGTGGCCGAACTGCTCGAGGCGCAGCGTCGTGCCGGTGAGGACGAAGAGCACGACGAAGAAGAGCTCCGCGGCATCGCCGAAGCGTACATCGATCAGGCGATGCTGGCGATCGAGGTTGTGCGCGCAGATGCCGAGCACGAGCAAAGCGAGCAGCACCGACAGCTTGAGCACCTGAGCCGCACCCACCGTCAGGATGATGATCGCCACGGTCAGGATGAGCTGCGGGGCGGTGCCCTTGCCGAGTACCGCCGCGCACAGCGTCATCACGCGGAAGGCGACGTAGCCGAGCAGGAACGAGCCCGCGACGGCCCAGAGCGAGCGCGCGATGGGAGCGAGCGGCCCCGTGCCGTGCCGCGTCTCGATGAACGGCAGCAGGATGGCGATGCCGAGGATCGCGATGATGTTGTTGAGGGCCACGTACCAGAGCGCACGCCGCGTCACCGGACCGTCGGCGCGCAGCTCGCGCGTGACGAGCAGCACCACGGCCGGTGCGGTCGCGATGCCGAACGTGGCCATGACCGCCGCCTCGAGCGGCGCGATGCGAAGCCACAGCAGCAGCGCGAACATGGCGGCGAACGAGACGAGGCTTTCCGCGAGCCCCGTCGCCAGCAGCCAGCGGTCGTGCCGGGCCCATTGGAGATCGAGCCGCCGGCCGAGCTCGAACACGATCAGTCCGAGCGACACGTCGCCGAAGATGCGCGCCTGCGCCAGCGTGTGCTCGTCCAGGAGGCCGACGCCGCCGGGCCCGAGGACGAAGCCGGTGGCGATGTAGCCCGTGATGGCCGGCAGCACGCGCGTCGTCGCGGCGAGCCGTCCGCCCAGCGCGCCCGCGAGGAGCAGCAGGCCGAACAGAACGAAGCTGTTGAAGCCGAGCGGCCAGCCCGGCAGGAAATCGGGCGTCATCCGTGCGGCGAGGCCCGATCTGCCGGCACTACGGCAGGATCTTGTCTCCTGCGAGTCCCGAGCGCTTCTTGTCAGGCTTCACGAGGTCGGCACGCGACACGCCGAGCCACATCACGAGCGAGGCCATGACGAGCGCGGACGAGTAGATGCCGAAGCAGATGCCGATGGCGAGCGCCAGCGCGAAGTGATGCAGCGTCTCGCCGCCGAAGAAGTAGATCGACAGCACCATGGTCAGCGTGCAGCCGTGCGTGATGATCGTGCGCGACATCGTGCTGGTGATCGCGTTGTCGATCACGTGCGTGACGCTCGCGTTGCGGAGCTTGCGGAAGTTCTCGCGAATCCGGTCGGCGATGACCACCGACTCGTTGACCGAGTAGCCGAGGACGGCGAGGACCGCGGCCAGCACGGGCAGCGAGAACTCCCACTGGAACAGCGCGAAGAAGCCCAGGATGATCACCACGTCGTGCAGGTTCGCGATGATCGCGGCCACGGCGAAGCGCCATTCGAAGCGCATCGCGAGGTAGGCCACGATGCCGATCGAGACGAGGAAGAGCGCGAGCGCGCCGTTGTCGTACAGCTCCTTGCCCACCTGAGGGCCGACGAACTCGACGCGCTGCTGCGTGGCCGTGGGGTCGTCGGCCTTGAGCGCGGTCATGACCCGGTCGGACAGCTGCGCGCTCGACAGTCCCTCCTTGAGCGGCAGGCGTACGAGCGCGCTGTTCGACGTGCCGAAGCTCTGCACCGCGAATTCGCCGAAGTTCAGCTTGTCGATCGCCGCGCGCACGCGGTTGAAATCGACGGCATGGCCGTACGTCACCTCGATCACGGTGCCGCCGCGAAAGTCGATGCCGAGGTTCAGGCCGTGCACGGCCAGCAGCACCACCGCGGCGAGGAACGTGACGCCGGAGATGATGTTGAACACCAGCGCGTGCCGCATGAACGGGATGTCGCGCTGGAAACGGAAGAATTCCATGGTGTCGAGGAGCCGGGTGAGGGAGAGCGAACGCTACGCGTGCGCCTTGGTGGATTGGGCCTGCGCCTTCGGCTTCCACACCTGTCCGATCGAGATGCGCTCGAGCTTCTTGCGGCCCCCGTAGATCAGCGCGACGAGGCCGCGCGAGACGAAAACCGCCGAGAACATCGACGTCATGATGCCGAGGCAGTGCACCACCGCGAAGCCGCGCACCGGCCCCGAGCCGAACGCGAGCAGCGCGAGGCCGGCGATGAGCGTGGTCACGTTGGAGTCGAGGATCGTGCCCCACGCCCGCTCGTACCCGGCCTGGATGGCCGCGTGCGGCGTCGCGCCCCAGCGCAGCTCCTCGCGTATGCGCTCGTTGATGAGCACGTTGGCGTCGATCGCCATGCCGAGCGTGAGCGCGATGGCGGCCATGCCGGGCAGCGTGAGCGTCGCCTGCAGCATCGACAGGATGGCCACGAGCAGCATCAGGTTCACCACCAGCGCGACCGTCGAGATCACGCCCATGAGGAGGTAGTACAGGCAGATGAAGACCGCGAGGGCGCACAGGCCGTACATCACCGAATCGAAGCCCTTCTCGATGTTCTCCTTGCCGAGCGAAGGCCCGACCGTGCGCTCCTCGACGATCTCCATCGGCGCGGCGAGCGCCCCCGCGCGCATGAGCAGCGCGATGTCGTTGGCCTCGCGCGTCGACATGCGGCCGCTGATCTGCACGCGCCCTCCGCCGATCTCCTCGCGAATGACCGGCGCGGTGATGACCTCCGACTTGCCCTTCTCGATCAGCACGATCGCCATGCGCTTGCCGACGTTGTCGCGCGTGACCTCCTTGAAGATGCGCGCGCCGCTGCCATCGAGATTGACGTGCACCGCCGGCTCGTTGGTGCGCGAATCGAAGCCCGACTGCGCATCGTTGATCCGGTCGCCGGTCAGCACCACCTGCCGGCGCACCAGCAGCGGGTTGCCTTCGCGATCCTTGAGCAGGTCGCTGCCGATCACGCTCTGGCCCTGCGCCGCCGAGGCCTGCGCGCCCGGGTCGTCGTTGACCATGCGGATCTCGAGCGTGGCCTGGCGCCCGATGATGTCCTTGGCGCGCGCCGTGTCCTGCACGCCCGGCAGCTGCACGACCACGCGGTCGGGCCCCTGCTGCTGGATGATCGGCTCGGCCACACCGAGCTCGTTCACGCGGTTGCGCAGGATCGTGATGTTCTGCTGCACGGCGCCGTCCTGGATGCGCTTTTGCGCCTCGGGCTTCAGCGCCGCGACGAGGCGCAGCTCGCCGCCCGACGCGTCCTGCTCGCGGACCGCCAGATCGGGGAACGACGACTCGATCGCGACGCGCGCCTTGTTGCGCTCGCTCTCGTCCTTGAAACGCAGCGCGACGCTGGTGCCCTCGCGCGATACGCCGGAGTAGATGATCTTCTTCTCGCGCATCAGCGAGCGGATGTCGGTGAGGTACCGGTCCGCGGCCTTGTTGAGCGCGCCGTTCATGTCGACCTGCTCGAGGAAGTACACACCGCCGCGCAGGTCGAGCCCGAGGTACATCGGCAGCGCGCCGATCGAGGCCAGCCATTGCGGCGAGGTGCGCATCTCGTTCAGCGCCACGATGTAGTCGTCGCCGAGCTTGCTCTGCAGGACGTCCTTCGCCTTCAGCTGCGTGTCGGGATCCTCGAAGCGGACCTTGATGCCCGACGGATCGAGCAGGGCGCCGCGGTACGGGACGTTGGCCGCCTTGAGCGTCTGCTCGACCGTGTCGAGCAGCGCGTTGTCGATCTTGACGGTCGACTTCGAGGAGGACACCTGGACGGCGGGCACCTCCGGGAAGAAATTGGGCAGCGTATAGAGGAATCCGACGATCAGCGCGATGGCGATGACCGTGTACTTCCAGGCGGGGTAGCGGTTCATGCAGGAATCACAGGGCCTTGATGGTGCCCTTCGGCAGCAGCTGGGAGATGGAGCCGCGCTGGACCGTCATCTCCGTGTTGGGCGCAATCTCGATGGTCGCGTACTGGTCGGTCAGCTTGGAGATGCGGCCCACCACGCCGCCCGCCGTCACGACCTCGTCGCCCTTGTTGAGCGCCTCGAGCATCGCGCGCGCTTCCTTCTGCTTCTTCTG
Organism: Casimicrobiaceae bacterium; assembly: GCA_035493035.1. Lineage (GTDB taxonomy): Bacteria > Pseudomonadota > Gammaproteobacteria > Burkholderiales > Casimicrobiaceae > VBCG01. The sequence continues at coordinate 9,850 of DATJIS010000035.1, read as the reverse complement.
CTGCGGACGGATCAGCAGGAAGTAGAAGACCACGAAGATCGCGACCATCGGCAGGAAGGTGAGCAGCGAATCGCCTTGGGACGGAGCCGCCGCTGCCTGGGCGTACGCAGGAGAGATCAGCACGGGTTTTCCTCCAGAGATGCCGGCGCCTGCTGGGGGATCCGCCGGCGCCATGCAAACAGGGCGGCCTCAAGCGAGCCAGCCGCAACGCGTCGAAAATCAACCGCTTATTCTAGCATGCGGGCACGCTCGGACCGAAACTCGTCCACGCGTGCCGGCAGCGTTCCCGCCTCGATCGCGGCCCGCAGCCCGGCCATCAGCTCCATGTAGTAGTGGAGGTTGTGGACCGTGGCGAGGCGGGCGCCCAGGATCTCGTTCACGCGCTGCAGGTGATGGAGATACGCGCGGGAGAAGTTCAGGCAGGTGTAGCAGCCGCACGTCGAATCGAGGGGCGCGGTGTCGTTGCGGTAGCGTGCGTTGCGGATCTTGAGGTCGCCGAACCGCGTGAAGAGCCAGCCGTTGCGCGCGTTGCGGGTGGGCAGCACGCAATCGAACATGTCGATCCCCGCGAGCACGCCCGCGACGAGATCTTCCGGAGTCCCGACGCCCATCAGGTAGCGCGGTCGCCCGGCCGGCAGGCGGGGCGCCGTGCGGGCCAGCACGCGCAGCATGTCCTCCTTCGGCTCGCCCACCGACAGGCCGCCGATGGCGTATCCGTCGAAGTCGATGTCCAGCAATCCGGCGAGCGATTCGTCACGAAGGTCGTCGTGCATGCCGCCCTGCACGATGCCGAACAGCGCGTTGGGATTGTCGCCGTGCGCCGCGCGCGAGCGCCGCGCCCAGCGGAGGCTGAGCTGCATGGAGCGCGCGACCTCGTCATGGCTCGCCGGATACGCGGTGCATTCGTCGAACACCATGACGATGTCCGAATCCAGCGTGCGCTGGATCGCCATCGAGGTCTCCGGCGTGAGGAACAGCGGGTCTCCGTTGACCGGAGACGCGAACGCCACGCCTTCCTCCCGAACCTTGCGGAGGTTTCCGAGGCTGAAGACCTGGAAGCCCCCGGAGTCGGTGAGGATCGGTCGCGGCCACGCCATGAAGCGATGGAGGCCGCCATGCGCGTCGATGACCTCCAGCCCGGGCCGCAGCCAGAGATGGAACGTGTTGCCGAGCACGATCTGCGCGCCGAGCGACTCGAGCTCCGCCGGCGACATCGCCTTGACGGTGCCGTAGGTGCCGACCGGCATGAACACGGGCGTCTCGACCACGCCGTGCGCGAGCGTGAGACGACCCCGGCGGGCGGCGGCCGCCGTCGCGAGGACTTCGAACTGCATGGAGACACTTTAGCGCGCGCGGCGGGGCCGGCGCGACAGGCGGCGCATGGCGAATCCGAGGAGCAGCGTGGCGCCGAGCGCGAGCGCCGGCCACGAAGACGCCGGAATCGCGACCGCCTGCGACAGCGGAAGCTGCGCCGTGCCGGTGACGCAGCGGTTCGCGGCGAAGTCGAAGGCGTTACGCCAGAGGCGATAGAAGTCGCCGCTGAAATCGGTGCCCGGGATGCCGACGGTCGGGTAATCGGGGGCGATGGCAATGTGGATGACGCACGCCGCGCCGGTGATGCGATAGGCCGCGACGGGATCCGGATTGCCCAGGGCGTTCTTCTGGGCCCAGGTGGCCACCACGATGGTCGCGGGCTTCGCCTGGTTGCCGCCGGCGAACTTGGCGGACATCAGCGACGTGACTCCCGTGGTGAGGGGATGCGTCACGACCGAGCCCAGCGTGCGCGTCTGGTACGTGGTGCCGACGCCGTCGGTGGTGTTGGGGTCGATCAGCTCGAGGTCACCCCAGCCGTGTGGAGTGAAATCGATGGGTCCGTCGGAGCGATCCTGGTCGTAGAACGTGCCGAGCACGACCGGGCGGCCGGTCTCGGCGAATTGCGCGACCACGGTTCCGACCGCGGGGGCCTGGCTGAACGTGCCATCCTCGAACAGCAGCAGCACGTCGAAATCCTGGAGCAGCCGGGATAGCGACGGCGGCCCGGAGCTCACGTCGACGCCGGTGAACGTGTGCGTCTGGATCTTGCTGCCGAAATCGCCCGCGGTTTCGTTGAAGTTCTTGTTGGACAGGACGCCAACGCGCGCCGCGTGCGCGGCCGCCGGCGCGAGCGCACAGAGAACGACACCGACGAGTAGCAGGGCCGTCCGGATCGGGCGGCGCAGCGGTCTTTGCATGGAAACGCGAAAATCCACGGACGCGAGCGACCACCCGCGGTTTCGCAATGAATTCAATTGCGCGCAAGACTAGCGCGTTTGATGTTTTTTGGATAGCGAGCCGACGCGCGGAACCCGCCGGACGGCACGGTTTGTTGCGCAAACGTCGTTGCAGGTACGGTGTCGCCGAAAAACGACAGGAACGGTGTCTTCGATCGGCGTCAGTCCGGCGCCGCACGCTCCAGGAGCATGGCGTCGCCGTAGCTGAAGAAGCGATACCGCGCGGCGACTGCGTGCGCGTAGGCGCTGCGGATGCGCTCCGTGCCGGCGAAGGCCGACACCAGCATCAGGAGCGTCGAGCGCGGCAGGTGGAAATTCGTGAGGAGGCGGTCGACCGCCCGGAACCGGTAACCGGGGACGATGAAGAGATCGGTCTCGGCGTCGCCTGACGAGACCCTGCCGTCGGCGTCGGCAGCGGCCTCCAGCGCGCGGAGGCTCGTCGTGCCGACCGCGATCACGCGGTTGCCGCGCGTCCGGCATTGCGCAACGGCTGCCGCCGTCTCGGCGGGGATGCAGTAGCGCTCGCGGTGCATGCGATGCATCGCAACGTCCTCGACCTGGACCGGCTGGAACGTGCCCGAGCCGACGTGAAGCGTGACGAAGCGCTGCTCCACGCCGTGCGCGGACAGCTCCGCAAGGAGCTCGTCGTCGAAGTGCAGGCCGGCCGTCGGCGCGGCGACCGCGCCCGGATGACGCGCGTACACCGTCTGGTAACGCTCGCTGTCGCTCGCGTCGCCCGCGTGCGTGATGTAGGGCGGCAGCGGCACCTCGCCGTGACGCTCGAGCCACGCCACGACGTCCGCGATGCCTTCGAACCGCAGCTGGAAGAACCGATCGTCGCGCGCCAGCACCGTGGCGCGCACGCCACCCGGCAGTTCCAGCGTGCCGCCCGGCCTGGGCGGATGGCTCGCGCGCAGCTGCACCCACGCTTCGTCGGCTGCGGTGACGCGCTCGAGCAGTAGCTCCACGCGTCCACCGGTGTCGCGCCGACCGTGCACGCGCGCGCGCAGGACGCGCGTGTCGTTGAAGACCATGAGGTCGCCCGGCGCGACGAGCGTCGTCAGGTCGGCGAACGCGAGGTCGCGCAGCGCGTCCCGCGTGACGTGCAGGAGGCGGCTGTCGCGGCGCCGGGCGGCCGGCGTCTGCGCGATCAGCTCGGGCGGCAGCTCGTAGTCGAAATCGGACACGGAGAGGCTCATGGCGCCATGGTGCCGCAAATCGCCGCGCGCCCGCGACCGTCGGCATTGCCGCGCACGACGGCGGCGTGGCAGCATCGCGGACCGCATCCGCCGACCCCGCTTCTTGCGCACGCTCGGTCGTACTCTTCTTTCGCGTGCGCTCGCGCTCGCGGCCCCGATCCTCCTCGACGCGTCGGCTCGCGCGCAAGGCGCTCCGCCGCCGCCGGACGTCCAGAAGCTCGACAGCGTCGAGGTCACGCGCAAGGTCGACCCGCGCATCGAGTCGACCGTGACGCGCATCGTGGTGAACCAGGACGAGATCCTGCGCTATGGCGACACGACGCTCGCCGATGTGCTGAAGCGTCTTCCCGGCATCACGGTGGTCAACGTTCCAGGTCAGGGCGTGGACATCCGCATGCGCGGTCTTGGCAACGGCTACACCCAGATCCTGATCGATGGCGAGCCCGCGCCGCGCGGCTTTTCGATCGACTCGCTCGCCCCCGACGCCATCGAGCGCATCGAGATCCAGCGCGCGCCGACGGCCGACGTTTCCGCCCAGGCCATCGCCGGAACGATCAACATCATCCTGCGCAAGACGGTGCGCAAGACCCAGCGCGACGTGAAGCTGACCGTGCAGGACGAGCACGGCCGTCCGACGTACAGCGTGGACGGGCGCATCGCCGATCGCGTCGGTCCCGTCTCGTACAGCGTCGGCCTCAACTTCAATCGCGAGGTCCACGACCATCCCGAGCTCGATGAGCAGGTCGTGACCGACCCGACCGGTCGCGTCACCCAGGTGTGGATCACCCACCAGACCAGCACGCCGACGGTGACGGCGCTGACCCTTACGCCGCGCGCGAGCTGGAGCGGCAGCAACGGCGATTCGCTGTCGATCGACATGCTCGCCCGCGCGCAGCAGATCCGCGACGACTTTTCCGAGCGCACCGATACGCTGCTCGGCGCCCCGCCGCCCTTCGCGAGCGACGAGTCGCCGTTTCGCATCGACAACCAGTTCATCCGCGCCCGCGTGGACTGGAAGCACCGCGCGGACGACGGATCGTCGCTCGACGCGAGCGGCGGCTTCAATTATTTCCATCGCTACTCGGACGCGCGCTTCAGGGCGTTCGACGCCGACGACGTATTCGTCCTCGACCGCACCGTGCTGTCCGGCGTGAGCGAGCCGGCCTTCGTCACCAAGGGCAAGTACCTGACGCCGCTCGTCGCAGGGCACGCCATCGCGTTCGGCTGGGACGGCGAATGGGACACGCGCCGCGAGTACCGCCGCCAGCACGACGTGACGTTCGACGGCGCGCCGCCGTACGACCTCGACGAGACGTACGTCGCGCGCGTGTCGCGGCTCGCGGTGTTCGCGCAGGACGAATGGGACATCACGTCGCGATGGTCGGCGTACGCCGGCTTGCGCTGGGAGACGATCGACACGCGGGTCACCGGCAATGTGATCGAGCCCGCGCACAACCGCTCGGGCGTCGCGAGCCCGATCCTGCAGACGCTGTGGAAGCTGCCCGGATCGGAAAAGGACCAGGTGCGCCTCAGCGTGGCGCGCACGTACAAGGCGCCCACGACCGCGCTGCTCACGCCGCGCCGCTACATCGCCAACAACAATACGGTGACCACCCCGGACATCCAGGGCAATCCGGATCTTCGGCCCGAGCTCTCCTGGGGCGTCGACGCCGCCTACGAGCACCACTGGGGCGACGACGGGCTCTTCAGCCTGAGCGCATTCGCGCGCCGCATCGATGACGTGATCCTGCAGCAATTGTTCGACATCGACGGCATCTGGGTGCTGATCCCGACCAACAGCGGCAAGGCGAACGTGTACGGCGTGGAGGCCGAGGTGAAATTCGCCCTGCGCTCGCTGTGGCCCGGCGCGCCGAACGTGAACGTCCGCGCGAACGCCGCGCGCAACTGGTCGACGGTCGACAACGTGCCGGGCCCGAACAACCGGCTGGAGCGCCAGACGCCGGCGAGCGGCAACATCGGCTTCGACTATGTCGCGTCGGGCGTTCCGCTCACGATCGGCGCGAATCTCGGGATCCGCACGGCCGGCCCCGTGCGCCTCGCCGAGAATCGCGATGAATGGGGCTCCGTTCGACGGTCGCTCGAAGCCTACGCGCTGTGGAAGGTGGACGCCAATACGCAGATCCGGCTCGTGGCGGCGAACCTGCTGCATCAGGACAACGACGCCGTGGTGCGCTATTTCGACGCCAACGGCAGCACGCAGCTCACCACCACGGCACCGACGTACGTCGCCTGGCGGCTCACGCTCGAACGGAGCTTCTGACGTGCGCCGCCGATCGTGCGGGCCTGACCTTGGCCGGCGCGGCGCGTTAACATCCGGCGCCTGCATTGGCGGAGACCGACGCTTGGCAATGATCACCCGTATCGTCGCCCTTGCATGGCTGCTCGCCATTCAGGTCGCGACGTGCACGGCCGCCGACCTGCACTGCCTCTGGGCGGTCAAGGGCGCGCGCAACACGGTCTATCTCTTCGGTTCGCTGCACCTGCTGCCGCCGGGCACCGCGCTGCCCGCCGAGGTGATGCGCGCCTACGAGGGCGCCAGCACTGTGGTGCTGGAAGCCGACGTCACCGATCCGACCATCCAGACCGCGACGCTGGAGCGCGCCATGCTGCCGGCGGGCCAGACGCTGGCGAGCGCCCTCGGTCCCGATCTCTACGCGCGGTACGCGGCCGCCGCCAAGCCGCTCGGACTGGATCCTGCGCTGATGTCGGCGTTCCAGCCCTGGTTCGCCGTGACGATGGTCGAACTGGCGCAGCTTGCGAGCCTCGGTTTGCAGCCGGAAGCCGGCGTGGAGATGCAGGTCTCGGCGCGCGCGAAGGCCGACGGCAAGCGCATCGAAGGCCTCGAGACGGTTTCCGAGCAGCTGTCCCTGCTGGCCGGCATGTCCATGTCCGAGCAACGCGATTTCGTCGAGAGCTCGCTCGAGGAGTTCGCCGATGCGCCGCGAAAGCTCGACGTTCTCGTCCAAGCATGGACGCACGGGGACGCGAAGGCCATCGACGCGGCGGGCGTCGACGCGTTCCAGGCGTATCCGGCGCTGCATCGGCGACTCGTTACCGACCGCAATCGTCGATGGGTCGGCACCTTGGCGCGATTGCTCGACGAGCGCGACGATTACTTCGTCGCGGTCGGCGTGCTGCACCTGGTCGGCCGGGACAGCGTCGTCGAGCTGTTGCAGCAGCGCGGCTATACCGTCGTGCAGCAATGAACGGCAGGGAGCACGAATGAACCGGGGATTCATGGCGCTGCTTGCGGCAATCGCGATGTCGTCGCGCGCCTATGGCGCGGCCGATGCTGCTGCCGTCGACGATCCGTTCCTCTGGCTGGAGGACGTCGACAGCCCACGCGCAATGGCGTGGGTGAAGGCGCAGAACGCGCGCACCGAGGCGGTGCTCGAGAAGGATTCGCGCTACGCCACGCTGTTCGCGCAAGCGCTCGCGCTCGCCGAGGCCAAGGACAGGATTCCGGAGCCGCAATTCGTGGCGGGGGCCGTGCTCAACCTGTGGCGCGACGCGGACCATGTGCGGGGCATATGGCGCCGCACCAGCGTACGCGATTACGCGAGCCCGTCGCCGTCGTGGACCACCGTGCTCGACCTGGATGCGCTCGCCCGCACGGAGAACGCGAACTGGTTCTGGAACGCGGCGGACTGCGATGAGCCCGACGAGACGCGATGCCTGCTCGCACTGTCGGACGGGGGCGAGGACGCTGTAACCCTGCGCGAGTTCGACGTACCGTCGGCGCGTTTCGTGCGCGGTGGCTTCGACCTGCCGCGCGGCAAGCAGAGTTCGGCCTGGGAGAGCCGCGACAGCGTGCTCGTCGCGCGCGAATGGGCGCCCGGCGAGCTGACGCGGTCGAGCTATCCGTACGTGGTGAAGCGCCTGGCCCGCGGCCAATCGCTCGATCGGGCCACCGAGGTTTTCCGTGGCGCGCCGGACGACGTCGGCGTCGGCCCCGCCGTGTACAACGACGGGAGCGGACATCGCGTGGTCCTCATCGAGCGACGCGTGTCGTACTTCGAGGCCGAGCGTTACCTCGTGGGTCCGCGCGGCACGACGAAGCTCGCATTGCCGCTCAAGTCCGACGTGCTGGGCCTCGTGGAAGGCCGTTTGATCGTGATCCTGCGCGAAGACTGGGTGGGCGAGCGTGGCAGCGTGCTGCGGCAGGGCTCCGTCGTGTCCATTGCGCTCGATGCCGCGCGCGCCGCCCCGGCGCACCTGCACCCTACGGTGGTATTCGCGCCCGGGCCGCGCGAGGCGTTCGTCGAAGCGAGCGCGACGCGCCACCACCTGCTGCTCGTCGCACTCGACAACGTGAAGGGTCGCGCCTCCATCTGCACGCCGACCGCGACCGGCTGGTCGCGCCGCCGCCTGGCGCTGCCCGACAACGCGTCGATCCGCGTCGCCAGCGCGGACCTGCATTCCGATCGCGCGTTCGTGGGCGTCGAAAGCTTCCTCACGCCGTCGACGCTCTGGCTCGTCGACGCCGCGAGCGGCGCGCTGCGCGAGGTGAAGGCGCTGCCGCCGAAATTCGACGCGTCGCATCTCGTCGTCGAGCAGCTCGAAGCGACGTCGAAGGATGGAACCGCCGTGCCCTTATTCCTCGTCCGTCCGCGCGCGCTGAAACGCGACGGCAGCACACCGACGATCCTCACCGCGTACGGTGGATTCCACGTCGCGCTGACGCCCTACTACGCCGCCAGCATGGGAAAGCTGTGGCTCGAGCGCGGGGGCGCCTACGTCGTCGCGAACATCCGCGGCGGTGGCGAGTTCGGCCCTGCGTGGCACGATGCCGGCCTCAAGACGCAGCGCCAGAAGGTCTTCGACGATCTCGCGGCCATCGCCGAGCAGCTCATCGCGCGCGGCGTCACGAGCCCGCGGCATCTGGGCATCGTCGGTGGCTCGAACGGCGGACTGCTCATGGGCGTGGAGATGATCCAGCACCCCGATCTTTTCGGCGCGGTCGATCTGCAGGTGCCGTTGCTCGACATGCTGCGCTACGAGCAGATCGCCGCCGGCAGCTCGTGGGTCGGCGAATACGGCAGCGTCGCCAATCCCGAGGAGCGGGCATTCCTGGCGTCCATCTCGCCCTACCAGAACCTGAAGCCCGGCGTTCGCTATCCCGAGCCGCTGATCTGGAGCACGACCAAGGACGATCGCGTCGGGCCGCAGCATGCGCGCAAGTTCGCCGCGCGCCTCGAAGCCATGGGCGCGCCATACCTCTTCTACGAGGTGGTCGAAGGTGGGCATGGATCGGGCGCGACGCTCGAGCAGCGGGCCGCGATGACGGCGCGCGAGTTCACGTACTTCGGCCGCGCGCTCGGACTGCCCTAGGCGCCTGCCGGGGCACGCCGGCCTCGCCGTCTCGTTTCGGTCCCATTGCTTGACACGCCGCCGCGTCCGGTCTACGCTTGATTGATTGATCAATCAAGTCGGCAATGAAGACGCATTCGCCCAGCCTGACGCCGGTTTCGCCGCAGCCCGCGACGCGCGAGCGGCTGGTCATGACCGCCATGAAGCTCTTCTGGGAGAAAGGCTACGAGTCGACCAGCGTCGCGGACGTCCTGCGTGAAGCGCAGGCGAACAGCGGCAGCCTATATCACTTCTTCCCGGGCAAGCAGGACCTGCTGCTCGCGGTGCTCGCGGCGTATCGCGACGGCATCGGCCCCATGCTGCTCGAGCCCGCATGGCAGGGCGTCGACGACCCTATCGAGCGCGTATTCGCGCTCCTTGCCCGCTACCGGCAGAGCATCGTGTCGACCGATTGCGTGTACGGCTGCCCGATCGGCTCGCTGGCACTCGAGATACACGAGCCCGATCCCGCCGTTCGCGCGCTGCTGATGGCGAACTTCGATGCGTGGGTCGGCGCGATCCAGGGCTGTCTCGATGCGGCGAAGGATCGACTGCCGAAGCGCACCGATCGCCGCGCGCTCGCCGAGTTCGTGCTGACCACGATGGAAGGCGGCGTCATGCAGGCGCGCACGTACCGGGACGTGGCGTATTTCGACCGCCCGGTCGCGCAATTGCGGAGTTACTTCGACGCACTGGCGAGCGCGGCCGGGCCCGTGCGCAAACGCGACAAGGGTCGATCCAAACCGGGGGGCGCCACAGCGTCGAACGTTCGGCCCACCAGAAGCCGCAGAAGGATCCGTTGATCAACCGCGGCGAGCCTGGGCGCGTGTGTTGCGCTCGCCGATGGCGCGTCGTTTCGCAGAGGAGAATGTGCATGCGGTCGGCTCTCGTCGTTGCGTTGTGTTGCGCGTCCCACGTGTCGCTCGCTGCGCCGATCGAAGCGCTCGAGCCCATGGCCTTTCTCGCCGGGCACTGCTGGAAGGGAACGTTCCCCGGAAGCAGCACGACCGA
>DATJIS010000034.1:0-6633 GCA_035493035.1 Casimicrobiaceae bacterium | reverse complement strand
GGGCGCTCCTTCTCGATGATCGACGCGACCATCTGCCAGGTGATGGGCTCGATGTAGGTCACGTCGGCCATCTCCGGGTCCGTCATGATGGTCGCCGGATTCGAGTTGACCAGGACGACGCGATAGCCCTCCTCGCGCAGCGCCTTGCAGGCCTGCGCGCCCGAGTAGTCGAACTCGCACGCCTGGCCGATGATGATCGGGCCGGCGCCGATGATCAGGATCGATTCGATGTCGGTGCGCTTGGGCATCGGCGTATCAGCGGCGCGCGTCCATCAGCTTCACGAATCGGTCGAACAGGTAGCCGATGTCGTGCGGCCCGGGACTCGCTTCGGGATGGCCCTGGAAGCTGAACGCCGGCTTGTCCTTGCGCGCGATGCCCTGCAGCGACCCGTCGAACAGCGACACGTGCGTGCGCTTGACGTCCTGCGGGAGCGACTCGGGATCGACGGCGAAGCCGTGGTTCTGGCTGGTGATCAGCACCTGCCCCGTGTCCTGGTCGAGCACGGGATGGTTCGCGCCGTGATGGCCGAACTTCATCTTCGTCGTGCGTCCGCCCGACGCGAGCCCGAGCAGCTGATGCCCGAGGCAGATGCCGAACGTCGGCGTGCCGGTCGCGACGATCTCGCGGATCGCCTCGATCGCGTACGTGCACGGCTCGGGATCGCCGGGCCCGTTCGACAGGAACACGCCGTCGGGCTTCTGCGCCATGACCTCGCGCGCGGGCATCGTCGCCGGCACGATCGTCAGGTGACATCCGCGCTGCGCGAGCATGCGCAGGATGTTGTGCTTGGCGCCGTAGTCGTACGCCACCACACGGTATTTCGGCTCGCCCATCGGCCGGTAGCCGGCGCCGAGCGCCCATGTGCTCGACGTCCACTCGTATGCCTCCCTGCACGACACGACCTTCGCGAGGTCGAGCCCTGCCATCGAAGGCGCGGCGCGTGCGCGCGCGAGTGCATTCGCCGCGTCGGTGTCGCCGAGGCGCTCGCCCGCCACGATGCAGCCGTTCTGCGCGCCCTTCTCGCGCAACAGGCGCGTCAGTCGCCGCGTGTCGATGTCCGCGATCGCCACGACGCCGTTGGTGCGCAACCATGTCGCGAGATCGTCGGTGCGGCGCCAGCTCGAGGCGACCGCGGGCAGGTCGCGCACCACCAGGCCGGCGGCATGGATGCGCCGCGACTCGACATCCTCGGCGTTGATGCCCACGTTGCCGATGTGCGGATACGTGAGGGTGACGATCTGCCCGGCGTACGAGGGATCGGTCAGGATCTCCTCGTAACCCGTGATGGCGGTGTTGAACACCACCTCGCCCACGGCGGCCCCGAACGCGCCGATCGCGCGTCCTCGGAACATCGTGCCGTCGGCCAATGCGAGAAGCGCAGGCGCGTGCGGGGCGAACAGGGCCGGCAGCGTGGCGGCCGAGGTATCGGGGGCGTTCATGATGGACCGGGGCGGCGGCGCGGCGGCCCGGTTTCGGACCTACCGACGTGCAAACGGGGAAGGTTGAACCTTCCCCGCTCTACCCAGCGAATTCTACCCCAGGCGGGCCGTTTTCGCCAGCCGCGGGATCAGTACGCCGCGGCGAATCCGCCGTCGACGTGGAGCAGGTGTCCCGTCACGAAATCGGCGGCGGGCGAAGCGAGGAACACCGCGGCGCCGGCGATCTCCGGCGGCTTCGCCCAGCGACCCGCGGGCACCCTTCGCGCGACCCACGCGCTGAACTCCGCGTCGCCCACCAGCGGCGCATTCATGTCGGTGTCGAAGAAGCCGGGAACGATGCCGTTGACCTGCACGTTGTACGGCGCGAGCTCCACCGCGAGCGCGCGTGTCAGCATCTTGAGTCCCCCCTTGCTCGTCGCGTACGGGACGATGTTGGGACGCCCGAGGTCGCTTGCGAGGGAGCAGATGTTCACGATCTTGCCGCGGCGGCGCGCCTTCATGCCCGGCACGACAGCGCGCGTGACGAGGAAAGGACCGTCGAGATTCGCGGCCTGCAAGTCGCGCCATTCCGCGTACGAGAAAGCGTCGAGCGGCTTGCGCTGGTTCGTCGCGGCGTTGTTGACCAGGATGTCGAGCGCGCCGTGCGCCTTGTCGAGCGACGCCATCGACGCCGCCACCGCGGTCTCGTCGGTGACGTCGAACGCGAGCGTCGCGACCTCGAGATCTTCGGCGAGGAGCGTCGCCGCGGCACGCTCCAGCTTCGCGATGTCCCGGCCGTTGATGACGACGCGGGCACCGGCGCGCGCGAGGCCGCGCGCCATCGCGAGACCGAGGCCCGACCCTCCGCCCGTCACGAGCGCCAGGCGGCCGTCGAGGCGAAACGGGGATGCCTCGCTCATGTCGCGCGCATGCCGAGCACATCGAGCATGTCGTACATGCCGGTCTCGCCGCGCGCGCGCCGCTCGCCGACGAAGCGCGCCGCGCGCAAGGCGCCCGCCGCGAAGTTCTGGCGCGAGGCCGCACGGTGCGTGAGCTCGAGCCGCTCGCCGGGGCCGGCGAAGATCACGGTGTGCTCGCCCACGACGTCGCCGCCGCGCAACGTGGCGAAGCCGATCGTCGCTGCCTTGCGCGGCCCCGTGACACCCTGCCGCGCATAGACCGCGTGATCGTCGAGCGAGACGCCGGTGCCGATGGCCGCGGCCTGCCCGAGCAGAAGCGCAGTACCCGAAGGCGCGTCGACCTTGTGCCGGTGGTGCATCTCGAGCACCTCGATATCGAACGTGTGACCGAGGCGCCCGGCGGCAATGCGCACGAGCTCGGCGAGGACGTTCACGCCGACGCTCATGTTGGGCGCGACGACGATCGGAATGCGAGCGGCGCTCGCGGCAAGGCGCTGCTTGTGGTCGGTTGACAGGCCCGTGGTGCCGATGACCATGGCCACGCCGGCTGCCTCGCAGGCGGCCGCGTGCGCGAGCGTGCCTTCGGGGCGCGTGAAGTCGATCAGCACATCGGCCCGGGCAACTGCCTCGCGGACGTCGCTGCTGACGATGACGCCGCTCGCGCGCCCGAAGCGCTCGGCGGCGTCGCGCCCAACTGCCGGGCTGCCGGCGACGTCCAGCGCGCTGGCGAGCGCGAGGCCGGGCTCGGCGGCGCATGCCTCGATGAGCGCCTGGCCCATCCGGCCGCCCGCGCCGGCGACGGCGATCTTCACCGTCATGGAGACAGGGCCCATCGGGTCTCGGCTGCGCCCGCCGCGCTCATTCGTCGGCCTCCTTGCGCCCGCTCGCGATGTCCACGACTGCGTGTCGGCCGCCGCTCAATCGCGCGGCGCCGGCCCTTCGGGTCTCGGCTACGCCCGCCGCGCTCATTCGCGCTTGAATATGTCCTTGATGCGGTCCAGGAAGCTGGTGTTGTCGTCCTTCGGCAGGCGCAGCGCCTTGTCGCTCGCCGAGCGGTTCAGCTCGACTACCGACTCCGGCATCTGGTCTCCCTCCCAGCGCGCGAGCTTGTCCTCCGCGAACCAGACGGTGAAGTTGCGATGCTCGCGCATCCTGCCCTGCCGCTCGAACTCGTACACGTAGTCCCAGCGGTTGTCGCGAAAGGCGCTGGTGATGAGCGGCGTGCCCAGGACGAGCTTGACTTGCTGCTTCGTCATGCCCACCTTCAGCTTGTCCACCATGTCCTGCGACAGGTAGTTGCCCTGGTTGATGTCGATCCTGTAGACCCCCATCCACGAGGGCGTGTACTTCTCGACGGTCGCGCAGGCCGCGAGCGAGAGTGCGGCGGCACAGCAGAGCGCCCTTGCGGCGGCACGGAACGACGGGGTGATCACTGCGCTCGAAATCGAAAGGGTAAGTGGCTATTATAGCCGCGGCGCCTGCGGCATTCGCGGCGGATCCCGGTGGCATTCTGCGCGTTCGGCGCGCGTACAACACATGACACACGACCTCAAGAGCGCCGGGCTGAAGGCCACCCTGCCGCGGCTGAAGATCATCAACCTGTTCGAGACGTCCAAGGTCCGCCACATGACCGCGGAGGACGTCTACAAGCAACTGCTCGGCGAAGGTCTGGACATCGGGCTCGCGACGGTTTACCGCGTGCTGACGCAGTTCGAGCAGGCGGGCCTGCTCGTGCGCCACCACTTCGAGTCGGGCAAGGCCGTGTTCGAGCTGAACGAGGGCAAGCACCACGACCACCTCGTGTGCCTCCAATGCGGCCGCGTCGAGGAGTTCTACGATCCCGAGATCGAGAAGCGGCAGGTGAAGGTGGCCAAGGATCGCGGCTTCGCGATCACCGAGCACGCGCTCTACCTCTACGCCGACTGCACCAAGATGCCATGCCCCTACAAGAAGTCGCACGACGAGTGAGCTAGTCGAGGTCCGTCGGCACGGAAGCACCCGCCACTTCGCGGCGGTTGAAGTCCCCCACGCGAAAACCCAGCAGGAAGAGGGTCCCGAAGTAGACGGCGGCACCGGCGACGACAAGCCCGCCGAGCCGCCCGGCGCGCGACCACAGTCCCGCGTCGAGCCAGCTCTGCGGCGACCCGACGAGCCACGCCAGAACGGCTCCCATGGCGACGAGCGCGACGAACACCCGCAGCACGAACGACGACCATCCCGCGCGCGGCACGAAGAAGCGCCTGCGCCGCAGCACGATGAACAACAGCGTCGCGTTGAGGCACGCGCCGAGGCTCGTCGCCAGCGTGAGGCCCGCGTGTCCGAGGCCGAGCGGCCAGGCCAGCGCGACGGCGAACACCTGAGTCAGGATGACCGTCACGAACGCGATGCGCACCGGCGTGCGCATCACCTGCCTGGCGTAGAAGCCCGGCGCGAGGATCTTGATCAGGATGAGCGCCGGCAATCCGATCGAGTAGCCCAGCAGCGCGGCGCGCGTCTGCCACACGTCGTTCACCGAGAAGTGCCCGTACTGGTACAGCGTGGCGACGAGCGGCACCGACAGCAGCCACAGCGCAACCGCGGACGGCAGCGCGAGCAGCAGCGCGAGGCGCAGGCCCCAGTCGAGCAGCGCCGAATACTCCTCGTGATTCGCGTCGCTGTGATGCTGCGCGAGCGCGGGAAGGATGATCGTGCCGAGCGCGACGCCCAGCATGGCCGTCGGGAACTCCATCAAGCGATCGGCGTACGTGATCCACGAAATGCGGCCGTTGCCGAGCAACGCCGCGAGCTGCGTGCTGATCAGCACCGAGATCTGCGCCGCCGACACGCCGAGGAGCGCGGGCCCCATCGCGCGCAGCACGCGACGCACGCCCTCGTCGCGCCAGTCCAGCACCGGCCGCGCCAGCATGCCGAGGCGCGCCACCGCGTAGAGCTGCAGCGCGAGCTGCGCGATGCCGCCGATCGCCACGCCCCAGGCGAGCGCCTTGATCGGCGGATCGAAGTACGGCGCGAGGAAGACGGCACCGCCGATGATGGCGAGGTTCAGCAGGACCGGCGTGAACGCGGGGATCGCGAAGCGCCGATAGACGTTCAGCACGCCGCTCAGGAGCGACACGAGCGAGATGAAGAAAATGTACGGAAAGACGATGCGGATGAGCGTCGCGGTGAGCTCGACCTTGCCCGGCGCGCGATCGAACCCGGCCGCCAGGAGGTAGACCAGCCACGGCGCCGCCAGCACGCCGATCACCGTCACGACGAACAGGATCGAGGCGAGCAGCGCGCCCACGCGCGCCACGAGCGCGCGCGTCTCGGCATCGCCGCGACGGCTCCGGTATTCCGCGAGGATCGGCACGAAGGCCTGGGCGAACGCGCCTTCGCCGAACAGCCGCCGCAGGAGGTTCGGAAGCCGGAACGCGGCCTCGAACGCGTCCATGTCGAAACCGGCGCCGAACGCGGTGGCCTTGAGGCTTTCGCGCGCGAGGCCGGTGATGCGCGACAGCAGCGTCATGCCGCTGACGGTGGAAAGCGCGCGAAGAAGATTCACGAAGAGGTGGTCATCGGCGTCGTTCCCGACGCTCCGGCGGGCGTGCCAGCCTTGCCCGAAACGACAAAACCGCGTATTATGCTCGATCGACTTTTTCGCATCGATAAGACAGGTATAACCCATGGCCAACACCGCGCAGACCCGCAAGCGCGCCCGGCAGGCGGAGGCGACGCGCAAGCGCAACGCCAGCCAGAAGTCGGAGCTCCGCTCCGCGGTCAAGAAGGTGCGCAAGGCGATCGCGGCCGGCGACAAGGCGACCGCCGCCAAGACGTTCCAGGAATCGCAGGCGGTCATCGACCGCATCGCCGACAAGAAGATCGTTCACAAGAATCTCGCGTCGCGCACCAAGTCGCGTCTCGCGCACGCCATCAAGGCGCTCGCGTAACACCAGCGATCCGGCTACGGAAGCTCACGAGGGCGCCTGCGGGCGCCCTCGTCGTTTCGCTCGCATGCGTCGATCAGACCGGCTCCTGCGGCTCACGACGCCGGGCACCCGGCGGCACGAGCACGTGTGGCGCGGCCGATGCGTCGCGTACGTGCTCGACCACGAGCTCGTTGTCGCGCGCGAAGCCGAGCAGGAACTGATGCAGCCTCGGCGACAGCGTCGCGAGCTCGTGGCGCACGATCAGCGCGCGTACCCCGCTTATGGTCATCGGCAGCACGTGCGGCGAGTACATGAGCCGCTGATCGCTTCCGAACGCCGACGTGAGCCCGGCAAGACGCTCGGCCCAGTCGCTGGGCCGAAACGTTCGC
>DATJIS010000033.1:0-37667 GCA_035493035.1 Casimicrobiaceae bacterium | reverse complement strand
CGTGACCGGAACGACCGCGGCCGGCTGCCATCGCTCGCTCGCCCAGCGGTTCTGGAGCGGCACGCGCTCCATGATGACGTCGACGGGAATTCGCGCCGCTTGCATGTGAAGAATCGGGCCGGCTCTCGGCAAATAGGTCATTCGGAGCCGGTGCGGACGATCATACACCGGCGTCATCGCACGCCTCGTGGGCCGCGTGTCGGGCGCCCGCTGCGCTTCGATGGCGCTTGTCACGGCGTCGACGAGACCCGACATTCCAAGGAGGCCGCATGGCCATGCCCGACCGGCATTGCGCGCGACGCGCACCGGCCCTCTGCTACCATTGATCGGCGAAATCCCATGCAGATGAAGACCATACCGCTCGTCGACGCGCGCAGCGCGCATCCTGCCCTGGCGGCGCCCGGCGCCGCGGCGGGCGGGCCGCCCGTCGACGCGCTCGGACGAGGATTGCACGACCTGCGCATCTCGGTCACGGACCGCTGCAATTTTCGCTGCGTCTATTGCATGCCGAAGGACGTATTCGGGCGCGACTACCCGTTCCTGCCTCACGCCGAGCTCCTCACGTTCGAGGAGATCACGCGCGTTGCGCGCGAGTTCGTGGCGCTCGGCGTTCGCAAGATTCGCCTCACCGGCGGAGAGCCGCTCCTGCGGCGCAATCTCGAGCGGCTGATCGAGATGCTGGCGCAGCTCGGCCGCGACGTCGACCTCACGCTGACCACCAACGGCGCGCTGCTCGCCCGCAAGGCGCGCGCGCTGCGCGACGCCGGCCTGCGTCGCGTCACGGTGAGCCTCGACGCGCTGGACGACGCGACGTTCCGCGCCATGAACGACGTGGACTTCCCGGTCGCGCGGGTGCTCGAAGGCATCGAAGCGGCGGCCGCGGCGGGGCTTGCGCCGCTCAAGATCAACGCCGTCGTGAAGCGCGGCCTGAACGAGGACGCGATCGTCCCGCTCGCGCGCCACTTCAAGGGTAGCGGCCACATCGTGCGCTTCATCGAGTACATGGACGTCGGCGCCACCAACGGCTGGCGCATGGACGACGTCGTGCCCGCGTCCGAGATCGTGCACAGGATCGGCGAAGTGTTTCCGCTCGCGCCGGCCGCTGCCAACTACAGCGGCGAGGTCGCCGAGCGCTGGCGCTACGCCGATGGCAGCGGCGAGATCGGCGTGATCGCGTCGGTGACGCAGGCGTTCTGCCGCGATTGCACGCGCGCCCGCCTGTCGACCGACGGCAAGGTCTATACCTGCCTCTTCGGCACGCGCGGCCATGACCTGCGCGCGCTGCTGCGCGGCGGCGCGAGCGACGAAGCGATCGCCGATGCCATCCACGCGCTGTGGACGCGGCGGGCCGACCGCTACTCGGAGATTCGCACGTTGCAGACGGCTCCGCTGCCGAAGGTGGAGATGAGCTACATCGGCGGCTAGCGCATGAACGCTCCGAATTCTCCCTACCGTCCGCTGCTGACCGACGCCGCGCGCCCCGCGACCTGCGACGTGCAGGCGATCGACGAGCATGGCGCGACGCGCACGGTGCCCATCGCAGGCGAGCATCCGCTGACGCTATACGTCGACAAGCGCGAGCTCCTGACCATCATGACCCTCGGCGGCGCGCCCGAAGCGCTCGCCATCGGCTACCTGCGCAACCAGCGCCTCGTCGACTCGCTCGAGGACATCGTCGCGGTGCAGGTGGACTGGGAGACGAACTCGTGCGCGATCAGGACGCGCAACGGGCTCGCCGATCTCGATCTCAAGACTTCGCGGCGCACGAGCACGACGGGCTGCGGCCAGGGCACGGTGTTCGGCGATCTCATGCAGGAGATCGATTCGGTGCGATTGCCGGCCGGCGCGACGCTTGCGCAGGCCGCGCTCTACGATCTCCTCGATCGCGTGCGGCACCACGAAACCATCTACAAGCAGGCCGGTGCGGTGCACGGCTGCGCGCTCGCGACGAACGACGGCGACCGCTCGCAGATCCTGCTGTTCGTCGAGGATGTCGGCCGCCACAACGCGGTCGACGCCATCGCGGGCCGCATGTGGCTCGATCGCCTCGAAGGCGGGGACAAGATCTTCTACACCACCGGACGCCTCACCTCGGAGATGGTGATCAAGGCGGCGCAGATGCGCATCCCGTTCCTGGTGTCGCGCTCGGGCCTCACCCAGATGGGCCATGACATCGCGCGCAAGGTCGGCATGACCATGATCGGGCGTGCCACCAATCGCCACTACCTGCTGTTCACCGGCGCCGAGCGCTTTCGAACGTGAGCGTCATTGCGCGCGACGCCGTCACCGGCGTGGTGCTGGCCGGGGGACAGGGTCGCCGAATGGGCGGCGTGGACAAGGGTCTGGTCGAACTGCGCGGGCGGCCGCTCGTGTCGTGGGTGATCGAACGTCTGGCACCGCAGACCGGCTCGCTGATCATCAACGCCAACCAGAACGTGGAGCGGTACGCGGCGTTCGGCTATCCCGTCGTACGCGACGCGCTGGAAGGCTTTGCCGGCCCCCTCGCGGGCTTGCACGCGGCGCTCGGCGCCGCGACCGGGGACTGGCTCGTGACCGCGCCGTGCGACTCGCCGTTTCTTCCCCTCGACCTGGTGGCCCGCCTGTGCGCAGCCGCGGCACTCGACGATGCCACGCTCGCGGTGGCACGCACGTTCGACCAGCCGCACCCGGTCTTCGCGCTGGTTCGCCGCGACGTGCATGCGCACCTCGAGCGATTCCTCGCGAACGGAGGGCGCAAGATCGACGCGTGGTACGCCACGCTGCGCGTGACGGAGGTGCCGTTCGACGACGAGGCGGACGCCTTCCGCAACATCAACACCATCGCCGAGCTGGCGGCCGCCGGGCCGCGCTGAGCGGCGGATCTAGAATCATGCCTTTCGCCGTGCGCGTCGTCGCCCCATGAACGCTCCCAAGACCTTGCGCGAGCTCTCCTGCGCGGACGACTACGATCCGAACTCGATGCCGGTCGAGACCGCGCGCGCGCTCATCCGGCGCCACCTGACGCCGGTGACGGCGACCGAGCGCGTGCACGTTCGCCACGCGCTCGAGCGCGTGCTGGCCGAGGAGCTGACGTCGCCGTTCGACGTGCCGGGTCACGACAATTCCGCGGTCGACGGCTGGGCGGTGCGCTTCGCAGACCTGCCGCGCGAGGGCAGCGTTACGCTGCGCCGCGTCGGCGAGTCGTTCGCGGGCACGCCTTCGGCCTCGGCGCTGCGTCCCGGCGAGGCGATTCGAATCTTCACCGGCGGGGTGATGCCGCAAGGCGCGGACACGGTCGTCATGCAGGAGCGGGCGAGCGAAGCGCACGACACCGTCACGATCACCGCCGGCGCGGTGGGCAGGGCGGGCCAGAATCGCAGGCTCGCGGGCGAGGATCTGAAGCGCGGCGCGGTGGTATTCACCGCGGGCCAGGCGGTGCATGCCGCCGAGATCGGGATGCTCGCATCGCTCGGCGTCAACGAAGTCTCGGTGTATCGCCGCCTGCGTGTCGCCTTCTTCTCCACGGGCGACGAGCTGCGCTCGATCGGCCAGCCGCTTCGCGCAGGCGAGATCTACGACAGCAACCGCTACACGCTGTACGGCATGCTGACGCGCCTCAACTGCGAAGTGCTCGACATGGGTGTGGTGCGCGACGACCCCGCCGCGCTGGAGCGCGCGCTCGCGACCGCTGCCGCGAGCGCCGACGTGGTCGTGACCTCGGGCGGCGTGTCGGTCGGCGAGGCCGACTTCGTGCGCGAGATCCTCGGTCGCATGGGCGAAGTGCTGTTCTGGAAGATCGCCATGAAGCCCGGCCGTCCGCTCGCGTACGGACGCGTCGGCAACGCGCACTTCTTCGGATTGCCCGGCAACCCGGTCGCGGTGATGGTCACGTTCTACCAGTTCGTTCGCGATGCGCTCATGGTGCTCCAGGGCCGTCGCGAGCTGCCCGTCGTGCCGACGTTCACGGCGCGCCTCGCGATGCCCGTTCGCAAGGCACCCGGACGCGTCGAGTTCCAGCGCGGCATCTTGTCCGCGGACGACCAAGGCGGCTACAGCGTGCGACCCACGGGGGACCAGGGCTCCGGCATCCTGTCTTCGATGTCGCGCGCGAACTGCTTCATCGTGCTGCCGCTCGAGTGCGGCAACGTCGAGGCCGGCGCGATGGTCGAGGTGCAGCTGCTCGAAGGTTTGATCTGACGCCCGCTTGCGGCTAGCATTCGCTCCGGGGCCTTTCGCAGACGCCCTGCTGCATCGACGAGCGTTCGTCCAAGCTCTGCGCCGAACCTCGCGGACAAGCCGTCCGCCAAGGAGGCGTTGCGATGCAGGACTCTCTCGATGCCGTCGCTCTCGACGCGCTGCGCGCCGACTTCCCGCCGCCGCAGATCGTGGACGTTCGCCGTGCCCAAACGGTCGCTGCCCATCCGGTGATCATCCCCGGCGCAGTCGTGCGCGACCCTCATGGACTGCTGGACTGGGCCACGCGGCTCGAATGGTGGCGACCGATCGTCGTGTACTGCGCCGAAGGCCACGAGCGCGGCTGCGACGCGGCGGCGACGCTTCGCGCGTGCGGCCACGAGGCGCGCACGCTCGAGGGCGGCCTCGCGGCGTGGGAAGCCGCCGGAAAGCCCATGGCCGCGTTACGGCCGCCGACGCGCTGGGTGACGCGTGAGCGGCCCAAGATCGACCGCATCGCGTGTCCCTGGCTGGTGCGCCGGTTCATCGATGCATCGGCCGAGTTCCATTACGTGCCGGCCGCGGACGTGAAGCGCTTCGCCGCCGAGCAAGGCGCCACGCCGTACGATGTGGCCGACGTCGCGTACGGCCATGTCGGCACGCAATGCACGTTCGACGCGTTCATCGCGCACCACGCGCTCGGCGCCGATCCCGCGCTCGCGCGGCTCGCGACCATCGTGCGCGGCGCCGACACGGCCGCGCACGAGCTTGCCGCCGAGGCAGCGGGTCTTCTCGCCGTGTCGCACGGCCTGTCGCGCATGATCGCCGACGATCACGCGATGCTGCACGGCGGCATGCTCGTCTACGATGCGCTGTACCTTTGGTGTCGCAGCGAGGCGGCTCGGGGCCGATGCACGCCATCGCGCGCCGCCGCGTGACGCTCGAGCCGGACGCCGCGGCGCCGCCGCGCGCGCCGTCGCTGCGCGAGGCATTGCGCTACTGGCTGCACCTCGGATGCATCAGCTTCGGCGGGCCCGCCGGCCAGATCGCGATCATGCACCGCGAGCTCGTGGAACAGCGTCGCTGGATCTCGGAGGGACGATTCCTCCACGCGCTCAACTATTGCATGGTGCTGCCCGGCCCGGAGGCGCAGCAGCTCGCCACGTACATCGGCTGGCTGATGCACCGCACCGCCGGCGGCGTCGCCGCCGGCGCGCTCTTCGTGCTGCCGTCGCTCGTGGTGCTGAGCGCGCTGTCCTGGCTCTACGTCACGTACGGCAACGTGCCGCTCGTGGCCGCGGCGCTCTACGGCGTCAAGCCCGCCGTCGTCGCCATCGTGCTGCATGCCGCGTGGCGCATCGGCACGCGGGCCCTGCGCCACCCGCTGCTGTGGATGCTCGCCGCCGCGGCGTTCCTCGCGAGCTTCGCGTTCAACGTGCCGTTTCCCGTCATCGTGCTGTCGGCGGGTGTGGCAGGAGCGATCGGCGGAAAGCTCGTGCCCGCCGCGTTCGCGCGCAAGGCCGCGCGCGCCGGTGCGCGTCATCCGACCGGTCGCGCGCTCATCGACGACGACACGCCGACGCCGTCGCACGCGCGCTTCTCCACCGCGCGCCTCGCGCGCGTCGTCACCGTGTCGCTCGCGCTCTGGGCGACCGGGCTCGGCGCGCTGATCGCGCTGCAAGGCACCGACGGCACGCTGGTGCGGATGGGAACGTTCTTCACCAAGGCGGCGCTCCTCGGCTTCGGCGGCGCGTACGCCGTGCTGCCGTACGTCTATCAGGGTGCGGTCGAGACGTTCGGATGGGTCACCCCTGCGCAGATGATCGACGGCCTCGCCCTCGGCGAGACCACGCCGGGTCCGCTCATGATGATCGTGGCTTTCGTCGGCTATGTGGGTGCGCAAGGCCATGCACAGGCCGGCGCTCACGTCGGCCTCGCCGCCGGCATCGCCGGCGCATGCGTCGCGACCTTCTTCACGTTCCTGCCGTCGTTCTTCTTCATTCTCGCGGGCGGGCCCCTCGTCGAGCGCACGCACGGACAGGCGCGGTTCGTCGCGCCGCTCACCGGGATCACGGCCGCCGTGGTAGGGGTCATCGTCAACCTCGCGATGTTCTTCGCGCTGCACGTCTTCTGGCCGAACGGCGCGCTGCGCGCGCAACCCGACTACGTCGCGGTGATCGTCGGAATCGCGGCCGCGCTGGCGCTCTTTCGCTTACGCGTCGGCGTCATCCCGGTCATCGCCGGTGCCGCGGCCCTCGGGGCCGTGGCACGCTTCACGGGCCTCGCCTAGTAGGCGCGCGCGACGATCGCGCGGTCGAGCTCGCGCAGACGCCGCTCGAGATCGGCGAGATCCGTCGATTGCGCGAGCCGCGCCTCGATGTCCTTCTGGCGCTGCTTCCAGGTCCACCGGTCGAGGCGGTCGAGCAACCCGAGCCGCGGCGCCGTTTTCGGATCCGCGGCGGGTCGCCGCAGCGCTTCGCTCACGAGGAAGGCCAGATGGCCCAGAGGACTGTTGCGGTAAGGTAGATGACGGGTCGTCATGCGATTCTCCTAGGCGCCGGGTCGGGCGCGGTGTACCGAGGCGCAGTTTTGCTGCGCCGCACAATTGCAATATCGGTACGCGGGCGGCGCAGGTCAAATCGGCATTCGCGATGCCGCGCATCAGGATGGATGATCGCCGCGGTCTGTTGATCGCAGAGGCCGCGCCGACGAATCGACGCCGGCGCGGTCGAAGTCGGTAAGGTTCGGGTCGGGCGTCCGACTCAACGGAACATGCATCGGAGGAACATCATGAATCGCCGTTCGATCCTGCGCGCGCTGGGCGCGTGTGTTGTGGCCGGGGGCGCCGCCAACGCAGCCTCCAAGGGCGCGCCACCGAAGGACGTGACCGCCCTTCAGCGCAACTGGCGCAGCCTGCTAGCCAAGGACGCCACGGTGGCGGCGGACGCCACGCCGGTGACGCTGTCCGACGCGGCCTGGCGCAAGCTTCTCGCGGACGACAGCTACGACGTGCTGCGACACGAAGGCACCGAGCGTCCGTTCACGAGCCCGCTCAACAACGAGCATCGCCCGGGCGTGTTCGTCTGCGCCGGCTGCTCCCTGCCGCTTTTCACCTCGGAGATGAAATTCGACAGCGGCACCGGCTGGCCGAGCTTCTTCACGACCATTCCGGGCGCGTTCGCGACGAAGAGCGACCACCTGCTCATCATGGAGCGCACCGAGTACCACTGCGCGAAGTGCGGCGGCCATCACGGGCACATTTTCGACGACGGGCCGCCGCCGACCGGCCTGCGCTATTGCAACAACGGCGTCGCGTTGCGGTTCATCCCGTTCAAGGCTTGACGCGCGCTGCGACGCGCACCAGTTTGCCGGGCGCGGCACGGACCGCTACGCTCGGCGGGTGATCCGTCTCTCCGACATCCGCAAGACATTCGGCGGCGCCTCGCGTCGCGTCGTGCTCGACGGACTCTCGCTTCACGTCGAAGCGGGTGAGTTCATCGCCGTGCGCGGCGAGTCGGGCGTCGGCAAATCGACGTTGCTGAACTTGATCGCCGGCCTCGATCGTCCCGACGCCGGCTCGGTGGTGGTCGCCGGCGTCGATCTGGCGCCGCTCGACGACGACGCCTTGACGCGCCTTCGACGCGAGCGGATCGGATTCGTTTTCCAGGCGTTCCACATCCTCCCGTATCTCACGGTCGCGCAGAACGTCGCGCTGCCGCTGGTGCTCAACGGCCGGCGCGCGGCCGGCGAAGAAGGACGCGTGCTCGAGATGCTGGAAGGCGTCGCGCTGGCCGATCGCGCCGAGAGCGCGCCGCGCGAGCTCTCGGGCGGCGAGCTCCAGCGCGTGGCGATTGCGCGCGCGCTGGTGCATCGGCCGGCGATCGTGCTCGCCGACGAGCCGACCGGCAACCTCGATCCTGCGAGCGCCGCGGAGGTCATCGAGCTGCTCCGTCTCGCCGTGAAGCAGCAGGGCGCAACGGCAATCCTGGTGACGCACTCGCCGGTCGCGGCCGCGAGCGCCGATCGCGTGCTGGTGATGCGCGCGGACGGCATGGTCGACGCTGGCGATGCACGCTGACCCCGCGCTCACGCGGGTCAGCCTCGCCCGCGCGACGCTCGGCGGCTTCGCGGCGTTCCCCGGCACGACGGGCCGCGCCCTGGTCGCCGTGTGCGCGGTGGCGCTCGGCGTTGCGCTCGGCTTTGCGGTGCAGCTCATCAATCACACCGCAGTCAGCGAATTCAACGCGGCGTTCGCGACCCTTTCGGGCGACGCTGACCTGCAGGTACAGGGCGGGCGTTCCGGATTCCCCGAGGAACTGTATCCGCGGCTTGCGCGCGAC
Organism: Casimicrobiaceae bacterium; assembly: GCA_035493035.1. GTDB lineage: Bacteria > Pseudomonadota > Gammaproteobacteria > Burkholderiales > Casimicrobiaceae > VBCG01. The sequence goes on along the minus strand of DATJIS010000033.1, from coordinate 29,175 downwards.
GCCGCGGTCGCCGTGGCGAGCCCGGTGCTGCAATTGGAGGCGACGTTGCCCGGCGCGGACGAGACGCTCACGCTGATCGGCATCGACGTGCTGCGCGCCGCGGCCGTCACGCCCGGCCTGGTGGGCGAGGTGCAGGACCGCTTCGACGCGCTGCGTCCTGACACGGTCTTTCTGACGCCCGCCGCGCTGGCGTCGCTCGCGCGGCGCCGCGGCGACACGCTGACGCTGCAGAACGGGCTCGACCCCGTCGAGCTTCGCATCGCGGGCGTGGTGCACGGCAACGGCGAGGCGCGAATGGGCGTCATGGACATCGGCGGCATGCAGGATCGCTTCGCTCGAGCCGGGCGCATCACGCGCATCGACCTGCGCCTGCGACCCGGCTTCGACGTGAAGCGCACGCGCGAGCGGCTGGCGCGCATGATGCCGGCGGGCGTGAGCGTCGTTTCGCCGCGCAGCAACGCCGAGTCGACGGAGCGTCTCACCCGCGCCTACCGCGTCAACCTCGACGTGCTCGCGCTGGTGGCGCTTTTCACCGGCGCGCTGCTCGTGTTCTCGACGCAGGCGCTTGCGGTGCTGAGGCGCCGCGTGCCATTCGCGGTGCTGCGCAGCCTCGGGCTCACGCGCGGCGCACTGATGCGCCTCGTCGTGCGCGAAGGCGCCGTGCTCGGCGTGCTGGGCGCCCTCGCCGGCCTTGCGCTCGGCTTCGCCATCGCCACGCTGGCCACGCGCTGGTTCGGCCTCGATCTCGGCGCGGGCTTCTTTCGCGGGCGTGCGCCGGGCATCGCCATGGACTGGACGGGTGCTGCGCTGTTCGGCGCGTGCGGCGTCGCGGCCGCCATGCTCGGCAGCGTCGCGCCGGCGCGCGATGCCGCGCGCGCGCCCCCGGCCCTTGCGCTGAAGGCGGGCGACGTCGACGTCGAATGGGGGCGCGGCCGCTCGGTGTGGCTCGGTGTGGCGGCCTGCGTCGCGGGTGCAGGCGCGACGCTGCTGCCTCCCGTGCACGACTTGCCGTTGTTCGGCTATCTCGCGATCGCGCTCCTGCTCCTCGGTACGCTCGGCCTGTTGCCGGCGCTTTCGGCCCTCCTGCTCGCGGGGGTGCCGCGACCGCGCGCGCCGGCGGTAGCCCTTGCGCTCGCGCAAATCCGCCACACGCCCGCGCAATCCACGCTGAGCCTCGCCGCGATGGTCGCGGGCGTCTCGCTCATGGCGGCGATGGCGATCATGGTCGCGTCGTTCCGCGGCTCGCTCGAGACCTGGCTGGACGAGGTGCTGCCCGCGGACCTCTACGTGCGCGCCGGCGCGGGCAGCGATACCGCGTACCTGACGCCGCCGCTGCAAGCGCAACTCGAGCGCGTGCCGGGGGTGGCTCGCGTCGAGTTCCTGCGCGCGACATCGCTCGCGCTCGACGACGACGCGCGTCGCGTGACGCTGCTCGCGCGCGACATCGACCCCCATCGTCCGATGGACAGGCTCGCGCTGATCGGTCCGACGGTGATGCCGGGAGCCAACGACCCGCCACCGGCGTGGGTGAGCGAGGCGGCCGCGGACCGTTTCGGATGGCACGTGGGCGAGACGATCCGTCTGCCGCTGGCGGAGCGCCTCGAGCCCTTCACGGTCGCCGGCGTGTGGCGCGATTACGCGCGGCAGCAGGGCGCGATCGTGGTCGAGCGCGCGCTGTACGCCCGGCTCACGGGGGACGCCTGGGTGAACGACGCGGCCGTGTGGCTCGCACGCGACGCGCGCGCCGCGGACATCGAGCGCGCGCTTCGCGCGTTGCCCGGCGGCGATCGCGTCGATGTAGCGACACCCGGAGAGCTTCGCGCCGTCTCGCTGCGCATCTTCGATCGCACCTTCGCCGTCACCTACGCGCTCGAGGCCGTCGCGGTGCTCATCGGACTGACCGGGCTGTCCTCCGCCTTCGGTGCGCTGGTACTGCGACGCCGCCGCGAGTTCGGCGTGCTGCGCCACCTCGGGCTCACGCGCCGGCAGGTCGGCACCATGCTCGCGACGGCCGGCCTGTTGCTCGCCGGCGTAGGCGCCGTCGTGGGCATCGCGCTCGGCTTCGTCATCGCGCTCATCCTCATCCATGTCGTGAACCGGCAATCGTTCCACTGGAGCATGGACCTCGCGATTCCGTGGGTCGGCCTCGCGGCGCTGGCGGCGGCCCTGCTCGCGCTCGCGACGGTCACCGCATGGTTGTCGGGACGCGCCGCGATGCGCGACGACGTCGTGCGCGCGGTCAAGGACGATTGGTGAAGCGGCGCACGTTCGTCCTCGCCGGCGTCGGCACGCTGGCCTCGCCGTGGGCGGCCGCGGACGTCGACTTCGGACGTGTCGCGCCGCGCGCGCTCGTGTTCCCGAAGGACCACGGCAGCCATCCCGACTTTCGCACCGAGTGGTGGTACATCACGGGGTGGACGCGCGATCGCGACGGCGTCGAGCGCGGCGTGCAGGTCACCTTCTTTCGCTCACGGCCCGGCGTCGCCGAGGGCGAGCGCAGCGCCTTCGCACCCGTTCAGATCCTCTTCGCGCACGCCGCGCTCGCGGATCCGGCGTTGCAGCGGCTGCGACACGACCAGCGCGCGGCGCGCGCGGCATTCGGGCTCGCCGCCGCAGCGACCGATACGACCAACGTGGTCATCGACGACTGGTCGCTGGTCCTCGACGGCGACGTCTATCGCACCCGAATTCCGGCGCGCGAGTTCGCGCTCGATCTCGCGTTTCGCGCAACGTCCGCGCCCCTCCTGCAGGGCGATAACGGCGTGAGCCGCAAGGGGCCGCTCGTCGATCAGGCGAGCTACTACTACAGCCGCCCTCACCTTGCGGTGAGCGGCTCGTTGACGTTCGAAGGCCGCGCGCACGCGGTCGAAGGAACCGCGTGGCTCGACCACGAGTGGTCGAGCGACTATCTCGCGGCCGACGCGCGCGGCTGGGACTGGATGGGCGTCGACTTCGACGACGGCAGCGCGCTCATGGCGTTTCGCATTCGCGACGGGCGCGGCAGCCGCTTCTGGGCCGCCGCCACGCTGCAGCGGCGCGACGGCTCGACGCAGCGCTTCGGGGTGCTCGAGGTGGTGTTCGAGCCGCTCCACCGGTGGCGATCGCCGCGCACGGGAATCGAGTACCCGGTCGCGATGCGCGTTCGCGCCGGCGATCTCGACGTGACGCTCGAGCCGCTGTTCGACGACCAGGAGCTCGACGCGCGCGCGAGCGTGGGAACCGTGTACTGGGAAGGCGCGGTGCGCGCGACGATCGCCGGCGGGCCGGCGGGCCGCGGCTACCTCGAGCTCACCGGCTACGGCGATCCGCTGAAGCTGTAGCGAGGCGCCTCAGCGCCGCGTCGCGGAGAACACGCCCGGCACGTCGCGCACGAGCGCCAGCGCGCGCGTGAGCTGCGCGACGCTCGCGACCTCCATCGTGAACGCCATGCGCGCCTGATGGTGCCTCGTCAGCGTGTTGACCGCCGTGACGTTGATCTTCTCGCGCGACAGCACTTCGGAAATATCGCGCAGCAGCCCCTGACGATCGGTCGCCTCGACCACGATGTCGACCGGGAAGACCTCGTCGCGCTGCGCGCCCCAGCTCGCCTCGATCAGGCGCTCGGGCTCGCGCGCGAGCATGCGCGCGACGTTGCTGCAGCTGCGGCGGTGAATGGTGATGCCCTTGCCGCGCGTGACGAAGCCGACGATGGGATCGGGTGGCGCGGGCTTGCAGCAGCGCGCGAGTCCGGTCATGAGCCGGTCGACACCGACGACCAGGATCCCGCTGCCCGAGCCCGCGGCGCGGCTGCGCCGCGTCACGACCTCCGGCTCGGACGACGGCTGCGCCGGGAGCGCCGGCTGCGCCACCGCCTGAATGGCGCTCTGGACCGTCCGGCTGTTGATCTCGTCGCGCGCGTACGCAGCGAAGAAGTCGTCCGCCTTGTCGAAGCCCGCCTTGGCGGCCACGGCATCGAGCTTGAGCGCCGTCTGGCCGAGCCGCGCGAGCTCGCGCTCGACGAGCGCGCGGCCCTGCGCCACCGTTTCCTCGTGCTGCTGCGCCTTGAACCATTGGCGCACCTTGGCGCGCGCACGATGGCTGTGCACGTAGCCGAGCTCGGGGTTGAGCCAGTCGCGCGAAGGCCCGCCCTGCTTCGCGGCGACGATCTCGACTCGCTGGCCGTTGGCGAGCTCGTAATTGAGCGGCACCATCTGGCCGTCGACGCGCGCGCCGCGGCACCGATGGCCGAGCGTGGTGTGCACGGCGTACGCGAAGTCGACCGGCGTCGCGCCGCGCGGCAGGTCGATCACCTTGCCCTGCGGCGTCAGCACGTAGATCGAGTCGGTGAAGAGGCTGCTGCGAAACCCCGAAAGGAGATCGCCGGCGTCGGCGACCGCGTCCTTCCAGTCGAGGATCTGGCGCAGCCACGCGATCTTCTCGTCGAAGCGCGGGTCGCGTCGCGCATCGGCGCCGCCCTCCTTGTAGCGCCAGTGCGCGGCCACGCCGTACTCCGAGTGCTGGTGCATCTCGCGCGTGCGGATCTGCACCTCGAGCGGCTTGCCCTCGGGCCCGATCACCGCCGTGTGGAGCGAGCGATAGTCGTTGGCCTTGGGACGCGCGATGTAGTCGTCGAACTCCCGCGCGAGCGGCGTCCACAGGTGATGCACCACGCCGAGCGCGGTGTAGCAGTCGCGCACGGAATCGACGAGGATGCGCACCGCGCGGATGTCGTACAGCGCGTCGATGGTCGTCTGCTTGCGCCGCATCTTGTTCCAGATGCTGTAGATGTGCTTGGGGCGGCCCGTGATCTCCGCCGCCAGGCCGGAGGCCTCGAGCTCGCGCTGCAAGGTGGCGATGACGTCGTCGATGTAGCGCTCGCGATCGACGCGGCGCTCGTCGATCAGCTTCGCGATGCGCTTGTATTCGGCAGGCTCGAGCATGCGCAGGCAGAGATCCTCGAGCTCCCACTTGAGCTGCCACACGCCGAGGCGATTGGCGAGCGGCGCGTACAGCTCGAGCGCTTCACGCGCGTCGTCGCGCCCCGCGTCCGCGCTGCCGGCCGCGAGCCAGCGCAGCGCCTGCGTGCGCTCGGCGAGCTTGACCAGCACGACGCGTATGTCGTCGACCATCGCGAGGAGCATCTTGCGGAGGTTCTCGGTCTGCGCCGACTGCTCCTCACGAGTGGCGAGCGTCGCATGCGCCCGGATCGCGCCCATTCGCGCGACACCGGCCACGAGCGTCGTGACGTCGCCGCCGAACCGCGCGGTCAGCTCGTCGGCGTCGAATGCGCCCACGACCGGCAGCCCGAGGAGCACGCCGGCGACCAGGCAATCGAGATCGAGCCGGATCGCCGCAAGGATGGAAGCCGTGCCGAGCGCACGCTCCATGACCGGCTCCCCGTCGGGCATGCGCGCGTCCGCGTAACGCCCGCGCGCGAAATCGATGGCGCCCGCCAGCGTCGCGCGCGCCGGCGCGCCGTACGCGGACGCCAGGGAATCGAGCCAGGCCGCCACCGCCTGCGGCGCGGCGGCTTGCGGCGCAGCATGCAATATGGCAACCATGGGTCATTATATCGGCGGCCCGCGCCAGGGCCGCCGCGCAGCGGGCCGACGCCGCCGTACATTGACCCGCACGCGCAAAACTTCAATACTGCCGTCCCACCGGCCCCCGCCGCGCTTCGCCCGGCGCAGCGACGCGAAGATCGGAACCATCCCACGTCGACGTCCCGTCAGGAGGAGGTTCAATGGAATCGCGCTTCGGAAGCACGCTTTGCCGTGTGCTCGCAGTCGGCTTCGCCGCGCTGTTCGCGGCCGCCGCGCACGGCCAGGCCCGCACGTTCAGCTTCGCTTACGACCAGCCCACCACCACCGCGTACGGCATCGCGGGCAACATCTTCGACGCCAAGCTGAAGGAGTTGTCGAAGGGCACCATGAGCATCAACCAGTTCCCCGGCGGCCAGCTCGGCCAGGAGCCGCAGCTCCTCCAGAAGCTGCGATCGGGCGACATCGACTTCGTCATCACGTCGACCGCGAACGCGTCGACCGTGGCGCCGCAGGCCGTGGTGTTCTCGCTGCACTTCATCTTCCGCGACCAGGATCACCTGCAGAAGGTGCTGGCCGATCCCGCGATCACGGAGGAGTTTCGCGCGATGGTGAGGGACTCGGTGCAGGGGGCGCACGTGCTCGGCCTCCTCACCATGGGCATGCGCGACATGTACAGCAAGAAGGAAGTGCATTCCATCGACGACGTCAAGGGCATGAAGGTGCGCGTGCAGGCGACCAAGACGGAGGACACGCTGTTCCCGGCCTACGGGGCGCAGACGGTCCACATGCCGTTCGGCGACGTCTACACGTCGCTGCAGACCGGTGTGGTCAACGTGGCGGAGAACGGCATCAACGTGTATCTCGCCAACAAGCACTACGAGGTCGCGCCGATCCTGTCCATGACCGAGCACGAGGCGAACAACAATTGCCTCTGGGTGAGCGACAAGACCTGGAACAGCCTGACACCCGAGCAGCAGCAATGGGTTCAGGCTGCAGCCACGGAAGTGAGCCGGCGCGAGCCGGCGATGGCCCTGAAGCTCGAGGCCGATTCGGCCGCCAAGCTGAAGACGATGGGCGTGAAGATCGTCGACGGCGTCGACAAGTCCGGGTTCGTGAAGGCCGCGCAACCGGTGCAGGACCAGCTCGCCGCCGAGCTGGGCCCGCACGCGGTGAAGCTGCTGAAGATGGTCCGCGACGTCAAGTAGGCAGCTTCGCATGGCGTGGCGCCGGCGCGCGGCTCCCCACCGCGCGCCACGCCCGCGCTGCGTCTTCGTAATGCGACCCCGAGGACCGAATGGCCGACAGCCGCGCCCTGATCCTTGACCGGCACCGACATCTGAAGTGGAAGTGGCTCGACCCGCTGGAGGCCGGCCTCATGGTCCTCTGCGGGCTGAGCATCGGCATGTTCACCCTCACCGTCCTGTGCGACGTGGTCACGCGCACCATCGGCGCGCCGTGGCTATGGCTGCAACAGGTGACCACCGCGTTCTTCGCCTGGGGCGTGTTCATCGGCATGGCCGCCGCGACGCGGCGGCTCGATCACTTCTACCTGACCGAGATCACCAAGCGCATGACCGGCAAGCCGCGCAACGCGATCGAGATCGTGAACCGCGTCGTGGTGCTCCTCGTGGCGATCGCCATGGTCATCTTCGGCTGGCAGAACGCGCTCCTCGACCTCGGCAGCTTTCGCATGCCGTCGCTCATTCCGCTGACGGTGTACACCGCGATCGTGCCGATCGCGGGCGTGCTGGTCGCGTTGTTCACCGTCGAGCAGCTCGTGAACGGCTGGCGCCACGGCTTCGCGGGCCCCGAGGACAGCGACGACATCCGGGAGACGCTGCTATGAGCGCGGGTGGCGTGCTGCTCATGATGACGATCCTCTTCCTCACGTTCGGCTACATGGGCGTGCCGGTCACGTTCGCGCTCATCGCGGGCGTCCTGGTCGCGACGTTCTTCACGCCGATCAGCATGCAGTCGATGATCGGCCAGCTCTTCCACGGCATCGACGCCGAGACGCTCCTCGCCGTCCCGTTCTTCCTGCTGGTCGGCGAGCTGATGGCCGCGTCCGACGTCGCGACGCGCATGATCCGGCTGTCGCAGACGCTCGTGGGTCACCTGAGAGGCGGGCTCGCACAGGTCGTCACCGTCTTCAGCATGTTCTTCGCCGGGATCTCCGGCTCGTCCGTGGCGGACGTCGCGGTGCTCACGCGCACGATCGCGCACGACATGAAGCGCGAAGGCTACGACCGCGCGTTCACCGCAGCGCTGATCGCCTCGGCGTCGACCATGGCGAACCTCATTCCGCCGAGCATCATGGCGGTCGTGTACGGTGCGACCGGCGACGTATCGATCGGCGGGCTGTTCCTCGCCGGCGTCGTGCCGGGCGTGCTGGTCGGCATCGGGCTCATGGTCTACAGCTACTTCTTCGGCCCGGTCGGCGTCATGAAGAAGCGGTCGTCGCTGACCGAAGTCATCGTGGCGGCGCGCGGCTCCGCCCTGCCCCTCGTGATTCCCGTGATCATCATGGGCGGCATCCTGTCCGGCTGGTTCACGCCGACCGAGGCGGGCATGGTGGCGGCCGTCTACATCGTCGTCGTGCTGATTCCGATCATCAACGCGCGCCACATCCGCGAGCTGCCGCGCGATTTCATGTACGCGGGGTTGCTGTACTCGCTGCCGATGGGCGCGGTGGCCGGCGCATCGGCGTTCGGGTGGGTGGTTGCCTTCCTGCGCGGGCCCGACATCGTCGCCAACTACATCACGGCGTTCGCGGGCAACGACGGCGCCACGATCATGTTCCTGCTCGTCGTGCTGTTCGTCATCGTCGGCGACTTCATCGACGCGGTCCCTGCGATCATCATCTTCATGCCGATCATCCGCAAGCTCGCCGAAGTCGGCAACATCAACCCCCTGCACATGGGCGTGGTGATCGTGACGACCCTGGTGTTCGGACTCATCACGCCGCCGTACGGCCTGTCGCTGCTGGTCGCCTCGAAGTACGTCGGCGTAGGATTCGGCAAGGCCGTGGTCCGCTCGCTGCCGCTCTACATCGTCTTCTTCCTCACGATCGCGTTCACGGTGACGTTCCCGAAGGTCGTGCTCTGGCTGCCCAAGCAGTTCCTGCCCGAGTCGGTCGGTTGCTTCAGGAGTCCCTCGGGGACCGGATACATCTGTCCTCCCTAGCGCAAAGGCCCGCCATGCATGCGCGTGTTTCCTCCCGCTGGCCGTTCGAAGCGCGCCCGCTGTCGCCGAATCTCGGCGCGTCGATCCACGGCGTCACGCTCGCCGACGAGCTCGACGATACGGTCTTCCGCGCGCTGTACGAGGCGTTCCTGCGCCATCAGGTGCTTCTCTTTCCCGCGCAGGACGTGCCGCCCGGGCGCCAGGTGGCGCTCGCGCGCCGCTTCGGCGAAGTGCAGGTCCACGTGATGAACCAGTACCACGCGGACGGCTATCCCGAGCTCTACCGGCTGTCGAATCTCGACGAGCACGGCAGGCCCAACGGTCGCCATCCCGACAAGGGAACGCTCGCGTGGCACACCGACGGCTCGTGGCAGCGCCGCAGCGGTCACGCGACGATCATCTACGGCGAGGTTATGCCGAGGGTCGGCGGCGAGACGCACTTCGCCGACATGTACGGCGCATACGAGCGTCTTTCGCCCCGGTGGAAGTCGCGCATCGCCGGCCTGCGTGCCGTGCACAACCTCGACTTCTCGCGCACGCGCCGTCACGGCGAGGATCCGATGACGGAAGACCAGAAGCGCGCGGTGCCGCCCGTCGACCATCCGATCGTCCGCACGCATCCCGAGACGCATCGCAAGTGCCTTTTCCTCGGCGATCACGCGGAGTACGTCGTCGGCCTGCCGTACGGCGAAGGCCGCGCGCTGATCGAGGAGCTCAATGCCCTCGCGATCCATCCCGATCTCGTGTACGAGCATCGCTGGATGCGGGGCGAGCTCATCATGTGGGACAACCGCTGCGTGCAGCATCGCGCGACGGCGTACGACCCCGCGAAGGAAGGCCGCGTCATCCGCCGCTGCACGGTCATCGGCGACGTTCCGGTCTAGCGGCGCACCCCGGCGAGAACCACGAGACCCTCGGGCAGCGTCTCCTCGCCGAACGCCGGGCGAACCGACGCGTCGACGCCTTCCTCGCGCAGGATGGCGATCGCCCGGTCCGCCTCGAACAGGACGTTTCGATGATGCTCGTCGGCGCGGCGCCATGCGTCGTCGACGCGGCGAAACACCGTGATGTCGCGATCGAAGCGCTCGGGACGCGGACGCGAATAGCGCGTGACGATGACCCAGTCGTCGTGCACCTGCGCGTGAAGCGGCGAAGCATCGCGCTGCGCGGCGAAGCGCTCGGTGAGAAGATCGATGGCGAGGAGACCTCCCGGCGCCACCGCCCGCGCGAGGTCACGCAAAGCCTTGGTGATGTCGTCGGGCGTATCGAGATAATTCAGCACGTGGCCCGTCGACACGACGGCGTCGGCCTGCGGCAGAACGTGCGGCAGCCGGACGACCTCGAACGTCGCGCCGGGAGCCTGCGCCCGCGCGAGGTCGATCATCGCGGGCGACGCATCGACGCCCTGCACGGCAAAGCCGGTGCCGAGCAGCTTGCGCGCGAGCCGGCCGCTGCCGCAGCCCACGTCGAGCACGTGCGCATTCGGAATCCCGTGGGCGCGCAGGAGCGCAACGAGCCCGGCCGCGGTGCGCTCGACGTGTTGCGAGTAGCCCGTGTGATGCACGAACGCAAGGTCCGTGCCGTAATAGGCTTCCTGCACCATGATGGGTCAACACTACCACTGGCCCGGTGAGGCCGCCGGGCCAGGCCGAAGGCGAAGTCGCGCATTGTGTCGATTTCGCGTCGTGCCGTTCGTCTACGATATGGCGAGGGCACGCGGCGGTGCCCCGCCATTTCCATAACCGACATTGGAGAACGACATGCGATTCATGGTCATGGTGAAGGCAACCCAGGATTCGGAGGCGGGCGTGATGCCGGACCACAAGCTGCTCGCGGACATGGGCCGCTTCAACGAGGAGCTCGTCAAGGCGGGCGTGATGCTGAGCGGCGATGGTCTGAAGCCGAGCTCGCAAGGGGCGCGCGTCCGCTTCTCGGGGCCCAAGCGCACGGTAGTCGACGGTCCGTTCGCCGAGACGAAGGAGCTCGTTGCCGGCTTCTGGATCTGGCAGTGCCAGTCGCTCGAGGAAGCGGTCGAGTGGGTGAAGCGCTGTCCCAATCCCTTCACCAACCAGGAGTCCGAGATCGAGATCCGCCCGTTCTACGAGGCGGAGGATTTCGGCAAGGACTTCACCCCGGAGCTACGCGAGCGGGAGGAGCGCGTGCGCGCGCAAGCGGCCGAGCTCGCGAAGGGCCGCAAGTAGCACAAGGGAAGCCGCTGAGATGCCCGAGCAGGTTGCCGAATCGATCGACGCGATCTACCGCACGGAGTCGCGGCGCGTCTTCGCAACGCTGGTCCGCATGCTCGGCGACTTCGATCTCGCCGAAGAGGCGTTGCACGACGCCTTCCGGGCCGCGCTCGAACAGTGGCCGCGCGAAGGCGTGCCGGCCAATCCGCGGGCGTGGCTCGTGTCCGCGGGCCGCTTCAAGGCCATCGACGGCATCCGCCGGCAGCGGCGGTTCGAGGCCCTCGACGAGGAAGCGGCCGAGGCGATCCCGGACGAGCGCGACACGATCGAGGGCGACGACATCGAGGACGATCGCCTGCGCCTCATCTTCACGTGCTGCCACCCCGCGCTCGCGTCGGATGCCCAGGTCGCGCTGACGCTGCGCGAAGTGTGCGGCCTGACGACGGAGGCCATCGCGCAGGCGTTCCTCACCGGTGCCCCGACGCTCGCCCAGCGCATCGTGCGCGCGAAATCGAAGATCCGCGATGCGCGCATTCCCTATCAGGTGCCGTCCACCGAGGAGCTGCCCCAGCGCCTGGACAACGTCCTGCGCGTGGTCTATCTCGTGTTCAACGAGGGCTATTCGGCGTCGTCGGGCGCGTCGGTGACGCGCGTCGACCTGTCCGGGGAGGCGATCCGCGTCGGGCGCCTTCTGATCGAGCTGCTGCCCGAGCCCGAGGCAATCGGGCTGCTCGCGCTGATGCTGCTGCAGGAATCGCGGCGGGCCGCGCGCACGACCCCGACCGGCGAATTGATCCTGCTCGCCGACCAGGACCGGACGCTGTGGAACCGGGCGCACATCGCCGAGGGCACCGCCCTCGTCGAGCGCGCACTCGCGTCGCGGCGCATCGGCCCCTATGCGCTGCAGGCTGCGATCGCGGCCGTTCACGCCAATGCGGAGAGCCCGGACGCTACCGACTGGAGCGAGATCGTCGGGCTTTACGACGTGCTGCTGCGACTCGAGCCGTCGCCGGTCGTCGAGCTCAACCGCGCGGTGGCCATCGCGATGCGCGATGGTCCGGCAGCGGGCCTGGCGCTGGTCGACGCGATCCTGGCCCGTGGTGACCTCGCCGAGTATCACCTGGCGCACGCGGCCCGTGCAGACCTGTGCCGGCGGCTCGGCGCGGTCGCCCAGGCGCGGGCGTCGTACGAACGTGCGATCGCGCTCGCGCGCCAGGAGCCCGAGCGGCGGTTCCTGGAGCGGCGCCTCACGGAGCTGCCGCAGTAGCCCGAGCATGTCGAAATCCCGCGTTCCCGTTCGACCAGGGAATGCGGGGTGGCGATTCCACCCGCTTTTCGGAGACGACGATGAAATACCTGTGCCTGGTCTACATGGACGAGCGACGCCTCGAGGAGATCGACGACAACGAGTGCATGGCGTGCGGCGACGCCTTGCGGCAAAGCGGCAAGATGATCGCGGGCCAGGCGCTGCAGTCGGTGCAGACGGCCACGACGGTGCGCGTGCGCAACGGACGCGTGTCGGTCACGGACGGCCCGTTCGCCGAGACCAAGGAGCAGCTCGCCGGCTTCTACATGATCGAAGCCAAGGACTTGAACGAGGCGATCCAGGTCGCGACCAAGATCCCGCCCGCGCGCGTCGGCAGCATCGAGGTGAGACCGGTGCGCGAGCTGGGCTTCGACCGGCCGGCGTTCGCCGGCGCGGCCGCGGCGGCCACCTGACGCCATGACCGTTTCGCTGCTCGAGAGGCCGGCGCGTGGCGCCGGCGCGCCGCGCGCCGACGCGCGGCGATCGTCGCTGCGCGTCGTGCGCCGCTTCGATGCGGCGCCGGCGCGCGTGTTCGGTGCCTGGCTCGATCCGGACCTGGCACGGCAGTGGCTGTTCGCCACGGCGACGCGTCCGATGGCGTGCGTGGAGATCGACGCTCGGGTCGGCGGCGCGTTCTGCTTCAGCGAATGGCATCAGGGCGCGCTCGTCGCGCATGCCGGGCGCTACGTGGACATCGACCCGCACCGGCGGCTCGCGTTCACGCTCTCCTCGCACATGCATGCGCACGCGGAGACGCGCGTCGACGTGACCATCGACGCCAGGCGGCGCGGCTGCACGCTCGCGCTCGTGCACGCCAGCGTCCCTTCGGCGCGCGTCGCGTACACGCGCGCGCGATGGATCGGCGTGCTGTACGGATTGGGCGTCAAGCTCGAACGCTGACTGTCGATTTTCACGCGGCTCGTTCGACTAGACATCGAAAGGAGCCGCAAATGCAAACCGTCTCGAATCTTCTTCTGGTGCTGCGCACATGGGCGCAAAGGCTCGGTCCGTACGTGTTGCTGGAGCTGCTGCTGCCGGGCGGAACGCTGTTCGCGCTCGCGCTGTTCCTCTATCGGCGCAGCCAGGTGCTGCGCAGCGCCGCTGAAGCCACGGGGATCACGCAATGACCCATCGCTCCGACCTTCGCACGCGCATGCTCGCGCTGTACGTGCTGTGCGCCGGCGTCCTCATGATCGTGCTCGACACGACGATCGTGAACGTCGCGCTGCCGTCGATCCGCGAGGACCTGCGCTTCACGGAGACCTCGCTGGTGTGGGTGATCAACGCCTACATGCTCACGTTCGGCGGCTTCCTGCTGCTCGGTGGTCGCCTGGGCGACCTCTACGGGCATCGCCGGCTATTCCTGGCGGGGCTCGTCGTGTTCGCGCTCGCTTCGCTCGCGTGCGGCGTCTCGACGTCGCAGGCCATGCTGGTCGCGGCGCGCGCAGTGCAGGGTCTCGGCGGCGCCGTGGTCGACGCCGTCGCGCTGTCGCTCGTCGCCGACCTGTTCCGGGATCCGGGCGAGCGCGCGAAAGCCATGGGCATCTACGGCTTCGTGTGCGCCGCCGGCGGCAGCATCGGCGTGCTGCTCGGCGGGTTGCTCACGAGCGCGCTGAGCTGGCACTGGATCTTCCTGGTCAACCTGCCCATCGGCGCGGTCGTGTACGTCTCATGCCGCCGGCTGCTGCCCGACGTGCGTGCGCGAACGCCGGGTGCGCGCCTCGACATCGCGGGCGCGGTGACGGTGACTGCGTCGCTCCTGCTCGCGGTCTACGCCGTCGTCAACGGCAACGAGGCAGGGTGGACGTCGACGCAGACCATCGCCCTGCTCGCGGGCGCCTCGGTGCTGTTCGCGCTCTTCCTCGCGATCGAAGGCCAGGTGCAGAGCCCGCTCGTGCCGCTGCGCCTGTTTCGCCTGCGCAACCTCGCCATCGCCAACGTCGTCGGGACGTTGTGGGCCGCCGCCATGTTCGCCTGGTTCTTCATCAGCGCGCTCTACCTGCAGCTCGTGCTCGGCTACAGCGCGCTGCAGGTCGGGCTCGCGTTCCTGCCCGCGAATATCATCATGGCCGTACTCTCGGTCGGCGCGTCGGCGAAGCTCGTGAGTCGCTACGGCTTGCGCGTGCCGCTGGCCGCGGGCCTGTTCGTCGCCGCCGCAGGGCTCGCGCTCTTCGCCCGCGCGCCGGTCGACGGCTCATTCGCCATCGACGTGCTGCCGGGCATGATGCTGCTCGGCATCGGCGCCGGCGTCGCGTTCAATCCCGTGCTGCTGGCCGCGATGGGCGACGTGGCGCCGAACGAGTCGGGCCTTGCGTCCGGTGTGGTCAATACGTCGTTCATGATGGGCGGATCGCTCGGCCTCGCCGTGCTCGCGAGCGTTGCGGCCGCGCGCACGGACGACCTGCTGGGCATGGGTGCCGCGCAGGCGCTCGCGCTCAACGACGGCTATCGCCTCGCCTTCGCGCTCGGCGCGCTGTTCGCGCTCGGCGCCGCGCTGCTCGGCGCGCTCCTGCTTCGGCCGCAGCGCGAGGCACCTCTTCCCGGCGTCGAGCAAACTTAGGCCCGACGCCGTTCCTGCTGTTGCTCACCCACGAGGAGACACCATGCACGTTCAACCTTACCTCTTCTTCAACGGCCGCTGCGAGGAAGCGATCGAGTTCTACCGCAGCGCGCTCGGCGCGAAGGACGTGAACATCATGCGCTTCAAGGAAGCGCCCCCCTCCGCGCAAGCGGGCATGTTTCCGCCCGGCGGCGAGAACAAGGTGATGCACGCGAATTTCCGCATCGGCGACGCCACCATCCTGGCGAGCGACGGCGAATGCAAGGGCGATCTGAAGTTCGAGGGCTTTTCGCTCACCATCACCGCGGACAACGGCAGCGACGCCGAGCGGCTGTTCAACGCCATCAGCAATGGCGGCCAGGTCGTGATGCCGCTCACCAAGACGTTCTTCTCGCCCGCGTTCGGCATGGCGAAGGATCGCTTCGGCGTGCACTGGATGGTGATCGTCGACCACAAGTAGCAGGCGCTGCCCGCGCGCGAATCGGCGTGCGGGAGTGGCGACCACGATCGCCGCCGGCGGCGGCAGCCGTTGACGTCAGAGCCGCTGTCCGGCGGCCTGCGCGATGGCGTGAGCGAGGGCTTCGGCGTGGCGGTCCGCGAGGCCGCGATCGCGCGCTTCGACCATCACGCGCAACACGGGCTCGGTGCCCGAGGGACGCAGCAGCACGCGCCCGGCTTCGCCGAGCGCGTGCGTCGCGGCGCGCTCCGCGGCGCGCACGGTGTCGTTGGCGTGCCAATCCCAGCCGCGCTGCACCGGCACGTTGATCAGGCGCTGCGGGAAGAGGCTCACCGGCGCGGCGGCCTCGGCCAGCGTGTGCCGCGTTTCGATCAACGCGCGCAGCACGGCAAGCGCCGCGACCGTCGCGTCGCCCGTGGTGTGCTTGTCGAGGCAGATGATGTGCCCCGAGTTCTCGCCGCCGAGCTGCCAGCCGCGCTCGAGCATCGACTCCAGCACGTAGCGATCGCCGACCTTCGCGCGCGCGAGCGGAATGCCCGCTGCGGAAAGCGCCTGCTCGAACCCTAGGTTCGTCATGTGCGTGCCGACCACGCCGCCGGCGAGCGCGTTGCGTCGCTGGTAGTCGCGTGCGATCACGTAGAGGAGCTCGTCGCCGTCGTAGCACCGCCCCGACCCGTCCACCATCAGCAGGCGATCGCCGTCGCCGTCGAGCGCGATGCCGAGATCGGCGGCGTGCGTGCGCACCTGGTCCATCAGGAAGCGCGGCTGCGTGGCACCGACACCGTGATTGATGTTGAGCCCGTCGGGCTCCGCGGCCACCGTGATCACCTCGGCGCCGAGCTCGTGGAAGACGCGCGGCGCGACGTCGTAGCCCGCGCCGTGCGCGCAGTCGACCACGATGCGGAAGTCGCGCAGGTCGAGCTCGGAGGGAAACGTGCTCTTGCAGAACTCGATGTAGCGACCGCCGGCGTCGCCGACGCGCCACACCTTGCCGAGATCCGCGGAGGGGACGCACTCGAGCGGCTGCTCCATCTTCGCCTCGATGGCCGCCTCGACATCGTCCGGCAGCTTGCTGCCGCGCGCGGAGAAGAACTTGATGCCGTTGTCGTCGAACGGATTGTGCGAGGCGCTCACCACGATGCCGGCCGACAGTCGCAGCGCACGCGTCAGGTACGCGATGCCGGGTGTCGGCAACGGGCCGCACAGGTAGACGTCGACGCCTGCGGCGGACAGTCCCGACTCGAGCGCGGCTTCGAGCAGGTAACCGGAGATGCGCGTGTCCTTGCCGATCAGCACGCCGGGCCGGTCGCCGCGGCCGTCCTGCGAGCCGCGGCCGTCTACCGCGACGAGCGTGCGCCCGGCCGCCCAGCCGAGCTTCAACACGAGCTCGGGCGTGATGGGCGCCTCCCCGACGCGTCCGCGCATGCCGTCGGTTCCGAAATACTTGCGATTCGCCACAGTCGCTCCACCAACGTGTCGGGCGCCATTGTAAGCCGCGACGACGCTCGAAGGACCCGCGGCGGACGAAGGGTATGCCGCGTGGCGCGAGCGAGCGGCGGACGCTACTGCGCTTGCATCAGCGTCCAGACCGCGAGCGCGTCGACCGTCTCGCGAACGTCGTGCACGCGCACGATGCGAGCGCCGCGCGCGATGGCCACGAGCGCCGCCGCGAGGCTCGCCGCCAGGCGGTCGTGCGGCCCGCGCCCGGTAATCGCGCCAAGCGAGGACTTGCGCGAATAGCCGACCACCACGGGATACCCGAGGGCGGCCAACGCGGGCAGCCCGCGCATCACCGCGACGTTGTGCTCGAGCGTCTTGCCGAACCCGAAGCCGGGATCGACGGCGATGCGCTCGGCGGGAATGCCGGCGGCGCGCGCGGCGTCGATGCGCTCGGCGAGGAATTCACGCACGTCGGCCACCACGTCCGCATACTGCGGCGCCTGCTGCATCGTGCGGGGGTCGCCTTTCATGTGCATGAGGCACACCGCCGCACCGCTCGCGGCGGCTGCGTCGAGCGCACCCGCGACCCGCAACGCCCGCACGTCGTTGATCATGGAAGCGCCGGCGTCGACCGCGGCCCGGATGACTTCGGGCTTGGACGTGTCGACGGAGACGATCGCGCCGTCCAGCGCGAGGGCGCGCACCACCGGCAGCACGCGCGCGCACTCGGCGGCCGCGGACACCTCATCGGCACCCGGGCGGGTGGACTCGCCACCGACGTCCACGATGTCGGCGCCATCGGCGACGAGCTGTCGCGCGTGCGCGATCGCCTGCGCGGGATCGAGATAGCGGCCGCCGTCGGAGAAGGAGTCGGGCGTGGCGTTGACCACGCCCATCACGCGCGGCCGCGTGAGGTCGAGGCGATGCCCACCGCATTGCAGGAAGGACGCAGGAGTCATCGCCTCGATGCTACATGCGCAAATGAAAAGGGCGTGCGGTCAGCGCACGCCCTTTTCGCGATACGCGGGACGTCAGGCAGGATTCGCCGAGGGTGCCGCATCCGGCTTGGTCGGCGTCGCACCCGGCGGGGTGGACGATCCGGACGTCGGCGTCGGCGCAGGCTTCGGCGGACGCGGCGGCTTGCCGGCCATGATGTCGCCGAGCTGCTCGGCATCGATGGTCTCGAACTCCAGCAGCGCCTTCGCCATGGCCTCAACCTTCTCGCGATTCTCCTCGATCAGCTTGCGCGCGAGCGAGTACTGGCGATCGATGATGCCGCGGATCTCGGCGTCGACCTTCTTCATGGTCTCTTCCGACATGTTGACCGTGCGCGTGATCGAGCGCCCCAGGAAGATCTCGCCTTCGTTCTCGGCGTAGACCATGGGGCCCATGAGGTCGCTCATGCCGTAGCGCATCACCATGTCGCGGGCGAGCTGCGTGGCGCGCTCGAAGTCGTTCGAGGCGCCGGTGGTCATCTGGTTCATGAACACCTCTTCCGCGATGCGGCCGCCGAAGAGCACGGCGATGGTGTTCAGCATGCGCTCCTTGTCGAGGCTGTAGCGGTCGCTTTCCGGCAGCTGCATCGTGACGCCGAGCGCGCGGCCACGGGGGATGATGGTGACCTTGTGCACCGGATCGGTCTTCGGCAGCAGCATGGCGACGATCGCGTGCCCCGATTCGTGATACGCCGTGTTGCGACGCTCCTCCTCCGGCATGACGATCGAGCGGCGCTCCGCGCCCATGATGATCTTGTCCTTGGCGCGCTCGAAGTCGAGCATGTCCACGAGGCGCTTGTTGCCGCGCGCCGCGAACAGGGCGGCTTCGTTGACCAGGTTGGCGAGGTCCGCGCCCGAGAAGCCCGGCGTGCCGCGCGCGATGATGTCGGCCTTCACGTCGGGCGCCAGGGGCACCTTGCGCATGTGCACGAGCAGGATCTGCTCGCGGCCGCGGATGTCCGGCAGCGGCACGACCACCTGCCGGTCGAAGCGGCCCGGGCGCAGCAGCGCGGGGTCGAGCACGTCGGGGCGGTTGGTCGCGGCGATCACGATCACGCCCGCGCTGCCCTCGAAGCCGTCCATCTCGACCAGCAGCTGGTTGAGCGTCTGCTCGCGCTCGTCGTTGCCGCCGCCGAGGCCGGCGCCGCGCTGGCGGCCGACCGCGTCGATCTCGTCGATGAACACGATGCACGGCGCATTCTTCTTCGCCTGCTCGAACATGTCGCGCACGCGGGCGGCGCCGACGCCGACGAACATCTCGACGAAGTCGGAGCCGGAGATCGAGAAGAACGGCACCTTCGCCTCGCCGGCGATCGCCTTGGCGAGGAGCGTCTTGCCGGTACCGGGGCTGCCGACCATCAGCACACCGCGCGGAATGCGTCCGCCGAGCTTCTGGAACTTGGACGGGTCGCGCAGGAACTCGACGAGCTCGGCCACTTCCTCCTTCGCCTCGTCGCAACCGGCCACGTCGGCGAACGTGACCGTGTTGTTCGCCTCGTCGAGCATGCGTGCCTTGCTCTTGCCGAAGCTGAACGCGCCGCCCCTCCCGCCGCCCTGCATCTGGCGCATGAAGAAGATCCATACCGCGATCAGGAGCAGCATCGGGAACCACGAGATGAAGATCTGCGCGAGGAAGCTCTGCTCCTCCTCGGGCTTCGCGTCGACCTTCACACCGTACTTCACCAGGTCGCCGACCATCCAGATGTCACCGGGGCTGTAGGTGATGTACTTCTTGTGATCGGTCGAGGTCCACTTGATGGTGCGACCTTCGACGGTTGCCGATTCGACGCGGCCGTTCTTGGCCGAGTCCATGAACTCGGAATAGGCGACGGAATCCTTGGTGGCGGCACGCGAGTCGAATTGCTTGACCACCGTCAGCACGACGAGGCCGATCACGAGCCAGATACCGATGTTCTTCAGCAGATTGTTCAAACCAGACTCCTTGCGGCCAGGCTACGGGCGGCCGCGCCCGACGAAGCTGCCGCGAGGATGGGGATGCACGGGCAGGACAGCCATTTTAACCGGCGAAACGCCCGCCGAGGGACTGCAAAACACGCAGTTTCCATGCCAATTGTCGCCTATGGGCGACGAAAGCCCTTCGCCACCACGAAGAACTCCCGGCTGCGGTCGCGGGACGCCTTCGGCTTGCGCAG
The DNA here is from genome assembly GCA_035493035.1 of Casimicrobiaceae bacterium. Lineage (GTDB taxonomy): Bacteria > Pseudomonadota > Gammaproteobacteria > Burkholderiales > Casimicrobiaceae > VBCG01. The sequence goes on along the minus strand of DATJIS010000033.1, from coordinate 9,373 downwards.
GTACACCTTCTCGAACCGCTCCCGCACGGCCCGCTCCAGCTCCGCCAGGCCGCTGCCCTGGAACACTTTGACGCAGAGGTCGCCGCCCTGTTGCAGATGCGCGGCTGCGAACTCCAGCGCCAGCTCGGCCAGGTGAACGCTGCGCGCCTGGTCGACCGCGTCGATGCCCGACAGGTTGGGGGCCATGTCGGACACCACAAGGGCGACGGGCCGGTCCTCGAGCGCAGCCTCGACCGCGCGCAGGCCGGCCTCCTCGGTGAAATCGGCCTGGACGAACGTCACGCCCGCGATCGATTCCATGGGGAGGACGTCGGTGGCGACGATGCGCGAGCCGGCGCCGAGTCGTTCGCGCAGCACCTGCGACCAGCTGCCCGGCGCGGCACCGAGATCCACGGCCGTGATGCCGGGCCGAAAGAGATGGTCCTTTTGCGCGAGCTCGAGCAGCTTGAACGCGGCGCGCGAGCGATAGCCTTGCCGCTGCGCGGCCTGCACGTACGGGTCCGTCACGTGCTCCTGCATCCAGGCCTTGCCGAAGCGATGCTTCTTGCCGGCGCGGTTGAGCGGCGACTTCATCGTGCCAAGGTTAAACTGTTCCCATGCCCACGCTGGACCCCGCCGAGCGGCGCGCGCTGCGCGCCCGCGCGCATCACCTCGATCCGGTCGTATCCGTCGGCCAGCACGGCCTCACGCCCGCGGTGCTGCGTGAAATCGACGTCGCGCTCAAGGCGCACGAGCTCGTCAAGGTCCGCGTGTTCGGGGACGACCGCGACGCGCGCGAAGCGCTCCTGTCCGAGATCTGCGCCGCGCTCGATGCCGCGCCCGTGCAGCATCTCGGCAAGCTGCTGGTGATCTATCGCCGCAATCCCGAGGAGGCGAAGTCCGCGACGCGGGCGGTTCGCAAAACGAAGCCCGCCCACGCCACGCCGCGCGCGACCGAGCAGCTTCGGGCGACGACGACGCGTCGCCGGCGCACCGGCGCGGCGTCGTCCGCGCGGCCCGTGGCGCCGAGCGGCGTGCCGCGGGCGGTCATGCCGAGGCGGCGACGGTCTCGAGCCTGATTCAGGCCAGCCAGGGCGGCGGCGCCAGCTCGCCGCCGATCGCATAACGCTTCAGCGCTTCGGCAACGCGGGCGCGCTCGATCGTGCCTTCGTTCGCCAGCGCGTCGAGCGCCGCCACGACGATGTGCTGGCGATCGACTTCGAAGAAGCGCCGCAGCGCGGCGCGCGTGTCGCTACGGCCGAAGCCGTCCGTCCCGAGCGCGGTGAAGGGTGCGTGCACGTGCGCGGCGATGAGCTCGGGATACGCGCGCACATAGTCGGTGGCCGCGACGATCGGCGCCTCGCCCGGCAGCAGCTCGCCGACGTGACTCCGGCGCGCGGGCTCTCCGGGATGCAGGCGGTTCCAGCGCTGCACTTCGCGTGCCTCGCGCGCGAGCTCGCTGAAGCTCGTCACGCTGTAGACCTCGCTCGCGACGTTCCAGTCGTCGCGCAGCAACGCGGCGGCGGCGAGGACCTCGCGCAGAATTGTTCCGGAGCCGAGCAGCCGCACGCGGCCAACCGGTGCTTGCAGGTCGTGCGCCTCGAGCCGGTACATGCCGCGCACGATGTGCTCCTGGATGCCCGCAGGGAGCGAGGGATGCGCGTAGTTCTCGTTCATCACCGTGAGGTAATAGAACACGTCCTCCTGGCGCTCCATCATCTGGCGCACGCCGTGGTCCATGATGATCGCGAGCTCGTACGCGAAGCACGGGTCGTACGCGCGGCAATTCGGCACGGTGGCCGCGACGACATGGCTGCTGCCGTCCTGGTGCTGCAGGCCTTCGCCGCCGAGCGTGGTGCGCCCCGCCGTCGCGCCGAGCAGGAAGCCGCGCGCGCGCTGGTCCGCGGCGGCCCAGATGAGATCGCCCACGCGCTGGAACCCGAACATCGAGTAATAGATGTACACGGGCAGCATCGCGCGGCCGTGAACGCTGTACGAGGTCGCCGCCGCGATCCACGAGCACAGCGCGCCGGCCTCGGTGATGCCTTCCTCGAGCAGCTGCCCGTCGCGCGCCTCGCGGTACGACAGCATCGAGTGCGCATCCTCCGGCTCGTAGAGCTGGCCGAGCGGCGAATAGATCCCCACCTGCCGGAAGAGCGACGCCATGCCGAACGTGCGCGCCTCGTCGGCCACGATCGGCACGACGAGCGGACCGAACGACGCGTCCTTCAGCAGGTTGCCGAGGAGGCGCACCGCCGCCATCGTGGTGGACATCTCCTTGCCGGCGGCGTCGACGGCGAACCGCGCGTAGCGCTCGATCGCCGGAACGGTGACCGGCGGCGCCTCGCGCCGGCGTCGGGGCATGTAGCCGCCCAGCGCGGCGCGCCGCTCGCGCAGGTACTGCATCTCCCGGCTGCTCTCGGGTGGGCGATAGAAGCGAAGTTGCGCGAGGTCGTCGTCGGAGAGCGGCAATGCGAATCGATCGCGAAACGCCTTGATCGCGTCGAGGTCCAGCTTTTTCTGCTGGTGCGCGGTCATGCGCGACTCGCCCACCGCACCCATGCCGTAGCCCTTCTTCGTCTTGGCCAGAATGACCGTCGGCTGGCCCTTCGTCTCGCGTGCAAGACGCATCGCGGCGTACAGCTTGCGGAAGTCGTGCCCGCCGCGCGTGAGGCCGTCGATCTCCGCGGGCGTCATGTGCGCCACGAGCGCCTGCAGCTCCGGGTCGAGCCCGAAGAAGTGGTCGCGATTGTAGATGCCGTCGTTCGCGCCGAGGGTCTGGTACTGGCCGTCCACGGTCGCGGCGAAGCGTCGCAGCAGCGCGTGATGCGTGTCGCGCGCGAACAGCGGATCCCAATCGGATCCCCACAGCACCTTCACCACGTTCCATCCGGCCCCGGTGAACAGCGCCTCGAGCTCCTGGATGATCTGGCCGTTGCCGCGCACGGGACCATCGAGGCGCTGCAGGTTGCAATTGATGATGAACGTGAGGTTGTCGAGGCGCTCGCGCGCGGCGAGCGTCAGCGCGCCCACCGATTCGGGCTCGTCCATCTCGCCGTCGCCGAACACGCCCCAGACATGGCGGTCGCTCGGCGGCGCGATTCCGCGATGCTCGAGGTAGCGCATGAACCGCGCCTGATAGATGGCGCTGATGGGGCCGAGGCCCATCGAGCCGGTCGGAAACTGCCAGAAGTCCGGCATGAGCCACGGATGGCAATACGAGCACAACCCGCCGCCGCCGACCTCCTGGCGGTAGCGCGCGAGCTGCTCCTCGTGCAGGTGCCCTTCGAGGAAAGCGCGCGCGTAGACGCCCGGCGCCGAATGCGGCTGGAAGAACACGAGGTCGCCGCCGTGCGACTCGCTCGCGGCGCGGAAGAAGTGATTGAAGCCCGCCTCGAAGATCTCGGCGGCGGACGCGTAGCTCGCGATGTGCCCGCCGAGCTCGGGTGAGGCCTGGTTCGCGCGCACGACCATCGCCAGCGCGTTCCAGCGGATGATCGCGTCGATGCGCTGCTCGAGCGCGAGGTCGCCGGGATACGGCCCCTGCTGGCCGAGCGGAATGGTGTTCTGATACGCCGAGTGTGGCGGCACGTGCGCCACGACCCCGAGCTCCTGCGCCTGCTCCTCGAGTCGCTTCAGCAGGTACAGGCCGCGCTGGGGCCCGCAGCGACGCACCACCGCGTGGAGCGCGTCGGCCCATTCACGTGTCTCTTCGGGATCCTCGTCTTCGCGCTGCCACGGATCGGCGAGGCGGTGGATTTCGTCGGGGTGGAAGTTGGCCATGGCGAAGCTCCTCGAGCTCGCCACATTACCCCAATCGCGCGAGCGCTACGGCGGCGATGCGGCGATCCGCACGGCGAGATCGAACGCCGCCTGCAGGCCCTCGGCGTTGGCGACGTTGCGGCCGACGATGTCGAACGCGGTGCCGCTCGCGCACGTCGCCACCGGCACCGGCAGGCCGCCGTGGAGCGTCACGCCGCGATCGAAGCCCATGAGCTTCATCGCGATCTGGCCCTGGTCGTGATACATGGATACGACGGCGTCGTAATCGCCGCGGCGCGCCGCGACGAACACCGTGTCGGCGGGCAGCGGCCCGTGCGCCGCGATGCGCTGCGCACGCGCCGCGTCGACCGCCGGCGCGATGAGGTCGATCTCCTCGCGCCCGAGCGACCCGCCGTCGCCGGCGTGAGGATTGAGCGCGGCGACCGCGATGCGCGGCTCGCGCTTCCCCGCCGCGCGCAGGTACCGATCGACGATGCGCACCGCCTGCACGATGCCGTCGACGCTGAGCGCGCCCGGCACGTCCTTCAGCGGAATGTGCGACGTGACGCGAGACGTCCACAGATCGCCGGTGATGTTGAACTCGCTCACGAAGTCCTCGACGCCGAAGAACGCCTGGAGGTAGCGCAGCTCGTCTTCGTGGTCGAGGCCGGCGAGCCGCAGCGCATGCTTGTTGAGCGGCGCGAACACGATGCCGTCGATGTGCCCCGCGCGCGCGGCCTGGGCCGCGGCGGTGAGCGCGCCCAGCGCGGCGCGACCGCCGACCATGGTGGCCTCGCCCGGCGTCAGCGACGCACCCTCGAGGATGCCGAGCGCCTCGAGCCGCGGCGAATCCGCGCCGCGCGGCATGCGAACGCCCGACACGCGTTCCCCTTCCTCGAGGATCGACTCATCGCCATACACGACGATGTCGGCGCGCCGCGCGTTCTCCGCGCGCGCGAGCACCTTGGCACCGATCTCCGGACCGATGCCGTTGGGATCCCCAAGGAGGAACGCGATGCGCGGGCGCACGCTCACTCGTCGATCTTGATGTTCGCCTGCTTGATCAGCGTGCCGAAGCGATCGTAGTCGCTGCGGTTCATCTGCGCGAAGGCGGCAAGGCCGATGTCGCCCGGCTCGCCGCCCAGCCCGCGCAGCTTGGCCTGCACGTCGGGCATCTTGAGCACGCGCGCGAGCTCGTCGTGCAGCTGCTCGACGATCGCCTGCGGCGTGCCGCCGGTGACGAAGAGCCCGTACCAGGTCGTCATCTCGGCGGTGGGATAACCGGCCTCGGCGATCGTGGGCACATCGGGCAGCTCCGACGAGCGCCTGGGCGAAGTGACTGCCAGGGGGCGGAACTTGCCGGCCTTGATCTGCCCCATCGCGGAGGACGTGGTGTCGAACATCATCTGCACTTCGCCCGAGAGGATGTCGACGTGCGCCTGGGAGCTGCCCTTGTAAGGCACGTGCACGATCTGCACGCCGGCGGCCTGCGCGAAGGCGACGCCCGCGATGTGCTGCGTGCTGCCCACGCCGGACGACGCGTACTTCAAGTCACCGGGATGCGCTTTTGCCGCCGTGACGAGTTGCTGCACGCTCGTGATCGGCTGCGACGCGCCGACGACGAGCACGTTCGGCACGACCACGACGAGCCCGACGGGCTGCACCTGCTTCAGCGGATCGAAGCCGAGCTTCATCAGGTGCGGTGCGATGGCCTGTCCCGTGTTGGTCGCGACGAGCAGGGTATAGCCGTCCGCCGGTGCCTTCGCGGTGATGTCCGCCGCGATCGTGTTCGACGCGCCCGGCCGATTCTCCACCACGAAGGGCTGCTTCAGATCGGCGCCGAATTTCTCGGCGAGCATGCGCGCGACGATATCGGTGCCGCCGCCGGCGTTCGCTCCCACCAGGATGCGGACGGGCTTGCTCGGATAGCCGGTGTCCGCGGCCAGTGCCGCGCCCGCCGTCATCAGCGCCAAGAGCATCGAAACGGCTCGGACCATGAGGTGCATCGCTTCCTCCACGTTGCGGCCGCCTCGCCGGGCGGTCGATGCGCAATCGTACGTCCGAGTCGTAATAACGGTCCAATCATGTTTGGCGCGGTTGTGATAGCGTTTCGGCATCACATGGTCGCCGCCCTCGACGCCCCCCTGTCGGCCGCACTGCCGTCCCTGCGGCCTGTCCTCGCCCGCGTCAAGCTGCGACAGCTCGCGCTCGTGGTCTCGCTCGACGAGCTTGGCAGCCTGCGCCGCGCAGCGGACGCCGTTGCGATCACGCAGCCCGCGGCGACGCGCCTGCTGCGCGAGCTGGAGCAGGCGCTCGGCGCGCGGCTCTTCGTGCGACACGCCTGGGGCATGGAGCCCACCTCGTTCGGCACGGCGCTCACGCGCTACGCGCGGAGCGTGCTGACCGAGGTGGGCGAGGCGCAAAGCGAGATCGAGGCGCTCGCAACCGGCGCACGCGGCGTCCTGCGCATCGGCGCCGTGACCGGTGCGGTTCCCGGCCTGCTGGTGCCGGCGCTGCGCGCGGTGCGCCGTTCACGACCCGGGCTGCGCGTCTACCTGCTCGTCAACACCAGCGACGTGCTGGTGAGCGCGCTCGTGAGCGGCACGCTCGACGTCGCGATCGGCGGGCTGCCGGCGATCGCCGATCCCGCGCTGATCGAAGCGATTCCGCTTCTGGACGAACCGCTCTGCGTGGTCGCGCGAGCGGGTCACCCGCTCGCACGCAAGCGACAGGTCGGCGCCGGTGACCTCGCGGGCGCGAGCTGGGTGCTGCAGCCCCCGGGCAGTCCCCTGCGGCAGGAGACCAACGTGATGCTGGACCGGCTCGGCGTGCGATTGCCGGCCGACGTCATCGAGACGGCTTCGATCGTGGCCACGCTGGCGCTGTTGCGCGACACCGACGCGCTCTCCGTCGTGCCCGAGGACCTCGAGGCGCATTACGGCGCACCCGGCTGGATCACCCGACTGCGCACCGGCCTCGCTGCGACGGGAAGCCGCTACGAGCTCATCACGCGGCGCGGCCGCGCGCTCGGCGCCGCGGGCGACGCTTTCGTGACGGCGCTGCGCGCCGTCGCCGCGAGCCGCCGCGCGCCGGACGGCGACCGCGCTAGACCTCCGAAGGCTGCACGGTCGTCAGGCCGGCGATGAGCTCGCGCTGCAGCGTGAAGAACACCGCGACGGGCGCGACCGCGGCAATGAGCGCCCCGGCGCACACGAGGTTCCACGACGTCTGGTACATGCCGCGCAGCGATTGCAGTCCCGCGGTCAGGGGCCCAACGGCATCGCACGCCACGAGCACGATGGACCGCGACGGCAACGCCGGTCAGCCGTAACGGACGGCGACGATCTCGTAGTTGCGCACGCCGCCGGGCGCCTGCACCTCGGCGGTGTCGCCCTCGGTGCGGCCGATCAGCGCGCGTGCGATGGGCGAGTTGACCGAGATCTTCTGGTCCTTGAGGTCGGCCTCGTCGTCGCCGACGATCTGGTAGACGTTGCGCTCGCCACTGTCGACGTCCTCGATCTCGACGGTCGAGCCGAACACGACCCGCCCGTCGGCATCGACGCTCGACGGGTCGATCACCTGCGCATGCGCGAGCTTCGACTCGACTTCCGAGATGCGGCCTTCGAGGAAGCCCTGCCGCTCCTTCGCAGCGTCGTAGTCGGCGTTCTCCGACAGATCGCCGTGCGAGCGCGCCTCGGCGAGCGCCTGGATCACGGCCGGACGCTCGATGCTCTTCAGTCGCTGCAGCTCCGCCTTGAGGCGCTCGGCGCCTTCGACGGTCATGGGTACCTTGATCATTGTGCGTCACCAGAAAAGCGAACGACCGGAAGCGGGAACCGCCTCCGGCCGGAACACCTATTTTACGCCTATGACCGGCGCGCTGCCAGCGCCGGTCGTCGAGGCGTCAGGCGGGCGAGCGCGCAGGTGGCCGGATGCCGCCGGCCTTTGCCGATGCTTGCGCAATGCCGCGCGGCTCGCGCGTGGCGACATTGTTGACGACGAGCGCGCCGACGACTAGCAGCACGCCCGAGAGTTCGGCCGCACCGAACCGGTGACCTTGCGCGACGCCGATGGCGAACGCGGTGATCGGCACGAGGTTGATGAACAGCACGCCGTTCGCGGAACCCAGCACCCCGATTCCGGCGTTCCACGCGAGCACCGCCAGAACGCCGCCGATCAGCGACAGGTAGGCGATCTCGACCGGAACCGAAGCGACGACATCCAGCGCAGGCGGATGCGCGACGCCGGCTATCGTTGCCGCAATGGTCACCATGACGATGGACGCCGAGCCCAGCGCCATGCTGTGTGCCGTGTAGCGCAGCGCGCTGAAGCCGGGCACCGTCGCCGCAGCCATCGTGTACCCGACCCAGCAGATCACGCCGGCCAGCACCATCGCGTCCGCGTGCAGCGTGCCCTCGGCTGCCAGATGCAGATGGCCGTGCGTGATGACCAGCACGACGCCGGCGAGCGCCACGACGATCGCACCGAGCGTCAATGGGCTCGGGCGCTGCCCGCGAACCGCCCAGTTGATCAGCGACGTGATGAGCGGCATCAGCGCGACGATGATCGCGGCATGCTCGGGCCGCGACTGCGAAAGGCCGAGGAATCCCAGGATGCTGAATCCGGCAAAGCCCAGCGAGCCGTACAACCACAGCCGCACGCCCGCGCCGTCAAACGACAGCGCCCGGCGACCTTCGACGACACGCAGGATGACCACCATCAGCAACGCCGCGGGTACGTAGCGCCATAGGCTCAACCAGAACGCGTCGAGCGCTCCCAGCGCGGTCTTCGCGACGGCGAACATCGCACCCCACGCGAGCGTGGTGAAGACCAGCATGCCCGCGGCGCGGGTACTTCGCATCGGTTGCATCGCGATCCTTTCGCTATCGAGCGCACTTCGCGCCACCATCCATCGATGATCCTTGCGCATGCATCGCTGATGGCGCAACGCAAGCGCTTCGATGCAATGATGCTCGGTAGCGGCGTCGGCGACAAACGCTTTTCACGCACGCGTCGCATGCGCTGTGCGAATGCGAATCGGGCCGAGCTAAAAGACTACGCGGGCGCTCGCCGAAGCGACGCGTGCAGTGCCTGGATCGAATACGGGACGAGATCCCGCATGTTCGCCATGCCCGTCGCGGCCGCTCGCGCGCCGGCGAGCGTGGTGAACGTCGGCACCTGATCGGTCAGCGCCGCGCGGCGGATCGCATAGCTGTCCTGGATCGCCGAGCGCTTTTCCTCGACGGTGTTGAATACCAGCGCGATCTCGTCGTTCTTGATCATGTCGACGATGTGAGGCCGCCCTTCGGCAACCTTGTTGACCGGTGTCACCGGCACGCCTGCGGCAGCGAACGCCGCCGCCGTTCCGCGCGTCGCGACGATCTGGTAGCCGAGCTCGTGAAGCTTGCGCGCCGTGTCGATCGCGCGCGCCTTGTCGGCATTGCGCAGGCTGATGAACACCTTGCCCGATTCCGGCAGCCGGATGCCTGCGCCGAGCTGGCTCTTCAGGAACGCCTCGGCGAACGTCTCGCCCACGCCCATCACCTCACCGGTCGATTTCATCTCCGGACCGAGGATCGTGTCGACGCCGGGAAACTTGATGAACGGAAACACCGCTTCCTTCACCGAGAAA
>DATJIS010000032.1:0-30203 GCA_035493035.1 Casimicrobiaceae bacterium | reverse complement strand
GTGCCGCGGCACGATCTGGGCGTGCTCGACAAGGCAAACGATCCCTGGCGCGAGAGCCTCGATCGCGCCGGCGTAGGCCAATCCGCCTACCAGGTGAAAGACATCGAGACCACGCGCGCGGCGTGCGCCTTTCTCCAGCGGGCCGGCGAGGCGCGCCGCGCCGGCCCGGACGAGCCGTTCTGCCTCACGGTCGGCTACCTCCTGCCGCACCCGCCTTACGTCGCATGGCGCGAGGACTATGCGCGCTTCGAAGGGCGCGTGCCGGCGCCGACCTACGCCTCGCCGCCGAACGACGCGCATGTGTGGGAAGCGTGGTGGCGAGAGAACCGCGGCATCGCCGACGTCGCCGATCATGTCGTGATGCGCGCACGCACCGCGTACTACGCGCTCGTGTATCGCATGGACGCGCTCATCGGCGAGCTCCTCGACTGTCTCGATGCGAGCGGCCTTGCCGACGACACGCTCGTCGTCTACACCACCGATCACGGCGACCAGCTCGGCGAGCGCGGCCTCTTCTGGAAGCACACGCTCTACGAGGACTCGATCCGGGTGCCGCTCCTCATGCGCTGGCCGGGGCACCTACCGCAGGGCGAACGTCGCCCGCACGTGGTGAACCTCACCGACGTGGCGGCGACGATGATCGACGCGCTCGGCGGCCCGTCGCTTCCACACGGCCGCGGCCGCAGCCTCCTCGGCGTCGCGCGCGACGCCGCGGCGCCATGGCGTAACGAGACGTTCATCGAGCACTGCAGCGACGTCGTCCCCGCGTGGACGGGTGGCCGCGCGGTGCAGCAACGGGCCGTCGTGAACGATCGCTGGAAGCTCATCGTCCACGGCGGGCATCCGCCGCAGCTGTTCGACCTCGCCGCGGATCCGGGCGAGCGACAGGATCTTGCGGCCGATGCGAAGCATGCAGCGGTGCGCGAGAGGCTCATCGCCCGCGTGACGGACGGCTGGGATCCCGCAGCGGTTGCCGAGCGCATCCGCGAGCGGCGCCGCGACAAGGACGTGCTCGATGCATGGGCACGCAACGTGCGCCCGCATGACGCGTTCCGCTGGGAGCTCAAGCCCGAGCAGAATCGCCTGGAAGCGGTCGCCAGCACGACGTGACGCAGCCGTTTCGCCTCGGGCTCGGTTGCGCGAGCCTCGGCTCGCCGGACATTTCGGACCGCGACGCCGAAGCGACGATGTCGGCCGCCATCGACGCCGGCATCCGGTTCTTCGACGTGGCCCCGCTCTACGGTGGCGGCCTCGCCGAAGTGCGCCTCGGCCGGGCATTGCGCGGCCTGCCTCGCGACGAATACGTGCTCTGCACCAAGACCGGTGTGACGCGTCCATTCGGTCAGCCGCCCACGCCGCCGAATGGCGCTCGTCGCGGCGCCGACGTGTGGGACTACGGCGCGCGCGCAACGCGCGAGTCGATTGCGCGAAGCCTCGAGCGCCTCGGCGTCGAGCGTCTCGACATCGTTCACCTGCACGACGTGGAAAAGCATCTCGATGCCTGCCTCGAGGCGCACGCCGAGCTGTCACGGCTGCGCGAGCGAGGTGTGGTCGGCGGCATCGGCATCGGCTCGAACTTCGTCGCCCCGATCGACGATCTGCTCGCCCGCGCCCGCTTCGACGCCTTTCTGCTTGCCGGCTGCTATACGCTGCTCGACCAGCGCGGTGCCGCGCTGCTGCGCCGCGGGCACGCCGAGGGACTGCGCACGATCGTCGGCGGCGTGTTCAATTCCGGCGTTCTCGCGAGCTGGCCCCAACCGGCGCCTACCTTCGGCTACCAGCCGGCCACCGCCGACGTGCAGGCCAGGACCGGGCGCATCGCCGCGATCTGCACGCGCCACGATGTGGCGATCGGCGCCGCCGCGCTGCAGTTCGTGCTGAGGAATGGCGCCATCGACACGGTGCTCGTCGGCGCGCGCAGCGTCGACGAGCTCGAGCAGAACGTCGCTGCGGCCCGCTCGTCCGCGCCGCAGGCCTTATGGGACGACCTCGCCGCGAGCGGCGTGATCCCGCGCGATCCTCCGCCCGCCGTCGGTTCACCTGCGCTGCGCGGGCCAGTGCTGTAGCCGTCGCATGCGCATCGACGCCCATATCCATTTCTGGCGCCCGGCGTGCGGCTTCGACAACAGGCCCATCGCCGATCATCCCGCGTACCGGCGCGATTTCCTCCCTGCGGACATCGAACCCGAGCTCGCCGCATGCGGGATCGACCGCGTGATCCTCGTGCAGGCCGCGCCGCAGAGCGAGGAAACCGCGTGGATGCTCGCACTCGCGGATCGTCATCCGGTCGTCGCAGGCGTCGTCGGCTGGGTCGATCTCGACGCGGATGCCATCGACGATGCGGCGCTTTGCGCGCACCCGCGGCTCGTCGGGATTCGCGCGCAATTACGGCGCATCCCGGATGCCGCCTTCCTGCTTCGGCCGCGTGTGCTCGGCAACCTCGCCCGCGCCCTCGCGGCCAATCTCGGCGTGACGCTCCTCGCCGAGCCGCGGCACTACGAACCGGTCGAGCAGGCGCTGGAGCGCCTTCCGGACGGCCCCGTCACGATCAATCACCTGGGCATGCGCGCGCCCGACGCCGACGCTGCGCCATGGCGCCGGCTGCTGCGGTTCGTCGCCGCACGTGCCCGGACTTACCTCCAGCTGTCCGGGCTGCCCTTCCTGCACGGCACGCCATGGCGCGAGGCGCCTGCGCGCGCGATACTCGACGAGGCGTACGACCTCGTGGGGCCGCAACGCCTCGTGTTCGCGAGCGACTGGCCCATGCTCGTGCGCTTCGCGACGTACACGGAGTGGGTCCGCACGGTCGAAGGCCTGCTCGACGCGCGCGCGGCCACGACCGAGGAGCGCGACCGGGTGTTCCGCAGGAACGCGGTGGAAGCGCATCCGCGCCTTCACGCGACGTTGCGCGCCGAATCTTCCCAGCTGTCGCTACACACGGAGAACGCACGATGAAACGATCGCAGATCAATGCCGCCATCGACCTTGCGCACAAGGCGATGCGCGAGCACGGCATTCGCCTGCCCGAATACGCCTACTGGTCGCCGGACGACTGGCGCAAGGCCGGTCCCGAATACCGCCGCGTGTTCCTGAACGCCCTCGGCTGGGCATGCACCGACTTCGGGTCGGGCGACTTCGACCGTTGCGGGATCACCATGTTCGACGTGCGCAACGGCACGCGCGAGCATGCCTCGGAAGGCACGCCGTACGGCGAGAAGATCTACGTGCTGAAGCCGGGTCAGCGGCTACCGTTCCACTTCCACTACACCAAGACCGAGGACATCATCAGCTACGCCGGCGGCACGCTCATGATCCAGGTGTACAACGCGCGCGACGACGAGAGCCTGGACGAGGCGTCGCCCGGCGAGGTGTACATCGACGGCGTGCGCAGATCGTTCGACGCCGGGCAGGTGTTCGAGATCCCGCACGGCCAGAGCATGACGATCGTGCCGCGCCTCTATCACCGCTTCTGGGCGAAGGAGAACGGCGCGGTGCTCGTGGGCGGCGAGATCTCCACCATCTCGGTGCCCAAGACCGACAATCACTTCGGCGCCGGCGCGCGCCGGTTCGTGCCGATCGAGGAAGACGAGCCACCCCGCTGGCTGCTCAACGTCGACTACGCCGGATTGCACGAGGTCGCATGATGGAACGCCTGCAGGATCGCGTCGCGGTGATCACGGGGGGTGGCGCAGGCATCGGCGCGGCCATCGCGCGCGCCTTCGCGGCCGAGGGCGCGCGCGTCGTCATCGCCGACCGCGACGAGGCGCCGGCGCGCGCAATCGCCGCGTCGCTCGGCGATGCCGCGCTCGCGGTACGCACGGACGTCACGCATGAAGACGAAGTCCGCGCGCTCGTGGCGGCGGCCCGCGATCGCTTCGGCGGCATCGACATCCTGGTCAACAACGCCGGCATCATGCGCAAGGGCTACGTCAAGGACATGCCGCTCGCGCTGTGGCAACAGGTCATCGACGTCAACCTGACCGCGACCTTCCTGTGCAGCAAGGCCGTGCTGCCCGCGATGATCGAGCGCGGCCGCGGACGCATCATCAACATCGCGTCGATCGCCGGCAAGGTGGGCGAGCCGACCGCGAGCGCGTACAGCGCGGCGAAGTTCGGCGTGATCGGCTTCACGCGCGCGCTGGCGCACGAAGTGGCGCGCCACGAGATCCTGGTGAACGCCGTCTGTCCCGGCCCCATTCGTACGTCGCTCGGCGAGCAGGGCTGGCGCGAAGGCGCCGAGATCGAAGGGATCGGCCTCGACCGCGTGATGGCACGCGTCAACTCGCGCTCGCCTCTCGGAAGGCTCGGCACCGTCGAATCGGTCGCGCGCATGGCGGTATTCATCGCGTCCGACGAATGCGATTTCACCACCGGCGCGGCGTTCAACGTCGACGGCGGCATCGTGATGGCGTGAATCACGCGGCCTCCCTCGACCGAAGCGCTGGACGCAAAACGGGGCCGGACATGCATCCGACCCCGCCGCGCGCTGACGGGACATCAGTCGCGCAATCCGGCTTGCGCCGGAAACTATTCGTCGTCCCGCTCGAGCGTCTCGTCGCTGCTTTGAGACGAGCTGCGGCCCTGGCCACGGCTGCCGGTGCCGGTGCCACTGCTGCTGCTTCCGCTGCCCATCTGGCCCTTGGAGCCCTGCTGGCCGCTGCTGCCGCGGCTGCCGCTGCGTGAATTGCCCTGCTGCTGCTGACCCGATTGAGAAGAACCCGAACGGTTCTTGCTCGACGACGACTGATTGCCTGCCATGGCGACAACTCCTGTGGATTCGGTGGACCCCGCCGCGCGGCGCACCGACCGACGGGAGCGCCCATGTTCGCGCGCCCGCGCGGCCTGCGCATCCGACGCGCGCCGCGATCGGTTGTAGGAGTTCGCGCCGAGCCCGTTCCTACATGCGGATTCGCACCGCGCCGCGCATCATGGACATGCCGCCGCACCGCAGGCGTTCTGCCCGAGGTTGACGCCCCCGAGCACCTGCGCGCCGCCACCGTTGTTGCCGACGAGCGTGTTCCCGTAGTAGCCGACCGGGGCGGTGAGGCTCAGCCCCGCGAGTCCCGAGCCCGTGACGAGGTTGCGCGCCACCATCGCGCCGCCGTCCGCCTGCACGGAGATTCCCGCGTCGCGCGACTCACTGATCATGTTGTCGATGACGAGACCCGCATACGTCTTGACGCCGTAGCTGCCGTTGCGCTGGACGTTGTTGCCGCGCACGAGCAGGTTCGTCTGCGCTCCGAACGCGGTGCTCCTCACCACAATGCCGCTGAAGGCGTTGTCATGCACGCGCAAGTCCTCCACGCGCACCGAGTCGCCGAGGATGTGCACGCCGTCGGCACCCATGCCGGCGATGGTGCCGTTGCGCACCGTGATGTTGACGTACGCCTTCTGAGGCGAATCGGACCCGGACAGCACGCCATAGCCGCTCGCGAGCGAGCCGGCGTTGGTGCAGGGAAACGCCGGGCACGTCACCGGGCCGAGGATCGCGAAGCCGTTGAGATCGAGCGTGACGTTGCTCGCGTTGATCTCGATCGCGGTGGTGGTGTTATTGGGCACCGACAGATTGCCGCCCAGCCGGTAGCTGCCGGGCTGGTTGATGGAGACCGGAAATCCGGGTGTGTCGCCCACCGTGACGCTTCCGCTCATCGCCTTGTTCTGGTCGACGAGTATCACGCCGTCGACCGCATGCGCCGGCAGCGCCACCGCGCCGAGCCACGCTCCTGCCGCCATGAAACGCATCCAACGCATCGTGCGCACGAGTTTCCTCCTTGGGGTCGACATGAAGACGGCGGCGCGGCGGCGCGACAGGGCCGCCGCGGCGAGCGCGACGGCCATCAGCAGCGGCGCCGCCGGCTCGGGCACGGTGCATCCGGCGGCGCAGCGGAGCGTCGCGAGCGTGCCCTCCGCTTCGATGGGCGAGTCCAGCGTGCCGGCAAAGAGCTCGAAGCGAAGGGACTGGAAGGCGCCGAGCCTCGGCGGCAACACCGGCAACGCGGTGGCCGCGAAAGCGCTGCCGGTGAAATCGCTGAGCGCGAGCCCGATCTGCAGAAAGGGGGCGACGCTCGACGTGCCGGTCACCAGGTACTGGTCCATGGGGCCCGGGAAGTCGTTGTTCACGGTGATGTTCAACGCGTCGGCGGTGAACGGGCCGGCAACCGCCGGATCGAGCACGCCGGCGAACGAAACGTGCATCCCGTAGACGCCGCCGGCGCCGGCATACCCGCCGCTCTGCGGCGTGTCGAGGACTTGCGCGATTGCGGTATCGAAGGAGAACTCCCCCGTGAACGCGGCGTCGCCGAACACCCCGAACGGATCGTTGTCCACGGTCCCGGAGAAGGAGAACGTGCGGACATCGGCGCGGGCGCCTGCGACGGGCAGCAGCGCGAACAGCGCGACGAGCAGCAGGACCTTGTGCATGAACGCTCCGAGAAAGGCGTGATCCTAAGGGACCGATGCCGGTAGGTACGCAAAATGCCGCCTGCAAACGGACATTGCGGCGGCACCGGCGGGCGGATGTGCGGTTGCAGCATGAGGCTTGCGACCCAAAACTGCAAAGGGCATCGCCGAGCCTCTGCCGGGCGATGGCGTAGAATGCGCGCGGCTCGCGGCGCCACAAGTGCCGAATCCGCCCGCGCGCGGTACCCTAGCGGTCATCGCGCGTCCCCGAAGAACACGATTCTTTTGGAGTGTCTGGCATGTCTTCCGCGGCAATCGGCAGCTCGCCTGCCCTGCGCGACGTTTCCCTCGACGACAAGTACGAGCTCGAGACGGGACGCGTCTTCGTCACCGGCGTGCAGGCGCTGGTCCGGCTCCTGATCCTTCAACGGCAGCGCGATCGCGCGGCCGGCCTCAATACCGCGGGGTTCGTCTCGGGCTATCGCGGCTCGCCGCTGGGCGGCCTCGACCAGGCGCTGTGGAAGGCTCGCAAGTTCCTCGAGCGCGGGGACATCAAGTTCCAGCCGGGGCTCAACGAGGACCTCGCGGCCACCGCCATCTGGGGCTCGCAGCAGCTCAATCTGTATCCGGGCGCCAGGGTCGACGGCGTTTTCGCCATGTGGTACGGCAAGGGGCCCGGTGTCGACCGCTGCGGCGACGTTTTCAAGCACGGCAACTTCGCGGGCACCTCCAAGCACGGCGGCGTGCTGGTGCTCGCCGGCGACGACCACGCGGCGAAGAGCTCGACGCTGCCGCACCAATCGGATCATCAGTTCTCGGCCGCGATGATGCCGGTGCTGTATCCGTCGTCGGTGCAGGACATCATCGACCTCGGCCTGCACGGCTGGGCGATGAGCCGCTATTCCGGCTGCTGGGTCGGGTTCAAGTGCGTGTCCGACACGGTCGAGAGCTCGGCGTCGGTGTCGATCGATCCCGACCGCGTGAAGATCATCGTCCCCGACGACTTCCCGCTGCCGCCCGACGGCGTGTCGATCCGCTGGCCCGATCCGTTCCTCGCCACCGAGGCGCGGATGCAGGACTACAAGATCTACGCCGCCCTGCACTACTGCCGCGTCAACCAGCTCAACCGCATCGTGATCGATTCGCCGAAGCCCAGGCTCGGCATCATGGCAAGCGGCAAGAGCTACCTCGACGTGCGCCAGGCGCTCGACGATCTCGGCATCACGGCGGAGGATTGCGCGGCCATCGGCATCCGCCTGTTCAAGATCGCCATGCCCTGGCCGCTCGAGCCGGATGGCGTGCGTCATTTCGCCGAGGGCCTCGAGGAGATCCTCGTGGTCGAGGAAAAGCGCCAGGTCGTCGAGTACCAGCTGAAGGAGCAGCTCTACAACTGGCGTGACGACGTGCGGCCACGCGTGGTCGGCAAGTTCGACGAGAAGGGCGAATGGGTGCGTCCGCACGGCGACTGGCTGCTGCCGCCGCACGCCGAGCTCACGCCCGCGATGATCGCGCGCGTGATCGCGCAGCGCATCGAGCGGCTCAACCTGCACCCGCGCACCGTCGATCGCATCCGCGAGCGCGTGCAGTTCATCAACGCGAAGGAAGCGGCGCTCGCCCGCCCGAAGATCAGCCTGACCCGCCTGCCCTACTTCTGCTCGGGCTGCCCGCACAACACGTCGACGAAGGTGCCGGAAGGCAGCCGCTCGACGGCGGGCATCGGCTGTCACGTGATGGCGATCTGGATGGATCGGCGCACCAACACGTACACGCACATGGGCGGCGAAGGCGTGCCGTGGATCGGCCAGGCCCCGTTCACCGAGGAGAAGCACACGTTCGCCAACCTCGGCGACGGCACGTACTACCACAGCGGGAGTCTCGCGATCCGTGCCGCCGTGGCGGCGGGCGTCAACATCACCTACAAGATCCTGTACAACGACGCGGTCGCGATGACGGGTGGCCAGCCGGTCGACGGACCGATCACGCCGCAATTGATCGCGCGCCAATGCGCATCGGAAGGCGTGTCGAAGATCGTCGTGGTGAGCGACGACCCCGACAAGTATCCCGGCGGCTACTTCGCGCCCGAGATCGAGGTGTTCCACCGCGACGAGCTCGACAACGTGCAGCGCACGCTGCGCGACGTGCAAGGCACGACCATCCTGCTCTACGACCAGACGTGCGCCGCCGAGAAGCGCCGTCGCCGCAAGCGCGGCACGTATCCCGACCCTGCGAAGCGCGTGTTCATCAACGAGCTGGTCTGCGAAGGCTGCGGCGACTGCGGCGTGAAGTCGAACTGCGTATCGGTCGCCCCGGTGGAGACGGAGTTCGGACGCAAGCGCACGATCGACCAGTCGTCGTGCAACAAGGACTATTCGTGCGTCAACGGCTTCTGCCCGAGCTTCGTCACGGTTGAGGGCGGACAGCTGCGCAAGCCCCGCAAGGCGGCAGCGGCGGATTTCTCGTCGTTGCCCGCGCCCGCGCATCCGGGCACGGCGGAGCCGTACGGCATCCTCGTGACGGGCATCGGCGGGACCGGCGTGGTCACCATTGGTGCGCTGCTCGGCATGGCCGCGCACATCGAGGGCAAGGGCACGAGCGTGCTCGACATGACCGGGCTCGCGCAAAAGAACGGCGCCGTCGTGTCGCACGTGCGCATTGCGGACTCGCCCGAGCAGCTCTACGCGACGCGCATCGCGGCGGGCGAGGCGAAGCTCGTGCTGGCGTGCGACATCCTCACCGGCGTAGGCAACGAAGCGATCGCCAAGATGCAGAAGGGCGTCACGCGCGCGCTGGTGAACACCGCCCTCGTGATGCCGGCGCAGTTCACGCGCGATCCGGACCTCAAGTTCCCCGTCGGCTCCATGGAGCAGGAGATCAAGGACGCCGTCGGGCCGGGCGACGCCGAGTTCCTCGACGCGACCCGGCTGGCGACGGGCCTCATGGGCGATTCCATCGCGACCAACCTTTTCATGGTCGGCTACGCGTACCAGCGCGGCCTGCTGCCCTTGTCGGAGGCGTCCATCCTGCGCGCGATCGAGCTCAATGGCGCCGCGATCGAAGCCAACAAGCAGAGCTTCAACTGGGGACGCCTCGCGGCGGCCGATCCCTCGCGCGTGGCTGCCGCGGCGATGCCGCCTGCCGCCAAGCCCGATTCGCAGCGACTGTCGCAGACGCTCGACGAAGCGATCGAGCGCCGCGTGAGGTTCCTCGTCGACTACCAGGACGCCGCGTACGCACGGCGCTACAGCGATCTCGTCGCCCGCGTTCGCAGCGTCGAAGCGCAGAGGCAGCCGGGCGCCACCGACATCACCGAAGCGGTCGCGCGTTACTACTTCAAGCTGCTCGCGGTGAAGGACGAGTACGAGGTTGCCCGTCTCTACGCGGAAACCGATTTCCTCGACCGCGTCGCGGCGCAGTTCGAGGGCGACTACAAGCTCAACTTCTGGCTCGCGCCGCCGTCGACCAACAAGGCCGACGCGAAGACGGGGGAGGCGAAGAAGACGCGCTACGGGCCGTGGATGATGCCGATATTCCGCGTGCTCGCGAAGATGCGACGCTTGCGCGGCAGCCCGCTCGATGTCTTCGGACGCACGGCGGAGCGGCGGATGGAGCGGCATCTGATCGCCGACTACGAGAAGCTGATCGACGAGATCCTGACCAGGGTGAATGCCGGGAACTACGAGCTCGCCGTGGCGCTCGCCTCCGTTCCGGAGCACATCCGCGGTTACGGTCACGTGAAGCTGCGGCACCTCGCGGATGCCAAGCCGCGCGAAGCCGCGCTGCTCGAGCGATTCCGCGCGACATCGCCGGCCGCGGCGCCGGAACGTGCGGAGGTTGCCGCGTAGGCATGCCGACTCACAGGCATCCGCGCAAGAAGCGTCGCGGCTGGGTTCGCGAGGTGAAGACGACGACGGTGGACGTGCCGGAAGGCACCATGACGCGCTCGGCCCCGGAAATCGCCCGCGCGCTGCTCGCGCACAATCGCGACAAGGGCGCAGGCAGCATCAATCGCTTCATCCAGTTCTACATCAACCGCTCCGGCAGGAGCCTGCCCGATGATCGCAAGCGCACCCTGAAGCGCGCAATGGCGCTGGTGCGGCGGCATGGATAGGATCGTCCCGCCCGACATCCTGAGCGAAGTCAAGGATCCGGCGTCGGAAGCGTCGAATCGCGACGCTTTCGTCGCCGCGCGTGCCTGGTTTGCAGCGCAGGCATGGTCGGCATTTCCGTTCCAGGAGGCGGTGTGGGCGGCCTACGCGCGCGGCGAATCGGGGCTCGTGCATGCGCCGACCGGCATGGGCAAGACGTACGCGGCGGCATTGGCGCCGATCGTGCTCGGCCCGCCCGGCAGCGCCGACGAGCCGCCACCGCTCACGCTGCTGTGGCTCACGCCGCTGCGCGCGCTGGCGCAGGACACGGGCCTCGCGCTCGCGCGCGCGTCGGCCGCGCTGAATCCGCGATGGACCGTCGATGTGCGCACCGGCGATACGCCGGGCAGCAACCGCGCGCGGCAGGCGCGGCGGCTTCCCACGGCGCTCGTCACGACACCCGAGAGCCTCACGTTGCTGCAATCGCGCGCCGACTGGCGCGAGCGCTTCGCGCACCTTCGTGCCGTGGTCGTGGACGAGTGGCACGAGCTCATGTCGACCAAGCGCGGCGTGCAAACCGAACTCGCGCTCGCGCGCCTGCGCACGCTGCAGCCCGATCTGCGCATCTGGGGTCTTTCGGCGACGTTGTCCAACCTCGACGAAGCGCTCGCCTGCCTCGTCGGGCCTGCGCGAGCGCCGCACGCGCGCATCGTGGAAGGCCTCGCCACGAAGACCATCGCCATCGACACCGCGCGGCCGGCGACCATCGAGCGCTTTCCCTGGGGTGGGCACATCGGGCTCAAGCTGCTGCCGCAAGTCGTGCGCGCGATCGAGAACGCGCGATCGACGCTCGTGTTCACCAACGTGCGCTCGCACACCGAGACGTGGTACCAGGCGATCCTCGAGGCAAGGCCCGACTGGGCGGGGCAGGTGGCGTTGCATCACGGCTCGCTCGAGCGCGAGACGCGGGACTGGGTCGAGGATGGCCTGCGCTCGCGCAAGCTTCGCGCGGTCGTGTGCACGTCGAGCCTCGACCTCGGCGTCGATTACACGCCCGTCGACCAGGTGCTGCAGATCGGCAGTCCCAAAGGCGTGGCGCGGTTGATGCAGCGCGCGGGACGCAGCGGCCATCAACCGGGCGCGGTTTCCAAGGTGACGGTCGTGCCGACGCAGGCGCTGGAGCTCGTCGAAGCGGCGGCTGCGCGCGAAGCGGCGGCCGAGCGACGCATCGAGCCGCGGCCCGCGCTGAGCGCGCCGCTCGACGTGCTGGTGCAGCATCTCGTGACATGCGCGCTCGGCGGCGGCTTTCGTCCGGACGCGCTTCTCGCGGAAGTGCGCTCCACGCACGCGTACGCCGCGCTCACGCAGGACCAGTGGCAATGGGCGCTCGACTTCGTGGTGCACGGCGGCGCGAGCCTGAACGCGTATCCCGAGTATCGACGCGTGGCGCTCGACGACAGCGGCGTCGCGCACGTGCCCGACGCGCACATCGCACGACGGCATCGCGCGCAGATCGGCACGATCGTCTCGGATGCGAGCATCACGGTGCAGCTGCGCAACGGCCGCAAGCTCGGGCACGTCGAGGAGTCGTTCATCGCGATGCTTTCGCCCGGCGACTGCTTCGTTTTCGCCGGCCGCGTGCTCGAGTTCCTGCGCGTGCGCGAAATGACGGCGTGGGTGCGTCTCGCGCCCTCCAAGTCGGCCGTCGTGACGCGATGGCTCGGCACCCGCATGGCGTTTTCCACGCTCCTCGCCGAGCGCACGCGCGGGCTCATCGCCCAGGCGAAGCTGGGGCGCTTCGAGTCGCCCGAGCTCGCGCTCGTGCGCCCCCTGCTGATGCTGCAGGCGCGGTGGTCGGCGCTGCCCGGGGAGCGCGAATGGCTGTGCGAGCGCATCCGGCTGCGCGAAGGGCATTACCTGTTCTTCTATCCGTTCGAGGGACGGCTCGCGCATCTCGGCCTGGCGACGCTCTTCAGCTACCGGCTCTCGAGGCTCGTCCCCCGCAGCTTCAGCATCATGGTCAACGACTACGGCTTCGGATTGCTGTCGTCGCAGCCGGTGTCGCTCGGACTGCACGAGATCGGCACGCTGCTCGCGGCGCCCAACGTGGAGCAAGACATTCTCGCGGGCTTGAACGCCGCCGAGCTCGGGCGTCGCCAGTTCCGCGAGATCGCGCGCGTCGCCGGGCTCGTGTTCCAGGGTTACCCCGGACAGCCGCAATCGAGTCGCCAGCTCCAGGCCTCGAGCGGGTTGCTGTGGGACGTGTTCAACGACTACGACCCCGGCAACCTGCTGCTCGCGCAGGCGACGCGCGAGGTCCTCGAGCGCCACCTCGACGCGTCGCGCCTCGCGGCGGCGCTTGCCCGCCTGCGCGGCTCGCACGCCGTGGTCACCGATCCGCCGCGGCCGACGCCGTTCGCCTTCCCGCTCATGGTGGAGATGTTCCGCGAGAAGCTCACCACGGAGGACCTGGAGACGCGCGTGGCGCGCATGGTCGCCGACCTCGAGAAAGCCGCGGAGCGCACGCCTGCGTGATACCCATGTGACAATGACGCCCCCGCGCCGCAGGCGCGCGCTCGCGGACGTCACATGGCCTACACCGGCACGCCTTTCGATCTCAGCGGCAACGTCGCGCTCGTCACCGGCGCTTATCGCGGGCTCGGATTCGCCATCGCGCGCGGTCTTGCGCGCGCCGGCGCGAGAGTGTTCCTCAACGCGCGTCGCGAAGAGGCCGTCACGCAGTCGGTCACAACGCTGCAGGACGAAGGGCTGACCGCGGCCGCGTCGTTGTTCGATGTCACCGACGCGGACGCCGTGAAGCGCGCGGTGCGCGCCATCGCGGATACGGCCGGGCCGGTTTCGATCCTCGTGAACAACGCGGGCATCCAGCGGCGTCATGCGTTCGTCGATTTCCCGGACGCCGATTGGGAGGCGGTGATGGCGACCAACCTCACCGGCCCCTATCGCGTGTCGAAGGCCGTGCTAACCGACATGATCGCCGCGCGACGCGGCAAGGTCATCCACATCGCCTCGCTCATGAGCGAGCTCGCACGCCCGACGGTGGTGCCCTACGCCGCGGCCAAGGGCGGAATCCGCATGCTGACGCGCGGCATGGCGGTCGAGCTCGCCCAGCACAACGTGCAGGTGAACGCCATCGCGCCCGGCTATTTCGCGACCGAGCTCAATCGCGCGCTCCTCGACAACGCGGAGTTCGACGCGTGGGTGAAGAAGCGCACGCCGGCGGGCCGCTGGGGCGACCCCGCCGAGATCGCCGGCCTCGCGGTATTCCTCGCGTCGCGCGCGGCGGACTACATCACCGGCCAGGTCGTCACGATCGACGGCGGCATGAGCGTCGCGCTGTAGCGCGCTGGCGTCGCTACGCGCGCCGCGTCGCGCGCTTGCGCGGCGCTGCGGCGGCCTGCGTGTCGCCGCCGGCGTGTGGCGGCGCGGCGCCCCACGCGGTCACACCCAGCGTCACCAGCTGGTCGACGACCTTGCCGCTCTCTACCAGGAAATCCTGGATCGCCTCGGTGGCATAGCGCGTCTGCACGCCGAACGCTTCGGCAGCGGTCTCGCACTTCGCGATCTCGCCCATGGCGTCGATGCCCTTCTGCACCTCGGTGGTCCAGTACGTCATCGCCTTGGCCTGGACCGATTCCGCACCCTGGAGCCATGAACGGTAGGCCCGCTCGGCGTAGTCGAGCGAGTCGCCTGTGAGACCCCCCATGAGTCCCGCGTTGGAAGTCACGCCGTGCGTGTCGGTTCGGTTCGCCATGATCGATCCTCCGGATGCAATTGCGATCGGGCCGGATATCCCGTGCGCGGGCGCGCACGCGGCCTCGCATCGATCATAGCGCCGCGATGTGACGATGTGTGATCAACTTTCATGCCATTTCGGCTCGGTGTCCGGCACATTGTCGAGCTCCGCGAGCCACACCGTCGCGTGCGCGTCGCTCGGCGCGCGATAGTCGCCGCGCGGTGACAGTGATCCGCCCGATCCCACCTTCGGCGCGTTCGGCATCGCGCTGCGCTTGAATTGCGAATCGTGGAAGAAGCGCTGCAGGAACACGCCGAGCCAGCGCTTGATCGCGGCGATGTCGTACGCGTGGCGGTCCTCGTCGCGAATGCCCGGCCAGTTGCCCGCGCCCACGTCGTGCCACGCGGACCACGCGAGGAAGGCGACCTTCGACGGCAGATAGCCGAAACGCAGCGTGTAATAGAGATGGAAGTCCTGCAGCTCGTAGGGGCCGACGACCTGCTCGGAGCTCTGCGCGGGTTGCTGTTGCGCGTCGCCGGGCACGAGCTCGGGGCTGATCGTGGTCGCGAGCACGTCGCGCAGCACCGCGCTGGTATCGGGTCCCAGCGCGTCGGCGTCCGCGACCCAGCGGATGAGGTGCTGGATCAGCGTCTTCGGCACGCTCGCGTTCACGCCGTAGTGCGACATCTGGTCGCCGACGCCATACGTGCACCAGCCGAGCGCGAACTCGCTGAGATCGCCCGTTCCGATGACGATGCCGCGCCGCAGATTGGCGAGGCGGAATAGATGGCTCGTGCGCTCGCCCGCCTGCACGTTCTCGAAGGTGACGTCGTAAACCGGCTTGCCGTCCGCGTACGGATGCCCGATGTCCTTCAGCATCTGCTCGCAGCTCGGCCGGATGTCGATGGTCATCGCCTCGCAGCCCAGCGCGCGCACGAGCCGTTCGGCCTGCCCCTGCGTTCGCTCGCTCGTCGCGAAGCCGGGCATCATCACGCCGAGGATGTCGCTGCGCGGCCGGCCGAGGAGCTCCATCGCGCGCACGCACACGAGCAGCGCGTGCGTCGAGTCGAGGCCGCCGCTCACGCCGATCACCGCTTTGCGGCTTCCCGTGAACCGCATGCGCGTGACGAGGCCCTGCACCTGGATGTCGAAGATCTCGCGGCACCGCTCCTCGCGCGTCGCCGGATTCGACGGCACGTAGGGAAAGCGCTCGTAGCGACGCGACAGCTGGAGCGTGTCGCCGCGCGGCAGCGCGAGGTCGACCT
The DNA here is from genome assembly GCA_035493035.1 of Casimicrobiaceae bacterium. Lineage (GTDB taxonomy): Bacteria > Pseudomonadota > Gammaproteobacteria > Burkholderiales > Casimicrobiaceae > VBCG01. Next base: position 14,697 of record DATJIS010000032.1, on the reverse strand, counting down.
CGATCGTGCGAAACGCGGGGACGGCATCGGCGAGCGCGTCGGCGCATTGTCCGAAGCTCGTCTGGCGCGCGCGCTCCTGCACGAGGCGATCGAGATCGATGTCCGCCGTGATGAGCTGCGAAGCGTCCTCGAAACGGCGCGTTTCGGCGAGACGATTGCCGTTCTCGTAGATGAGCCCATGGCCGTCCCAGGCCATGTCGGTGGTCGATTCGCCCGTTCCGGCCGCGCTGTAGGCATAGGCCGCGAGGCAGCGCGCCGACTGGTTGCCCACGAGCTCGCGCCGGTAGTCGCCCTTCGCCGTGGTGATGTTCGACGCCGAGAGGTTGAGGAGCAGCGTCGCGCCGGCCATCGCGGCGAACGACGACGGCGGCACGGGAACCCAGAGGTCCTCGCAGATCTCGACGTGGAACGTGAGCATCGGCTGCGCGCGCGCCCGGAACAGAAGCCCGCTGCCGAAGGGCACCTCGCGCTGGCCGCAGAGGTCGACGCGGTCGAAACGGGCGACGCGTCCCGGCGTGAACTGCCGCAGCTCGTAGAACTCGCGATAGTTCGGCAGGTAGGTCTTCGGTACCACGCCGAGCAGCGCCCCGTCGCGCATCACCGCGGCGCAGTTGAAGATGGCGTCGTGAAGCCGCAGGGGCAGTCCGACGACCGCGACGACCGGCAGCTTGCGCGTGGCCTCCATGACGCGCATCAACGCATCGCGGCAGGCGTCGAGCAACGCCTGCTGTTGGAACAGATCGTCGCAGGTGTAGGACGCGAGGCCGAGCTCGGGAAAGAGCGCGATCAGCGCGCGCTCGCCCGCCGCCTGCTCGAGCAGCTCGATCGTCCGCGTCGCGTTGTCGTGCGGGTCGGCGACACGAAGCGTCGGCACGCCGACCGCGACGCGGACGAAACCATGCGCGTACAAGTTGAAGAACTGGGACATGGGATGCGACGAAGACGGGGAAGGCAGGATGGAGGATCGGGCCCGTTCGGGATGCGCGCGAACCGGCTCTAGTCTACGGCAGGCCGCCGCGGCGGCGACTTTGAGCGTACGCTAACGGCCCCCCTGCCTCCTTCCCGACCCAATGGCCTATCAACGCATCCTGGTTCCGATCGACGGCAGCGCCGCTTCCGCACGCGGACTCGAGGAAGCCGTGCGACTCGCCAAAGCGCTCGGCGCGCGCGTCACGATCCTGCACGTCGTGGAAAACCCGCCGGTGCTCGCGTCGCCCGACATGGCGGCGTACGCGCCGCAAGCGATCGACGACATGCGCCTCGCGGGCCAGCAGATCGCCGACGACGCGAAAGCGCGTGCCGAGGCCGCCGGCGTCACCGCCGAGGTCGTGCTGGTCGATCCGACCGGCAAGGCCGTCTACGAAGCGATCGTCGAGCAGGCGCGCCGCCTGGGCGCGGACATCATCGCCCTCGGCACGCATGGCCGGCACGGCCTCGCGCGCGCCATCATGGGCAGCGACGCGGAAGGTGTCGTGCGCGCGGCCACGGTTCCCGTGATGCTCGTGCGCGGCGCCGAGCGCGACTGACGGTCAGCCGATCGTCGCCGGCTTGCGATCGAGCAGCCGGTAGAGCCACGCGAGGCCGGCGCGCGTGCTCTGCACCGGCCGGTATTCGCATCCCACGTAGCCGTCGTACTTCAGCTCGTCGAGGAGGCGGAAGAGGTAGGAGTAGTTGATCTCGCCGACGTCCGGCTCGGTGCGACCCGGCACCCCCGCGATCTGGATGTGGCCGATGTTCGCGATGCGCGCGCGAAGCGTGCTCGCCAGATTCCCCTCCACGATCTGCGCGTGATAGAGGTCCATCTGGACCTTGAGGTTGCGCGCACCGACCTCCTCGCGAATGGCGTGCGCCTCGGCTTGATGCGTGAGGAAGTATCCGGGGTTGTCGACCGGGTTGAGCGGCTCGATGAGGATGGTGACGCCCTGCTCCGCCGCCTCGCTGCATGCGAAGCGCAGATTGCGAATGTAGGTACGTCGCCGGCGCTCGAGCTCGGCGGCGTCCACGGCCGCGGGCAGCAGCCCGGCCATGACGTGCACGCGCGGACAGTCGAGCGCCTTGGCAGTGCGCAGCGCCGTGACGATGCCGGCCGCGAACTCGTGCTCGCGATCGGGCAGCGATGCCGTTCCGCGATCACCGAGCTTCCAGTCGCCCGGTGGCGCATTGAAGAGCACGATGTCCAGCTTGTGCGCGCGCCGCCGCTCGACGATCTCGCGCGCCTGGTATTCGTACGGGAACCCGAACTCCACCGCGCGAAAGCCCGCGTGCGCCGCTTCGGCGAACCGATCGAGGAACGGAACCTCGTTGAACAGGAACGACAGGTTCGCGGCGAACCGCGGCATGCGAAGGCCCTTGCGTTGCCGCCGCGCGCCTTCTGGTGCCTGCGCGCCGGGGTAGAATGCAACGATTCTGCACGCCTGCACCATTGCGTGCAACGCCGTGCAGCCGACGCGCGGCGCGATCCATCAGCCCGCGCCGAAGGCAAGGGGCCGTCGTCCATGCGCTCCGCCGATCTCGCGTTCGATCTTCCCGGCGCTCCGGGCACTGCCTCGGAGGCGTGGAGCACGGTCATCGCGGGAGAGCGCGTCGCGCTGTACGCCGAGCGCGCGTTCCACTGGCCGCGCGAGCGCACGCTGTTCGTCGCCGATGTTCACCTCGGCAAGGCGGCAGCCTTTCGCGCCGGCGGCGTTCCCCTCCCGCGAGGCGCAACGGCCGCCGATCTCGCACGCCTCACCCGGCTCATCGAGCGCACCTGTTCGCGGCACCTGGTGATCCTGGGTGATTTCTTCCACGCGCGCGCAGGACGCGTTCCCGCGCTCGACGCCGCGTTCTCCGCGTGGCGCGCGCATCACGCGGCGCTCCGGATCACGCTGGTACGCGGCAATCACGATCGGCACGCCGGCGATCCCCCGGGCCACTGGCGCATCGAATGCGTCGGCGACCCGCACCCGCTGCCGCCGTTCCTCGCGTGTCATGCGCCTGTCATGCCAGAGACCGGTCATGCGCTGTGCGGACATGTCCATCCCGGCGTGTGGGTCTCGGGACGCGGCGAGGAATCGGCGCGGCTGCCCTGCTTCGTGGTCGGCGCCCGGCGCACGATCCTGCCCGCATTCGGTCGCTTCACCGGACTTGCGCGTGCAACGCTGGCGCCGCAGGACCGGGTCGTCGCGATCGCCGGCGCGCGCCTCTTTGCGCTGCCGGTGCCCGTCGACTAGCCGCTGCCGCGTCGCGCGCGCGTCCCCGCTTCCTGCTTCGGCATGCGCTGCACGGCGGGAACGGCCGGCGGCGGAAGATCCGCGACAGTGCGTTCGACGTCGGCAAGCCGCTGTGCGGTCGGCGGCAGCCTGGGCACGTCGAGACGCGGCGCGGTGCCGAGCCCCAGCGCGGTGGTGAGATCGCCACATGTCTCACGTCGCCAGCGGCTCAGGTACGGCACCTCGACGCCGAAGCGCGTCTCGAGCAAGCGCAGCGTCGATGTGTGATCGAACGTGTCCGTTGCGACGAACCCGCCGCGCGAGAACGGCGAGATCACGAGGCACGGCACGCGGAAGCCGAGTCCCACGGGCAGGCCGTTGACGAACTCGCCGGGCGTTCCGGGCGGCGGCGTGGGGGGCAGCACGTGGTCGAACTGTCCGTCGTTCTCGTCGTAGTTGACGATCACGACCGACCTCGCCCACACGCGCGGATTCGACCACAGCGCCTCGAGCACCGCGCGCGTGTGATCCTCGCCCGCGGCGGGCAGGTAGTCCGGGTGCTCGCTCACCGTCGACGGCGGCACGATCCAGGTTACCTGCGGAATGTTGCCCGTCGCGAGATCGTGAAGCAGCTCGTAGAGCGGCCGGTTGCGCAGCGCGGCGTCGCGCAGCTCCGACTGGCGATCGGCATTGGCGAACGTCGAGAAGTACTTCACGACGTTGCAGCCGTAGTCGTCGAAGTCGTGGTAGATGCGCCATGACACGCCGGCGCGCGTCAATCGCTCGGGATACGTCTCCCAGTCGAGGCCGCGTGCGCTGTTGTCGAGGACCGGCTTGCCGAACCGCGCATCGGCATCGACCGACCCCGTCATGAGGAACAGGCGATTGGGGCGCGTCGACGACAGCATCGAGCAGTGATACGCGTCGCAGACCGTGAACGCGTCGGCCAGGGCGTAATACAAGGGCAGGTCCTCACGGACGAGATAGCCCATCGTGAGCGCTCCGGCGTCACCCTCGATCGAGCGATGCACGCGCGCGAAGCCCTCCATCCTTCCGCCGGCGATGCACCCGTGCTGCGCGCCCCAGCTGTGATTGAGGTCGCGCAGGCGCTGCGCGCTCGTACGACGCGTATCGAGGCGGAACGGCAGCACGAAGCCGTCGGGATGGTCGCGATCCGGCTGCATGAACACCGGATTGCCGTTCGGCAGGCGAAGCGCCGAGGCGTCATCGAAGCCCCGCACGCCGGCGAGCGTGCCGAAGTAGTGGTCGAAGGAGCGGTTCTCCTTCATCAGCACGATTACGTGATCGATGTCGTTCAGGCGCGCCGGTGCGGCTGCCTCGGCAGGCGTCGGCAGCGCCGCCGCGGCCGTGGCGGCGGCAACGCCCTGCAGGAAGCGGCGACGCTGGAGGTCGGGGGCGGACATGCCGCCAGCATGGCCGGCTGGTGAGACCGGGGCAATAGGCCGTTCGGCGTCCCGGTCGCACCACCCGTTTGCGGCCTGTCATGGAGCCGTCCCGCACCAGTGGACGAAGCGGTGGATAAGTCGTGGAAAGCCTCTTAATAACCTACTCAAACAGGGCCAGCAGCGTGTTTTTTCGACCGTTTATCGGCAGGAAAACTGTGGATGAAAAAGACCTTGCACTACCCCGCCGGACCCACTATTCTTTGTGTTGAGCCCGGACTTGAAGCACTAGATATAGAGGTTTGCCACATAATAAGAATTACCGGGCACCCCACGAAGAGTCGCGCCAGTCGTGGCTTTACGCGGGTTACGGGCCGCAGGCCCTTGCCAGGCAATCCCCGGCCTTCCAGGGGGTGCCGCAAATGCCCGTAAACCCTGCAAAGCGCCGGCCGTACCACCCAAACGACAAGATTCGAAGGAGAACCACCCATGCAGATCGCTCCCGCCGTCCCCACGCCCGCCCAGCCGCCCCGGGACCTGATCGTGGGTGAGGCGGGCAGTCCGGTGGGGAGCAGCGCGGATCCGCGGTTCGCCCAGTACAAGATCATCCGCCGCAACGGCTCGGTCGTCGGCTTCGAGCCGGCCAAGATCAGCATTGCCATGACCAAGGCGTTCCTGGCCGTGAACGGCGGGCAGGGCGCGGCCAGTGCGCGCATCCGCGACGAGGTCACGCGCCTCACCGACCTGGTCGTCGCGGCGCTGATGAAGCGCAAGCCCGAAGGCGGCGCCATCCATATCGAGGAAATCCAGGACCAGGTCGAGCTCGCGCTCATGCGCGGCGGCGAGCACGAAGTCGCGCGCGCGTACGTCCTCTATCGCGAGAAGCGCGCGCAGGAGCGCGCCGCTGCGCGCAAGCACGACCCGAAGAAGGCGGAGCATGCGCTCAACGTCACCGACAACGGCGTGCGCAAGCCGCTCGATCTCGATCGCCTGACCTATCTCGTCAAGGCCTCGTGCGAAGGCCTGCCCGACGCGGATCCCGATCGCATCCTCAAGGCCACGCTCAAGGATCTCTACGACGGCGTGCCCATGGACGAGGTGCGCAAGGGCGTGGTGCTGTCGGCGCGCACGCTCATCGAAAAGGATCCCGCGTACTCCTACGTCACGGCGCGCCTGCTGCTCGACAGCCTGCGCTTCGAGGCGATGGGCGAGGAAGCCACGCAGGCCGACATGGAGACGAAATATGCCGAGTATTTTCCGCAGTTCATCAAGCACGGAATCAAGATCGGCCTCCTGAACGACGCGCTCGCGCACTTCGACCTCAAGATTCTCGGCAAGGCGCTCGCCGCCAAGCGCGATCTCCAATTCGGCTATCTCGGGCTGCAGACGCTGTACGACCGCTATTTCCTGGTCGATCAGTACGTCGGCGGGCGGCGCTTCGAGTTGCCGCAGTGCTTCTTCATGCGCGTGGCGATGGGCCTGGCGCTCAACGAGGTCAACCGCGAGGCGCGCGCGATCGAGTTCTACGACGTGCTCTCCACGTTCGACTTCATGTCGAGCACGCCCACGTTGTTCAACTCGGGCACGCATCGCTCGCAGCTCTCCTCCTGCTACCTCACCACCGTGAGCGACGACCTCGACGGCATCTACGAGGCCATCAAGGAGAACGCGCTGCTCTCCAAGTTCGCCGGGGGGCTCGGCAACGACTGGACGAACGTCCGTGCCATGGGATCGCACATCAAGGGCACGAACGGCAAGTCGCAGGGCGTCGTGCCGTTCCTCAAGGTCGTGAACGACACCGCGGTGGCCGTGAACCAGGGCGGCAAGCGCAAGGGCGCGGTGTGCACGTACCTCGAGACGTGGCACCTCGACATCGAGGAGTTCCTCGAGCTGCGCAAGAACACCGGCGACGATCGCCGCCGCACGCACGACATGAACACGGCGAACTGGATTCCCGACCTCTTCATGAAGCGCGTGATGGAGGGCGGCGAATGGACGCTGTTCTCGCCGTCGGACGTTCCCGACCTGCACGACAAGTGGGGACACGCGTTCGAGGAAGCGTACGCGCGCTACGAGGACAAGGTCGCGCGCGGCGAGCTGAAGCTCTTCAAGAAGATTCCGGCCCTTCAGCTGTGGCGCAAGATGCTCTCGATGCTGTTCGAGACGGGGCATCCGTGGATCACGTTCAAGGATGCTTGCAACGTGCGCTCGCCGCAGCAGCACGTCGGCGTGGTGCACAGCTCCAATCTCTGCACGGAGATCACGCTCAACACGGGCGACGCGGAGATCGCCGTGTGCAATCTCGGCTCGGTCAACCTGCTCGCGCACATGGTGCAGGGCGACAAGGGGTGGCTGCTGGACCAGGCCAAGCTGAAGCGCACGATCACCACCGCGATGCGGATGCTCGACAACGTCATCGACATCAACTACTACGCGGTCGCCAAGGCGCGCAACAGCAACCTGAAGCATCGGCCGGTCGGCCTCGGCATCATGGGCTTCCAGGATTGCCTTCACCTCATGCACGTGCCGTACGCGTCGGACGCCGCGGTGCAGTTCGCCGACACGTCGATGGAAGCGGTCTGCTACCACGCGTACTGGGCGTCGACCGAGCTTGCCGAGGAGCGCGGCCGCTACAGCACCTTCAAGGGCAGCCTGTGGGACCGCGGCGTCCTGCCGCTCGACACGCTGAAGCTCCTGCGCGACGAGCGCGGCGGCTACGTCGACATCGACGAATCGTCCACCATGGACTGGGCGTCGCTGCGCAGCCGCATCCAGGAGCACGGCATGCGCAACAGCAACTGCATCGCCATCGCGCCGACCGCCACGATCAGCAACATCATCGGCGTCGCGGCGTCGATCGAGCCCGAGTACCAGAACATCTACGTCAAGTCGAACCTCTCCGGCGAGTTCACCGTCGTGAACGAGCACCTCGTCGCCGAGCTGAAGAAGCTCGACCTGTGGGACGACGTGATGGTCGCCGACCTCAAGTACTTCGACGGCTCGCTCGCCAAGATCGATCGGGTGCCGGCCGCGATGCGGCAGCTCTATGCGACCGCGTTCGAGGTCGAGACCAGGTGGATCGTCGAAGCGGGTGCGCGACGCCAGAAGTGGATCGACCAGGCGCAGTCGCTCAACATCTACATGGCCGGTGCATCGGGCAAGAAGCTCGACGACACGTACAAGCTCGCGTGGCAGCGCGGACTGAAGACCACGTACTACCTGCGCACGCTCGCAGCCACCTCGGCGGAGAAGTCGACCGGTCGTGGCGGCGAGCTGAACGCCGTGCCGGCATCCGGCGGCATCTCCGGCAATGCGCGGCCCGCCGCTGCCGCCGCGCCCAAGACCGAGGACGAGACCGCGCCCAAGTTCTGCGCGATCGATGATCCGACGTGCGAAGCGTGCCAGTGAAGCACTTGCGGCCACCAGGACAACAACGATGATCAGTTACGGCACGCTGCAATTCACCGATCCGGTGCCGCTCGGCCCCGACTCGCTTCCGTCGAGCGCCGGTTTGTACGCGATCCTGGTGCCGAATTACGAATATCGCCCCGCGCCGTACGAGCCGATCTATTTCGGCTCCAGCGCGAACCTGCGCGCCGCGGTGGGCACGCATCACACGGCCTACAACCGCTGGCGGTGGCACCCGCGCGGCCGGTCGGGATTGTTCGTGTCCTACGTTGCGATGCCCTCCTCGACCGAGGATTGGCGTCGCTACAACGAGGGTCAGCTCGTCAAGCAATACCAGCCCGCCTGCAATCGGGACGAGATGGCCGACGCACAAACGCAAGCGCTGCGCGCCATCGGCGCGCGCAGGTTCGGCGCCGGCGATTGAACGGCAGCATCCGCTCGGCGAAGGTCGACAAGGCGACCCGCGAGCGACAACGGATTCGGTGAACCGATGTGCGCGACGGCAGCGATGACCCAGAGACATCGCGCGGCGGCATCGGGCGAGGCAGACCTTTGCGAACCCAGACAGGACGCGCCAGGTGTGGCGTCGGACGCGAAGGAACGAGCCCTACCGATAGGACCCGCTGCTCGGGTCCACGGCAGTGAGTTGAACTGGGGGCGCGCGAAGCTGCAGCCGCGACGCGCGCCGCTTTTCCCAGGGCCGGGTTCCCGGCGCTTTCGTTCAACTTCGCGAAAGGGAGGCCACCGTTGGCCCGCTATGAGTACGCACCAAGGCACGTGATCGAGGCGCGCTATCTGCACGATTACAAGGTATGGCTGGAGTTCAACGACGGAAGGAAAGGTGTCGTCGACCTGGCCGACGAGCTGCACGGCGAGGAGCTGGAGCCGCTGCGCGATCGACAGCGCTTCGCCACGTTCTACCTGGACTACGGACTGGCTTCGATCGCCTGGCTCGAAGGCCAGGATTTCGCGCCGGAGTTCCTGTACGAGAAACTGACCGCGATGCACTGACATCCATGCAGCAAGCGGAGCCCTCGCAAGAAGGGACCGCCGAACCGCCGACGGGAGCCGATCATGGAACGACCGACTGCAACGTACGAAGAGGAAGAGCAGGACGAGTACTACGAGTACAACGACGAGCGCCCTTCGCTCGATCCCGAGGAGCGTCCCACCGAGCAGCGTGGCGAGCGACCGATGCGCCTCGAGCGCTCGCGCGCGTGGGGACCGGGCCGGCAGCGGTCACGATGAACCGGGGCGGTCGACCCGCCCCATCGACAAGAGCTTGAACGGACGACAGGTCCGCACGAGAGGACTACGAATGCAGACGCTGAGCTTCGACGACGACATTCCGGCACCGGTTGCGCCTGCTGCCGCCCCTCCCGGGCCCGCGACGATGCGGACGCACGCATTCGCCAGCGCGGGGGGCGGCATTCTTTCGCGCGAGCCGGTGCACGACCTCGACGTCGAAAAGCAGGCGATGCAGAGCAGCTCGAAGCGCGTGCGCCTCGAGGACAAGCGCGTCATCAACGGCGCGGCGGACGTCAATCAGCTCGTGCCGTTCAAGTACAAGTGGGCGTGGGACAAGTATCTCGCCGGCTGCGCGAATCACTGGATGCCGCAAGAGATCAACATGCAGCGCGACATCGAGCTGTGGAAGAACCCGGCCGGCCTCACCGAAGACGAGCGCCTGATCGTCAAGCGCAACCTGGGCTTCTTCGTGACGGCCGACTCGCTCGCCGCCAACAACATCGTTCTTGGGACGTACCGCCACATCACGGCGCCCGAGTGCCGGCAGTACCTCCTTCGCCAGGCGTTCGAAGAGGCGATTCATACGCACGCCTACCAGTACATCGTCGAGAGCCTGGGCCTCGACGAAGGCGAGATCTTCAACGCCTACCACGAGGTCAAGTCGATCCGCGACAAGGACGAGTTCCTGATCCCGTTCATCGCCACGCTGACCGACCCGCACTTCAAGACCGGCACGCCGGAAGCCGACCGGCAGCTGCTGAAGAGCCTCATCGTGTTCAGCTGCATCATGGAGGGGCTCTTCTTCTACGTCGGCTTCGTCCAGATCCTGGCGATGGGCCGCCAGAACAAGATGACCGGCGCCTCGGAGCAGTACCAGTACATCCTGCGCGACGAGTCGATGCACTGCAATTTCGGCATCGATCTCGTCAACACGATCAAGCTCGAGAACCCGCATCTGTGGACCACGGAGTTCCGCGAGGAGATCGCCGAGCTCATGCGGGAGGGGGTCGAGCTCGAGTACCGCTACGCCGAGGACACCATGCCGCGCGGCGTGCTTGGCCTCAACGCGCCGATGTTCAAGGAATACCTGCGCTTCATCGCCAACCGCCGGTGCCAGCAGATCGGCCTCGATCCGTTGTTCGACAAGGCCGACAACCCATTCCCGTGGATGGCGGAGATGATCGACCTCAAGAAAGAGAAGAACTTCTTCGAGACCCGCGTGATCGAGTACCAGACCGGAGGTGCGTTGTCCTGGGATTGAGCCGGCCCAGCCTCCGCAATACCAACAACGAACGACTCAGAGCAGAGGAAACAGTCCAACCGCAATCGCTGTGTGGGAGGGCGTCATGGTGTCAGCTTGGTGGCTGTTGGTCGCGGCATGTGGCGGCATGAGCATTGGAATGCTCCTGTTCGCGGTGATGACGATGGCCGCAGAGCCGTCGCAACTGGACGTTGAAGCGGGTGGTCATGGTGAAGCGCTGACGTAGTACGCGTCATCCGTCAACGCGCGCGCAGCCGGCCGGCGACGCGCGCCATCGAGCTCGGCGCAGGCCGCGGCGTCGGGTTTGTTTCCCCGGCTTGCGTCGACTACGCAGTCGAGCACCAGCCTTCGGTTCCGCAGCGGAGTTCGCAATCCTGATTGCGATCGTCCGCGCTCAATCCATCGAGTACTTGTCGACGCAGATGTAGCCAACCCCGCAAAGGCCGTCGCGTGCCCTTACGTACGCGAATTGCGGCATTTGCCAGAACTGACATCTCGGAACGGCCGGACCGTAGAACGTATCGCCCGAACCCGGCCCGGGTCCGGACAGCAAGTTCAGTTGTCCGGAGCTCCTCATTTGGACCTTCAGATCGTTGCACGACCGGCTTCGCGGATCGACCTGCGCAGGCGCGGCTTCGCTCACCGGAACGAAGCCCTCGGCCCGAGCGTGCTCCACCTGACCATGAGTTTCAGGCGTCAACAGCAGCGCGGTCGCCGCGACAGATATGGCGAGAAACCCGGCGTCGATGAGTGACCTGGGCAATGTCTTCATGGTCGCATCCTGAGAGTCGAGCTGTGCGCGTCGTGCGAGCTGTCAGATCGGCAGGAACGCCGCCGTCGCGACGGTCTGGACGACACGCCGGATCACACGATTGGTTCGCTGAGCCGCGATATCCGCCATCACGTCCTGGTACGCGATCATCTTGCCGAACTCCCGTTCGAACGACAGATTGCGTACGTCGCCGGCTGCCTCGTTCGACAGCAGCAGGGGCTGTCCGTGTGCATCGCGCGAGTTCGCGAGCTTCCAGGCTGCGATCTCGACGTTGCGAGCCGAGTTGTAGAGCTTTTGCGGATCGAGGGCATCGGTGAGGTAGAACTCCGTCTTGCCGTCATAGGACAGGAACACCATGCTTGCCAGCCCGACCCCGAACGCGAAGACACGGTCGCCGGCATAGTCGGGATGCAGAGAAAGCATGATGGCATCGGCGGCACGGACATTGTGAAGCTCGGCGAATCTGAATTCGAAGCGCGCATCGAACGCCCGCGCGACGGCGGCATCGATGCTCGCGTAGTTGCCCTTGCGCCATTCGCGCGGGTTGCGCCGATAGAGCTTTTCCATCAGCAGGCGCACCGAGGCAAGGCACTCCTGTGCGTGGGCCTCGGCGACGAGGTCGATGTCGCCTTTCGCCAGATCGGACGGGCGGAAGTCCCGCTCCATGGGAGGCGGCCGCTTGCCCGTGCTCGGCGCCGCCGGCGGGAATGTTTGCGTAGCGGCACACGCGCAGAGCGCGGCACACAAGGCAAGCGCCCAAGGCGCTCGTGACCCCCGCCGCGTCACGTCTCCGGCCTCCTGCCCACGTGCCAGGTTCGCTCGATTCGCCCGTGCAGCGTACCTGCGTGCGAGTCTGCAGTGACGCTACGCTGACGCGCGCGCAAGGTCAAGAATCGCCGAGAGCCGTCGACGCCGCGCCGGTTCGTACGACCTGGCCGCCGTTCGGAGTCGTACAATCCTCGCCAAGGCACCTGCCAGGAATCCCGAATCGAACCGTGTCGGCAATGCCGTGCCCGATTGGAGAGACGCCATGAAACGTGTCCGGATCGCGTTACTGTCGATGCTGATCGTCCCCGCCGCACACGCAGCGCTGCCCGGCGACAGCGCCGAGGGCGAGCGACTCGTCGTGGCGAACTGCACGAGCTGCCATGACACCGGCGTGTTCACCCGCGCCGATCACAAGATGATGTCGCTCGATGCGCTGCGGCGCCAGCTCGCTTCGTGCGGCCATGGGGCGAAGAAGGAATTCTCGGCCGAGCAGACCGACAGCATCGTCAAGTACCTGAACGAGCGGTTCTATCACTTCCCATGAGGATGGGGCTCGTTGTCAGGTGACGTTCAGTTATGTCCGTTGCCGAAGCGACGGGCGGAGCGACCCCTCTGACCCGAAAGCGGGCCAGCCCCGGCGGGACCAGAACGTGCCTCGGAGAGAGAAGTAGGCCGAACTCCTCGGTGTCCGGCTAACGCCTTTTGCCCGATGTCGGCGAAGCAGCAACGGCCACGCACAAGTGACCGTTGTTCGGAATCGAAGACATTGTCGTTGACGCCGTCCGAATAAACGACTACCGTGCCGCAGCCCCCGAGCGTGAAAGTACCCTCGCTCCGGGAGGGTATTTCGCTTCCGAACATCAAACTCTTGAGATTGGAGGCGGAAGGTGGCAACTCGCTCTCTTCGTTTCGTTGCTGTTGTCGCGACGGTTCTCGTCATCGGCCTGCCTCGCGTAGCGGCCGCCCAGAACGAACTCTTCATCACGAACGTCGGAAGCACCTCTGTTACGGTCTACCCTCAAACGGCAAACGGAAACGTTGCCGCGACGCGGACGCTTTCTGGCGCTGCCACGGGCTTGGCGACGCCCGAAGGAATCGCCGTGGACTTGGCGAACAACGAATTCTTCGTGGTGGACAACGGCACCAATTCCATTACTGCTTACGCCCTGACGGCAGCCGGCAATACGCCTCCGCTGCGTAGCATCTCGGGCGCTGCCACCGGTCTCAATCTTCCAATCGCCATTGCGTTAGACCCAGTCAACAATGAGCTGATCGTCACGAACCCGGGCAACAACTCCGTTACGGTCTACACGCGAACCGCGAATGGCAATGCAGCCCCGTTGCGGACGATCTCGGGGGCGGCCACGCTGCTGGGTAATCCCGTAGGCGCGTCGGTAGATACGGTGAACGACGAACTTTACATCACGAACTTCAACACGATCACGGTGTACGCGAGGACTGCGAACGGAAACGTTGCCCCCCTCCGAATGATTTCGGGGGCCGCGACGGGCTTGAATTCTCCTGTCAAGGCGACCGTGGATACGGTGAACAACGAGTTGTTCGTCTCCAACCACACTCCTTCCATTACCGTGTACGCCCGGAGCGCGAACGGAAATGTGGCTCCAATACGCACCATCGCCGGCGTCGCTACCGGCCTGACGACGCCGGGCGGTATGGCCCTCGACACAGTAAACGACGAACTGCTGGTGCCGGATTATGGCAACAACTCTGTGAGAGTGTTCCCCCGTTCGGCGAGCGGCAATGTAGCGCCCTTGCGGGCGCTCGTCGGCGCAGCAACCGGATTGAGTGTCCCGGTCTTCGCTGCTCTCGGCACGACGGCCGCGCCCCCGCCGCCGCCAACGTCGGGGCCCGCGGCAAACGTTCCGACGCTTGGCATTGGAACGCTCGCGGCCTTGGCACTGATCGTTCTGGGCGGCGGTATGGTTGCGGTTCGCACACGACGCGCTTGAGCGGTTCTGCGGACAGAGGGCAAGAGCCGACGTCGCTTCGTTGATTGTCCGTTGGGGCCGGAGATCGACGATGCGCGGCCGCGGATCGTCACATAGCGCGCGCGAGCACGCACAATGCGGCTTGACACCATAATGAAGGCCCGCCGCCGGCGTCGCCCCGTGCGCCGGCCGGCTGGAACACGAATCCAGCGATCACCGGAAAGTACTCGGAGAGAATCACATGGCAAGCGAGCCGATGCGCGATCCGATTCAGGATGACCTGCTTACACCCCAAAATTGCGCGTTCATCGTCATCGACTACCAGCCGGTGCAGGTGAACTCCATCGCGTCCATGGAGCGTCAGCGCCTGGTGAGCAATATCCTGCGCGCCGCCAGGGCCGCGAGGCTCTACGGTCTACCGATCGTGCATTCCACGGTGAACGTAGCAACCGGCATCAACAAGCCAGCGATCAAGGCCCTGCGCACGCTGCTCGAGGAAGTGCCCACCTACGATCGCACGTCGATCAACGCGTGGGAAGATGTGGAGTTCCGCAAGGCCGTCCAAGCCACGGGGCGCAAGAAGCTCGTCATGGCCGCCCTGTGGACCGAAGCATGCCTCACGTTCCCGGCGCTGGATGCAATGCGCGAAGGATACGAGGTCTACGCGGTCGCCGATGCGGTCGGTGGCACTTCGGTG
>DATJIS010000031.1:0-8781 GCA_035493035.1 Casimicrobiaceae bacterium | reverse complement strand
CTCACGCTGTCGCAGAAGGTGCCGGTCACCGGCGCGGTGATCGTGACCACGCCGCAGGACATCGCGCTGCTCGACGCGCGCAAGGGCCTCAAGATGTTCGAGAAGGTCGGCGTGCCGATCGTCGGCATCGTCGAGAACATGTCGGTGCACATCTGCAGCAACTGCGGGCATGTCGAGCACATCTTCGGCGAGGGCGGTGCCGCGCGGATGTGCCGCGACTACGACGTGCCGTTCCTCGGTGCGCTGCCGCTCGACGTGCGCATCCGCGAGCAGGCCGATTCCGGCCGGCCCTCGGTGATCGCCGATCCCGACGGCAAGGTCGCGCAGATCTACAAGGAGATCGCGCGCAAGGTCGCGGTGTCGGTGGGGCGGAAGGCGGCGGATTTCTCCGCGCGCTTCCCCAACATCGTCGTGCAGAACACCTGATGAACACGACGCGGCGCACGCCGCTCGTGGCGAGCGGCTTCATCGCAGGCGCGCTGATCGGCGCGCTTCCCCCGGTGCAGATGCTGGCGGAGAACTGGCAATGCGCGTCGAGCGGCGGGCGCTACGACGTGGCGTTGCGCGCGTGCGCGTATCGCGCCGCCCCGCGCGTGACGCCGCAGACCACGTGGCCCGTCAAGCTGCAGCACGAGCGCGAGTGGTGAGCGGGGCGCGCTACTGCCGGAAGTGCTTGCTGAGCGCGATGCCCTGGCCCTGGTACGAGTTCGCGGCGCTGCCGTAGAGCTTCGCGGGGCGCTCGGTGAGGCGCTCGTACATCAGGCGCCCGACGACCTGGTTGTCCTCGAGCACGAACGGCACCTCGAACGATCGCACTTCGAGCACCGCCCGCGAGCCGGGGGCCGCGGGATCGCCGAGACCGAACCCGGGATCGAAGAAGCCCGCGTAGTGCACGCGAAACTCGCCGACCAGCGTGTCGTACGCGACCATTTCCGCGGCATGCGTGTCGGGCACCTTCACCGGTTGGCGCGACGCGAGGATGTAGAAGTCCTCGGGATCGAGGACGAGGCCGCCGCGTCGCGGCGCGTGAACCTCGTCCCAGAAGTCGGACACCTCGTAGTGCCGGATGCGGTCGATGTCGATGAGGCCGGCGTGGCTCTTCGCCTTGTAGCCGATCAGCCCGCCGGTGCGCTCGCCCGACACGTCGACCGTGACCGGCACGCCGTTGTCGATGTCGTCCTCGGTGAGCGCGCCGACGAGACCGTGCTCGCGCTGCAGCGCGCGCATCTGCAGATCGGACACGGGCGGACTGCCGCGCCGCACGCGCAGCTGGCTCAGCCGCGACCCCTTGCGCACGAGGATGCTGAAAGTCCGCGGCGACACCTCGGCGTAGAGCGGACCGCGATACTGCTCGGGCACGCGGTCGAACTGCGTGCCGTAGTCGGTGATGAGGCGGGTGAACACGTCGAGACGGCCGGTGGAGCTCTTGGGATTGCCCACGGCCGTCATGCGATATTTGAGCGACAGCGTTTCCAGCAGCGGAACGATGTAGACGCAGCCGCGCTCGAGCACACCGCCTCCGGTGATGTCCATGCGGTGCATGGTGAGATCGTCGAGCTTGTCCTGCACCGTCGCGTCGGGGCCTGGCAGGAAGCTCGCGCGCACGCGGTACGCGGTGCCGCCCAATCGAAGGTCGAGGCTCGCCGGCTGGAACTGGTCGTCGGCGATCGGCTCCACCCCGACGATCTCCCGGCTGCTCCTGACGAGGAGCTCGAGGTCCTGCAAGGGCAGTATCCCCGTGGCGCTGCGCCGTGCCGGACCGCCACCCGCATTGCCGGGGTCCGATACCGTGCCCGTGGGCCCCAACAGGTCGTGCGCCTGATCCGTTGTGTTCGAATCCACGTGTGTGATCGGGAAGGTTAGGGTGGTAAGGTACCGCGCGCTGCGGCGCGCCTCACCGGCACCAGCCAATCCGCGAGTGTAACGAGCGGCGGCGGGGCCGGCCATCCGGTTGTCCACAGCGGCTGTGGACAGCCTTGTTGACAAGCGGGGGACAACTCGCCGGTGAGCCTCGCGCAATCCAAGCTCGGCTCGATCGCGCTGATCGCCGTCTGCCAGGTCGCCGCCATGGCGCTCTGGTTTTCCGCGTCGAGCGCGCTGCCGTCGCTGGTCGCGGAATTCCACCTGACGCCGTTTGCCCAGGCGGCGCTCACGAGCGGCGTGCAGCTGGGATTCGTGATCGGCTGCCTGGCGAGCGCGCTCCTCGGACTGCCCGACCGCTTCGATCCGCGGCGTCTCTTTGCCGTCAGCGCGGCGATCGGCGCCGTCGCCAACGCCCTGCTGCTCGCAGTGAATCCGGCGAGCGCGGCGGCCCCGCTGTTGCGGCTCGTCACCGGCGTCTGCATGGCGGGCGTGTATCCGGTCGGCATGAAGCTCGCCGCGACGTGGGCGAAGGGCGACATGGGCCTGATGGTGGGCATCCTGGTCGGCGCATTGACGCTCGGGTCGGCCTCGCCGCACCTCTTCAACGCCCTCGGCGGCGTCGACTGGCGCATTCCGATCACGGTCTCCTCGATCAGCGCCGTGGTGGCGGCGATCCTCATCGGCCTCGCGGGGATCGGGCCGAATCGCGCGGCGGCGCCGCGGTTCGATCCGCATTACGTGACGACGGCGTGGCGCGACGTGCCGCTGCGCCTCGCGAACCTGGGCTATCTCGGCCACATGTGGGAGCTCTATGCGATGTGGACGTGGATCGGCGTGTTCCTCGACGCGAGCTTTGCCGCGACGCTCGCGCCCGATCGGGCCGCCATGGCGGCCAAGCTCGGCGCGTTCGTGACCGTCGCCTCGGGGGCCGTCGGATGCGTCGCGGCCGGTTTCCTGGCGGATCGCTTCGGGCGCACGACGCTGACGATCGCCGCCATGGCGATCAGCGGCTCCTGCGCCGCCACCGTGGGACTGCTGTTCGGCGGTCCCGCGTGGGCGCTCGTGACCGTGTGCGTCGTGTGGGGCGTGACCATCGTCGCGGACTCCGCGCAGTTCTCCGCCTCGGTTGCCGAGCTCTCCGACCCGACGCGCGTGGGAACCATGCTGACGCTCCAGACGGCGCTCGGCTTCACGCTGACGCTGGTCACGATCCACCTGATGCCGTTGTGGGTCCATGGCTTCGGATGGCGGGGCGCGTTCGTGCCGCTCGCGCTCGGTCCTTTGGTGGGCGTGATCGCCATGGCGCGGCTGCGCGCCCGGCCTGAAGCGCTTCGTCTTGCCGGTGGACGCCGGTGACGATTATTCGCTTGGCAGGCGGCCCTCTTCGGGCGTAGCCTCCCCTGACCTCGGGCCGGCGCGCCACGAGCGCCCGCCGGGGTGCTCACCCTGTTGGGAGGAACGCATGGCTTACCACCTCGAAGGTCGGCTGCTGGAAGTCTGCAACTGCCGCGTGCTGTGTCCCTGCTGGATCGGCGAGGATCCCGATTTCGGCACCTGCAAGACGATCGTCGCGTACCACTTCGACAAGGGCGTCGTGAACGGCGTCGACGTGTCGGGCCACACGCTCGCGATGATGGCCTTCGTGCCGGGCAACATCCTCGAAGGCAACTGGAAGGCCGCGGTCTATCTCGACGACCGCGTCACGCCGCAGCAGGAGGAGGCGATCCTCGGCGTCTACACCGGCCAGCTCGGAGGACCGGTCGCCGAGCTCGCCAAGCTCGTCGGCGAAGTCGTGTCGGTCGAGAAGGTGCCCATCCAGTTCGACGTGCAGGGCGGCCACGGCACGCTGAAGGTCGGCACCGCGGGCTACGCCGAGCTCGAGCCCTACAAGAACGCGACGGGCGCCACGACGACGCTCGCCGACACCGTGTTCTCCACCGTGCCCGGCGCGCCGGTATTCGTGGGCAAGAGCCCCAAGTACTGGGCGAAGAACGAGAAGCTCGGCATCAACATCGAGATGAGCGGGCACAACGCGCTGCAGAGCACGTTCGTGTTCGACGCGTAACCGCCGACGCATCGCCACCCCGAGCCTCTCCCCGCGCGCGGGGAGAGGCTGCCCACGAGAGCGGGCGAGCCTTTCCATGTCGACACTGCCCGCACCCCGGCACGCGGACCGCCGCATCGGGGGCATCGCATTGATCGTCGCGTTGTCGGTCGCGGCCTGGGCGGTGCTCGCGCTGTGGTCGGTGAGCCCGTATGCGCGCTATGTGTCTCATCCCGGCTGGTCGGACGGCGCGTGGCAGCAGCTCTGCCGCGCGCTGCCGCGCGGCGACATCGTCCTGCCGGCGGTCCTGCATGCGTTCGCGTGGATGCTCATGATCGCCGCGATGATGCTGCCGACCGTGCTGCCGCTCGCGCGCATGTTCCGCCGTCTCACCGCATCACGGGCCGACGCCGGCGCGCTGCTCGCGCTGCTCGTCGCCGGATTCTTCGTGGCTTGGCTCGCGTTCGGGCTGGTCGCGCACCTCGCGGACGCCGGCGCGGTCGCGATCGCCGTACGATCCGATTGGCTGGCGCTGCACGGCTGGGCCGTGGCCGCGGCCGTCCTGGCCCTCGCGGGCGTGTTCCAGTTCAGCGCGCTCAAATACCGCTGCCTCGACGCATGCCGCACGCCGTTCGCTTTCGTCACGGCGCGCTGGCACGGACGCACGCCTCTACGCGACGCGTTGCGCATCGGCTTCGACCACGGTGTCTTCTGCGTCGGCTGCTGCTGGGCGCTCATGCTCGTGATGTTCGTCGTCGGGCTCGGCAGCATCGGCTGGATGCTCGCGCTCGCGGCTGCCATGGCCGCCGAGAAGAACGCGCCATGGGGCCGCCACGTGCGCACGCCGCTCGGCATCGCGCTGATCGCGTGGGCCGGCGTCATGGTCTACATGGCGACGTGACCATGTCGACCCTGTCGGACGCGAGCGCGCGATCCACCGCAACGTACAACGCCGCGGCGGATCACTACGACGACGCGGCAAATGCGTTCTGGTCGCGATTCGGACGCGCCACCGTCGACCGGCTCGCGCTGCGTCCCGGTTCGCACGTGCTCGACGTGTGCTGCGGCAGCGGCGCGTCGGCGCTCGAGGCAGCGGCGGTCGTGGGAGCGCAGGGACGCGTGGTCGGCGCGGACCTCGCCGACAACCTTCTCGGACTCGCGCGGGCGAAGGCGCAGGCGCGCGGCTTGCGCAACATCGAGTTCCGTCACGGCGACCTTCTCGACTTGCCCGTGGCCGACGGGGCGTTCGATGCGGTCGTGTGCGTCTTCGGCATCTTCTTCGTGCCCGACATGCCGCTCGCCGTGCGCTCGCTGTGGCGCGCGGTGAAGCCGGGCGGCGTGCTGGCCGTCACCACATGGGGACCGCGGTGGATGGAGCCGGGCACGACGGCGTTCTGGAATGCCGTGCGCGAGGTGCGCCCGGACCTCTACAAGGGCTTCAACCCGTGGGATCGGATCTGCCATCCCGACGCGGTCGTCGCGTTGCTCCACGAAGGCGGCGCCGATGGCCCGGAAGCCGTGGCCGAGGCGGCGATGCATCCCATCCCGTCGCCCGAAGCGTGGTGGTCCGTGGTGATGGGCTCGGGCTACCGCGGCACGTTCGAGCAGCTCGACGCCCGCGAGCAGGCGCGCGTGCGCGACGCGAACCTGCGTTACATCCGCGATTCGGCAATCACCGCGGTCGAGGCGAACGTGGTCTACGCGACCGCGCGCAAGCGCTGAGCCGTTACACTTTGTAGCGCGACGCGACTTCCGGAGGAAACAGCTCCTCGGGCGTGAGCCGTCGATGGCATACGCCCTGCTCGAACGCGTAACGGAGGAACGCGTCGAGCGTCACGCGGTTCGCGTCGATGCCGTAGGGCCAGATGTCCGCGCCGAACAGCGACTGCGCGGATCGCACGAGGTCGCCGGTCCACGGCAAGGGGTAGAACGACGCCGTGATGTCCGAGGCGCGCTCGACGCTGCGCCGCTTGGCTTCCTCGAACGCCTTGTACAGGTTCATCGCGAGCCAGGGATGGCGCTCGTAGAGCGTGCGACGCATCGCGACGACGTGCATGATGGGGAAGATGCCGGTGTCGCGGAAGTACGCTTCCTCGACGCTGCGCGGGTCGTCGAAGAGCCGGCGGATGCGCGCATCGCCGGCGAGCAGCGGTGCGGGCGGACGCGCCGAGAGCACGGCGTCGAGCGCGCCGTCGACGAGCATCTGCGACAGCGAGCGGTCCGACACGACCGTGAGCTTCAATCCGGGCGGCAGCTTGAGCTTCACCTTCTCGCGCCGGCCGGGCTGGTTGACGCCCGCCTGGTGCCAATGGATCGACGCGAGGTCGACGCCGTAGTCGTGCGCGAGCAGGCCGCGCGAATAAACGGCCGCGGTCTGCGCCCATTCCGGCACGCCGACGCGCATGCCCGCGAGCTGACGCGGGTCGGTGAGGCCGCTGTCGCTTCGCACGTAGATCGACGAATGTCGAAACACCCGCGACGGAAACACGGGCAGGGGCACAAAGCTCGGGTCGTCCTGCGAGGCGAGCGCGACGATCTTGGCGAACGACATCTCCGAGACGTCGAACTCGTGGTGGAACGTCGAGCGGTAGAAGATCTCCTCGATCGGGAGGCGGAGAACGGTGAGATCGACCCCGCCGATCGCCACCGTGCCGTCCAGGAGATCGCGAACGTGGTCGTATTCCCCGATCGCGAGCGACAGCCGCAGGTTGCCGGTCAGCATCCCGCCGCGCACTTGCCGTTCGCGTCGAACTCCAGCGTCCTGCCCGAGAGCGGGAGGTAGGCGGACACCTTCACCGCCTTCATGAAGGCTTCGGTGCGGCTGCCCGGGCGCGCCTTCCCGTTCACCGTGCCCGCTTCGTTGGCGTGCGAGGGGATGACCGACTCGGGCTTGACGAGGTCGTTGATCACATACGCCGCCTCGGTCGGGCCCGTGGTGAACGTGTCGCCGATGTTCATCACGACGAGCTTGGCATGGTACAGGTCGCGCACGACGCGCTCCTGATCGGCGGTGACGCCGGTGTCGCCGAAAGATAGGCGACGAGGCCGTTGCTGAAGCGCAGCACGTAGCCGGTGGCGAGTCCCACGTCGCCGGCGATGCCGGCTTGCTTCATCGTCTTGCCGAGCTCGCCGCCGATGATGTCGCCGTCGACGCCGTTGCTGTGCATCGCCGTGACCGTCGCGATGCGCACGCCGCCGATGGTCACGCTGCCGCCGAAGCGCGCCAGGATCGAGTTGGCGGGATCGCCGCCGTTCGCGCGCAACTTGGCGGCGAAGAGCGCGGGCATCTCGCTTCCCGTGACGATCTTGGCCCTGGTCTTGACCGCGATGTCGACGGCGTTCGTGTTGGGCACCGACGACACCGACGTGTCGGGCTTGTCGCAGGTGCCCGAGTTGGGCGCCTTGTTGTGCGCGGTGCCGACGTGGTCGCCGTGCATGTGGCTGATCAGGATGACGTCGATCTTGCCGAGGCGGGGATCGTCCGGCCCCGCGACGGTCATGCCGGGGTCGTAGAGAACCCGCGTGCCGTTCGGGTCCTCGAACACCATCGCGCGATCGAGCGCGCAGAGCTCGCCGTCGATGCCGCCGAGCGGCGTCACCTTGACGTTCTGGGCAAACGCCGGCAACGCGGCCACCGCCGCAGCGGCAGACAGGCTTGCGATTCGCTTCATTCGAGGGTCTCCAGGTTCAGTCGACGTGCGCGCCGACGTCGTGCACGATCTTGCCGTACTTGTCGTAGTCGCTGCGGATCAGCGCGGTGAACGCCTCCGGTGTGGTGACCATGGGCTCGAGGCCGCCGGCGCTGGCCAGCCGCGCGATCACGCCGGGGTCGGTCAACGCCCTGCCGACCTCGGTGCGCAGGCGCTGGATGACCGCGTCGGGGGTGCCGGCCGGCGCGAAGAGGCCCAGCCAGATCGTCACCTCGTAGCCGGGGTAGAACTCGCCGATGGTCGGCAGGTCCGGGAACTCGCGCGACCGGCGCGCGCCGGTGACCGCGAGCGCGCGCAGCTTGCCGGCCTTGATCATCGGCGCGGTGGACGTGCCGGAGAACATCGTCGCGGTTTCGCCGGCCACCGTCGCGGTCGTCGCCGGCGAGCCGCCCTTGAACGGAACGTGAAGGAGGTCGATGCCCGCGCGCTGCTTCAGCATCTCCATCGCCAGGTGATGCTGGCTGCCGTTGCCGCCCGACGCGTACGCGAGCGGTGGTCGGGCGCGGCGCGCGTACTCGATGAACTCGGAGAAGGTCTTCACGGGCAGCGACGGATTCACCGACAGCACGAACTGGTTCTGCGCGATCGTCGCGACCGGCAGCAGGTCCTTCAGGGCGTCGAAAGGCATCGACCGGTACAAATGCGGGTTGACGGCCACGATGCTGTCCTGGCAGAGGCACAGCGTGTAGCCGTCGGGCGGCGCCTTCGCGACCATGTCGCCGGCGATGTTGCCGTTGGAGCCGGCATGGTTCTCGACCACGACGGGCTGGCCGAGGAGCGCACCCAGCTTTTCGCCGACCACGCGCGCCGCGATGTCGGGCGCGCCGCCCGGCGGTATCCCCACGATGAGCCGGATGGCGTGCGTCGGATACTGCCCAGCCGCCGCGCCGGCGAGCGACCAGGCGACCAGCGCGAGCGCGAAACGTAAGATCCAGGCGCGCATGTGGTTTCCCTCGACCGCCCCCATCTATCGCCGCGATTATACGAACGCGCCGAGCGCGTTGTTGCGTCCTTTCGACGTCGGGGCACCTAACGGCCCCGGCCCGGTCCAAGGGGCTCGCATCGTGCGGCGGCTGGGCGCACAATGCAGCCCGAGCGAGGGGCGCCGCGGTGAGTCGGGCGCCCCCTTTTCCTTTCTGCACGGACCCCGCGGCTGCCAGCGCG
>DATJIS010000030.1:0-18785 GCA_035493035.1 Casimicrobiaceae bacterium | reverse complement strand
GGCCACGTCAAGGTGTTCGGCGGCGGCGGGGGCGTGATCGTGCCCGAGGAGATCGCGGAGCTGCACGCGTATGGCGTGACGCGCATCTTCTCGCCCGAGGACGGCCAGAAGCTCGGGCTGCAAGGGATGATCAACGAGATCGTCGCCGCGAGCGACGTCGACCTCACGCAGACGCTTCCGGGTTCGCTGCAAGCGTTGCGCGAAGGCGATCGGTTCGCGCGAACACGCGCGCTCGCGCGCATCATCAGCGGGCTCGAGAACGTTGTAGCGCCGCCGCAGCTGCGCGACGATCTCCATCGCGCGGCCGAGGCGAGCGTGACGCCCGTGATCGGCATCACGGGCACGGGCGGCGCCGGCAAGAGCTCGCTCACCGACGAGCTCGTGCGCCGCTTTCGCCTGGACCGGCGCGACGCGCTGAAGATCGCGATCATCTCGATCGATCCATCGCGCCGCAAATCCGGCGGCGCGCTCCTCGGCGATCGCATCCGCATGAACGCGATCGAGCATCCCAACGTGTACATGCGCTCGCTCGCCACGCGGGAGGCAGGCACCGAGATCAGCAACGCGCTGCCGGACGCCATCGCCGCGTGCAAGGCCGCCGGTTTCGACCTGGTGCTCGTCGAGACGTCCGGCATCGGCCAGGGCGACGCCGCCATCGTGCCGCACGTCGACGTCTCGCTCTACGTCATGACGCCCGAGTTCGGCGCCGCTTCCCAGCTCGAGAAGATCGACATGCTGGACTTCGCCGACTTTGTGGCGATCAACAAGTTCGACCGCAAGGGCGCGCAGGACGCGCTGCGCGACGTGCGCAAGCAATACCAGCGCAACCGCGAGCTGTGGAAGACGCCGACCGAGGACATGCCCGTCTTCGGCACGATTGCGTCGCGCTTCAACGACGACGGTGTTACCGCACTCTACCAGGCGCTCGTGGCGCGCCTGCGCGAGCGCGGCGTGGCCTTCGACCACGGCGTGCTGCCGGCCGTCCCGGCCAAGACATCCTCGGTGCGCAACAGCATCGTGCCGGCGCCGCGTGCGCGCTACCTGGCCGAGATCGCGGAAACGGTGCGTGGCTATCACGCCTTCGCGGACGACCAGGGGCGCATCGCGCGCGAGCGCCAGCAGCTCGCGGCGTCGAAGACGCTCGTCGGCGACGTCCACGATCGCTTCGACGCGCTCATCGCCGAGCGCGACGCGAAGCTCGATCCGCGCGCCCGCAAGCTGCTCGACATGTGGCCGAAGACCCGCAGCGCGTACGCCGGCGACGAATACGTGGTCAGGATCCGCGGCCAGGAGCTGCGCACCGCGCTCAACACCACGTCGCTCTCCGGAACCAAGGTGCCGAAAGTTGCGCTGCCGCGCTACGAGGACCACGGCGAGATCCTCCGCTGGCAGATGATGGAGAACGTTCCCGGCAGCTTTCCCTTCACCGCCGGCGTGTTCGCCTTCAAACGCGAAGGCGAGGATCCGACGCGCATGTTCGCCGGCGAGGGCGACCCGTTCCGGACCAACAAGCGCTTCCATCTGCTCGCCGACGGCATGCCGGCGCAGCGGCTGTCGACGGCGTTCGACTCGGTGACGCTATACGGCAACGACCCCGACCGGCGGCCGGACATCTACGGCAAGGTCGGCAACTCCGGCGTGTCCATCGCCACGCTCGACGACATGAAGGTGCTCTACTCGGGCTTCGACCTGTGCTCGCCGAACACTTCGGTGTCGATGACCATCAACGGTCCCGCGCCAACGATCCTCGCCATGTTCCTCAACACGGCAGTCGACCAGCAGCTCGACAGGTTCCGCGATGAGAACGGACGCGAGCCCACCGACGACGAGGTGGCGAAGATCCGCGCGTGGACGCTCGCCACCGTGCGGGGCACCGTCCAGGCCGATATCCTGAAGGAGGACCAGGGCCAGAACACGTGCATCTTCTCCACCGAGTTCAGCCTCAAGGTGATGGGCGACATCCAGCAGTACTTCGTCCATCACAACGTCAAGAATTTCTATTCGGTGTCGATCTCGGGCTACCACATCGCCGAGGCGGGCGCGAACCCGATCTCGCAGCTCGCGTTCACGCTCGCCAACGGGTTCACGTTCGTCGAGGCGTACCTCGCGCGAGGCATGCACATCGACGATTTCGCGCCCAACCTGTCGTTCTTCTTCAGCTACGGGATGGACCCGGAGTACGCGGTGATCGGCCGCGTCGCGCGCCGCATCTGGGCGGTAGCGATGCGCGAGCGCTACGGCGCCAACGAGCGCTCGCAGAAGCTCAAGTTCCACTCGCAGACCTCGGGCCGCAGCCTGCATGCGCAGGAGATCGCGTTCAACGACATCCGCACGACGCTGCAGGCGCTGATCTCGACGTACGACAACACCAATTCGCTGCATACCAACGCCTACGACGAGGCGATCACCACGCCGACCGAGGAGAGCGTGCGTCGCGCCATGGCGATCCAGCTCATCATCAACCGCGAATGGGGGCTCGCGAAGAACGAGAATCCCAACCAGGGCTCGTTCGTGATCGAAGCGCTGACCGACCTCGTCGAGGAGGCGGTGCTGAAGGAATTCGAGGCGATCTCCGAGCGTGGCGGCGTGCTGGGCGCGATGGAAACCGGGTATCAGCGCGGCAAGATCCAGGAGGAGTCGCTCTACTACGAGCACCGCAAGCACGACGGCAGCTATCCGATCGTCGGCGTCAACATGTTCCGCAATCCGCACGGCGATGCAACGCCGAAGACGGTTGCGCTCGCGCGCTCGACCGAGGAGGAGAAGGAGTCGCAGCTGCGGCGGCTCGCCGAGTTCCACGAGCGACATGCCGGCGAAGCGCCGCGCGCGCTCGATCGCCTGAAGCAGGTCGTGATCGCCGATGGCAATGTCTTCGAGGAGCTGATGAAGACGGTGCGAGTCTGCTCGCTCGGCCAGATCACGAACGCGCTCTTCGAGGTAGGCGGGCAATACCGGCGTAGCATGTAGCGCTTAAACGTCTTGAAATCGCCTTAAGGCGCGCTGTGCACGCGTCGCGATCCTGCTAAGCTGGGTCGCTGTGTCAGTTCCCGCCATGCCACAGAGCTCCGTTAGCGAATACCGGTTCGAGCGCTTTCGCCTCGTGCCCCCCGAGCGCAAGCTGTACGAGCGCGAGCGGCCGGTGAAGCTCGGCGCGCGCGCGTTCGACACGCTCCTCGCGCTCGTCGAGGAGCATGCGAGGCCCGTTTCCAAAGTCGAGCTCATGGCGCGCGCCTGGCCCGGTCGCATCGTCGAGGAGAACAATCTGCAGGTGCAGATCTCGACGTTGCGCAAGGTGCTCGGTCAGCACGCCATCGCGACCATTCCCGGCTGCGGCTACCAGTTCGCGCTCGTGCTCGAGGCGGCGCCGGCCGACGCGGGCGCGCCCGCGCGAGCGCGCAGCAACATCCCCAAGCCGTTGACGAGCTTCATCGGCCGCGAGAGCGATCTCACCGAGCTCGCGCGGTTGCTCGGCGAGACGCGGCTGCTCACGCTGACCGGCATCGGCGGCTGCGGCAAGACGCGCCTCGCCATTCGACTCGCGGAAAGCGTGCGCGAGTCGTTCGCCGACGGCGTGTGCTTCGTGGACCTCGCGGCCGTTGCCGAGCCGCAGCGCGTGGCCCTGTCCATCGCCGGTGCGCTCGAATTGCGCGAGGAGGCCGACAAGCCCATCGAGGACACGCTGATACGCCACCTGTCGACGCGCGCGACGTTGCTC
The DNA here is from genome assembly GCA_035493035.1 of Casimicrobiaceae bacterium. Lineage (GTDB taxonomy): Bacteria > Pseudomonadota > Gammaproteobacteria > Burkholderiales > Casimicrobiaceae > VBCG01. The sequence goes on along the minus strand of DATJIS010000030.1, from coordinate 15,070 downwards.
GTGCTCGACAACTGCGAGCATCTGCTGGCCGTGTGCGCCACGCTGGCCGAGCGGCTCCTGAAGGCGGCGGCGGCATTGCGCGTGCTCGTCACGAGCCGCGAAGGTCTCGGTATCGCCGGCGAGCGTCTCGTGCCCGTGCGATCGCTGTCGTTGCCGGCGCACGTCGACGACGTTCACGCCGTGGCGGAGTCGGAGGCGGTGCGCCTGTTCGTGGCGCGCGCGGCCGACGTCGCCCCTGGATTCGTGCTCACCGGCGACAACGCGGGCACGGTGACCGACATCTGTACGCGCCTCGACGGCATTCCGCTCGCCATCGAGCTCGCCGCGGCGCGCATCAAGCTGCTCTCGGTCGAGCAGATACGCGAGCGCCTGAACGACCGCTTTCGCCTCCTGACCGGAAGCGCGCGCATGGTGTCGAGGCACCAGACGCTGCTCGCCACGCTGCAGTGGAGCTACGAGCACCTCGCTGCCGCCGAGCAGGTGTGGCTGCGGCGTCTTTCCGTGTTCGCGGGAGGCTGGACGCTGGAGGCCGCGACTGCCGTCGCGAGCGACGATCGCAACGAAGCCGAAGCGCTCGATCGCCTGGGGCGCCTGGTCGATCAATCGCTGGTGCTCGTGAACCGCGACGACGCGAGCTCCCCGCGCTACAGCATGCTCGAGTCCGTTCGCCAATACGCGCAGGACCGCCTGAACGAGTGTGGCGAGAGCGAGGCGCTGCGCGACCGGCATCTCGACTACTTCGGCGCGCTCGCCGCGCGAGCGCACCCGCAGCTCTTCACCGCGGAAGCGCATCGCTGGTATCGGCGACTCGATCAGGAGCTCTCCAACGTGCTCGCCGCGCACGCGTGGTGCGACCAGGCTGCCGGGGGCGCCGCGAAAGGCCTCGATCTTGCCGCCGACCTGCGCATCTACTGGATCAACCGCGGATCGTTCGCGCTCGGCGAGCAGGTCTACCGCGAGGCGCTGGGCCGCCCGGGGGCCGAGCGCCCGTCTTCGCGCCGCGCGCTCGCGCTCTTCGCACTCGGTCAGCACCTCAACTTCCGTGGGCGCTTCGCCGACGCGCTCGGCCCGCTCGGCGAATCGCTCGCGGTCGCTCGCGCAGAGGGCGATGATGCATGCGCCGCCAACGCGCTCGACAAGCTCGCCTATGCGCGCGCATTCGTGGGCGACGCGGCCGGCGGCCTCGCGTGCGTCGAAGAGGAGATCGGGCTGCGCACCCGCATCGGACAGCTGCCACGCGAGCAGTGCGGCGCGCTCATCACGCGGGCCGCGATTCATCGCATAAAGGGCGATTTCGACGCCGCCGCGGCCGACCTCAACGAGGCGCTCGCCACGAGCACGCGCGACAATCTCGAGGAGCTGCACGTCATCCTGAGCGATCGCGCGCGCGTCGCAATCGCGCGCGGCCACCTGGACGCGGGTCGCGCATCGCTCGTCGAAGCGGTGCGCCTGCTCGGCGACATGGACTCGCGCTACCGCAAGATGGTGGCGCTGGACGTAGCGTCGCTGCTCGCGGCCGCGTGTGGCGAATGGCCGCGCGCGGCGCTGCTACAGGCGAGCTTCGACACCACGCTGAGCGAGATGGGCGCCTTCCAGAACCCGTACGACGACCGCGTGCTCGGGGAGCTGCGCAAGGAAACGCGAGCAGCCCTCGGCGCGCCGGCTTACGCTGCCCTGTACGAATCGGGGCGGCGCGTGTCGCTCGAGCGCGCGCTGCGCGACACGCTCGCCTGGATGGAGCGCGATGGCTCACGATCCGCGCTCCGGCGCGTCGGCAGCGCGCTCGTCGAAGCACACGGCCAATGATCGAGGGCATCGCGTCCATGCGCCTGCCCTTGGACCGCCGCCGCGCGTGACGCAGGCCCGCCGCCATGCACATCCACGGTAGCGCGATCACGTGGTTGTGGATCGCATGGGTCGCCTACTGGTGGATTTCCGCGCGATGGACCAAGGCGGATCAGCGCCGCGAATCGGGTCCGTCGTGCGCGGCGCACATGGTTCCGCTGATGGTCGCGTTCGTGCTGCTCTCGCAGCCGTCGTTCCCTGTCGCAGTGCTGTCGAAGCGCGTGCTGCCGTACTCCGTGGTTGCGTATGGCATCGGAACGGCGATCGTTGCGGCGGGGCTGCTCTTCAGCGTCTGGGCAAGGGTCCATCTCGGGCGCAACTGGAGCGCCACGGTCACCGTCAAGCATGATCACGAGCTGGTACAGAGCGGACCCTATCGCATCGTGCGCCATCCGATCTACACCGGCCTGTTGCTCGGCCTCCTCGGCACCGCGATTGCCCGCGGCGACGTGCAGGGATTCGTGGGCGTCGCGATCGCGGCGGTCGCGCTCTGGCGCAAGCTCCGCATCGAGGAGCAATGGATGCAGGAGACGTTCGGCGAAACGTATGCCGGCTATCGTGCGCGCGTGGCGGCGCTGATTCCTTACCTGCTGTAGCGCGTCGCCCTGCGAGCACGGGCGAGTGTTACGCGCTGTCACGCGGCACGAACTCGAATCCCGTATCGACCACGGCCTGTGCGATGGCGACTTTCGCCAGTCGTGCGCGGATCATCTCGCCCGCGCGCTGCCCGATCTCGTAGCGCGGCACGCGCAGCGTCGTCAGCGCGGGCACGACCTGGCGCGCGATGGGAACGTCGTCGAAGCCCGCGATCGCGATGCGGCTCGGAATGGAAAGACCGCGCCTCTGGCATTCGAACAGCGCGCCGACCGCCATCGCGTCCGCGGAGCAGAACACGCCGCGCACGTCGGGCCGGCGCTCGAGCAGCGCGCCCATGGCGTGAGCGCCGGCGTCGATGTCGAGCGTGGTCTCGACGCAGAGTGTGCGCTCGGGCCTCACGCCGGCGTCCCGCAGGGCGAGCTCATAGCCGCGGCGACGGTCGCGCGCGCGGTCGTTATCCGTTGGATGCGCACCGATGTACCCGACGGGCGCATAGCTGCGCGCCAGCAGGTATCGCGTGACCTCCCGCCCGGCGTCGACGTTCGAGTAGCCCACCATCATGTCGATGGGGCGCGTGCCGAGGTTGCCCCCCTCGACGACCGGGATCGCCGCCTGCTTCAGCATGCGCACGGTCGCGGGCGTGTGAATGCCGCCGGTCAGATAGAGCGCGTCGACGCGCCGCGACAGGAACGCGCGCACGAGCGCTTCCTCTTCCGCGGACGAGAAGCCGCTCGCGCCCAGTACGAGATGGAGGCCGTCGACCGCAATGGCGTCGCTCAAGCCCTGCATGATCTCCGCGATCAGCGAGTTCGTGAGCAGCGGCACGACCGCGCCGATCAGGCCCGAGCGCTTCGATGCGAGGCCGCGCGCGACGAGATCCGGCGTGTAGCCGGTCTTGCGCAGCACGCGCTCGACCCGTGCGCGCGTATCCGCAGCCACCTTGGCAGGGTCCCGCAGCACGCGCACCACCGTCATCGTCGACACGCCGGCCGCCTCCGCCACGTCGATCAGCCGCGGCCGCTGTGCGGGCGCGGCAGCGGCGCGGCGTCGGGACGGCGTGCGGACGGGCATGGAGCAGCGGGGGTTTGACAGGCGCGACGGAAACGCTAACATGTAAGCGCTTACATAACAACGCCCGCGCGCGATCCTCAGCGATTTCCGCGCGCGGCTCCTGGCCGTCGATGCAACTGCGCCCCGCGCTGGTCTATGTCCGCACCATGGCCGTGTTCGTGGCCGTGTGGTGGCTCGTGTCCGCGTGGACGGCGAACACGGTGCTCCTTCCGTCGCCACGCGTGGTGTTCGAGGCGCTCGTCGATCTCGCGCGCGACCTCGAGCTCTTCCAGCACGCCGGCATCAGCCTCGGGCGCATGATCGTGAGCCTCGTCGTCGCGTGCGCGCTGGCGCTGCCGCTCGGCTTTGCGATGGGATTGCGCCGCGGCTTCGACGAGGTGGTCGACCCGACCCTCGAGCTGCTGCGGCCCATCTCGGGCATCGCGTGGATCCCGCTCGCGCTCTTCATCTTCGGCGTCGGCAACGCGCTGCCGGTGTTCATCATGACGTACGCGGCGTTCTTTCCGATCCTGCTCGGCACGGTGGCGGGCGTGCGCGGCGTCGATCGGCGGCTCGTCGATGCGGCGCGCACGATGGGCGTGCCGCGGCGCACGATCGTCATGCGGGTCGTCCTGCCGAGCGCGTTGCCGGCCCTGCTCGTCGCGCTGCGCCTCGGTGTCGCGTCGTCGTGGACCGCGGTCATCGCGGCCGAGCTCATCGGCGCGCCGAGCGGACTCGGCTATGCCGTGGAGTGGTACCGCGAGCTCCTCATGACGCCACAGGTGATGTCGTTCATCGCCATGATCGGCGTGCTCGGTTACGCCTGCGACCGTACGGTGCGCGCGGTCGCGCAGCGCTTCACGCCGTGGGCGGCGGACGAATGGGCACGATGAGCGACGGCACCGGGCGGATCGCGCGTGGCCTCGCGCTGCCCGTTGCGTTGCTCGTCGTGTGGCAGGCCTGGGGGGTTGCTTCGGCCAGTCCGCGCACACCGGTGCCGACCCACATCGTGCGCGCCGCGATCGACCTGATCGGCTCGGGCGACCTGCCGCTCGCCATCGCGCAGAGTCTCGGGCGGGTCTTTGCCGGATTCGCGGTGGCTGCCGTCATCGCGATCCCGCTGGGTCTCGCGATGGGCGCGTCGCGCGCGGTCGAGCGCAACGTCGATCCCGTCGTCGAAAGCTTTCGCCCCATCGCGGCGATCGCGATCCTGCCGCTGGCGATCCTGTGGCTCGGCACCGGCACGCCGGCCGCCGTGCTGATCGTCGCCTATGCGGCCTTCTTTCCGATCGTGGTCAACACCGTCGCGGGTGCCAAGCGGATCAGTCCCACGCTCCTGCGCGCGGCAGCCACGATGGGCCTGTCGCGCTTCGCCACGATGCGCACCGTCATCGTGCCAGGCGCGCTGCCCGCGATCGGCGTGGGACTGCGCATCGGCATGGGTGTCGCGTGGACCGCCATCGTCGCTGCCGAGCTCGCTGTCGGCGCCAAGGCCGGCGGCGGCGGCTCCGGCGGCATCGGCGCGATGATGTTCATCTTCTATGCGTACAGCATCGAGCTCAACCGCATCGTCGTGTGCATGATCGCGGTGGGCCTCGTGGCGCTGGTGCTCGATCGCGGGCTGCGTGCAATGATGCGCAGGCTGATGCCGTGGAGCGCGCCGTGAGCGCGGCCGCTTCGGCGCGAGGCGACGCGCAGCGTCGCATCGACGAGCAACACACGAGCAGCGCGAAGCTGCGCCTGCAGCACATCGCCAAGCGATTCGGCGTGCAAGGCGTGGCGCAAACGGTCGCCGTGGAGGACTTCACGCTCGACGTCGCGCCGGGCGAGTTCCTCGTGATCGTGGGTCCTTCCGGTTGCGGCAAGACGACGATCCTCAACGTGCTGGCCGGCCTCGAGCAACCCAGCGCGGGACGGGCGCTCATCGACGAGCGACCCATCGCCGGTCCCGGGCCCGAGCGCGGCGTCATGTTCCAGGATTACGCGCTCTTTCCGTGGCAGACGGTATGGGGCAACGTCGAGTTCGGCTTGCGCCATGGCCCCGCCGGCGACGGGCTCGATGCCGCGGCGCGATCCGACCGCGTGCGCAGCACGATCGAGCTGGTGGGCCTCACCGGGTCCGAGCAGAAGTACCCTCACCAGCTTTCGGGCGGGATGCGCCAGCGCGTGGCGCTCGCGCGCCTCATCGCCAACGAGCCGCAGGTGCTGCTGATGGACGAGCCGCTCGCCGCGCTCGATGCGCAGACGCGCCTCATCCTGCAGGACGAGCTGCTGCGCATCTGGGGCCAGGATCGCAGCGCCGCCGAGCGCCGCACCGTCGTGTTCATCACGCACGCCATCGACGAGGCGGTGTTCCTCGCCGATCGTGTCGCGGTGATGACGGCGCATCCGGGCCGCCTGAAAGCCATCATCGATGTCGCGCTGCCGCGTCCGCGCAACGACGCGACGCGCGCCGATCCGCAGTTCCAGGCTCTGTGCCAGCACATCTGGAGCCTCATTCGCGACGAAGCCTATCGAGCGACCGTCGCATAGCCATTCCACACGAGGAGGAGACCATGAGCAATCGTCACGATCCGCATCGCGCGTCGCGCCGCCGCTTCATGACGGCGGCCGCGGCGATCGGCCTGGCAGCGCCCGCCATCGTCCGGGGACAGGGCCGCAAGGCCGCGAAGGTGTCCGTCGGCCGTCAGCCGTGGGCCGCCGGCAATTCGCCGGTCACGCAGTACATGATCGCCAACAAGACGTTCGAGCGTTTCGCCGCCGACGCGGGCTACGACCTCACCGTCGATTACCGCGACTATCCGTCGGCATTGCCCATGGTCGAGGCATTCGTCTCCGGCAACCTCGACTTCGGAATGTGGGGCAACACGCCGATCGACCGGCTGATCGCGCAGAATCAGCCCATCCAGCTCATCACCGTCGGCGAGGGGCATTTCCGCTTCGTGCTGGCGACGCGCAAGGATTCGCCGATCCGCAACATCGGAGACCTGAAGGGCAAGACGGTCGGCGCGCTGCTGGGCGGCGATCCGTACAACGTGCTCACGCAGATGCTGCGCTACGAGCTCGGCAACGCCGATCCGCGCGCCTTCAACATCACCGTCGTGAACACGCCCACGCAGGCGCAGGCGGCGACAATCCCGAGCGGCATGGACGCGGCGATGCTGATCTATCCCGCGTTCCTCAAGGCGAGCACCGAGATCGGCACGGTGGGGATCATGAATTCGTTCGGCTACACCGAAAGTCACTACAAGGGCCCGGCGGGCGAGGGCGCGGGTCATCTGCTCGAATCGGTGAAGAAGTCGGCGTTCTATCCCGACGGGTACTACCTGCACCGCTCGTTCTGGATCGGCAGCCCCAAGGTCATGCAGGGCGATCCGGCGATCGTCACCGCCTTCGTCCAGGCGCAGCAGGATGCCGTGGCGAAGCTCTCGAAGATGAACGCCGGCGACGTGTCGCAGCTCTCGAAGAAATACTGGGAGCTCCCGCCCGAGCTCGGCGCGAAGGTCGTCGAGGACGACGTGCTGTTCAAGCGCGGCTGGTGCTGGCCCACCGAGGGCGACGCGATCGCGTTGCTCGAGACGTCGAAGTACATGGTCGATGGACGCCTCATTCCGAAGCCGCTCGCCTGGTCGCAGGTCAAGGGCGGCTTCGCGCAGGCCGCGCCGCTGGTCAAGGCCGCATACGACAAGACCGGTCAGGTCCCGCCCGAAGGCCAGTTCAACGATAAGAGCGCGCAGGACCTGCGCGGCGCGCCGGTGTGGGAGCTCGATCGCTGGAAGGAGCGCACCTGATGAACGTCGGTTTCATTGGCCTCGGCACCATGGGCGGGCCCATGGCCCGCAACCTCGCTCGCAAGGGCCACGCGCTCACGGTGCTCGACATGAATCCCCGCGCGGTCCAGTCCCTCGTCGAAGCCGGCGCGAAGGCGGCAAAGACGCCGAAGGACGTCGCGGCGGCGAGCGAGATCGTGATCACCATGCTGCCCGATGCGCCGGACGTGGAGCGCGTGGCGCTCGGCGCCGACGGAATCGCGGCCGGCATTCGTGCCGGATCGGTGTACATCGACATGAGCACGATCGATCCGGCAACGACGCGGCGCGTGGGCGACGCGATTGCCGCCCGGGGCGCGTCGATGATCGACAGCCCCGTCGGCAAGACCGCGGATGCGGCGGTCGCGGGGACGCTCACGCTCATGGTGGGCGGTGCGCCGGACGTCGTCGCGCGGTGCAGGCCGGTGCTCGACTGCATGGGCACCGACTTCTTCCATTGCGGCGCGCTCGGTGCCGGGCAGACGATGAAGCTCATCAACAACCTGCTCGCCACGGCGATCAACGAGGCGTGCGTCGAAGCGCTCGTCACCGGCACCAAGGCCGGGCTGACGCTCGACACGATGGTCTCGGTGCTGCGAACGACCGTGGCCTGGAACCGCCAGCTCGAGATGAACATGCCGAAGCGCTCGCTGCTCGGCGATTTCCAGCCGGGGTTCATGATGAAGCTCGCGCACAAGGACTGCCGGCTCGCCTTGCAGATGACCGAATCGCTCGGCGTTCCGGCGCCGGTGGGTCGCGCGGCGCTCGCGAGCCTGACCGAGGGGATCGATCATGGCTTGCAGGACCATGACGTCGGTGCGCTCCTCAAGCTGCGCGAGGAGGCGGCAGGAGTCGAGGTGAGGCTGAAGCGCTAGGCGGTCCTGCGCTCGCGCGACTTGCGATCGCGCCCCAGCAGCGTGGCGATCCGCGAGCCCATCCGCAGGAGCCGCGCGAGCGTTCCCTGGTCGAGCTGCAGCATGTCGTCGGTCCACCGGGAGACACTTTCCATCAGTTGGAGGGTGGCCCGGATGCGCGCCTGGACGTCCGGCTCCTGGCGCGCGAAGTCGGGGTCCGCGACGCAACCGCGCAGCGCGGCGATCGTGGGCTCGAATTCGCGCGCGCGCCGCTCGCGCACGATGATGCGCAGCAGCTCCCACGGATCGCGCGCGGTCTCGTAATGGTCGCGTCGGTCGTCGAGCCGGTGCACGACGTGCACGAGGTTCCAGCTCGTGAGCTCGCGCAGGCTGGTGCTGACGTTCGAGCGGGCGATGCCGAGGAGCTCGCTGATCGCTTCGGCGTGGAAGGGCCGGCCATGCAGGTAGAGGAGCGCGTGGATCTGCGCCACCGTGCGGTTGACGCCCCAGCGCGTGCCCATCTCCCCCCAATGCAGCACGAACCGCAGGGCGAGCGGAGAAAGCCGCGCCTGCCCTTCGTCGCCGTCACGTGCCGGATGCGGCGCCATCGCTCATCGAGTCCCGATGCCCCTTGACGGCACTGTAGGCTTTGACATAAATTTCTGTCAAGACAGAAAATAACGAAGGAGCGGGATGCGCATCCTGGTGCTGGGAGGCTTCGGTTTCCTGGGGCGCCATGTCGTCGCCGCGCTCGTAGCCCGCAATCACACCGTCGTCGTCGGGTCGCGCTACGGCGCCCCGCACCCCTACGACGATCCCGCTGACGATCCTCACGAGCGCCGCGAAGCGCGCTTCGAGCGGCTCACCTCGCCCGACGCCTGGGCGCCGCTGCTGGGCGACGTCGACGCCGTCGTCAACTGCGTCGGCATCCTGCGCGAGTACGGTCGCGCGACGTACGAGCGGGTGCATCTCGTCGCGCCCGCGGCGCTCGCGATGGCGTGCGCCGAAGCCGGCATACGCCGACTGGTTCACGTCTCGGCGCTCGGCCTGTCGCGCGGCGCGCGAAGCCGTTTCATCCTGTCGAAACTGCGCGGCGAAATCGCGCTGAAGCGCAGCCCCGTGCCGTGCTCGATCGTGCGTCCTTCGCTGCTCGAGGGGCCCTCGGGATACGGCTCGCGCTGGCTTCGCCGCGTTGCCTCGTGGCCGGTGCACTTCGTGCCGGTCGACGCCGCGGGTCGCATCGCGGTGATCGACGTGCGCGATGTCGCCGACGCGATCGCAGTGTTGTGCCTGCGGGCGCCGCCACGACGATCGCAGGTGATGGAGCTCGGTGGCCGCAGCAATTTCAAGATCGACGAATACCTCGCCATGCTGCGGCAGATCCAGGGTAACGGCCGCCGCGCGCGCAAGGTCGCCGTTCCGGCGGTCGTCGCGCGAATCGTGGCGCACGCGTGCGACCTGCTGCACGTGACGCCGTTCTCCTCAGGGCATCTCGAGCTGATGCGCCACGACAACGTGCCGGCGTTCAACATGCTGCCGCGGCTGCTCGAGCGCGCGCCGCACGGCCTCGGCAGCACGCTGATCACGCCGACGGGCTGGGACACCGTGCGACAGGCGATGTGGAGCGTGGAGTCGCAGGAATACTGATGCCGCACGTCGGCCGAGGCCGCGCGCCGGCCGCCGGCTATGCTAATGTCATGGGACGGACTCGCTTGTGGGAGGGCGCGCCGTGAAGGCCATGACGCTGTACAGCAAGCGCCTGTATTTCGGCGTCGACGCGCTCCGCCTGCGCGACGCCGCGGAGCGCGTGCTGCTTCGCGTGCAGGGGCTGCCGCCCGAGCGGGCGCGCGTGAATATCGATGCGCTCGAGCACGACTTCGGCTGGAACCCCAGCGCGAGCCCCGCGATGGTCGAGCAGCTGGTGCAGAGCGGCATGCTGCAGCGGCTCGGCACGAATTCGCGCGAGTTCCACCTCACCGAGAAGTTCTGGCGGTGCGCGCGAGCGCGCATCGTGGAGCCCCTGCCGCGCGACAAGGCGCAGATGATCCTCACGCATCTCGGCGACGTCGCCGCGCGCTTCAATCGCGACGAGAGCCGCAACAAGTACGAGATCGACAGCATGGCGGTGTTCGGCCAATACATGACCACCGACCAGGAGCTCTCGGAGCTTTCGATCGGCGTGACGGGCCGCAAGCGGCTCGCGCCCGCGCGTGCGCTGTTCGGCCGCGCCACGGTGCCGAACGAGGGCACCGACCAGATCCGCTCGATGCTCGCCGCGCACAATGCGTTCATCACGGTGAGCTTCGTGCGGCAGCTCAACGAGCTGCCGCGGCCGTTCAGCGTGTTCTTCAAGGCCGAAGCGTAGGCGCGTCTCCAGGGCGCGCGTCGGCGCGCGTGCCCGCCGCGTCTCCCGGTCTCGTTGCCCCGTCACCACGCGCATCACGCGCGTCGCCCCCGGCCGCCGTTTGACAGGGCGACGCGGCTCGCGAATCATGCGCCGATTCCCGTGAGGAGGAGGCGATGATGTCGCGAGCGGTCTTGCGCGCCCTGTGGGCGCTGTTGGCATTTGCATGCGCAGGCTCGGTGCTGGCGGACGTTCCGGTGCCCGCGCCGGGCACGAGCCCGCGGATCGATGCGATCAAGAAGGCGGGTGTGCTGCGCGTCGGCGTTCTCGCCAATGCGCCGTGGCTTGTCGAGAACACCAGCGGCCAGGGCGAGGCCTGGAGCGGTCCCGCGTGGCTGCTCGCCCAGGAATACGCCAAGCGCCTGGGCGTGAAGCTGCAGGCGGTGCCCGTGAGTCACGAGACGAAGGTGCCCGTGCTGGCGTCGAACCAGGTCGACATCTCGGTGACGCCGCTCGCGGAGACGCCGGAGCGCCTGAAGGTCGTCGACTTCGTGATCTATTCGAGCACGAGCGTGTGCATGTTCGGGCTCAAGTCGAATCCGAAGTTCGCGAATGCGAAGAGCGTCGACGATCTCAACAAGCCCGACATCACGATCGCTTACTACACGGGCGGCGGCGAGGAAGGATGGGTCAAGGAGCGCTTTCCCAAGGCGCAGTTGCGCGGCGTGGCGGGATCCGGCGTTGCGCCCGTTGAGGAAGTGATGGCGCATCGCGCGGACGCCGTGCCGATCAACCGTGTGCCGTGGGTGGCGATGGGACGCAAGCTGAAGCAGCTCGAGGCGCTCCCGAGGCAGAACAACTGCCAGGACAGCACCGAGAAGGCCGCGCCCGTCGGCATGGCCGTCGACAAGAACCAGACGGCGTTCCTGCAGTGGGCGCGTGCGGTCGAGAAGGAAATGGAGCCCAAGCTGAAGCAGGACGAGGCGCGTGTCGTCGACACGATGAAGTGACGCAGCGTCGGGCCGCGCCCTCGGCGCGCCATGCGCGCAGGGGGTGAGCGCAATGAACTTCGACTTCGGCGTCATCGCCGACAACGGGCGATTCCTCGCCTACGGCGTCGGCATCACCGTCGTGCTCTCGCTCGTCTCCGGCTTGACGAGCCTGGTCCTCGGGCTCGTGGTGGCGCTCGCGCGCCTCTATGGTCCGCGCGGACTGCGGTCGCTGATCGTGCTGTACGTGGATTCGATGCGCGCAATTCCCGTGCTCGTCGTGCTGGTGTGGACGTTCTTCGCGCTGCCGATCGTCGCGGGCGTCACCATGTCGCCGTTCGCAGCCGCGCTGATCGGCCTCACCGTGCACCTCGCCGCGTACGCCGCGGAGATCGTGCGCGCGGGCATCGAATCGGTGCGCCCCGGACAGACGCGCGCCGCGCTTGCGCTCGGCATGTCGCGCGCGCAGATCCTTCGGCGCATCGTGCTGCCGCAGGCGATCGTGCGCATGCTTCCCGCGTTCGGCTCGCTGCTCTCGGTGACGATCAAGGACACGGCGATCGCGTCGGTCATCGCCGTGCCGGAGCTGATGCGCCAATCCGAGACCGTCGCCGGGCAGAGCTTCCAGCCCATCGAGGTTTTCACCTTCGCGATGCTGCTCTACTTCCTGATGCTCTATCCCGTCACGCGCGGCGTCGATCGCGTCTACCGGCGCGTGGCGCATCTCGGGCGATCGTGACCCTCGACTGGTCCGTCGTCTGGCAGCACCGCGATGCGCTGGCGCAGGGCACGGCGACGACTTTCCTGCTCACCGTGGCCACCATGGCGATCGCGGTGCCCTGCGGCATCGTCGTCGCGGTGCTGCGGCTCTATGGCTGGTCGCCGCTGCGATCGCTCGCCACCGCCTACGTCGAGCTCTTTCGCAACCTGCCGCTCATCCTCGTGGTGTACTGGGCGTTCTACGTGTTGCCGATCCTGACCGGGCTCGGCCTGTCTCCGCTCGCAACCGGCCTTGCCGCGCTGTCGCTCAACGTGACGGCGTACAACGCCGAGACGTTCCGCGCCGGGATCAACTCGATACGCCGCGGACAGGTCGAGGCGGCGATGGCGCTCGGCATGACGCGGCTGCAGGCGCTGCGCCGCGTCGTCGTTCCGCAGGCGCTGCGACGCGTGCTGCCCGTGCTGGCCAGCACGTGGGTGTCGCTGTTCAAGGACACGTCGCTGGTGTCGGTGATCGCGGTGACCGAGCTCGCGTATGTGTCGATGCAGATCCGTGCACAGACGTTCCGCGTGCTGGAGATGCTGACGGCCATGGCGGCGCTGTACTGGCTGCTCGGATACCCTCAGGCCAAGATCGTGGACTGGATCCAGCGTCGATGGTCGGTCACCGAATGACGGAGCGCACCAAAGCCGGCGGCTCGACGATCATTCGCTACCTCGACGTGGTGAAGCGCTACGGCGCGTTCACGGCGTTGCGCGGCGTGTCCCTCGACGTTCACGCGGGCGAGGTCGTGTGCCTGATCGGCCCGTCGGGCTCGGGCAAGTCCACGCTCCTGCGCTGCACGAACGGACTCGAGACCATCGACGGCGGGGACATCGAGTTCGAGGGAACGCGCCTCGCGCGCGACGACCGCGGCTTGCGCGCGATGCGCCAGCGCATGGGCATGGTGTTCCAGAACTTCGAGCTGTTCCCCCACCTCACCGCGTTGCAGAACGTCGCCGAGGGTCCGCGCACCGTGCTGCGCATGCCGCTCGACGAGGCGGAGCGGCGCGCGCTCGCCATGCTCGACAAGGTCGGGCTGGCCGACAAGGCGCCCAACTATCCGTCCGCGCTTTCCGGAGGCCAGCAGCAGCGCGTGGCGATCGCGCGCGCGCTCGCGATGCAGCCGGATGTGATGCTCTTCGACGAGCCCACGTCCGCGCTCGACCCGGAAACCATCGGCGAGGTGCTGAACGTGATGAAAGCGCTGGCCGAGGAGGGCATGACCATGGTCGTGGTCACGCACGAGATGACGTTCGCGCGGCGGGTCGGTGACTGGATCGCCGTGTTCGATGCAGGCCGCATCGTCGAGCAGGGACCGCCGCGGCAGATCTTCGACGCACCGACGACGGAGCGTACGCGCGACTTCCTCGGTCACCTCGGGTGGACGGGCTGAGCCGGTGCCCCGGCTGGCCCGCTCCGGGATGACGCCTTCGTCATCCCGGGCGTAGCGAGGAAGTGCTGCTTCGACCTCCGTTACTGCTGGCTGCCGTAGTAGCCGGGCGTGTCAGGCGAAACGCGTGACGCAGCGTTCGTTCCCGGACGTCCCGTGGGCAGGCCGGTGCGGCTGTCGTAGTGCCCTTCACGGTTGTCCGACCGGTTTTCGCGGCCGCGGTTGTCGTTGCGGTTGTTGTCGTGCCAGTCGTTGCGGTGATCGTTCCGATTGTCGTGCCAGTCGTTGCGGTGGTCGTTGCGATCGCCGTGCCAGTCGTTGCGATGCTCGTTGCGCCAACGGTCGTCGTTGTAGTGGCGTGCCCAGTCGGAGCGCTCGTGATACCAGGGCCGGCCGCGATAGTAGTGGTCCCAATAGTTGCCGAGCGAGAACGAGATGACCGGCAGTCCAAGCCGCGGGCCATATTCGACGATCGGCACGCGACCGCTGCGATACGGGTAGGCGAGCTCGCCGGCGTAGACCCATCCGCGATTGCCGGAGAAGGTGACATCGCACCACGAGTAGTCGGACAGGCAGCCCTGGACGTTCACGCGCACGCCCGGCGCGAGGCTCGCGACCAACGGATAGTCGTTGCCCGGGCCGGCGAAGATGTTCACCGGATTGGTCACGTAAGCGGACGCCGCGCTGGCGACTGCGGGCGCCGCCGCGATAACGGCTGTGAAACAGAGTAACAGCGATGTGCGACGCATGCCTTCCCCTTCTTCAGCGAATGTTCACCTTTCATTTGAGCGTCGGCCCGTGGCCGAGGTTCAGCCTGAAAGAATTGGAAACTTTGAAAAATGTACAAACGCGCTCGCTGCCCGGCGGCGCGGGTCGGCGGTAACATAGGCGACTGCGCGTATCCGTCCGCGCATCCTTCCAGCATGCCCGAGCTCGCGAACTGGGCATTCCCGCCCGAACTCCAGCCCACACCCGACGACGTTCGCTTCGATCTCGGGCGCGCGCTGGATGCGGTCGTGCTGGTGCACACGGAGATTCCGGACGAGGCTTTCACCGCGAGCATTCTCGGCACCGAGCGCGTCGGCAACGGCGTCGTGATCGGCAGCGACGGGCTCGTGCTGACGATCGGCTACCTCGTCACCGAAGCGCGCAGCGTATGGCTGACGAACAGCGCGGGCATCGCCGTGCCCGCGCATCCGCTCGCGTATGACCAGATCACCGGGTTCGGCCTGGTGCTGCCGCTCGGCTCGCTCGACGCACCCGCGCTGCCGCGCGGTCGCAGCGCGACGCCCGCGGTCGGCAGCGAGGTCTACGTGATCGGTCATGGCGGCCGCGCGCATGCGCTCAAGGCGCGGCTCGTTTCGCGACGCGAATTCGCGGGCTACTGGGAGTACGTGCTCGACGAGGCGCTCTTCACGGCGCCCGCGCA
>DATJIS010000029.1:0-37941 GCA_035493035.1 Casimicrobiaceae bacterium | reverse complement strand
GATCCACTTCACGATCGTGATGATCGACGACGGGGCGTCGACGTTCGCGGATGCGCGCAGCGCCGGGAGCCCGGCGACCATCAGCGCCGTGGCGAGCAGGAACGCCCCACACAGCGTCGACAGGACGAACGCGAGCGCCTGGCGGTGCCAGAACGAGCGCGTTTCCTTCTCCTGGTAGATGCGGTTCAGCGCCGCGCACAGCCCGCGTACGCCGCGCATTCCGGCCCACACGGCGAGCAGCAGCGCGCCGCCGACGGTCGCAACGGCATAGCCCTGCGGCTGCTGGGCCACACGGGCCAGCTGGTCCGACACGATCGTGGACAAGGCAGGGGACAGCTCCGCGCGCACCAGGGCCACGAGGTGAATGCTCTCACCCCGGCCGAAGAGCCAGCCGGCCACGACGACCAGCGCGACCAGCGCGGGAAAGAACGCCCATACGCCGTAGAACGCGATGCCGGCGGCGAGCATCGGCACGTCGAGGCCCGTGACGGCGTGCCAGGTGCGCGCGAGCACGGCACGCCAGCCGCGCTCGCCGATGTCCGCCGGACTGCGCGCCGTGCGCCCAGCCGCCGCGCGCTCAGTCACTGACCGGTGATGAGACGCTCGATGGCGCCGACGATCGGCGTGGCGGGTCCCATGCCGATGCGCTTGACCAAGGCCTTGGCGAAGTCGGGCAGCAGGTCGTGCAGGTCGCGCACGTTGGCGGTCTTCTGCAGACGCATCATGAGACCGTATCCGCGAAAGCCCAGGTGCTGGTTGATGGCGTCGCTCATCATCCGCTGCGCCTGCATGTAGCGCTCGACTTCGTCCTGCGAGCGCGACGCCGTGCCCTGCTCGGGCGCCTGGGCCACCGAAGGCGCCGAAAAGCGCTTCGCGATGAGCCCGCCGCGCTCGAGTGCGGTCAGCGCGCGCTCGTCGAGACGCAGCGCGCGCGCCTTGTCGAGCACTTCGCCCACGGTGCGATTGCCGTCGATCAGGATCAGTAGGCTACGGAGTGTGACCGGCAGGTTGAGCTTGCGCTCGCGCAGCTCCTGGAGACCCAGCTCGGTCTTGGCGTAAATTTCCGACGGATCCATCGTGACCTTGCCGCATCGTGTCGCGAGACGCGCGGCCGGCAGATTATAGGAGGCGTTTCCGCGAGCGAACGCCGTTTCCGCCCGGCGGCGCCACGAGGACGTGCGCCGAGCGCAGGCCGGGCGCGACGATTATAGGCACGCGGGCACCGCCGCGCGTGCGAGAATCGGCGCCGCCGCGTGGCCGCCTGTCGCGCCGGCGCCACACTTGGACGCCTTCGACCGCCTGTTCCTGCGTGCCAACCGTCTCGCCGTCATCGCATTGCTCGCCGCGATGGCGTTGATGGTTTTCGTCAACGTCGCGCTGCGATTCCTCACCGATCGCTCGATCCTGTGGGTCGAGGAGGCGTCGCGCTACGCGATGATCTGGCTCACCTTCATCGGCGCCGGCCTGGTGCTGCGCTACGGCGGACACATCGGCGTCGAGACGCTGCACGAGCGCGTGCCTCGTCACGCCGCGCGGCTGCGCGCGCTGATCGTCGCGCTGCTGCTCGCGTTCTTCGCGTTCATGATCTGGATCGGCACGCGCTACGCAGTGCTCACGTGGCAACAGACGACGCCGGTGATGCAGATACCCATCGGCGCCGTGTACCTGGCGGTGCCGATCGGGTTCGCGCTGCTGGCCGTTCACCTGCTGCTGATGGCAACGCCCTACGTGCGCCGGCGGGCTCTCCTGGGCGACGGCGAGTTCGACGCCGACGCCGCGAAGATGTGACCCGCGGCGAGGCGTCGCGAGGGACATGGTTGCCGCGCTCTTCGTCGCCTGCATCGCGCTGCTCGTGCTCGGCGTGCCGGTTGCCTTCGCGCTCGGTGGCGCGACGCTGGTCGCGATCCTGGTCAACGGCAGCCTTCCGCTGCTCGCGCTGCCGAAATACCTGTTCTCCGGCATCGACGTGTTCGCTCTGGAGGCCGTCCCGTTCTTCATTCTGACGGCGGAGCTCATGACCGGCGGCGCGCTGTCGCAGGTGCTGCTGCGCTTCGCGTCGCAGTTCGTGGGGCGATTCCGCGGGGGCCTCGGGCACACCAACATCCTGACCCTTACGTTCTTCTCCGGCATCTCGGGCTCCGCGCTCGCGGACGCCGCGGGCCCCGGCGCCATCATGATCCGCATGATGCGCGAGGACGGCTACGACCCTGGCTATGCCGCGGCGCTGACGGCGGCGACGTCCATTCTGGGGCCGATCATCCCGCCTTCGATTAGCGTGATCATTTATGCACTCGCGTATCCGGAGGTGAATCTGGTCGGCCTGCTGATCGCGGGCGCGGTGCCCGGCATCCTCATCGCGATCGCGATGGCCGCCATCAACCACGTGATCTCGGTGCGGCGCAACTATCGCGGCGCCACGCAGCGCTACGCGTTGCGCGACTACGCGCGCAACACCTGGCGCGCGCTGCCTGCGCTCGTGCTGCCGGTGCTGATCCTCGGCGGCATCACCTCCGGCGCCTTCACGCCCACCGAGGCGTCGGTGGTGGCGGTGTTCTATGCGCTGTTCGCCGGGCGGTGGATCTATCGCTCGCTCGACTGGCGGATGCTGCCCGGCATCCTGGCGCGATCGGCGCTGATGACCGCAGCGGTGCTGATCATCGTCGCGATGTCCGCCGCGTTCGCGTGGGTGCTGACCGTGTCGCGCGTGCCGCAGGACCTTACCGCATGGATCGTCGGCATGCACCTCTCGCCGCTCGCATACCTCTTCGCCGTGAACCTGCTGCTGCTCGCTTTCGGCATCTTCATCGAGCCGCTGCCCGGCATCGTGGTGCTCGTGCCGATACTCGCGCCCATCGCGCACGCGCTCGGCATCAACGACCTGCAGTTTGGCATCATCGTGATCGTGAACCTCACGATGGGAATGATCACGCCGCCGGTCGGCGGCCTGCTCTTCATCACGTCGATCGTCGCGAAGGTGCCGCTCGCGCGGCTCACGCGCGAGCTGTGGCCGTTCCTCGCCGCGCAGCTCGCCGTGCTTGCGCTGCTATCGCTCTTCCCCGCGCTGTCGGCCTGGCTGCCGGGCCTCTTCGGCTACCGCTGATCCGTCGCGCGCGTCACTGCGTCTGCGTCGCGGGATCGCCTGCGCGGCGCAGCGACTTGCGTACTAGATGGGGGATGAGGAGGTGCGCGGGCATGCGCAGCCAGTGCGATCGGACGTACATGAGCCATAGCTTGCCGCGATGCCGGCGCGGCCAGGGCTCGGGATCGACCGGGCGCAGCACGTCGGCGACGGTGCGCGTCATCCAGCGCGCGACCGGCGCCGGCGGCGCGAAGCGCTCCACCTCGGCGACCACGCCCGTGGGCAGCGGCGTACGCACGATGAGGCCGAGCATGCGCACGGTGTAGTAGAGCGGCCGGCCAAGGTCGAGCTCGGCGGCGCGGGCTACGAGCGCGGGCCAGAACTGCGCATCCTCGCCAAATGCAAGCGCCATCTCGTGCAAGTCGATTAAGTCGCGAAAGCGGCTGTCGAAATCGGAGTCGAAGAACAAGTGCACCGCAGCGTGCAGCAGGCTGTCCACCGGCGACAGCACGCGCACGCCGGGCATGCGGGTCGCCACCGCGTGCGCCCAGAACGCGTTGGGATCGGGCCGCAGGCGGCTGACGGGCGGGCAGATCGTGTGATGGACGTCCACGCCCAGCAGCCGGCCGGGATAGCGCATGGGTGGTATCTCATGGGACCAGCGCCGGTAGTAGCTCCGATCGTAGGCATCGAGGTCGGCCGTGCGCCATCCTGCCGCCTGGAGGTACCGTTCCGCCGCGTCGATACTGGCGCGCGGCACCATCACATCGACGTCGGTGATGAGTCGGGTGTCGGCGTGCGGCATGTCTCGCAACAGGTACGCGACGCCCTTCAGCGCGATGAGAGGAATGCCCTCACGCCGCATGACCTGCGCGATCTGTTCGACCTCCCAGCGTGCGAGCTGCGCGAGCCTGCGCGCGCCGGCACGCGCGGACGCCATGGCGACACGCGGCGCATCCGGAAGCCGCTCGTGCACGCCGGTCGATTCGGTGCGGTGGGCGAGGTAGGCGAGCACCGCATTGCGCCGCGCGCACGCCAGGAGGCGCTCCCATTCGCGCGGACCGAGCGCCTGCAGGACGCGCGGATCCTTGATCGCGAGCAGCAGCAACGCGACGATGTCGTCAGACGTCGGCATGGACGGGTTGCTCGACGAGATCGTGGATCGCCTGGTGCGCGTCGTCGAGGTCACCGTAGCGCAGGATTCGACACTGCGCGCGGCGCACGATCGCCGCAACGGCATGGAATGCGGCTTCGCCGAGCACTTCGTAGTTGAACGCGTTGTGCGCGAGCTTCAGGAACGCGGCGGTTTGACCGAGCGGGCGCGCCTGGAGCGCCGCTCCTTTCTGGAAATCGGGAAACACGATCGCGGCGATCGACGCGCGCTCGGCCGCGCGCCGCACGCTCTCGTCCGGCACGCGCATGTGCGCGACCGCGCCTTTGCGCGTGCGCGGAAACGTCGGACCGATCAACGCCTGCGCCGCGAACCGGCGGATGACGTCGATCGACTCGTTCTTCAGTGCTGCAGGACGCGGGAACGGCAGCACCGCAAGCGTCGACAGCGACACGATTCCGAACTCGTCGGACAGATAGCGCCATCCGCGCCACGCGAGGGAGGCGGCGAGGGTGCTCTTGCCGGAGCCCGGCCAGGCGGGGAGCAGCACGGCGCGCCCGCCACGCTCGACGACCGCCGCGTGCAACAGCAGATGCTGATGCATCCGGTGGGCGAACACCCAGTTGACGCCCCATTCGAACAGCGGCAGCGCGTGGTCGAGCTCGAACGGCTCGAACGGCGTGATGCCGTCGATCACGAACCGAACGGCCGGCGCCAGCAGGCGGCGCGGCCCGCGCGCCGGAAGAAGTCGCACGTCGATGTCCGCGAGATCCGCAACGTCGCACAGCTCGTACGCGCCATACAGCGTGTGCAGCTGCTGCGCAAATCGTACGATGGGCGAGCGCACGCGCACCGTGATCGGCGGAATGCGCAGGGACACACCGCCTCGTGCCGCTTGCAGCGCCAGCGATGACGCCGGTACGTCGCCGACTTTCATGCGCCGTGCGCCGCCACGATGTTGAGGCGCGCCAGCCATTGCAGGATCTCATCGACGGCTGCGATCGGAAGTGCCTCGGGGCTCGCCTCGACACGGGCAACGAGCCGGGCATGGAGCTCGCCGGTCGTGAGGCCGGGGGCTTCCTCGATCAGCTGCAGCAATTCACCGGCGGTGGCGTTGACGAGGTGCGTCCCGCCTACGAGCGCGTCGAACAGCATGACGCCGTCGTCGAGGTCCTCGAAGACGAGCGATTGACTGGCCGGAATGCGCCAACGCGGCGCGCGGGGATCAGGGATTGGACGCAGGCTGGACCTCGCGTCAACAAAAAAGCGCGGACATGCCGCGCTTTCGAGGAGCGTCAGCCGGGATTACCCCAGCTTGGCGTTCCACGCACCCATGACGGACGCCCAGCACGTCTGCGTGGCGGGCTGGATGTCGGCCGCGGCGTTGGGATCGAGGGCGGCGATCGTGCCTTCGCGGTCGACATAGATGAGACCGTACTGCCGCGGCCCATTGGCCATCGTGACTGGATCGTTCGGCACGACGATGTGCATGTCGCCTGCGCCGTCCACCCACTGACTGCCGTCCGCGCCCTTGTTGGGGTGCCAAACGTCGATGCACATCTCTTGCGGAGAGGTCACGCAGTACGCTGGCCCGTTCTCGTAGCGACCGACGTAGACCGGCGCGCGAAGCCAGTCGTCGGGCGTCTGCGTGAAGCGCTCCGGCGGCACCGCGGGCTCTTGCATGCAGCGAAGGTTGCTGGCCACGGCGACCTGGGCGCCGCTGGACAGCGTGTAGACGCTCGGAACGACGCTGGCCGCACCGACCAGGAGCCGGCGGCGCAGACGGTTCGGCCCCGCCGGAGACGTTGTCTCGACCGGAGGGGTCATCAACGGGCGTGTCGATTCGTCGCTCATTATTCCAACCAATGCGAATGCACTTAATAAGCAATAAGCACGCCGTGTGAATCCGGCCTTTATTACGCTTGCTAGTTCAGGGGCTTACGAACACTGCTGGCACCCCCCTCCAACACGGCCTCAGCGAATGTAAATCGCCCCGACACGTCAATCCGGCATCCTCTGCCGGTCGCCGCATCGCTCGACGGATTCTACTCCCTTCGTCGAGCCGCTAGCCCTCCCCGGTCCACCGTCCATCCGGCTGCCCGGCACGGCCGACGTGCCGGCGGCGCCTACCGATAGTTCCTGATGCGGTCGATGTTCTCCTGCCCGAACCGCTTGGCGAAGTCAGCGTAGACCGGCGCAAGCTGCGCCTGGAAGCGCGCCTTGTCGACGTGGTCGTTGACGACCATGCCCTTCGCGCGAAGCTCGCCCACCGCCTTGCGCTCGTCGTCGTCGATGCGCGCGCGATTCGCCTTGACCGCCTCGCGCGCGGCCTCGGAGAACGCCTGCTTGTCGGCCGGCGAAAGGGCGTCCCAGCGCGCCTTGTTCATGAGGATCACGGCGGGCGAATACACGTGCCCGGTGAGCGTCAGGTACTTCTGCACCTGATCGAGCTTGGCCGATGTGATGACCGAGAGCGGATTCTCCTGCCCGTCGACGGTGCCTTGCTGCAGCGCCGTGAACACTTCGCTGAACGCCATCGGCGTGGGCAGGATGCCGAACTGCCGATACGCCTCGATATGGATCGGGTTCTCCATCGTGCGCATCTTGAGCCCGCGCAGATCGTCGGGCGTGTTGACGGCGTGCTTGCTGTTCGTCATGTGGCGAAAGCCGTTCTCGCCCCACGCCAGCGCCACCATGCCCTTGGGCGGAAACTTCTGCAGGAGCTCCTGGCCGATCGGGCCGTCCAGCACCGCCCTCGCATGCGCGTAATCGCGGAACAGGAAGGGAATGTCGAGGATCGCCACTTCCGGCACGAAGTTCGGCAGCGGGCCGGTCGACGTGAGGGTCAGGTCGAGCGTGCCGAGCTGCACGCCCTCCACCGATTCGCGCTCGGCACCGAGCGCCGCGGAATAGAAGTTCTGCACCTTGTAGCGGCCCTGGGTGCGCTGCTCGACCTCGCGGGCGAACGTGTCGACGGCCACGCCGTACGACGAGTTCTGCGCGAGCGAGATGTTCATCTTGAGCATCGTCTGCGCGTGCGCCGACGATGCGAGCCAGCCGGCGAGGGCAACCGCGGTGACGCGAGCGGCGAGCCGGAAGGAACGCATGGGAATCTCCTGGAAGGCGGTGCGGCGGAGGCGCGATTCTAGCCCGGTCGCGCGGCCTGCCATATGAAATAATGGAACGGTCGACGACGCCATGGATTCCGCCCACCACGCCGAGCTGGCGGCATTGCTGTCGCCGGGCAGCCTGCTCACCTCGCCCGAGGACACGCGTCCTTACGAGTGCGACGGCCTCACGCTCTATCGCGAGCTGCCCGGTGCGGTCGCGCTGCCCGAGACGGAAGGGCAGGTGGTGGAGATCCTGCGCTACTGCCATGCCGCGCGCATTCCGGTCGTCGCGCGCGGTGCGGGCACGAGCCTCTCCGGCGGCGCGCTCCCCGTGTCAAACGGGGTGGTGCTGTCGCTCGCCAAATTTCGGCGCATCGTCGCAATCGATCCGCTGGCGCGCACGGCAACCGTTCAGCCGGGCGTGCGCAACCTGGCGATCTCCGAAGCCGCAGCGCCGTACGGCCTGTACTACGCCCCGGACCCGTCGTCGCAGATCGCCTGCACCATCGGCGGCAACGTCGCCGAGAACGCAGGCGGCGTGCATTGCCTGAAATACGGCCTCACCGTTCACAACGTGCGTCGCGTGCGCGGCGTCACGATCGAAGGCGACGTCGTCGAATTCGGCAGCGAGGCGCTCGACGCGCCGGGCTACGATCTCCTCGCGCTCGTCAACGGAAGCGAGGGGCTGCTCGCGGTGATCACCGAGATCACGGTCAAGCTCTGTCCCAAGCCGCAGGCGGCGCAGGTTGCGCTCGCGGCGTTCGACGATCTCGAGAAGGCGGGCGCGGCGGTCGCGGCCGTGATCGGCGCGGGCATCATCCCCGCGGGCCTCGAGATGATGGACCGTCCCGCGACGCGGGCGGTGGAGCAGTTCGTGCACGCCGGCTACCCGCTCGACGCGGCCGCGGTGCTGCTGGTCGAGGCCGACGGCGCGCTCGCCGAGGTCGCGGCGGAAATGGAGCAGATCAAGCAGGTACTCTCGGACAGCGGCGCGACCGAGATCCGCGTATCGCGCGACGAGGCGCAGAGACTCCTGTTCTGGTCGGGTCGCAAGGCGGCATTCCCGGCGGTGGGCCGCATCTCGCCCGACTACTACTGCATCGACGGCACCATTCCGCGCGCCGCCTTGCCGCGCGTGCTCGCGCGCATCGAGGCCTGGTCGGAGGAATTCGGCTTGCCGTGCGCCAACGTATTCCACGCGGGCGACGGCAACCTGCATCCGCTCATCCTGTTCGACGCCAACAAGCCCGGTGACAAGGAGCGCACGATTGCCTTTGGCGACCGCATCCTCGAGCTTTGCATCGAGGTGGGCGGCACGGTCACGGGCGAGCACGGCGTGGGCGTGGAAAAGCTGGGCGGCATGTGCGCGCAGTTCGATGCCGACGAGCTCGCGCGCTTCCTCGCGATCAAGCGCGCGTTCGACGAGCACGGTCTCCTCAACCCAGGCAAGGCGATTCCGACCTTGGCGCGCTGTGCCGAGCTCGGGCGCATGCACGTGCATGCGGGACAGCTGCCGCATCCCGAGCTGCCGCGATTCTGAAAGACGCCACATGAGCACCGCGACCGACACCATGCATCGCCCCGCCGCCGCCGACGTCGCGGCCATCGTCGATCGACTCACCGGCACGTACGGCGAGCGTGCGGTGGTGAACCGGTCCGTGCGCGAGCAGCACGGCCATGGCGAGGGTATGGCGGACAGCGCGCCGCCCGACGTCGTGGTGTTCCCGCAGACCAACGAGGAGGTCGCGTCCATCGTCCGCCTCTGCCGCGCCGCGCGCGTTCCCGTGATCGCGTTCGGCGTGGGCACCTCGCTCGAGGGTCACGTCGCTGCGCTCTACGGCGGCGTCTGCCTCGACGTGTCGCGCATGGATCGCGTGCTCGAGGTCAACGGTGACGACCTCGACTGCCGCGTGCAGGCGGGCGTCACGCGCGAGCAGCTCAACGCGGAGCTGCGCGGAACGGGCCTCTTCTTTCCGATCGACCCGGGTGCCAACGCGACGATCGGCGGCATGGCTTCGACCCGCGCTTCGGGGACCAACGCCGTACGCTACGGCACGATGCGCGAGAATGTGCTCGGGCTCACGGTGGTGACGGCCGATGGCGCGATGGTGCGAACCGGCGGCCGTGCCCGCAAGTCCGCCGCGGGCTACGATCTGACACGGCTGTATGTCGGCTCGGAAGGCACGCTCGGCATCATCACCGAGATCCAGCTGAAGTTGTATGGCGTCCCGGAGGCGATGTCGGCGGCCGTGTGCCAGTTCCCGGACCTGGCCTCGGCGGTGAACACGGTGATCATGACCATGCAGATGGGCGTACCGGTCGCGCGCATCGAGCTCCTCGACGACGTCCAGATGGACGCATGCATCCGCTACTCGAAGCTGGAAGGCTACGACGCGAAGCCGACGCTGTTCTTCGAGTTCCATGGCAGCGACGCGGGCGTCACCGAGCAGGCCGAGACGGTGGAGCAGCTCGCGCGCGAGCACGGCGGCAGCGCTTTCGAATGGGCGCGCGAGGCGGAAGCGCGCTCGCGCCTGTGGAAGGCCCGTCACAATGCGTACTACGCCGCGATGGCGCTCGCACCCGGCAAGCAGGGATTCGCCACCGACGCCTGCGTGCCGATCTCGCGGCTCACCGATTGCGTGCTCGAGACGCGCGCGGACATCGAGGCCAGCGGCCTCGTCGCGCCGATCGTGGGCCACGTCGGCGACGGCAACTTCCATCTCGTCATCCTGTTCGATCCCGCCGACGCCGGCGAGCGGTCGCGCGCCGAGGGGCTCGCGCGGCGCACGAGCCTTCGCGCCATCGCCATGGGCGGCACGTGCACGGGGGAGCACGGCATCGGCGTACACAAGCTCGATGCGCTCGTGGCCGAGCACGGCGACGCGGTGGACGTGATGCGCACGATCAAGCGTGCGCTCGATCCGGACAACATCCTCAACCCGGGCAAGACCGTCCCTCTGTGACCATGTATACGCTCTACATCGGCAACAAGAACTATTCGTCGTGGTCGTTGCGCGGCTGGCTTGCGGCCAAGCTTTGCGGCGCGCCGTTCCGCGAGGTCCCCGTGCAGCTCATCGGGCGCGGCTCGAATCCCGCCAATCGCAAGTTCTCGCCTTCGGGCCTGGTGCCGTGCCTGCACGATGGCGAAACCGTGGTGTGGGATTCGCTCGCCATCGCGGAATACCTCGCCGAGCGTCACGCAGGCATGTGGCCGGGGGATCCGGTTGCGCGCGCATTCGCGCGATCGATCACGGCGGAAATGCATTCCGGCTTCGCAGCGCTGCGCAGCGAGATGTCGATGTGCGTACGCGAGCGCGTCGACGTGCGGCCGTGGTCCGACGATCTCGCCGCCAACATCGAGCGCGTCGCGGAGCTGTGGACGCAGGCGCGCAGCCGTTTCGGACGCGAGGGCGCGTTCCTGTTCGGCGATTTCTCCATCGCCGACTGCTTCTATGGCCCCGTCGTGTTCCGCTTCCAGACGTACCGCGTCGAGCCTTCGGGCGTCGCCGGCGACTATATGGCGGCGATGCTCGCGCAGCCGTGGATGCGCGAGTGGCAGGATGCGGCGCTCGCCGAGAAGATCGTCATCGAGGCCGACGAGCCGCGCGTGATCTATCGCGACAAGCTTGGAACGCGTGCTGCCTGAAGCGACGACCGCGGATACTGCGCTCGAGGAGCTGTCGGGGCGCATCCGCGATGCCGCCGCCGCGCAGCGGTTGCTGCGCATCCGCGGCGGCGGCACCAAGGAGTTCTACGGTCGCCGCATGGAAGGCGAGGTGGTCGACACGCGCGTGCTGCACGGCATCGTCGACTACGCACCCACCGAGCTCGTAGTGACCGCGCGAGCCGGCACGCCGCTCGCCGAGCTCGACGCCGCGCTTCGCAACGCCAACCAGATGCTCGCCTTCGAGCCGCCCCAGTTCGGCCCGGGCGCGACGCTCGGCGGTGCCGTTGCGGCGGGGCTGTCCGGGCCGCGCCGTCCGTACGCGGGCGCGGTGCGCGACTTCGTGCTGGGCCTGCGCGTGATCGACGGCACCGGCACGCTGCTGCGCTTCGGCGGACGCGTCATGAAGAACGTCGCCGGCTTCGACGTCGCGCGACTGATGACGGGAGCGCTCGGCACCCTCGGTGTGATCACCGAGGTGTCGCTGAAGTGCCTGCCGCGTCCTGCGGTGGAGCTGACCTTCGTTCGCGAGTGCTCGGCCGACGAAGGCATCCGCCTCGCGAACGAGTGGGGCGGCAAGCCGCTGCCGTTGTCCGCGACGTGCTACTACGACGGGCGCTTCTGGGTACGCCTTTCGGGTGCGGACGCTGCGGTCGCCGCCGCGCGCGCGATAGTGGGGGGCGACGAAGTGCCGGACGCGGACACGAAGCTGTGGACCGCGGTGCGCGATCACACGCATCGCTATTTCGCATCGGCGGCTGGCGATGCTTCCTTGTGGCGCTTCTCGCTGCGCTCGACCGCGCCGTTTCGCGACCTCGGCGGCGAGCAGCTCATCGAATGGGGGGGCGCCCTGCGCTGGCTCGTCGCGGCCCCGGGCGCGAACGCCGAGCAGCTTCGCGCGTACGCTCGCGCGCACGGCGGTCACGCGACGTGCTTTCGGAGCGCCGAGGGTGCAGCCGTGTTCCAGCCGCTCGCACCCACGCTGCTCGCGCTGCATCAACGGCTGAAGCACGTGTTCGACCCGCACGGCATCCTGAATCGCGGGCGCATGTACCCCGAGATCTGATGGAGACCAACCTCGCGCCGTTCATTCGCGACACGCCCGAAGGACGCGAGGCGGACGCGATCCTGCGCGCGTGCGTGCACTGCGGCTTCTGTACCGCCACCTGCCCGACGTATCAGCTGCTCGGCGACGAGCTCGACGGTCCGCGCGGGCGCATCTACCTGATCAAGCAAGTGCTCGAAGGCGCGACGCCGACCGAGAAGACGCAGCTTCATCTCGATCGCTGCCTCACGTGCCGCAGTTGCGAGACGACCTGCCCCTCGGGCGTGCGCTATGGGCATCTCGTCGACATCGGCCGCAAGGTGGTCGATGCGCGCGTTCCGCGACCGCCGCTCGAACGCGCGCGACGAATGGCACTGCGCCGCGGGCTGCTGGCACGGCCCTTGTTCGGCGCCGCGCTGGCGGCCGGGCGTCTTGCGCGCAGCTTCCTACCGTCATCGGTCGCGCGGCGCATACCGGACGCGCGCGCGGCGGGTGAATGGCCCGCGCCGCGTCACTCGCGATACATGATCATCGCCGAGGGCTGCGTTCAGCCATCGCTCGCGCCGAACATCGACGCCGCCACGGCGCGCGTGCTCGACCGCATCGGCATCACGCCGCTGCGCGCGGCCGGCACGCAGTGCTGCGGCGCGCTGTCGCATCATCTCGGCGAGCAGGACGAGGCGCTTGCGCTCGCGCGGCGCAATATCGATGCGTGGTGGCCGCACCTCGACCGGGATTGCGAGGCGGTGATCGTGACGGCGAGCGGATGCGGCGTGCAGGTGCGCGAGTACGGGCATCTGCTCGCGCACGATGCCCGGTACGCCGAGAAGGCGCGTCGCATCTCGGAGCTCGCGCGCGATCCGATCGAGATCGTCGCCGCGGAATGGAAGCGCATCGCGCCGATGGTGGCGATGGACCTCGGCGCGGTGAACGTCGCGTTCCAGGCGCCGTGCACGCTGCAGCACGGCCTGCGTCTGCGCGGGATGGTCGAGGACATTCTGCAGGCGCTTGGTTACACCGTGACGCCGGTTGCCGATGCGCACTTGTGCTGCGGATCCGCGGGCACCTATTCCATCCTGCAACCCGAGCTCGCGGGCCGCTTGCGCGACAACAAGCTGGCGGCGCTCGAGGCCGGTCATCCCGCCGTGATCGCCACGGCGAACATCGGATGCCTCACGCACCTCGCGGCGGGCACGCGCCGACCGGTGCGCCACTGGATCGAGCTCCTCGACGAGCGCATGGTCGGCGGCGTACGCGCGCCATGACACCGGACCGGCAGCCGCCCGTCCGCGCCGACTTCACGCACTTCC
Organism: Casimicrobiaceae bacterium; assembly: GCA_035493035.1. Classification (GTDB taxonomy): domain Bacteria; phylum Pseudomonadota; class Gammaproteobacteria; order Burkholderiales; family Casimicrobiaceae; genus VBCG01. The sequence goes on along the minus strand of DATJIS010000029.1, from coordinate 24,622 downwards.
TGCGCATCCCGACGCGCTGGATGGACAACGATGCGTACGGACACGTGAACAACGTCGTGTACTACGCGTACTTCGACACCATCGTGAACGAGCACCTCGTGCGCGAGGCCGGCCTCGACATTGCGAGGAGCCCCGCCATCGGCGTGGTGGCCGAGACCGCGTGCCGCTTCTTCCGTGGCCTCGCGTTCCCGGACCCCGTCGACGCCGGCATGCGGGTCACCCGGATCGGCCGGTCGTCCGTGGAATACGCCATCGGCTTGTTCGCGGCGCAGGACGACGACGCAGCGGCGGCGGGCCGATTCGTGCACGTCTGGGTCGATCGCGCGAGCCGTCGCCCCGTGGCGATTCCCGAGCCGGTGCGCGCGGCGCTCGCGCGACTTCAATGAACGTCCGCATCGGGCAGGGCTTTGACGTGCACGCACTCGTGGCCGGACGGCGCCTCGTGCTCGGCGGCGTGACGATTCCCCACGACCGCGGCCTCGAAGGTCATTCGGACGCCGACGTGCTGCTGCATGCCATTGCCGACGCGCTGCTGGGCGCGCTCGCGCTGGGCGACCTCGGCGTGCACTTTCCCGACACGGAGGCACGCTGGCGCAACGCCGACAGCCGCGTGCTGTTGCGAGCGGTCATGGACAAGGCGCGCGCCGCGGGCTACGAGGTTGGCAATGTCGACGCCACCGTCGTCGCGCAGGCACCGCGCGTCGCGCCGCACGTGGAAGCGATGCGAAACAACATCGCCGCGGACCTGGCATGCGACAGACAGAGCGTGTCGGTCAAGGCGACGACGACCGAACGCCTCGGCTTCACGGGTCGCGGCGAAGGCATCGCCGCGATCGCCGTGGTGCTCCTGACGCGCTAGCCGGGCACGGGCAGCGTGACGCGCGCCAGCGTGCCGCCGCCATCGCGCGGCAGCAGGTCGAAGCTGCCGCCGTGCAGGCGCGCGATGCGATCGACGATCGCGAGACCGAGACCTGCGCCTGCCGCGCCGTCGCTGCGCGCACGCGACGCGGCCGCGCGCGTGAAGGGCTGCTTCAGTCGCTCGACCTCGCCCGGCGGCACGCCGGGTCCGCGATCGGCCACGTCGAGCACCACGCGGCCCGCGCGTTGCGAGGTCGTGATCTCCACCGGCGGTGCGCCGTAGGCGAGCGCGTTGTCGATCAGGTTGCTGCACAGTCGCGACACCGCCGTCGGCCGCAACGGCATGTGCGGCAGCGGACTCGGGTCGAAGCGCACGTCCTTGCCCATGCGCGCGTAGCGGTCGACCGCCGCGCCGATCACGCCGTTCAGATCCTGCACCTCGAGCGCCGCGGATGCGTCGTCCCGCGCGAAATCGAGGAACTGGCCGATGATCCGATCCATCTCGTCGATGTCGGCCACCATGCCGCCGCGCAGGGCTTCGTCGCGCGTGCTCATCTCCACTCCGAGGCGCAGGCGCGCGAGCGGGGTGCGCAGATCGTGCGACACGCCCGCGAGCAGCACGGCGCGATCGCGTTCGATCTGGCGCAGGTTGGCCAGCATCGTGTTGAACCCCCGGTTGACCGCGGCGATCTCCGACGGCCCGGACTCGGGCAACGGTGTCGGCGTCTCGCCGCGTCCCACCTGCTCGACCGCGCGGTCGAGCTGGCGCAGCGGGCGCGACAGATATCGGCCGAACGCATAGGCCGCGATCAGCAGCAAGGTGATGACCACGCCCGCAGAGGTCAGCGCGCGTGTCGGCAGCTCCTCGCTGTCGCGGCGCGGCAACGGAAAGCCGATCCAGTAGCCCTCCGTGCCGGCCGTGAGGTGCACGAAGAGCTGCTGCAGCCGGGGCGCGATGCGAACCTCGGTGTCCTCGCCGAGCGCGTCGCGAAGGCGCGTCTGCAGCTCCGACATCGTGGGACCGAGGACGGGCGCGCCGATGGTTGGTCGGTCGCTCTCGGAAACGATGCGAACGCCGTAGGCGCGCGACAGGCGCGCGAGCTGCTCGTGCCGTCGCGCGGGATCGACGGCCTCGAGCGCGGTTCGCAGCGCCTTGAGCTCGACGATCTTGGTGTCGCCGAATTGCCGCGCGATGAGCGCCGCGCGATCCTGGCTGAACAGGAGAATGGTGGCGAGGGCGGACAGCGCGACGACGCCGATGAGCAGGAGGACCAGGCGCCCGAAGAGCGAGCGCGGCCAGAGCGTCACGGCCTGCCGGGTGCGGTGTCGGCGGCCGGACCGGGCTCCCCGGGCGGCACGTACACGTAGCCGAAGCCCCACACGGTCTGGATGTAGCGGGGATTGGCCGGGTCGGCCTCGACGAGCTTGCGCAGCCGCGACACCTGCACGTCGATCGCACGATCGAAGACCTCGTGGTCGCGCCCACGCGCGAGCAGCATGAGCTTCTCGCGCGCGAGCGGCTGACGCGGATGCTGCACGAACACCTTCATCAGCGAGAACTCGCCGGTGGTGAGCGAGACGACTTCGCCGTCGCGCTCCAGCGTGCGCGCCGACATGTCGAGCGTGTGGTTGCCGAACGGCACGCGACCGTCGGTCGTCGGCGCCCCGGGCGCCGCGCGCTCGCCGTGACGGCGCAGCACCGCATGGATGCGCGCAACGAGCTCACGCGGATTGAACGGCTTCGGCAGATAGTCGTCCGCGCCCATCTCGAGCCCGACGATGCGGTCGACGTCCTCGCCCTTGGCGGTGAGCATGATGATGGGCGTCGCATCGCCCGCGCCGCGCAGGCGCCGGCAGATCGACAATCCATCCTCGCCGGGCAGCATCAGATCGAGGACGATGAGATGCGGCGGATCGCGCTGCAGCCGCTTGTCGAGCTGCGTCGCATCCGGCAGCGCGGCCACCTGGAAGCCTTGCTCGCTCAGATAGCGCGTGAGCAGGTCGCGCAGCCGCACGTCGTCGTCGACGACCAGGATGCGAGGCGAAACGGTCTTGTTCGGCATGCGTGTGCGATCGCGCGTCGCGCGAATGGTTCTGTGCTGTCCATATATCGCGCCAGCGACCGATCCTGCGGGCGCGCGTTGTAAGTGATTGTAACGTCACGGAGAAAGCGCAACGTCCCGTTGCAATGGTACGTGCCGCGCCGCGAACGACGCCGGGACAATCGCGGACCAAGTGTTCGAGTCTGGCGCTCGTTGGCGCCAGACGCGAATCCATCCCGTCGAGGAGAGAGGTATACACATGAAGCAGCACTTCGCAGCACGCATCGCCGCCGTCGCTGCCATGGCGGTCATCGCGACATCCGGCACTGCGCTGGCCCAGCCGGCGCACGGCCATTACGGCGGGGGTGGCGACGTCGCCATGGCGATCGCCGCGCTCAAGGGCCAGCTCAACCTCAACACGTCGCAGCAGCAGATGTGGGACAGCGCCGTGGCGGCATCGAAGGCCGCGCATCAGACCATGCGCGCGAACCTGCAGCGCGTGCACGACGCGCTGACCGCCGAGATCGCGAAGGCCGAGCCGGATCTGGCGGCGGTGTCGAGCGTCGGAGACCAGGTTCAGGCGCAGAACATTCAGGCGCGCCGCCAGGCGCGCGACACATGGCTCGCGCTGTACGCGACCTTCACGCCCGACCAGAAAGCCGTCGTGAAGACGGCGCTGCAGAACCGCATGGCGCGCGCCGAAGCATGGCGACAAAAGCACATGGAGGCGCGTCCGCAGAGCTGACACGCTCGACACTCGCACTCCCCTGCGCGGCCTTCGGGCCGCGTTTTTTTTGCGGCGTCGATGCCATCTCAAGGCTTCCACTGGCCATGCAAGTGTCATAAGACATGACTTTGTTGCGCACGTCGTCGGTTGCACGGATTCGGCGGCGCCGGTGGTCGGCCCGCCCAGTCGAAGAGCCCGCACAAGGCGGTAAGCCAACGTCATGAAGCTTTCAGTCGGTCACTTGATGCCGGATAATCACATTTGATTAGCTGCTTTAGATTCATTGTGTTAATTCAACAAGCTCATATACCACATGCATAAAGAATGCGACGATTACGCCGTTCGTCGCCGCGACACCAAAACCGCTTGTAACGACAAGCGCCCGGCTGAATAATTCCGCCCGCAGGGGGTATGCCGTTCTGCGTTTTGCCGGGCACGCCAAGCCGGCACGTCGCGAGAGACCGGTTGACGATCAAGGAGGCGGGGATGCGGGGCGCTTTTCGGAACAGTGCAGTGACGGTCCGCGTCCGCGACGCGGCGATACGCCTGATCATCGCGGTAATGGCGCTGCTGGGCTCGGTCCTTGCCGCACCCGCGTACGCCGACGACGCATCGCCGGTGTACCGGTTCTACAACACCAAGACCGGGACGCACTTCTACACGATCTCGGGCGCCGAGCGCGACACGGTGCTCAACAACTACCCGCAGTTCGCCTACGAAGGCGCGGTCTTCTGGGCGTTCACCGCGCCGCAGAACGGCATGCTGCCGGTCTATCGGTTCTACAACAACGCGACCGGCACGCACTTCTACACGCAGTCGGAATCCGAGAAGAACTACGTCATCGCGACGTATCCGGTCTTCATCTACGAAGGCCCCGTCTATTACGCGCCGCCGGACGGCAGCGCCCTTGGCAGCACGCCGCTCTACCGCTTCTACAACACCAAGACCGGCGCGCACTTCTACACCACCAGCGCCGAAGAGCGCGACCACGTGCTCGCGACCTGGCCGTGGTTTGCGTTCGAGAACATCGCCTACTACGTGTTCTCCGCGCCGGTCGGCGGAGGCATCAGCACCAACGCGTCTCCCAAGGCGACGCTCACGGCATCGGCGACGGCCGTCACCGCGCCTTCGACCATCACGCTCAGCGTGTCGGCGACCGATGCCGATGGCTCGGTGGTGAAGGTGCAGTTCTACCTCGGCGGCTCGATGTTCACGGAAGTGACGAGCGCGCCCTACACGGTCACGTACAACATCACGCAGCCGGGCACGTTCGATTTCGGCGCCATCGCGATCGACGACAAGGGTGCGCTCGGTCCGTCGAACGGCGTCACCGTCACCGCGAGCTCCGGCACGGGCGGTGGCAACAACGCGGCGCCGAAGGTCACGCTCGCGACGAGCGCGACGGCGGTCACGCTGCCGGCCTCCGCAACGCTGACGGCGACGGCCAGCGACGACGACGGCACGATCGCCAGCGTGAAGTTCTACAACGGGCCGACGCTGGTCGCGACCATGACGTCGGCGCCGTACACGTACACCTACACGCCGTCCGCCGTCGGGGCTGCATCGTTCACCGCGGTCGCGACGGACAACCAGGGCGCATCCACCACTTCGAACGCCGTGACCGTCACGGCGAGCGGCACGGGCGGCGGCACCAACGTGGCGCCCAAGGTCACGCTCGCCACGAACAGCGCGACCGTCACGCTGCCGGGCTCCGCGGTGCTGACTGCGTCGCCGAGCGACCAGGACGGCACCATTGCGAACGTGAAGTTCTACAACGGCGCCAATCTCGTGGCGACCGTGACGACCTCGCCCTACACGTACATCTACACACCGTCCGCGGTGGGGACGGCGTCGTTCACCGCCGTCGCCACCGACAACCAGGGCGCAACGGGAACCTCGAGTGCAGTCACCGTCACCGCGAGCGGCACGGGCGGCGGCACCAACGTGGCGCCCAAGGTCACCCTGTCGGCGAGCAGCACGGTGTTCGATCTCGGCACGTCGACGACGCTCACGGCCGCCGCGAGCGACCAGGACGGCACGATCACGAGCGTGGTGTTCAAGAACGGGACGACCGTCGTCGCCACCAAGACGACGCCGCCGTACACGTACACCTTCACGCCCACCGCGACCGGCGCGTCGTCGTTCACCGCGACCGCAACGGACAACGCGGGCGCCGTGACGGTGTCGAACGGCGTGACCGTCACCGCCATTCCTCCGGGCACCGGCCAGCCGGTCGTGCCGAAGCTGACGTTCACCGTGTCGAACACGCTCGTGCCCGCACCGGGCCAGGTCACGCTGACGGCAAGCAACGTCACCTCGACCGCGGGCGGCATCACGCGCGTGTCGTTCTACATGAACGGGACGAAGCTGGTGGACCTCGGCACGGCGCCGTACACGTTCGTGCAGCCGATCACCACCCCCGGCACGGTGACGTTCACCGCCGAGGCGCAGGACGTCGGCGGCGGCGTGCACATGACGCTGCCGATCAGCGTCGTCGGCGTCGGCACGCCGGCCTCGGGGATCGTGAACCCGGATGCATGGCGTCTGCTCCAGCAGGCGACGTTCGGCCCGACGTACGCCGAAGCCCAGCGCGTGCAGACGATGGGCGTCTCGGCCTGGATCAACGACCAGTTCACCAAGCCCGTCTCCGGCTATCCGGACGCGAAGTACAACCGCATCCAGCTCAAGACCACGCCGGACTGCTCGACGACGGACCCGAACGGCATCGCCTATCCGGCGGATCATCCGTACGCGACGTGCGTGCGCGATCACCTTTCGCTCGCGATGCTGCAGCGCGATTTCTTCGTGAACGCGGTGACGGCACCCGACCAGCTGCGCCAGCGCGTGGCCTGGGCGCTGTCGCAGATCGTCGTCACGTCCGGCAACGAGCCCGACCTGTCGTACGCCCACGTGATGTCGCGCTACCAGAACATCATGTTCAACAATGCGTTCGGCAACTATCAGCAGCTGCTGATGGACGTCTCGCTCAACCCCGCCATGGGCAACTATCTCGACATGGTGAACAACGATCGCGCGGCGGGCACCCGGGTGCCGAACGAGAACTACGCCCGCGAGATCATGCAGCTGTTCTCCATCGGCCTGAACGAGCTCAATCCGGACGGCACCGAGATCCTCGACGCCAACGGGATGCCCGTGCCGACCTACGATCAGAACACGATCAAGGAAATGGCCAAGACCGATACGGGCTGGACCTTCGCGGACCCGGCCACACCGGGTGCGACGACGGCGACGAAGAAGAACGCGGTGTATTACGCGCTGCCGATGATCCCGTACCCCATCACGACCACCACCGGGCACGAGACGAGCACGAAGACGCTGCTCAACGGCAGCGTGGTGCCGCCGAACCAGACGCCGCTGCAGGACATCCAGTCGATGGTCAACAACGTGTTCGCGCATCCGAACACGCCGGTATACATCGGCAAGCAGCTCATCCAGCGCCTGGTCACGGGCAACCCGAGCCCGGCGTACGTGCAGCGCGTCGCCAACGTGTTCGTCAACAACGGCTCGGGCGTGCGCGGTGACATGAAGGCGGTCATCCGCGCGGTGCTGCTGGATCCGGAAGCGCGCGGCGGCGGCAGCGCGAACGATCCGACGTACGGATCGCTCAAGGAGCCGGTGCTCATGATCACGAACCTGATCCGCACGCTGTCCGGCATCACCGACGGCAACCGCCTCGAGGGTTCGGCGTCGGGCCTCGGCCAGCGGCCGTACTACTCGCCGACGGTATTCAACTACTTCCCGCCGGACCAGACGATCCAGGGCACGACTATCCTCGCGCCGGAATTCCTGATCCACACCACGCAGACGGCGATCTCGCGCTCGAACCTCGTCTTCAACATGGTCTACAACCCGCAGGCGACGGACAACACGCTGATGAACTCGACCGGCACGCGGCTCAATACGGCGCAGTTCGAGCCGCTGGCGGCCAACCCGACGGCGCTCGTCGACGCGGTGGACACGGTGCTCATGAACGGCACCATGCCCGCTGCCGCGAAGACGCAAATCGTCACGGCGGTCAACGCCGTGCCGGCAACGAACGCCACCGGTCGCGCGCAGATGGCCGTGTACCTGACCGCCTCTTCGTTCTACTACCAGGTCCAGCACTGATCATGAACGACAAACGTCGCAAGTTCCTGCTGCAAACGGGCGGCCTGACCGCATCCGCGCTCGCCGCCAACCTGAGCCGCTGGGGCATCGAGGCCGCCAACGCGCAGAGCGGGCCCGCATACCAGGCGCTGGTGTGCGTGTTCCTGTTCGGCGGCAACGACAGCAACAACATGCTGATCCCGTACACCGACTACGCCCAGTACGCGGCGGTGCGCACGGCCGCCTCGAACGTGGCGATCCCGCAGTCGCAGCTGCTGCAGATCAACGCGCCGAGCAAGGGCAAGATGTACGGGCTGCATCCGTCGTTCGGTCCGCTGCAGACGGTCTACAACGCCGGCAAGCTGGCTTTCGTCGCCAACGTCGGCACGCTGATCGCCCCGATGACCAAGGCCGACTACGCGGCCGGGATCAACCGGCCCATCAACCTGTTCTCGCACTCGGACCAGCAGAACGCGTTCCAGGGCCTGTTGCCCAGCGCCGCGATCCACACCGGCTGGGGCGGGCGCCTCGCAGACAAGCTCGTGGTCGCGAATTCCGGTGCGGCCGTGCCGACCGTCGTTTCCGCGACCGGCTCGAACCTCTTCAACGCAGGACGCAACACCGCGGCGCTGGTCGTTCCGCAGAACGGCGGCGTCGCCATCTCGGGGCAGGGGAGCGATGCCATCTCGACGGCGCGCATGGCGGCATTGAGCGGCATCCTCGCGCTGCCGACGACCAACCAGGTCATCCAGGGCGCAACGAGCGTGCTGCAAAGCGCGCTCTCGGCGAATGCCGCGATCAACCCTGTGTTGAGCGCAGCGTTGCCGCCCGTGATCCAGACCGCCTTCACGGTGGGCGGCAACCAGCTCAACACCGGCATCGCCCAGCAGATGAAGCAGGTCGCGCGCATCATCGACGCGCGCACGGCGCTCGGCGTGCGGCGTCAGGTGTTCTTCGTCGGCATGGGCGGCTACGACACGCACTCGAACACGGTGACCAACCAGACCAACCTGTTCAACCAGCTCGCCCCGGCGCTGAAGTCGTTCTACGACTACACGGTGGCCGCAGGCGTCGACGCCAACGTCACCACGATCACGATGTCGGACTTCAACCGCACCTTCATCGGCAACGGCAACGCGGGCGTCGACCACGCGTACGGCGGTCACTCGATCGTCATGGGCGGCTCGGTCAAGGGCGGCGACCTGTACGGCACGTTCCCGCAGCTGGTCGTGAAGGGTCCGGACGATTCGGGCAGCAACGGCGCATGGATCCCGACCACGGCAGTGGACCAGGTGGGCGGGACACTCGCCAAATGGTTCGGCGTCGTGCCGACCGACGTCGACTACATCTTCCCGAACCTCGCGAATTTCTCGGTGCGCGACCTGGGCTTCATGAGCTGACCTCACGCACTCCGTCAACGACGGTCTCGCGTCAACCGCCGGACGCCGCTACCCCCCGTGGCGCCGGTCGCGAGGCCGCCACCCTTCCCCCGCCGCGCCTGCCTTCTCCTCTGGCAGGGCGGCGGATTTATTTGCAGCGTCAGGCCGGCACGCCGAGCAACTCGACGGCCGCATCCTCCAGCGCGCTCGCGTCGACCGGCTTCGCGAGCAGCGGCAAACCCGCGTCGCGCACGATCCGTGCAGCGTCGACGCCGGTATCGCCGGTCACGATGAGCGCGGGGATCGGCGTGCCGAGCTCGTCCTGCAGGCGCGCGATCGCGTCGACACCCGTCTGCGCGCCCTGCAGGCGAAGGTCGGCGACGATGAGATCGGGATAGCGCGCGTAGTGCCCGATGTCGTCGAGGAGCGCTTCGGCGCTCGTCGCGCCCGCGACGTCCGCTTGCCAGGTGGCGAACAAGGCGCGCATGGCGTCGATCGCGGCCGGATCGTCGTCGAGCACCGCGACGAGGCGGCCGGCGAGCTGGGTACGAGGACGGCTGCGCGCGCGCGGCGCGGCGGGCATGCGGGAGGCTCGCAATGTCGCCACCCGCGGCGCGCGCACGGAGAAACACGATCCGCGTCCGGGCTGCGACACGACGTGGATCGGATGCTCCAGCAAGTCGGCGAAGCGGCGCACGATGGCGAGCCCGAGACCCATGCCCTTGCGCGCCACCGGCGTGCGTGCGTCCGCGACCTGATAGAACTCGTCGAAGATGCGCGCGAGCTCGGATGCCGCGATCCCTATACCCGTGTCCGCCACGACGATTTCTACGTGGCGCCCGCGCCGACGCACGCCGAGCACGACACCGCCGCGCCGCGTATAGCGCACGGCGTTGGCTACCAGGTTGCCGACGATGCGCTCGAGCAACGCCGGATCGCTGTTCACGGTGACGCGCGTGCGCGCCACGCGCAGGGCAAGGCCGCGGGCAGTGGCCTGCGGCGCGAACTCGTCGGCGATGCGCGCGAAGAGGGGCGCGAGCGGGACGTCGCACCGCTCGGGCTGCAGCGCGCCCGCCTCGAGTCGCGACAGGTCGAGCAGCTGCCCGAATTGCGTCTCGAGCGCCGCGATCCCGCCCTGAACGTTGCCGACGAGACCCTGCCATTCGGTCTCGTGCGCGCGCGCCGCCAGCGCGGCGGCGTAGAGGCCGAGCGCGTGCAGCGGTTGGCGCAGGTCGTGACTCGCCGCGGCGAGGAGCTGGCTCTTCGCACGGTTCGCCGCTTCGGCCGCGCCGCGCGCCTCGAGGGCCGCGCGCGTGCGGTCCTTGAGCTCTCCGATCAGGTCGAGATTCTCGTAGCGGATGGTGAGCGAGTGCGTGAGCACGTCGTTGAGCCGATGCCCGAAGCCGACGACGAAACCGAGCACCACCGCGAGCACGCCGGCGGTGAAGAGGTGCACGTGGTCGCCGACGACGGCGACCCGCACGATCAGCGGGACGAGCGCCGGGAGCACGAAGCCGTAGAAGGACGGCTTGTACACGGCCGTGAGATTGAGCCCGCCCATCACGACGCCGAACAGACACACGATCAGGAGCGCCTGGTGCGCGAGCGAGGCGGGGAACAGCACGATGGCGGCGACGCCCCAGAGCGCGCCGGCGACCGTGGACCCGGTTGCCCAGTAGATGCCCCAGCGCACGACGGCTGCAGGACCGGGCCGGATGCGTTGCCACGCGCGCAACAGCACCGTGCGCCACGCCTGGTTCACCATCACCAGGGACGCCCAGGCGGCGAGCAGCGCGTGCGGAGCCTCTTCCCACATGACGCCGCAGAAGATCGCGGCGCCGAGGCCCATCGAGACCGAGGTGAGATGGCCGTGGCGATACAGCGTCGCGACCTGGTCGCAGCGCGCGCGGCGCACGAGCGCCGGATCGCAGGCGGCAAGCGGCGACATGCGTAGGGAACGACGCGCCAGCGGCTTGGCAGTCAGTGCATCTCGCGCGCGGCGGCGTCGACCGCGACGCCGCGTCGCGCGAGCTCGACGATCGCCTGCGCTCGCGAGTGCACGTTGAGCGCCTTCAGGATCGCGCTGACGTGCACTTTCACCGTGCCTTCCGACAGGCGTAGGTCGCGGCAGATCATCTTGTTGGGCTTGCCCTGCACGAGCAGGCGCAGCACCTCGGCCTGTCGCTGCGTCAGGCCGAGCGCGTGCGCGGGCACGCCGTCGACCTGCGCGGGCGCGCGCGCGAAATCGCGCGTGACGCTGCGTCCGCCGGCAAGCACCGTGCGCACGGCGTCGAGCAGATCGCGCGGGCTCGCGGTCTTGGCGACGTAACCGCGCGCGCCGGCGGCAAGCGCGGCGCCGACGGTCGCGCGGTCGTGTGTGGCCGACAGCACGAGCACCGGAATGCGCGGATAGTCGCGCACCAGCTGCGCCAGCAAGTCCAGGCCGTGCGCGCCGGGCAGCGTCAGGTCCAGCAGCAAGAGGGAGCAGTCCGGGTGCCGTGCGAGCGCGGTGAGCGTCGACTCGCGATCCTCCGCGACGATCACCTCGAGACTTCGCTCGAGCTCGGGCAGCGCGCGCAGCAACGCCTGCTGCATCAACGGATGGTCGTCGATCGCGATGATCTTCATGGACTCCCCCTGGCCGGACGCGAGGCTGTGGCCGCCTTTCGCTGTCGTCCGGGATATTGGCGGACCGTCCCGCGGCGGCAACCTGCCACTTTCGACAGAGGCGCGCGTGTCGCGCCGCCAAGCTCGGTCAACCGTTGCGCGCGAATCCGGACTTCTGCTGGTCGCTCGCTTCACGGCGCAACGCGCGCAGTCGCGCGTCGACCTCGGACGCCTGGTAGAAGTCGCCGTCCTTGGCCTTCGACGCGAGCTCGAACTGCACGATGGCGCCCTTGATGTCGCCCTGCCACGCGTAGTACTCGCCCTGGTGGCGATGCTCGGCCATGTCCTTGTGCAAGCCAGCGTACGCGCGCGCGGCATAGAGATGCAGCGGCCCGTCGGTGGGAAAGCGCAGCAGCTGGCGCTCGGCGAACTGCGCCGCATCGCTGAAGCGGCCCGCGCGGATCAGCGCGTCGGGGTAGTCGTACACGAGCTGCATCTTGTTGGGATAGCGCGTCAGCGCCGACTCGAAGCGCTTGATCGCGCCGGCGAGGTCGCCGCTGTCCATCATGACGTGCGCCGCGATCGTCTCGATCATCGGATGCTCGGGCGCGATCCGCTGGAGCTTCGCGAGCTCGACCTTGGCGCGGTCAAGGCTGCCCGCGCGGAGCAGCGACGCAACGAGGCCGTAGTGCACGGCGACCTCGTTGTTGTACTTGTGCTCCGCGATCGCGTCGTCGAAGTACGCCACGGCGTCCTTCGGATCGCCTTCATAGCTTTTCAGCAGAGCGCGCACCATGTGGAAGTCGAGCGAGTCGACCACCTGGCGATAGGGATGGTTCTGCGCGCGCGCTTCCGCCTCGGCGATGCGCTCGTACGTGAGCGGGTGCGTGCGCAGATAGTTCGGCGCATTGCCTTCGCTCAGGCGTACCGCGCGTTGCATGCGCTTCATGAACGTGGCCATGGCGCCCACGTCGAAGCCGGCGGCATCCAGGCGCTGGAAGCCGATGCGGTCGGCCTCGTATTCGTTCGCGCGCGTGAAGTTGAGCTGGTTCTGGATCATCATCGCCTGCGATGCCGCCACTGCGCCGCTTGCGACGTCCGCGCCGGATCCCGAGCCGGAGCGCGCAGCGAGGATCGCCAGGGCGAGGCCCGCGAGCGTCATCAGCATCGCGTCCTTCTGCGCAGTCACCATGCGCGCGATATGGTGCTGCGTGACATGGCTGATCTCGTGCGCCAGCACCGCCGCCAGCTCCGATTCGCTCTGCGTGAGAAGGATGAGGCCCGTGTGCACGCCGATGAAGCCGCCCGGCAGCGCGAATGCGTTGATCGACGGATCGTTGACGGCGAAGAACTCGAAATCCTGCTTGATGTCCTTCGACGCGCTGGTAATCCGGTGCCCGAGCTGCTGCAGGTAGTCGTTGACCTCGGGATCGTTCATCACGCCGCCGTTGGCGCGCGCCTGCTGCATGATCGTCTCGCCAAGCTTGCGCTCCTGCGCGGGCGACAACGCCGACTGCGCGGCGTCGCCCAGGTCCGGCAAGGAGTTCGGGCTCGACGGCTCGGGCAGCGGCTTGGTGACGGGCGGCGCGACTCCGTATTCGGGCAGCGGGTCGGCTGTGCGTGCGACGTCGGCTGCAAGCGGGACTTCCGCGGCAAGCGGCGCAGGGGCGACGGCCGCGAACTCGAGTGCACATACGAGCGCGAACGCGATCGCACGCCGGCCGGACGGACAGGTGCGCGAAAGGGAACGGAGGGGGGACACGGCGGGGGCTGGTGCTAAGATTGCCGCACCCATTCTGGAGTTCAACCGGCGAACGTTTCGTCAGGCACGATGCCCCGACAGTCAAAGAGCGTTCCGGCGCCTCAACGCGCTGGCAAGACCGGAACCGCGTCGTCGGGACAGCATTTTACCCACTTCGATGCGGCCGGTCAGGCGCACATGGTCGACGTGGGCGACAAGGATGTAACGAGGCGTCTCGCGCGTGCGGCCGGGCGCATCGTCATGCAGCCCGGCACGCTGGCCGCGATACGCGCCGGCACGGCGCGAAAGGGCGACGTGCTCGGCGTCGCGCGGATCGCCGCGATCCAGGCTTCCAAGCGCACGGCGGATCTCATTCCGCTTGCGCACCCGCTGCCGCTCACCCGCGTGCACGTGGTTTTCGACTGCGACGACGCCGCGAGCGCCGTATCGATCGAGGTCACGGCGGAGACGGTCGCGCGAACCGGCGTCGAGATGGAGGCGCTCACGGCCGTGACCGCCGGCCTCCTGACGATCTACGACATGTGCAAGGCGGCGGACCGGGGCATGCGCATCGAAGGCGTGCGGCTCCTCGAGAAGTCGGGCGGCAAATCGGGCCGCTTCGTGGCCGACGCGTAGCGGCTCACCAGTTCCACATCGACCCGTCCTCGAGCCTGTTCACGGGCAGCGCGCTCGGCCGATACGGATAGCGCGCGGCGAGCGCCTCATCGACGTCCACGCCATGTCCGGGCGCCTCGCCGGGATGCAGGTAGCCGTCGGAGAACGTGTACGCGTGCGGGAACACCGCATCCGTTTCCGGCGTGTGTCGCATGTACTCCTGGATGCCGAAGTTGGGCACCCACAGGTCGAAGTGCAGCGCCGCCCCCATGCACACCGGCGACAGGTCGGTGGCGCCGTGCGATCCGGTGCGCACCTGGTAGAGCTCCGCGAGGTGCGCGATGCGGCGAAGATGCGAGATGCCGCCCGCGTGCACGACCGTCGTGCGGATGTAGTCGATCAGCTGCTCCTGGATGAGCTGCTGGCAATCGAAGACGGTGTTGAACACTTCGCCGACGGCGACCGGCGTCACGGTGTGCTGGCGAATGAGGCGGAACGCCGCCTGGTTCTCCGCGGGCGTGGGATCCTCCATCCAGAACAGGCGATACGGCTCGAGCGAGCGGCCGAGGCGGCCGGCCTCGATCGGCGTCAGCCGATGATGCACGTCGTGAAGGAGATGATGCGTGAAGCCGAAGCGCGACCGCAGCGCGTCGAAGAGCTTCGGCACGTGATCGAGGTAGCGCGTGGTGGACCACGTGTTCTCGGTCGGGATCGCCGCGTCGGCCGGCTCGTAGAAGAGCTTGTCCTTCGCCACGCCGTAAGTCGAAGCGAGGCCGGGGATGCCGCACTGCGCGCGGATGGCCTTGTAGCCGAGATCGATGTAGCGCGCGACCTCGTCCACCGTCTGCGCGATGTCGTCACCGTTGGCGTGCCCGTACACCATCACGCCGTCGCGACTCGCGCCGCCGAGCACCTGGTAGAGCGGCAGGTTGGCCACCTTGCCCTTGATGTCCCACAGCGCGGTGTCGACCGCGGCGATGGCCGTCATCGTGACGGGGCCGCGGCGCCAGTACGCGCCGCGGTACAGGTATTGCCAGATGTCCTCGATGCGTCCGGCGTCGCGGCCGATGAGGGCGGGCGCGACATGGTCGTTGAGATACGATGCGACCGCGAGCTCGCGGCCGTTGAGGGTCGCATCACCGAGCCCGTATACGCCCTCGTCGGTCTCGATCTTCAGGGTGACGAAGTTGCGGCCGGGCGAGGTGACGATGACGCGGCAGGCAGTGATCTTCATGGCGGGCTCGTGCGTGTCGTTTGGGTCCAGTGGTCCAACCACTTGACCACAGTATAGGCGCAGGCTACGATGGGCGTCGAGCGTTTCGGCGAACCCCGACCGAGCGCCAGCCCAGGAGGAAGCGAGTGCCGTTGCAGGCCGTGGAGCCGAAGCGGCTGTATCGGCAGATCGCCGACCAGCTTGCGCATCTGATCGCCCGTGGCGAGTTTCCCGCAGGCTCGCGCCTGCCGGCCGAGCGCGAGCTCGCGGTGTCGCTCGGCGTGTCGCGCACGTCGGTGCGCGAGGCGATCATCTCGCTGGAGATGAGCGGTCTCGTCGAGGTCCGGGTCGGCACCGGCATCTTCGTCGTCGGCGCGCGCGACGGCGCGCCGCGCGCCGGCGTCGACGGCGGCCCGGGCCCCTTCGAGCTCCTCAGCGCGCGCAAGCTCGTGGAAGGCGAGATCGCAGCGCTTGCCGCGCGCACTGCCAAACCTGCCGACGTCGCAGCGCTGGAGCAGAGCGTCGCCCGACTGCAGGCCCACACCGACGACTTCGCCCGACGCGAGGCGGAGGACGAGTCGTTCCACCGGCTGCTCGCCAAGGCCACGGGCAACGGCTCGCTCGAGCTCGTCGTCGAGGGTTTGTGGAACCAGCGCGCCGAGCTGTGGGGGCGCCTGCAGCAGCATTTCCACACCACCGATCTCGCCGAGCATACGATACGCGACCATCGATCGATCGCCGAAGCCGTCGCCGCGCACGACCCCGATGCCGCGCGCGCGGCCATGCATCGGCATCTGTCGCGCGTGGCACGCGAGTTCCAGCGCAACGTCGACGCGTCACGGCAGTCGCCCGCCGACGCGCGCACGAGCGATTCACCCGGCGCGGCGCGCACTCGCCGCAGCGCCGTTCGCAAGCCCTTGCAGAACGACAGGAGAAAACCATGAGCATGGACGCAAGCAAACTCGATGTGCCGCGCCGCCAGCTGCTGCGCGCGGTCGCCGGTGCCGCCGCTCTCTGCGCCACGGGCCGGTTGTCGGCCCAGAATCTCACGATGCCGAGCAGCCCCGTGACGATCAACGTCGTCGACGTGGCGGGCAATCTCGCGCTCACGCAGGACGCGATGGAGAAGTATCGCGAGACGCATCCGAAGCTCGTCTCCAAGTTCAACTTCAGCAAGGCGCCTGCGCCGGAGCTTCCGGGGAAGCTCAAGGCCATGCAGGGCGCGGGACGCAGCGACATCGATCTCGTCCTCACCGGCACGGACGTGCTGTCGGCCGGCATCGAGCAGGGCCTGCTGATTCCGATCCTGCCGCAATACGCGAGCAAGTTCCCGAACCTCATGGCGAACTACCAGCCCGCCGCGGCGAAGATGCAGGAGCTCGCGCAGAACCAGGGGATCGAGGTGGCGTTCATGCCGGCAGGGCCGCTGCTCGAGTACAACCCCGACAAGGTGAAGCAGGTTCCGACGACGCCGCAGGAGCTGCTCGCATGGGCGAAGGCGAACCCGAATCGATTGATCTATGCGCGTCCCGCGAACAGTGGCCCCGGCCGCACGTTCATCATGGGCCTGCCGTACATCCTGGGCGACAAGAATCCGAAGGATCCCACGAACGGCTGGGAGAAGACCTGGGCCTTCCTGAAGGAGCTCAACCAGTACATCGAGTACTACCCCACGGGCACCGGCGCGGTGATGAAGGAGCTCGGCGAGGGCTCGCGCGACATGACGGTGACGATGACGGGTTGGGACATCAACCCGCGCGTGCTCGGCATCGTGCCGAAGAACTTCAAGGTGGCGCCGTTCAAGAACATGACGTGGGTGAACGACGCGCACTACATGGTCGTTCCGAAGGGCGTGCCGCCCGAGAAGCTCGCGGTCGTGCTCGACGTCATGGCGTACATGCTCACGCCGGAAGCGCAGGCGTACACGTACGACAAGGGCTATTTCTATCCGGGCCCGGCGGTGAAGAACGTGTCGCTCTCGATGGCGCCCAAGGAGAGCCAGGAGGCGATCAAGGAATTCGGCCGGCCCGAGTACGACAAGTGGCTGTCCGAGTTCCCCCACACGCAATCGCTCGAGGCCAAGCAGCAGGTCGAAGCGTTCCGCATCTGGGACCAGCAGGTGGGCGCGGCGAAGACGAAGTGATGCAAGCCGAGGGTTGACGAGCGGAGGTCGAGCGGGAAGGGCGCATCGCCGTGCGCGCGGCACGGCGCGCTTGTCATCCCGCTCGTTCCGCTGCGGTCCTCCGAACCCCGCTCACGATTCCTACCGACATGAAACACGACTTCAACGAGCTGCGTCTCGATCGCGTCACGCGGCGCTTCGCCGGCCAGGGCGGGCAGGCCTTCGCGGCGCTCAGCGAGCTCACGCTCAACGTGCGACGTGGCGAGTTCATCGCGCTCCTCGGGCCCTCGGGATGCGGCAAATCGACCGCGCTCAACTGCATCGCGGGCCTCCTGCCCCTGTCCGGCGGATCCATTCATCTCGACAAGGAGCGCATCGACACGCTGCCGCCCGAGCGGCGCGGTTTCGGCATGGTGTTCCAGAACTACGCGCTGTTCCCGCACATGAGCGTCGCGCGCAACGTCGGGTTCGGCCTGCGCATGCGCGGCGTGCCGAACGCCGACATCGAGGCGCGCGTCGATCACGCGTTGAAGCTGGTGCAGCTCACCGGACAGGCGCACAAGCTGCCGGGACAGCTGTCGGGCGGGCAGCAGCAGCGTGTCGCGATCGCGCGCGCGATCGTCATCGAGCCGCCGCTGATCCTGATGGACGAGCCGCTGTCGAACCTCGATGCGAAGCTGCGCCTCGAGACGCGCTCGGAGATTCGCCGCATTCACCGCGAGCTCGGCCGCTCCACCATCTATGTCACGCACGACCAGGACGAGGCGCTGTCGCTCGCCGACCGGATCGTGGTCATGAAGGACGGCGTGGTGCAACAGATCGCCACGCCGCAAGTCGTGTACGGCGAGCCGGCCAATCTCCACGTCGCGCGCTTCATGGGCTACCGCAACGTGTTTCCCATGACCATCGAGCGGGAGGAAGGCACGCGCGTCGCGCTGTCGGGCCCCGACTTCCCGTTGACCGGCACGCGCATGTTGCCGCTCGGCGATGGCCGCGCGACGGTGGCGGTGCGGCCCGATGACTTGGTGGTCGGCGGCGGTGTCGGCGATGTCAACACCGTGTCGGGGACAGTGGACAACGTCGAGTATTCCGGCCGCGAGTCCTTGATCGACGTCATGACGCCGTCGGGACTGAAGCTCATCGTGCGAACAGCCGTACCCGTTCAGCTCGGCGAGCCGGTGCGCGTGAGCGTCCCGGTCGATCGCGCGCTGGTCTATCCCGCCGAATAGCATGGGCACGACGCTTGCGCCCCGCGCGCCATTCGATCGCGCGCTGTTGCTGGTGCTGCCGGCAGCGGCCTTCATGCTGCTGCTGTTCGTCTACCCGTTCGTCTATGGACTCATCCTGTCGTTCGAGCCTGTCCAGGGGGGTTGGCTCGCGAACTACAGAAAGTTCTTCACCACCGACAACCTCTGGCCGACCATCTGGACCACCCTGCGCCTGGCGCTGCCGGCCACGCTCATCAACGTCGGGTTCGCGCTGCCGATCGCCTACAAGATGCGCGTTCGCTCGCGCTACCAGCGCTGGATCACCACGATCCTCGTCGTGCCCATCACGCTCGGCACGGTGCTGATCGCGGAAGGCATGCTCACCTACTTCGGCCCCAAGGGCTGGCTGTCGCAGTTCCTGCAGCTGACGCATCTCTACGACGGCCCCATCCGCCTCACGCACAACTACTGGGGCGTGCTGATCTCGCTGGTCGTCTCGGGATTCCCGTTCGCGTTCCTGCTGATCCTGTCGTACATCACCGGCATCGATCCCGTCCTCCCGCGCGCCGCGGCCACGCTCGGTGCGAGCCCGGCGGCGCAGTTTCGCCATATCTACCTGCCCTTGCTCGCCCCTGGAGTCGCGATGTGCTTCTGCCTCGCGTTCGTGCAGGCATTCTCGGTGTTCCCGTCCGCCGTCCTCCTGGGAGCGCCCGCAGGGCCGACGCGGGTCATCTCCATTGCCGCGTACGAGGCCGCCTTCGAGCAGTACGATTACTCGCTGGCTTCCGCGGTGGCCATGATCATGGGCTTCGTGCAGCTCCTGATCGTCGCGGCGGTGCTGGCCTTGCGCAACGCGTTCTATCGGGGTCCGGTCGCGGGAGGCAAGGGCTGATGTCGTCGGTCGCGGCACCGCTGCGCATGCGCAGGCCCCTCGGACATTCGCATCCGGGCATGGACCGGGCATGGCGTGCCCTGCTGTGGGGGCTGATGACGCTGTTCGTCGTCAACATCGGCCTCATGATCGCGGCGGTCGCCACCAACTCGTTCGCGCGGCGCTGGCTCGGCACGTGGCTTCCCGAAGGCTGGACCACGACCTGGTACACGTCCGCGTGGAAGGAATTCCAGCTCGGCGACGTGCTGTGGGTGACCGTGGAAGTCGTCGGCGCGGTCGTGCTGCTTTCGCTGCTCATCGGCGTTCCGGCGGCGTACACGCTGGCGCGGCGCAATTTCGTGGGCAAGCGGCTCCTGACGCTGCTGTTCCTCCTGCCGCTCATGGTTCCTCCGATCACGTACGGCATTCCGCTCGCGACCGTGCTGTACAAGGCGCAGCTCGCGGGGACCATCTGGGGCGTGATTCTCGCGAACCTGATTCCCGCGGCGCCGTTCGTGATCCTCGTGATGACGCCGTTCATCGAGCAGATCGATCCCAACCTCGAGTCCGCGGCGCGCGTCTTCGGCGCGACCACCGGCCGAATGTTCCGACACGTGCTCGTGCCGCTTCTCGGGCCCGGCATTCTCGCGGCGTCGCTGCTCGTGCTCGTGCGCACCATCGCGCTGTTCGAGCTGACGTTCCTCACCGCGGGTCCCGATTCACAGACGCTCGTCGTGGCGTTGTACTATGCCGTTTTCGCGGCGGGCGTTCGCGCGCCGCAATCGGTCGACGCGATGGCGATGATCTACATGGTGGTGACGCTCGTCTGGCTGCTCATCGCGCTGCGCTTCGTCAATCCGACGCAGCTGGTGTCGCGTGTGCGCGAGGCGCCCACCGGCGCGGCATAGCGTCACCGCCGCTTCGCATGGCGCGTCTCGACACCTCGACGCTGTCGCTCGTGCCCGTGGGCATCCGCCGGCCGCGCTTCGACCGCGCGGCGTCCGGCGTCGGCATCGTTCACCTCGGGCTCGGCGCCTTTGCGCGTGCCCACCAGGCGATCTACACCGACGACGCGCTGGAAGCCGCAGGCGGCGACTGGAGCATCGCCGGCGTGAGCCTGCGCTCGGCCGACGTTCAGGACCGCCTCGCGCCGCAGGATGGCCTGTACACCGCGATCGAGCGGAGCCCCTCGGGAACGCGCCGGCGCATCATAGGCAGCGTGCGCGAGGTGCTGTTCCTGGGCACCGCGCGCGAGCGCGTTCATGCACTGCTCGCCGCGCCGCAGACGCACATCGTGTCGCTCACCGTGACCGAGAAGGGCTATTGCCACGATCCCGCGACGGGTCGCCTCAACCTGCGCCACCCCGAGATCGCGCACGACTTGATGCATCCCGATGCGCCGGTGAGCGTGGTCGGCTTGCTGGTTTGGGCGCTCGAGCGGCGGCGCGCGACGCACGGCTCGCCGCTCACCATCGTGTGCTGCGACAACCTGCAGCAGAACGGCGCGCTGCTGGAAGGCCTGGTGGTCAACCTCGCGAGCGAGCGTGACGACGATCTCGCCACGTGGATCGGCGAGCAGGCGACGTTCCCGTCCACCATGATCGACCGGATCGTGCCGGCGACGACCGACCAGGACATCGCCGACAACGACGCCGCGATCGGCCTGTCCGACCGCGCGCCCGTCGTGCACGAGCCGTACGCGCAGTGGGTCATCGAGGACCGCTTCGCCACGCCGCGGCCGGCGTGGGAGGCAGCCGGCGCGCAGATCGTCCGCGACGTCGCGCCGTTCGAGAAGATGAAGCTGCGGCTGCTGAACGCCAGCCATTCGGCGTTCGCATACCTCGGCTACCTGGCCGGCCTGGACTTCATCTACCAGGTCGCGACGCGCCCCCACTTCGTTGCGTACATGCGCCGGTTGATGGAGGAAGTGACGCCGACGCTGCACGTGCCGCACGGCGTCGACCTCGCGGCGTATCGCGACGCGCTCGTGACCCGCTTCGCCAACCCCGCGCTGCCGCATCGCACGCAGCAGATCGCGATGGACGGGTCGCAGAAGCTGCCGCAGCGGATTCTCGCGACCGTCCGCGAGAATCTCGCCGAGAACCGGCGCGTCGACATGGCGGCCCTCGCGGTGGCCGGCTGGATGCGCTACGTGAGCGGCACCGACGAGGCCGGGCGTCCGATCAAGGTGTCCGACCCTCTGGCGCCGCGCTTCGCCGACATCGCGCAGGCTTGCCGCGGCGATCCGCGGGCGCTTGCGCGCGCGCTATCCGGCGTCACGGAGATCTTCGACGAGGATCTGCACAACGAGCCGCGCTTCGCCGGGCCCGTGGCGCAGTGGCTGACGAAGCTCTTCGCCGACGGCGCCGACCGCACGGTGTTCGCCGCAGCATCCAGTGAGTCGCCGAGATGATCCCGCTCGAACTCGATCCCGACCGCCTGTTCCCCGCCGACCGGGCCACGCGCGACCTCGCGCGCCGTCTCTACGCCGAGGTCGAGGACCTGCCCATCGTCAGTCCGCACGGGCACACCGATCCGCAGTGGTATGCCGACGACACGCCGTTCGCGAACGCCTCGGCGCTCCTCATCACGCCCGACCACTACGTCTTTCGGATGCTGTACAGCCAGGGCGTGCGACTCGAATCGCTCGGCATCGCGCGCTGCGACGGCGTCCCGGTCGAGCGCGACGCGCGGCGCATCTGGCGCACGTTCGCCGCGCACTACCACCTCTTCCGCGGCACGCCGACACGGCTTTGGCTCGACCACGTGTTCTCGACGGTGTTCGGCATCGACGAGCGGCTCACCGCCGAAAGCGCCGATCGCTATTTCGATCGCATCAACGCCCGGCTCGCCGAGCCGGCGTATCGTCCGCGCGCGCTGTTCGAGCGCTTCAACATCGAAGTCATCGCGACCACCGAGTCGCCGCTCGATCCGCTGGTGCATCACCGGAAGCTGCGCGAGAGCGGGTGGAAAGGCCGCGTCGTGACCGCCTACCGCCCCGATCCGGTCGTCGATCCGGAGTTCGAGGGATTCGCCGGGAACGTCGCCGAGCTCGGCGCGCTCACCGCCGAGAACACCGCGACCTGGTCGGGCTATCTCGCCGCGCATCGCGCGCGACGCGCGTTCTTCAAGTCGATGGGTGCGACCTCGACCGATCACGGACATCCGACGGCCCAGACGAGCAATCTCGATCACGCAACGTGCCAGCGGCTGCTCGACCGCGCGCTCCACGGATCGATCACGGCGGAGGAGGCCGAGGCGTTTCGCGGCCAGCTGCTCACCGAGATGGCCGCGATGAGCCTCGACGACGGCCTCGTGATGCAGATCCATCCGGGCAGCGTGCGCAATCACAACCCGCTCGTGCATGCGCATTTCGGTCGCGACAAGGGTGCCGACATTCCGTCGCGCACCGACTACGTGCGCGCGCTGCAGCCGCTGCTCGCGCGCTTCGGCAACGAGCGCGAGCTCACGCTCATCCTCTTCACGCTCGACGAGACGAGCTACGCGCGCGAGCTCGCGCCGCTCGCCGGGCACTATCCGATCCTGCGTCTCGGGCCCCCGTGGTGGTTCCACGACAGCTACGAAGGCATGCTGCGCTTCTTCAAGTCCGTGATCGAGACGGCGGGGTTCTACAACACCGCCGGCTTCAACGACGACACGCGCGCGTTCATGTCGATTCCCGCACGCCACGACGTGTGGCGCCGCGTCGCGAGCCGTTTCCTCGCGACGTGCGTGATCGAGCATCGGTTCGCCGAGGACGAGGCGTTCGAGCTCGCGCCGGACCTCGCCTACGGATTGGCCAAGCGCGCTTACAAGCTGTAGGTCGTCCGACCGCGGCTCAGTAGAGCCCGATCGCGACCTCGTCGCGGAACGCTGGCCGGATCTCGAAGCGCCCGTACCATGCCACGAGCCGCGCCAGGTCCGGGCGCTCGATCGGCAATGCGAGCCAGCGATAAACCAGCGGCCCGAGCGCGATCTCGGCGAGGGAGAGCTGCGCGCCGGCCAGGAACGGCGAATCACCGAGCGCATCGTTCAACAGCGCGAAGAGGGCGGCGCTGCGCTCGCGCAAGGCCGTCACGTCGGAGCCGGTGCGGCCCTCGCGCACGAGCGCGCGATACAGCGGCAGGAACGCTTCGGCCAGCGTGCCGAGCTGCCAGTCCATCCAGCGCTCGACGCCGGCCCGCAAAGCCGGCTCGATCGGGTACAGCGCCGTCGGCCCGTAGCGATTGCACAGGTAGCGCAGGATCGTGTTGGACTCCCACAGCACCGTGTCGCGGTCGATCAGCGTCGGCACCTTGCCGTTCGGATTGAGTCGCAGATAGGCTTCGTCGCGCGTACGCCCGTGCATGCCGCCGTAATCCTCGCGCGCGAACGGTACGCCGAGCTCGCGCAGGCACCACAGCACCTTCTGCACGTTCGACGAAGTCGCGCGTCCCAGCAGTCGAACCATGAGGTCACTCCGGGGGAGGGCCACAGCGGCTGTACAATCGCGCGCCCAGTATTCAGCCGTTCGGCTCGCGCCGCAATCGCCGCGCATGCGAATCGTCACCGCAGCCTTGCTCGTGCCGCTCCTTGCGATCGGCAGCAGTGCGCACGCCGCGCACCCGCTGATCAGCGAAGACACCGGCACGCAGGGCGGCGGCAAGTACGAGCTCGAGCTCGGCACCCAGTTCGCCACGGGCGGCGGCCACGTATTCGAGCTCGATCCCCAGTTGTCGTACGGCGTGCGCGACGACGTCGACTTCATCGTGCGCCCGAGCCTGCTGTGGCTGTCGGGAGACGCGGCCGACGCGGCCGGCCGCTCGCGCGGATTCGGCTCGACGGCGCTCGACGTGAAGTGGCGCGCGTGGAGCTCCGACCCGGTGTCGCTCGGGACGCGCGCCGGCCTCGACTTGCCGACCGCGTCCCCCGGGCTCGGCTCCAACGGCGTCGGCGCGCACGCCATCGCAGTCGCGACGTACGAGACGCCGGGCGCGCTCGCGACTGCCAACGCCGCGTATACGCGGCTTGGCGACGACGCAGGCGGCGCGCTGCGTCGCGACCTTTTGCGCGTGTCGGCCGCGTTCGTGCGCGAGGTGCGCGCCGACGTACGACTCGCGATCGAGGCGGCCGCGTTCAGTCATCCCGACCCC
>DATJIS010000028.1:0-18589 GCA_035493035.1 Casimicrobiaceae bacterium | reverse complement strand
GGCCGCGCGAGCGCGACGCCTTCGCCGTCGCTCGCGGCCTGGTACAGCATCGCGAGGTCCTCGTAGCGCGGGCCGCTGGCCGGCTCGGGCCAGCGCAATTCCGCGGCCGCGAACCACGGGGCCCACGGCTCGAGCGCGCTGCGCAACAGCGTCGCGCGCTGGAGATCGGAGGGCACGGCGAGCCCGGCGCGCGCGCGGTAATCGGGCGAGCACACCGGGAAGACGCGCTCATCGAGAAGATCGAGCGTCACGTATTCGGGATAGAGGCCGCGGCCGAAGCGGATCTCGACGTCCACCCCCGCCGGCTGCACGTCGCGCAGGGGAATCGCCAGCTCGACGGCGATCTCGACGCCGTCGTGGCTGCGATGGAAGTCGGCGAGCCGCGGCACGAGGATCTGCCGCGCGAAGGTGGGTGGCGAGGCCACCACGATGCGGTTCGGCGCATCGCCGGGAATCGCGGTGGCCGCGCCCGCGACGGCATCGAGCGCGTCGCGCACCGTCGCGAGATACGAGGTGCCCGCGGGCGTGAGGCCGAGCGGCTTGGCATCGCGGTCGATCAGCGTTACGCCGAGCCGATCCTCGAGCTCGCGCAGCCGGTGGCTGACGGCGCTGCGCGTGATGCACAGCTCCTCGGCGGCATGGGTGAACGAGCGCAGGCGCGCGACCGCCTCGAATGCGGCGAGGCCGTGCAGCGGGGGAAGCCGGCGGGAATTCATTGCAGTTTCTGGAGGAATTCGCGCACCAGCGCGACGCGCTCGTTCAGCGTGGGCGCGGCGCGCTCGATGCGAATGCGATCGGGTCCCGCGAAGCGGATGCGCCCGTCGCGCTGCACGAGCAGGATCAGCGCGCCGGCGTCGAAGGGCGGCTTCGGCACGAACTGCAGCGTCGTGCGCTCGGGACCGGAGTCGATCTTGCGCACGCCCTTGTCGCGCGCGATCAGGCGCAGGCGATGGCAGGCGAGCAGCGCCTGCGCGGGCTCGGGCGTCGGCCCGAAGCGATCGACGAGCTCTTCCTGCAGCGCGTCGATCTCGGCGCCGGTCTCGCAGCTCGCGAGGCGCTTGTACAGGACCAGGCGCTCGTGCACGTCGCTGCAGTACATCTCCGGCAACCGCGCGGGGGTGTGCAGGTTGATCTCGGTCGTCACGCCGAGCGGCTGAGCGAGATCGGGCTCGCGCCCGTCCTTGAGCGCGCCCACCGCGCTCTTCAGCATGTCGGCGTACAGCTGGAATCCGATCTGCTGCATCTCGCCCGACTGCTCGTCACCGAGGACCTCGCCGGCACCGCGGATCTCGAGGTCGTGCATGGCGAGGTAAAAGCCCGAACCCAGGTCTTCCATCATCTGGATCGCCTCGAGGCGCTTGCGCGCCTGCGCCGACAGCGCCTCCTCGGGCGGCGTCAGCAGGTACGCGTAGGCCTGGTGGTGCGAGCGGCCGACGCGCCCGCGCAACTGGTGCAGCTGCGCGAGACCGAAGCGGTCGGCGCGGTCGATGATGATCGTGTTCGCGGTCGGCACGTCGATGCCGGTCTCGATGATGGTCGAGCACACCAGCAGATTGATGCGCTGCGCATAGAACTCGCGCATCACGTGCTCGAGCTCGCGCTCGGGCATCTGCCCATGGGCCACTGCGAGGCGCGCCTCGGGCAGCAGCTGCGCGAGCCGCTCCGCCGCCGTGCGGATGGTGTCGACGTCGTTGTGCAGGAAGTAGACCTGCCCGCCGCGCTTCAGTTCGCGCAGCGCCGCTTCGCGCACGATACCCGCCGAATACGGCGCGACGAACGTCTTGATCGCCAGCCGCTTCTGCGGCGCGGTCGCGATCACCGAGAAATCGCGGATGCCCTCGAGCGACATCGCAAGCGTGCGCGGAATGGGCGTCGCGGTCAGCGTCAGCACGTCGACCTCCGCGCGCAGCTTCTTGAGCTGCTCCTTCTGGCGCACGCCGAAACGGTGCTCTTCGTCGATGATCACGAGGCCAAGCTTCTTGAACTTCACGTCCGACTGCAGCAGCTTGTGCGTGCCGATCACCATGTCGACCGTGCCGTTGGCGAGGCCCTCCAGCACGGCCTTCACCTCCTTGCCCGAGCGGAAGCGCGACAGCTCGGCAAGCTTCACGGGCCAGTCGGCGAAGCGGTCCGAGAAGACCAGGAAGTGCTGCTCCGCGAGCAGCGTCGTCGGCACCAGCATGGCAACCTGCTTGCCGTCGGCGAGCGCGATGAACGCGGCGCGCAGCGCGACCTCGGTCTTGCCGAAGCCCACGTCGCCGCACACCAGCCGGTCCATCGGACGGCCCTGCGCGAGGTCGTCGATCACCGCCTCGATGGCCGCCTGCTGATCGGGCGTCTCTTCGAAGCCGAAGCCTTCGGCGAACGCCTCGTAGTCGTGCGGCTTGAACGTGAACGCATGGCCCGTCCGCGCCGCGCGTTGCGCGTAGAGATTCAGGAGCTCCGCGGCGGTATCGTGCGCCTGCTGCGCGGCCTTGCGCTTCGCCTTCTCCCATTGCGTCGAGCCGAGCTCGTGCAGCGGCGCCGCCTCCGGGCTCGCGCCGCTGTAGCGGCTGATGAGATGCAGGTTCGAGACCGGAACGTAGAGCTTCGCGTCGTTGGCGTACACGAGCTGCAGGAACTCCGTGTCGCCGTCGCCGACGTCGAGGCTCACGAGGCCGAGGTAGCGCCCGATGCCGTGCTCCTCGTGCACAACCGGATCGCCGATGCGCACCTCGGAGAGGTCGCGCACCATCGCATCGACGTTCGACCGCCGCCCGGTCTCGCGCTTGCCGCGCCGCACCACCGTCGCATAGAGCTCGGTCTCGGTGATGAACGCGAGGCGCGCCTGCGGCCATGCAAACCCCGCTGCAACCGGGCCGGCGGCGAGCGAGACCTTCGCATCGCCTTCGACGAATCCCGCGAAATCGTCGACGAGCGCGGGGCGAAAGCCGTATTCGGCGAAGAACTGCTGCATCGTCTCGCGGCGGCCGGCGCTCTCGGCGACGATCAGCACGCGACCGTCGAGCGCATCGACGGTGCGTTTGAGGGCGGCGAGCGGATCGTCCGCGCGGCGGTCGACCGCCACCGACGGGAGACGCCGCACTGGTGCGTCCGCGGGCACTGCGGATTGCGCGTCCGCCAGCGGAACCTCGACGCGCGGGAAAGGCTTCAGGGCCGCGCGAAATGCATCAGGCGCGACGAACAGCTCGTGCGGCGGCAGCAGCGGCCGCGCCTTGTCGCCGCGCAGCAGCCGGTAGCGCGACTCGGTATCCTGCCAGAAGGCGTCGGCGGCCTTGTTGACGTCGCCATGCAGCGCGAACACGGCATCGCCGGGCATGTAGGCGACGAACGTCGCGGTGGCATCGAAGAAGAGCGGCAGGTAGTACTCGACGCCGCCCGGCACGATCCCGTTGCTGATGTCCTTGTACAGCGGCGACTTGGACGGGTCGCCCTCGAACACCTCCCGAAAGCGGCTGCGGAAGCGCGTGCGACCGTCGTCGTCGAGCGGGAACTCGCGCGCCGGCAGCAGTCGCACGTCGGGCACCGGATACAGCGTGCGCTGCGTGTCGACGTCGAACGTCTTGATGCTCTCGATGTCGTCACCGAAAAGATCGAGGCGGTAGGGCAGCGCCGATCCCATCGGATAGAGGTCGATGAGGCCACCGCGCACGCTGAACTCACCGGGCGAGACCACCTGCGTCACGTGGTTGTAGCCGGCGAGCGCGAGCTGCGCGCGCAGCTGCTCCACGTCGAGCGTCTCGCCCTGGCGCAGGAAGAACGTGTGCGCGGCGAGATACGCAGGCGGCGGCAGCCGGTAGAGCGCCGTTTGCGCGGCCACGAGCACGACGTCGCATTCGCGGCGCGTGATGCGGTACAGCGTGGCGAGCCGCTCGGACACGAGGTCCTGGTGCGGCGAGAAATGATCGTACGGCAGCGTCTCCCAATCCGGGAAGATCGCGATGCGCAGCCCAGGCGCGAGCCACGTCATCTCGTCGGCGAGGCGCTGCGTGGCGAGCGCGTCGGCGCACACGATCGACAGCGTGCGTCGCGCCGTGGTCGCCTGCAGGGCGACCTGCGCCAGCGCGAGCGCGTCGGCCGAGCCGGCGAGCGGCGCAACCGTGCTCTTCTGCCCCGCGACGGGGATTCGCGGCGCGAGCGCCGGCAACGCGGCGAGCGGCGCCACGGTGTTGGCGACAGGTGCGGCGGAAGGCGGGGAAGTTTCGGTTGGAACCGCCGCCCCGGCGAGAGTGGTATCCGGGGACATCGATAGAGCGTGCTACCCCACGATTATACGAGAGCGGGTGGAGGCCCCCTCGCCTCGAGCATGGCGCGAGGCGCCGCGCGGTGCGTTGCACGTCGCCGATCACAGGCGTCGCGCGAACGCGCGCTCGTGGACCGCGCGCTGCAACGCCGATCAGGACGTGATTGCCTTGGCCTTCTCCCGGCCGTACCGATCGTCGAAGCGCACGATGTCGTCCTCGCCGAGGTAGTCGCCGCACTGCACTTCGATGATCGCGAGCGGCTCGGTGCCCGGGTTCTCCAGGCGATGACGCGTCTCCACGGGGATGAACGTCGACTGGTTGGCGCCGATGTCGAATACGTCGTCGCCGCAGGTGACGCGCGCGGTGCCTTGCACGACCACCCAGTGCTCGCTGCGACGATGATGGAGCTGCAGCGACAACGCGGCTCCCGGACGCACCTCGATGCGCTTGATCTTGAACCCGCGGCCTTCCTCGAGCACAGTGTACGTGCCCCACGGGCGCGAGACGGTCTTGTGCAGCTTGTAGGCTTCGTGGCCGCGCGCCTTCAGCTCGCCGACGACTTCCTTCACGCGCTGCAGATGGTCGCGATGCGCGACCAGCACGGCGTCCGGCGTGTCGACGATCACGAGATTCTCGACACCGACGGTCGCGACGATTCGATCCTCCGCGTGAACGTACGTGTGACGCGTGTCGATCGCGACGCGCTCGCCGCGCCCGCGGTTGCCTTCTCCGTCGGCCTGCGTGAGTTCGGCCACCGCCTGCCAGGAGCCCACGTCGCTCCAGTCGAACGACCCGCGCACGACGGTGACGTCGCCGGCGGCAGCCGCGCGCTCCATGACGGCGTAGTCGATCGAGATGTCGGGCACCGCGGCGAACAGTGCCGCGTCGATCTCGCGCATCGCGGCATCGCCAGCCGCGAGCGCGTCGGCGATGGGCTTCACCGCCTCGAGCACCGCCGGCGCATGGCGCGCGAATGCACGCACGATGGCGTCGGGCGTGAACGCGAACATGCCGGAGTTCCAGAGGAAGTGCCCGGCGGTGAGGTATTCGCGCGCCTTGGCGAGCGTGGGCTTTTCCACGAAGCGCTGCACGCGCAGCGCGGTCGGCGCCTGCGGCGCGTCGGGCAGCGCGTCGCCGCATTCGATGTAGCCGAAGCCGGTCTCCGGATGCGTCGGCGCGATGCCGAACGTGACGAGCGCGCCGTCGCGCGCGAGCGCTACCGCGCGCGAGACCGCCGAGGCGAACGCACGCTGCTCGTTGATGAGATGGTCCGCGGGAAGCACGAGCAGCACGCTGTCGCGCGGCCCGCGTGCGGCCGCGAACAGCGCCGCGATGGCGACGGCGGGCGCCGTGTTGCGGCCGAACGGCTCCAGCAGGTAGTCGGCGGGCACGCCGAGCACGTCGCCCAGGCCGGCGTAGACGTCGCGCGTATGGAAGAAGTAGTCGCGGTTGGTGACGGTGACGAGACGCGTCACACCGGGCAGCGCGAGGGCGCGGCGCGCGGTCTTCGCGAGCAGCGTGTCGCCGTCCGGCAACGGCATGAAAGGCTTGGGGGCAGCCTCGCGGGAAAGCGGCCACAGGCGCGTGCCGGATCCGCCGGAAAGAACGATCGGAACGACCGAGACGGGGTGCATGGACGAGTGCGTGAGTGTCGGGCGGACGGCTACTTTACAGCTTGGGGGTGGTGTAGGACAAACCACGACACCACCTTCGGGAACCAACCGATACGGTTCTTGCAAGGTTTTCCCTACGATGCCGCACGTTACCGATCGTTTCATCCCGTGAGGATTCGATGGCCCTGACCGACACCGAAAACAACGTACTGGAAAGCGCCGACGAACGCGTCATCGTTTCGTTGCCGTTCATCGCCGCCGCGCGCGCGGCTTCCGCCCCTGCGCTCGGCCGCTTCGGGCGGCTCTACGGCAGCTCACCTTCGATGCAGGACGTGTATCGCATGATCGAGCGCGTGGCCCCGACGGAGGCGACGGTTTTCGTCGCCGGCGAGTCGGGCTGCGGCAAGGAGCTCGTCGCGCGCACGATCCACGAGCGCAGCAGCCGCGCGCGTGGTCCGTTTGCCGCGATCAACTGCGGCGCGATTCCGGCGAACCTCATCGAAGCCGAGCTGTTCGGCCACGAGAAGGGCGCCTTCACCGGCGCGAATCGCCAGCACCGCGGCTGCTTCGAGCGCGCCGAGGGCGGCACGCTGTTCCTCGACGAGATCACCGAGATGGCGCCGGAAATGCAGGTGCGCCTGCTGCGCGTGCTCGAGACCGGACGCTTCATCCGCGTAGGTGGCGACGGCGAGATCCGCACCGACGTGCGCGTGATCGCCGCGACCAACCGCGATGCGATGGAAGCCGTGCGCGAAGGCAAGCTGCGCGAAGACCTGATGTACCGGCTCGCCGTGTTCCCGATCTCGCTGCCCCCGCTGCGCGAGCGCGAGGGCGACGCCGAGCTGCTCGCCGAGCATTTCCTGCAGCAGATGAATGCCGAGGGCGGTACCGCCAAGCGCTTCTCGCGCGCGGCGCTGACGACGATCCGGACGTACCACTGGCCGGGCAACGTGCGCGAGCTGAAGAACGCCGTGCACCGCGCCTTCATCATGGCCGAGGACGTCGTCGAGCTGGACCTCGCCGGCCTCGCGTGCCCTGCGGTGGAAGGCGAATGCCTGCGCGTTCCGATCGGGACGCCGCTGGCGGAGATGGAGCGCCAGGCGATCTTCGCCACGCTCGATCACTGCCGTGGGAACAAGCGCCGCGCCGCCGAAATGCTGGGCGTCAGCCTGAAGACGCTGTACAACAGGCTGACTGCCTACCAGGCCGACGGAGCGCGCCTCGCCACGCTTTGAGCCGGCGGTAGAATCCGGCGCTCGTAGCGGGGCCTCGCCGAAGCCCCAGGGAGACTTCATGATCAGGATCCTGATCGCGGACGACCATGCGATCGTCCGCGCCGGGCTGAAGCAGTTCATTGCCGATCAGGTGGACATGGAAGTGGCGGCCGAGGCGGCCAGCGGCGCGGAAGCGATCGCGGCCGTGCGTGCGGGCGACTTCGACGTCGTGCTGCTCGACATCTCGATGCCGGACAAGAACGGCATCGACACGCTGAAGACGCTGCGCCACGTCAAGCCGGAGCTGCCCGTCCTGATGCTCTCGGCCTATGCCGAGGACCAGTACGCGGTCAACCTGCTGCGCGCGGGCGCGTCGGGATACCTCAACAAGGAAGCCGCGTCGACGCAGCTGGTCGGCGCGATCCGCACGGTCGTGCAGGGGCGCAAGTACGTGAGCCCGTCGCTCGCGCAGATCCTGGCGGACGGCGTATCCGGCGACGCGGAGAAGCCTCTGCACGCGGAGCTTTCCCAGCGCGAGTTCCAGATCTTCTGCAAGCTCGCCGCGGGGGCCGCCGTATCGAAGATCGCGGACGAGCTCAATCTCTCGGTGAAGACCGTGAGCACGTACCGCACGCGCATTCTCGAGAAGATGGCGATGAAGTCCAACGCGGACCTCACGTACTACGCCATCAAGAACGGCCTGATCGAATAGTGCGGCGGCTCGCGCAACTTTTCGGCCCGGCCGCCCTCGCACTCCTGCCGGCGGGCGTGCGTCACGCCGCCCGTTGTTGCAAATTGGACACGTTGTAGGACGGAAACGGACAGCCTATGGACGCTGCTGCTGGTAACTTGCCCGATCGGCGCGTCGAGGATTCGAGCCGAAACGCCCCGCAGCCCATGGAACAGAGCCCGCTTCGCGTTCTTCTCATCGAGGACTCGCCGCTCATCCGCGAGCGGCTCGCCGAATCGTTGGCGACGCCCGGGCGGGTGGAGATCGTCGGCCAGGCCGACAGCGAGCAGGCCGCGATCGGCCTCCTGTCGGCGGCGCCGTGGGATGTGATGGTCCTCGATCTTCAGTTGCGCCATGGCACCGGCCTCGGCGTGCTGCGCGCGCTCACCTCGCGACGGCCTCCGAAGGCGAAGGTGATCGTGCTCACCAACTACGCGTTTCCGCAATATCGCGCGAAGAGCCTCGCGCTCGGCGCGGATTTCTTCTTCGACAAGGCGCGCGAATATCACCGCGTGCGCGAGGTGCTTGACGGCCTCGCGTCGGAAAGAACGTCGGGCGCGCACTGACGCGCGTGTAATACGCGGCAGCGCGCGCGCGTGGCGCTTGCAGTCCCCTGACGTACCCCCCCTGGTAACTCCTTGTACGGCCACGAGTTTGAAGCTGGCACGCGGGCTGCATAGGTCGAAGAGCGAGTACCGGAGTGCCGCGGTTACGGCACCTCGTTCTTCAACTGACGAAAGGGGTTCATCATGAAACGGCTGATCGCTTTGGTGATCGCTGCGTCGTTCGCGGCACTGGCCAGCGGTTGCAACACGATGCAGGGCGTTGGCAAGGACGTCGAAAAGGGCGGCGAGAAGATCCAGAAGGAATCGATCGAGCACAAGAACTACTGATCGGTCGAACCTGACGAGAGCGGCGCCGGGGATCGGGTGGGATCCCCGGCGCCGTTCTCTTATCCAATGAACTCCGACGACACGCCTCCGCCACGGCCGTGGCCCGCTGCCGAGCGCGCGCTCGTCGTGCTGGCGGTGCTCGCCGTCATCGGCGCCGCCAAGGTCACCGAATCGTTCCTCGTGCCGGTGGTTGCCGGCGTCATGCTGAGCTACACGCTGGAGCCTCTCGTGCGGGGACTCGAGCGCGTGCGCATCCATCGCGCCATCGGCAGCGCGGTCGTGCTGCTGTGCGTGATCGGCATCGTGGGCGTGAGCGGATTCCTGCTGCGCGACGATGCGAAGGCGTTGATGGCGCAGCTACCCGACGCCGCCCACCAGATCCGACTCGCCGCATTGGCGCGCAAGGGTCCCGAGGGACCCATCGACCACGTGCGCGCCGCTGCCGCGGAGCTCAACAAGGCCGCGGCGGAAGCCACGGGCACGGCGCCCGCGCCGCAGGCGGTCGCGACGCCGCCGACGCTGTCGACCGATATCCAGCACTGGATCACGGATCAGTCCGCCAAGATGCTGGGCGTCGTCACGCAGCTCGGCATCGCGGCGCTGCTCGCCTACTTCCTGCTTGCCGCCGGCGACACGTTTCGCCGCAAGGTTGTGCATCTCGCGGGACCGACGCTCGCCCGGCGTCGCATCACGGTCGAGATCCTCGACGACATCCACATCCAGGTGCAGCGTTACCTGGTCGTGCTGCTCTTCACCAACATGCTCATCGCGCTCGCGATCTGGGGCGTGCTCACGTTGAGCGGCATCGACCGTGCCGGGTTGTGGGGCGCGATCGCGGGCGTGCTGCATGTCATTCCCTATGCCGGCACGGCGCTCACCACCGGCGCGATTGCGGTGGCGGTGTACGTCCAGACGCAATCGCTCGGATCGACCTTCGGCGTCGCGCTCGCCGTGCTGACCGTGTCGAGCGCCATCGGCATGGGCCTCGTGCCCTGGCTGCAGGGCAAGGCCGCGCGGATGAACGCCGCTGCGGTCTTCGTGGCGCTGCTGTTCTTCGGGTGGCTCTGGGGCGGCTGGGGACTCCTTCTGGGCGCGCCGCTCGCCGCGGTGCTGAAGACGATTGCCGATCGCATTCCGCGCATGGACGCTGTCGGTGAGCTGATGGGCGGAGCGGACGTCGGCACCCCTGCGGTGCCGAAGGTGTCCGAGGAAGCGCCGCGTCCCAAGGAAGCGCCCGCCACGCGCGCGCGCTCGCGCCGCGCCACCCGCGCAACCGGCTAGCGACGGGAAACAGCGCCGGCGTGGCGGCGCGTCAAAGCGGCCTGCAACGCCCGCGCATAACCGCGTAGCGCCGCGCCGGAGCGCGTCCTACACCGCGGAGCAAAGTTCCATCGTCCCCCGGAGGAATTGGCAAAAAGGGGGTCACCTCCGGGTGATAACAGCCTGATTCTGCGAGTTAAAGCGTCATGGCATGGGGGTTGCGACAGCGTTCGTATCGAGCGGTACACCCGCGCCGCCATCGTGGAGACAAGCAATGAACTGGGATCGCGTTGAAGGCAACTGGAAGCAGTTCAAGGGCAAGGTCAAGGAGCAATGGGGCCGTCTCACCGACGACAGCCTCGACACCATCGCCGGCAAGCGCGACCAGCTCGCCGGCAAGCTGCAGGAGTCGTATGGCATCACGAAGGACGAAGCGGAGCGCCAGATCGCCGAATTCGAAGATCGGTACGGCGACTACGACTTCGACTCGCCCACCCGTCAATAAGGAGAGCGCTATGTCGAAACTGTTGATCAGTCTCATGGCCGCCGCGGGCATCGCGTTCGCGGGTGGTGCTGTTGCGGCGAACGATCACGCCGGGATGTCACGGGACGCCTACAAGGCGGACAAGGACAAGATCGAAGCGCAGTACAAGTCCGAGAAGGACGCGTGCAAGTCGCAGTCCGGCAACGCCAAGGACGTCTGCGAAGCGCAAGCCAAGGGCAAGGAGAAGGTCGCCAAGGCCGACCTCGAGGCGCGCTACAAGAACACGGACAAGGCCCGCTATGACGCCAAGGTCGCGCGCGCCGATGCCGACTACGACGTCGCGAAGGAGAAGTGCGACGACCTGAAGGGCAACGACAAGGACGTGTGCGTCAAGGAAGCGAAGGCGACGCATACCAAGGCCAAGGCCGACGCCAAGGTCGCGCGCGCCGAGCAGGACCAGACCATGAAGACGGCAAGCAAGACGCAGGATGCCCGTCGCGACGCCGCTGAAGACAAGCGGGACGCCGACTACAAGGTCGCCAAAGAGAAGTGCGATGCGCTGTCCGGCGCTGCCAAGGACAAGTGCGTGAACGACGCGAAGGCCCGCTACGGCAAGACGTAAGCCGCCGCGAGCACGAGCTCTGACGGAAGCCGGGCCTCGCGCCCGGCTTTTTTTCGCCTGCTATCACGCTGCATCGCGCGGCGCTGGACCTGCAAGCGCGCCCAGGTTGGCGCACCCGCGCCTTGTGCGAATGGCGCTTGGATCTATACCGCTGCGGCTGCCGGCCGCTCGCGCGCGGTAACGGCGGCTGCGGACGCCGGCGTCGCGGACTTGAGCGGAATGTTGACTTCGAGTGTCGTCCCTGCGCGGGGCTTGCCGCGGATGGTGAACTCCCCGCCCAGCGCCCGCACGCGCTGGCGCATGCCGCTGATGCCATGCGACAGCGCGTTCGTGTCCGCACCCGGTGGCAGGCCGATGCCGTCGTCCTGCATCACCAGCGACACGGCTTCACTATTCTGCACGAGCTCCACGTCCACTCGCCGCGCCTTGGCGTACTTCACGATGTTCGTGAGCGCCTCCTGCACGATGCGATACAGCGCGATGGTCACGTCGGGCGGCAGTTCGACGTCGCTGTCGGTCAGATTGAGGGTGCACTGGAGGCCGGCGCGATCGCATACCTGGTGCACCTGCCAGTCGATCGCCGATGCGAGTCCCAGGTTGTCGAGCAACGTGGGCCGCAGCTCCTCGATGATCCGACGCTTCATCTCGACGCCCTCGTCGAGCATTGCCAGCGCGCGCTTCAGCTTCGCCGCCACCTCGGGCTCGCGATTGCGGAAGCGCTCCGCCACCCACGCGACGTCCATCTTGGCGCCGACCAGGATGCCGCCGAGCTCGTCGTGGATGTCGCGCGCAAGCCGCGATTTCTCTTCCTCGCGGACGGTCTGCAGATAATTCGAGAGCTCGGACAGCTCCGCCGTCCGTGCGTCCACTTCGTGCTCGAGCCGCTGGCGCTCCTCGACGAGCGACATGCGCTTGGTTTCGCGCGACATGATCTCGCGTCGCGCAAGCGCGCCGACGACGGTCAGCAGGATGATGGTGAAGCCGGTCATCGTCAGCATGCCGACACGGCCGAACTCGATGTCCTGGGCCCAGCGCGTGCCGCCATTCACCGCGGATTTGTGCAGCTCGTCGAGGATCGCATCGGCTTCGACGCGAATGTCGTCCATGGTCTTCTTGCCGATGCCGGTGGCGACGAGCTGCATCGCGGCCTCGCGTCCGCTCTTGTCATTCAGCGCGATGCTCGTTTCCAGCTCGTTCATCTTGCCGCCGATCAGGCTCGCGAGGTGACTCGCGCGGTCGACCATGGGCTGCGAGCCGTTGACCACCACGAGCTCGCGCAGGCGCGAGAGCGCGGCGTTGATCTTGGGCATCGACGCGCGATACGGCTGGAGGTAGCTCGGATCGCCGGTGAGGAGGTAGCCGCGCTGGCCGGTCTCGGCGTCGGTGACGAGCGCGAGCGTCTCGTTCACGGCGGATTCCATCTCGAGGGCAGCGCCCATCGCGCGGTTCGCGAACTCGAGACGTCGATACCCAAGCTCGGCGAAGCCGAGAATCGAAAGCGACACGACCACGCCGAGCACGAGCGGCAGCATGACGCGAAGTGGAAGAAGGCGCTTGATCGGTGAGGCCATAACAGGCTTGGGCACGCGTTGCCCGTGCTCGGTCGTCCGCGATTCGACTATACGCAACGGCGGCGGGTGCCTCAACCGTTGCGCTGCAACGTCAGCGTTTGTCCTACATGCGAATCGGCTGCGGTCCGATAGGGGTGCCGCGAGCCGCCGCCTATGATTTGTCCAACAGTTGCTGTCCCTGGTCGGCGTGTCGTTTCGCGACGAGGGGCCTCTCTCCTCCCTACCCTCGAATTGCAGCGAGGGGCCTTAAACGCCGCGGACATCCGCGGCGTTTTTTTTGGGGCTTCGTGAAGGAAAAACAAGGGCCGGCGGTGAAGCCGGCCCTCGTGAGGCATCGCGTGCGCGCGTGACGGTGCTACGAATCGCGGACGGCGACTTCAGCGGGCCGGCGCAGCGCGCCCGCGGGCCACGGCGCTAGCCGAGCTGCTGCTGCAACGGACGCGCCGCGTGCGAGGCCGCGCCGTACGGCTGCTCATGCGGTGCGAGGTTGCCGCCTTCGGCCTCCCAGGTGTCGAGCGCCGGATGCGGGCCGGACAGCGCCCTGCGGCGCTCTGCGCGGAGCATCCATTCGCGTACGCCATAGGTTGCGGCGGCGGAGGCGGCCGCAACGGCGATCATGGAGATGAGACGGTTCATGGTGTTTCCCCTCGAAGCGCAAGACGTCATTGTCCGCGCGATTGCTCCATCGATGTGCTCGAATGATTGTTGACCTGGCCGGCCTTCGGCATGCCGGCGGTTTCCTGGTCCTTCGTGAGCGTGTCGGTAGGAGCGTTAGCCGACGTGTCCTGTGCCTTGCCCTCGCTCGGCGCCGCGTTGCCGGTGGGTGACGTGGCGGTCGGCGTGCTGCTGTCCGTCGGCGTGCTGCTCCCGGTCGGCGTGCTCGGCGTGCCGGTGGAGGTGTCGCTCGCCTGACCCGCGCCTGTGGGCGTCGACGGCGTGGCGGGCAGCGGCGGCGGCGTGGTCGTCGTCGCGCCGGTGGACGGCGTGGTCGGCGGCGCGCTGTGCGTCGACGAATAGCTCTGGTCGGTGCGGCTGCAACCGGCGGCCAGCGCCAGCGACGCGACTGCGACGGCGAGTGCGGCAGATCTCATGTCATCTCCTTGTGTAGGGGCGCGTCTCGGCGTGTCGTCCGCGACGCCATTCGCGAACGCTACCGATGCGAGCGGCACACGCGTATCGGTAGCGCCCGGAATCAGGTGTAGGAGCGCTCCGACCTTCCCGACCGAATTGCATGGGCGTTCTTACAAAGCAGGGTTCGCGACGGCCCACTGGCGACCGCACCTCGCGCACAACCCGTTGACCTCACGCGGGATTTGGCGCTAATGCGCGCTGGCACGAAGAGTGCGACCGCCGTTCTCATCGAAACGCTCCGTCACGCGTTCGCGCACTGGAGGCTTCCGTATGCTCTACTACGCTGTCGTCTTCCTGATCATCTCGCTGGTGGCTGCGGCGCTGCTGGGCTTCGGCGGTATCGCCGCCGGCGCCGCCGGCATCGCGAAGGTGCTGTTCGTCGTCTTCCTGATCGTCGCGATCGTGACCTTCCTGCTCTCGCTGGGCAGACGTTAAAGGAGATACGTCATGCAACAGAACATGGCCGAATCGATGTCCTCGGGGCGTGCAATGCCGCCCGTACCGCCCGAGGTGAGCAACGACGTGGACCGGTTGCGCGAGGACTTCCGCGCCTTCGTCGCAGACTGCCAGACGCTGCTCAAGAACGCCGGCAATCTGTCCGGCGAAGGCGCCACGCTCGCGCGGCAGCAGCTGTCGAAGCGCATGGCCGACGCGCAGGTGAAGCTCGACGAGTATCGGCAGGTCGCAACCGACCAGGCGATGCGCGTACGGGTCACGACCGAAGACTACGTGCGGCGCGAGCCGTTCAAGGCGCTCGCCATCGCCGCCGGCGTTGGCGCGCTGGTGGGCCTGCTCGTCGCACGCCGCTGAACCGCAACAGGAGACTTGATGGCCATGCCCGAAGGAAACGCCCGCTCGTCCGGCGACACGCCGTTCCTCACCGACGTGCAGACGCTGCGCCAGCGCGCGCGCCAGCACATCGAGCAGGGCGCCCTCACGGCCAGCTACGGTGCCGACCGCGACACGGTCGTGAAGGTTCTCAACGAGGCGCTCGCGACCGAGATCGTGTGCACGCTGCGCTACCGCCGGCACTACTACATGGCGCAGGGCATCGCGTCGGAATCCGTCAAGGCCGAGTTCCTGCAGCACGCCAACGAGGAGCAGGCGCACGCGGACCAGATCGCGGAGCGCATCGTGCAACTCGGCGGAGAGCCCGACTTCAATCCCGAGGGCCTCGCGATGCGCAGTCATGCGGAATACGTCGAAGGCAAGAATCTCCTGGACATGATCCGCGAGGATCTCGTGGCCGAGCGGATTGCGATCGACAGCTATCGCGAGATCGCGCAGTGGCTCACCGGCAAGGACTCGACCACGCGCCGCATCATGGAAGAGATCCTCGCCAAGGAAGAGGAGCACGCGGAGGACCTGAACTCGATGCTGCAGGACATGGGCAAGAAGGGCGGGGGTTGAGGGCTCCGCCGGCCATCCCCAACTTCCGGTTACGGGCGGGTGCGCTGGTATGATTCGCCCGATCTTGCGCTAAAGACTTCGCCGGCGGGCCACGAAGCCCGCCGGCCCGTTCACCGGGGGTGCACCGGTCTCGACGGGGGTTGCGAAGCAGCGCGGGGCATGCCGAGGCGCTTGTCCTCGTAAAACTCGAGCACTCGCAAACTTAACTGCGAACGACGAAACGTACGCTCTGGCGGCTTAATCCCGCCGGACCTCGCACCGGGACGCGCTCGGCCCGGGTGGTGAGCGGGTAATACCGCAAGTCACAGCGAGGACATCTAGAGCGATCGCGTCCGCCCGGGTCACTTGGGCGAGACGTTAAAGCAA
The DNA here is from genome assembly GCA_035493035.1 of Casimicrobiaceae bacterium. GTDB lineage: Bacteria > Pseudomonadota > Gammaproteobacteria > Burkholderiales > Casimicrobiaceae > VBCG01. Next base: position 3,051 of record DATJIS010000028.1, on the reverse strand, counting down.
GGTGACTGGCCCGAACGCAGCCTGCCCGCCGGCGGCATGAGGGCGAGATCCAAATGACGTGGCTAAGCATGTAGTCCCGACTGTGGAGTACTTCCGGACGGCGGTTCGATTCCGCCCACCTCCACCAAACAGCAGTGTTCACGGCCCCCGAGCGGGGCCGTTTTTTCTTTACTTGCCGACGCGCCGCAGGGGATGGGTTTTTCGTCCTCCGTTTGACGGCGGCGGCGAGCGGCTGTTCTTTCGGTTCGATGCCGGTGTAACTTCGGGGCGTCGCGCAAGCGCTTCGGAAAAGGACGCCGTTGAGCCCCGAGACCCTTCGCTTCGACGTCGCCGTGATCGGCGGCGGCGTCGTCGGCTGCAGCACCGCGCATTTCATCAAGACGATGTCGCCCGGTGTGGCGGTCGCCGTGATCGAGCCGGATCCCACCTACGAATTCGCCTCCACGCTGCGCGCTTCCGGCGGCTGCCGCGTGCAGTTCTCGCGTCCGGAAAACATCGAGATGTCGAAATTCGGCATCGACTTCATCCGCGGCTTCGCATCGCGGATGGCGATCGACGGCAGCGACCCGCCGCAGGTGGATTGGGTGGAGGGCGGCTATCTGCTCATCGTCCCGCCGCCGGCGACCGCGATGCTCGAGCGCAACGTCGCGCTGCAGCGAGCGATGGGCTGCGAGGTCGATCTGCTAACGCCGCGCGAGCTCGCATTGCGCTTTCCGTCCATGAACGTGGCCGATCTCGGCGCAGGTGCGCATTCGCCGCGCGATGGCTGGTGCGATCCCAACGGGCTTCTCTGGGGCTTTCGCAGGAAGGCCGCTGCGCAGGGCGCCGTCTTCGTCAAGGGACGCGTCGCCTCGATGGATCGTTCATCGAGCCGCATCTGCAGCCTCAAGCTGGACGACGGGCGCATCGTCGTGGCCGAACAAGTGGTCAACGCCGCCGGTGCGTGGTCCGGCGAAGTTGCGGCGATGGCGGGCATGAAGCTGCCCGTTTCGCCGGTGAAGCGCTACGAGCACTACTTCACGCCGGGCTCGCCGATGGAGTCGCTGCCCTACGTCAAGGACCTCGACCGCATGGCTTTCCGCTCGGAGGGCAAGGGCTTCTCCGGTGGCGTGGTCGACGGATCAGCACCGCGCGGCTTCGATTTCGACATCGATCACGATTACTTCGAGCGTGTCGTCTGGCCCGCCGCGGCGCATCGCTTCCCGCCGCTCGAAGCCGCTCGCTGCCACCGCACCTGGTCAGGGCTCTACGAGGTATGCGAGCTCGACGGCAATCCAGTCATCGGAAGATGGAGCAACGGGTGCGCCAACCTGTACACCGTCGCGGGCTTTTCCGGTCACGGCATGATGCACGCGCCGGCCGCCGGGCGCGCCATCGCGGAGCTGATGCTGGAAGGCGCGTTCCGCACCATCGACCTCACGCGATTCGGCTACGAGCGCGTGGAGCGCAACCAACCCTACGCCGAGATCGGCATCCTCTAGCGAGCGCGTCGTATCGACGGCGCGTGGCACACCGCCCCCGCGGAACGCTACCGCTTCGCCCTGCTCTTCGTCGCTTCGACCGATGCGCGCAGCATGCCGGCGAACGCGAGCGTCCACACCGCGAGCGCCACATAAACGAGCACGCGCGGAACCGCGTACAGGAAGTCGAGATGCAGGGCGCGCGCCATCTCGAACGTGCACGCCGTGTACATGCCGATCGGGAACACGGCGCTCCAGTACGAGGGATCGTATCGCAGCGGCGAGCGCGCATAGACGTGCCGCCATACCGTGAGCACCACCAGCAGTGGGATCCACCACGTGCCCGCGGCCCAATAGAAAAGCGTGAAGCCGCGCAGGAACGGCTCGAGCGAGGCGAGGAGCGGCACGTCGTACGCGTCCAGCACGAGCAGCGAGCCCGCGAGCGTCGAGATCGCCATCGCCCACATGTTGATCCAGTACTGCGGCGAGAAGTCGCCCGGCTCGAACGCGACGAAGCTGTAGCGGTAGAAGATCAGCGCCGCCATCCAGACGTAGAGCATGCCGCCCGCGAGCCACATCGACAGCGCCAGGAAATCGAGCTCGACGCGGTACGTCGATTCGGAATATGCCGCGAGATAGCTGCTCAGCACCGCGACCGACTGCATCGCCACCACGGCCAGCAGCCAGCCACCCGACAGCGCTGCGGCAAGGCGCGGCTTGTCCCGGCGGATGGTGAACGCGGTGAACGCGGCGTACGTCAGGAACAGCCACAGCAGTGTCGCGATGAGCCAGAGCAGCCGCGCGACCGCCACGTCGTTCGCGAGCAGCACGAACTGCGTGCCGAGGACCGCCGTCGCGGCGACACTGGCGAAAAGTGTGGGCCCGTGGCGGTGATCGATCAGGTCGAGCCATAGCGCGCGCGGATGCCACGCGACACGCAGCAGAGTCAGCGCGGCGATGACAACATACGCGACGACGTTGAGCACGAAGAGCGCAGTGGCGATGCGCGAAAGATCGAGCAGGTGCGCGGCCAGCGAAACGATGCCGGTGGCCATGACCATGGCGAAGTAGGCGGGCGGGAACGACCGCACCGCCTCGCGCATGACGAGCATAGCCGGCTGGCGTGTCGCCGGCGTCGCGCCTTCGCTACGCGCTCGCCGGCGGCTGCGCACTGTGCATGACGTCGATCGCGACGATCGAATGCGCGAATGCACCGCCGGCGCGCATCTCAGCGGCGACCCAGATCGCCTCCATGATCTCCGCTTCGGTCGCGCCTTTCTTCAGCGCTAGATCGGTGTGGCCGCGAATGCAATAGGGACATTGCGTGACGTGCGCCACCGCAACGGCGATGAGCTCCTTGGTCTTCGACGGCAGTGCACCGTCGGCGAAGACGCGCTGGCTGAAGGTGCGGAACGCGCCGTAGATATCCGCCGCGAGCTCCCTGCGCTTTTGCGCGAGCTCCTTCGAAACCTCGGGGTAGACGTGTCCGTCCATCGGCGCTTCCTCCTTGCGTGTCCTCGAGGCGTTCGATTCTAGCCGGTCGAGCGCGCGCTACGTTCCGAGATACGCACGACGCACCGCGGGATCGCGC
>DATJIS010000027.1:0-26751 GCA_035493035.1 Casimicrobiaceae bacterium | reverse complement strand
GTACGCCTTCGCCTCGCCACCAAACTTCTTGCTCAGCACCGACGTGATCGCCGCCGTCAACGTCGTCTTACCGTGGTCCACGTGACCGATCGTCCCCACGTTCACGTGCGGCTTCGTACGCTCGAACTTGCCCTTGGCCATTGCGATCTCCAGCTCTTTCGTAGTTTTTGCAACCAGGAATCGACGGGCCTCGCCCGCGATTCCTGGGTAACTTTCCCCGGGCCAAAGTAGGGGTTTACTTTGGCCCGCTGCCTCTGGTGCCCATGGAGCGGATTGAACGCTCGACCTCTCCCTTACCAAGGGAGTGCTCTACCACTGAGCTACATGGGCGGTGCTGCTGCTGTCTTCTCGTTCCTTCGTTTTCGCGGCGGACTCCGGTTCCTTCGTTTTCGCGGCCGACTCTGGAGCGGGTGAAGGGAATCGAACCCTCGTCGTAAGCTTGGAAGGCTTCTGCTCTACCATTGAGCTACACCCGCCTTTCAGGAATCAGAATTCAGGAATCAGGAATCAGACGCTTCAGCGTCTCCAGCGACGGCGCGTTTCGCGCCGATGCGACTGATCCCTGATTCCTGGCATCTGATCCCTGGTTGGTGGAGGGGGAAGGATTCGAACCTTCGAAGGCAGAGCCGGCAGATTTACAGTCTGCTCCCTTTGACCGCTCGGGAACCCCTCCGCCGCGGAAAGCCTATAAGTATAGCAATCTCTGGGGAAAAGTGTCAAAGCAATGAATATGCAGCAGTTTTGGCGGCGCCGGCCCGCCTCCGCCTGATCCGCCGGCCATGGAGGAAGCGTTCGATTTCGTGGTGGTCGGCGCCGGGTCGGCAGGCTGCGTGCTGGCCAACCGCCTTTCGGCGGACGGGCGCCACACCGTCCTGCTGCTCGAAGCGGGACCGCGCGACCGCTACCCGTGGATTCACATCCCGATCGGCTACGCCAAGACCATGTTCCACCCGGTCTACAACTGGCGCTTCAAGACCGAGCCGCAGCCATGCATGAACGGGCGCGAAGTCTACTGGCCTCGCGGCCGCACGCTCGGCGGCAGCTCGGCCATCAACGGATTGATCTACATCCGCGGCCAGCGCGAGGACTACGATGGCTGGGCTGCGCTCGGCAACCCGGGCTGGTCGTACGCCGACGTCCTGCCATACTTCCGCAAGCTCGAGCACAACGTCCATGGCGCGAGCGAATACCACGGCGCGGATGGGCCGCTCTGGGCGTCGGACATCACCGTGCCCCATCCGCTCGTCGAGGCGTTGATCGGCTCGGCGAGCACGCTCGGCATTCCTCGCAACGACGACTTCAACGGGCCCACGCAGGAAGGCGTCGGCTACTACCAGCTCACCACGCACAACGGCCTTCGGTGCTCTGCCGCGGTCGCGTATCTGCGGCCGGCACGGAGCCGCCACAACCTCGTCGTTCGCACCGACGCGCATGCAACGCGCGTTCGATTCGAGGGACGTCGTGCGAGCGGCGTTGAATATCGGCGCGGCGGCCGCGACGAACGCGTCGTGGCGCGCCGCGAGGTGCTCCTCGCGGCCGGCGCGCTGCAATCGCCGCAGCTCCTCGAATTGTCGGGCGTCGGCCGGCCGGAGATCCTGCAAGGCCTGGGAATTCCGGTGCTGCACGCGCTGCCCGGCGTAGGCGAGAACCTGCAGGACCACCTGCAGGCGCGCGTGATTTACCGCTGCACGGAGCCCGTCACTACCAACGATACGCTGCGCACCTGGCGCGGCAAGCTCGGCATGGGCATGCAGTTCGTGTTCCGCCGCGGCGGCGCCATGGCGGTGGGCATCAACCAGGGGGGACTCTTCGCGCGCGCGATGCCGCAGAGCGCGCGTCCCGACGTGCAATTCCACTTCGCCACGCTGTCGTCCGACATGGCCGGCTCGCCGGTGCACGAGTTCTCGGGCTTCACCATGTCGGTATGCCAGCTGCGGCCGATCTCGCGCGGCTTCGTGCATGTGAAGAGCCGCGACCCGCTCGCGCCGCCCGCGATGCAGCCGAACTACCTCTCGACGGCGGACGATCGCGCGACGCTCATCGCGGGCATTCGCCTCGCGCGAACGCTCGCGGCTACGGCGCCGCTGTCGCGCTATGTCGAGGACGAATATCGCCCGGGACGCGCGTCCACGACCGACGAGGACCTGCTCGAGTTCGCGAAGAACACGTCGGGGACGATCTTTCACCCGAGCGGGACCACGAAAATGGGACCGGCGCACGATTCCGCGGCCGTCGTCGACGCCGAGCTGCGGGTGCACGGCATGGAACGCCTGCGCGTCATCGACTGCGGCGTCATGCCGACGCTGGTATCCGGCAACACCAACGCGCCGGTGATCATGATCGCCGAGAAGGTGTCCGACGCGATCCTGCGCGACGCGCGATAATCGCGTCAGAGGAGAACGAGCCATGAGCTGCTGCCACGCCGACTTTGCGCTGCTCGAGAACAGCGATCGCGGATTCACGCTCGGCATGCCGACCTTCACCTTCGGCTCCGGCGTTCTCGCCGAGGCGGGCGACAACGCGCGCGAGCTCGGGCTGCGCCGCGTTGCCCTCTTCACCGACAAGCGTCTCGCGCAGGGCGAGCACGTGGCGAAGGCGAAATCGTCGCTAGCCGCCGCCGGCGTGGACGTCGTGGTCTACGACGAGGTCGTGGTAGAGCCCACGGATACGTCGCTGCAGGAAGCGGCTCGCTTCGCGCGTGACGCCGGCGTCGACGGCTTCGTCTCGGTGGGCGGGGGATCGGTGATGGACACGTGCAAGGCCGCGAACCTCTACGCCACGCATCCCGCCGACTTCATGACGTACGTGAACGCGCCGATCGGCGCCGGACAACGCGTGCCCGGTCCGGTGAAGCCGCACATCGCGTGCCCCACCACGTCCGGCACGGGATCGGAGGTGACCGGCATCGCGATCTTCACGCTCGGCGCGCTGAACGCCAAGACCGGCATCATCTCGCGGCGCCTGATCCCGACGATCGCGCTGATCGATCCCGACGTGACGCGCTCGCTGCCGGCGAACATCGTGGCGTCGACGGGCTTCGATTGCATGAGCCACGCGCTGGAATCGATCACCGCGCGCCTGTATCCGCGTCGCCTCAATCCGGCGCGCGGCATTGAACGGCCCGTCTCGCAGGGCGCGAATCCGTTCTCCGACGCGCTCGCGGGGCAGGCATTGGATTCGGTGGGCAAATACCTCGTGCGCGCAACGCGCGATCCCTCGGACACCGAGGCTCGCACCGAGATGATGTACGCCGCCATGCTCGCGGGCGTGGCGTTCAACGCAGCCGGGTGCCATCTGCCGCATGGCTTGTCGTATGCGGTGTCGGGGCTTGCGCACGACTGGCACGTCGACGGCTATCCGTCGGGCAAGTCACTGGTGCCGCACGGCATGGCGGTAGTGCTCAACAACCCTTCCGTATGGCGCCACACCGCGCGTGCGCATCCGGAGCGCCATTTGCGCTGCGCGCGGCATCTCGGCGCCGACACGCGCGATGCGCATTTCGACGACGCCGGTGAGGTGCTGGCGGCGCGGATCATCGAATTGATGCGCGCGACCGGCATGCCGAACGGCTTGACGGCGCTCGGATTCGGCGAGAAGGATGTCGATGATCTCGCGACCGGCGCGGAGCCTCAGTATCGCGTGATCAAGAATGCGCCGGTGGACATCGGGCGGGACGAGTTGAAGGGGCTTTTCCGCTCCGCGCTCGCGTATTGGTAACCCCGCGCGCGGATCACGCGCGGCCGAGCAGGCTTTCCACTTCGCTCATCAGCCGCTCGCGATCGATCGGCTTCGGATGCAACGGAATGCCGGCGGCTGCGAGCGCCGCGACCTGCGCGGGCATGACCGACGCGGTGACCGCGACGTACCGCACGCCGGCCATCTCCGGCATGGTGCGCATCACGGTGATGGTCTCGATGCCGTCCATGCCCGGCAGATGAACATCCATCAGGACGAGCCCCGGCGCGAATCCTGCAATCGGGCCGCGCGCGAAGCTCGCGGCACACCTCGTAGCCCGACTTCCCGGGCATGAGCACATCGAGCAGCAGCACGTCGGGCACTCTCGGATCGATCTTCGCGATGGCAGCCGCGCCGTCCGCTGCGGTGACGACGTCGAATCCAACATGAACGAGAAGATCGCGGAGCAGGCGCAGATTCGCGGGCTCGTCGTCGACGACGAGCACGAGCCCGGTGTCCGTTGACGGCTGCCGGGCGTCCATTGGCGTCACGGTGCTCCGCGCGCTGGCGGTCCAGGCGGGGCCTGGGCAAGGCCCAGCAGGCGCTCGCTCACCGCGTCGCGATCATTGACCTCCAGCTTCGCGTAAACCTGCTTCACGTGATAGCCCGCGGTGTTGAGGCTGAGACCGAGCGCTTGAGCGATCTCCGGATTGGTGCGCCCGCGCGCGAGCAGCAACGCGACCTCGCGCTGTTGCGGGGACAGCTCGCTGTTGCCCGCGCCGCGCACCCACGAGAGCGACTTCGGCTCCTCGCGGCGGATCAGAAGTCCCACCGGGTCCGCCCTCTGCCCGCGCTCGTCGTGCAGACGATAGGCGCGAATGGTGAACTTGCCCCACGCGGTATGACGGACGATTTCCGCGCGCCCCGAAGATGCCGCATCGCCGCTCAGCTCGCGCAGGAAGTCCTCGATGGCAACGCGCTCGCGTGACGCGTCTCTCGGTGCCACGCGCGTCAACGCGCCGAGACGCACCAGCTTCTTCCAGGCTTCGGACGCCGCGATCACCGCGCCGTCCCGGGTCACGAGGCCGAGCTGCTCCTCGACCACGACCGACTCGTCGCTCTGCGCCGTCCCGCGATCGGTCTCAACAAGGCCCGTCGCGAGATAACGCAGCAAACCGCGCAGCGTGTCGGCGTCGGCGGCACCGAACGGCTTGTCGCGCTTGCCGCGATACAGGCTCAATTGCGCGAACGCTCGTCGCTCGTCACGCAGAACGGCATACAGCACGTGATACGAGTCGAGGGGCTCGAGGACCTCGCGAAAGTAGTCGGTGGCCTGCTCGGACCGGCTGAACGAGTGCGACGACACCGGGTCCGCGGCGGTTGCCCTTTGCTTGAACGCCGCGGCAAACCCGTCGCGCTGGCTCGCGTAATGACGCTCGTGATACGCAGCCATCACGTCCGTCGGCAGCATTCGCTCGGCGTACAGGCTGCTCATCTGGCCTGCCTCGTCGACCCAGAACACGCCCGCCGAATGCGCGGGCACGAGCTCGCGGAGCGCCGGCAGCAGCGAGAGCACGAGCGAACGCGGCGGCAGCCCCAGGGTGCACAGCTTTCGGATGAAGGCGACGTCGCGCGCGCGCATCCTCTCCCTGCCCTTTCTTGCGATCCCACCCGTGCGGGTGGTGATCGTTCGCGTTGTGCGACCTATTGTGCGGGCCATGACGGCGCGGCGCAAGCGCATCGGAGGTCCGGAGCGTACGCCAGAGCGCAACCACATTTCGGGAGGCCCCGTGAATCTCAGACTCGTCGCCGCGGTCGCAGCAGTCTGCTCGACGATCGCCCAGGCGGATGTAACGCAGCTGCGCGCAGCCACGCCGCCGGATACGGAGTTCCGGCACGGACCCACGATTTCCGAATGGACGCACCAGGGCAACGGCATCGCGTATCTCTTCGCCGGCAACGTGGTGCTCGATTCGCCCGACGCGGCGCCCTTCACCGTGGCCGCCGTGGGCGCGCAGCTCAACGCGTTCTCGCTGGCCGGCTCGAATCAAGTGGTCTTCGGTACCGCGACGGAAGCGTGGGCGATGCCCGGCTCGCAGTCGGTGCTGACCGGCCTGGAGGCGACGGCGATCAACATGGAGCCGGTGAACGCGGCGCAGAAGGTTTCGCTGTTCTCGACCTACAAGACGCGCCCCGATACGGAGTACGCCACGGTGCCGGATGATCCATCCAACCTCAACGCGCAGGCCGTGCGCATCGAATCGCAGCCGGGGACGGGATTCGAGCGGGGCGTCGTTCTCGCGAAGTATTCGCTGCACGCTTCGCGCAACGAGCCGCGACCCATCCTCCTCGACCTGCGGGAAGTTCCTCCCGACCAAGTCGCCGGCTGGGATCTGATCGCGCTTCCCGACGGCTGCCGCCTCCGCTACGCGGGACACGGCGAGTTCACGACAGCCTGCTGATCGTATCGGGCAACAATTTGCGCCGCGCATCCTCGCGATGCGCGGCGCAATCACGTGCGCGTTTCACTCTGGGGCGGCGACTGCTGAGGGCGTCCGATTCGGGCGCGCGCCAGATGAGCGACACCCCGCATGCGTGCAGCCGAAGCGGTTGTGCTCGTGTCCATCGCGCGCCCGCACTGAACGCGACGCCCGTTCGAGTGCTTCGAGGTGCTGGCTCGCGCGGCGTGATCATTCACTCGCTTCGCTGCATCGATGTCACCGTGAATCCTACCTGTGCGGGTGGCGAAGCTCCGCGTTGCGCGACCTATCGTGCAAGCCATGCGACGCGGCGCAAACGTCCCGGAAAGTCCGGGACATCCGCCAGAGCGTCGATGGAGGTCATCATGAAGATCGCAAGCGCACTGTTCTCGATCCTCGGCCTGTCCGTGTCGACCGTCGTCACGGTCTGGCTGCTCGGCAGTCTCGTGGCGTGGGCCGCCGATGCAGCCGGTCCTGCCGGCCAAGAGGTGCTCGCGCAACTGAGCACACCGTGGATCGGCGCGTATGCGCACGTCCCGGCGCACGGCGCGGAAAAGGCGCCCGCCTCGTCCGCCATTGCAACACGCGGCCCGGCGCGCTGACGTTGACGCGCCGCGCATGGGGACGATCGTGAACGCCAGGCTCGCCATTTTCCTCGCGGCATTCGGCTCGTCGATGGCCCACGCGGACATCGCCGGGCTGGATGCCGCGACACCGGAAACGACCGTAGTTCGCAACGCACCGACGCTGGTCGACTGGACGCATCAGGGCGGCGGCATCGCGTATCTCTTCGCGGGTACCGTCACGCTCGACACGCCCAAGTCGGCGCCGTACACCGAGCTCGCCGTCGGCGCGCAGCTCAACGCGTACGCCACCGCCGGCTCGCACCAGATCGTCTTCGGCATCGCGACCGAAGCGTGGTCGCTCCCGGGCTCGTTGTCGATGCTGACCGGCCTCGAGGCGACGGCGATCAACATGGAACCGGAAAATCCCTGGCGCAAGATCTCGCTGTGGTCGACCTTCAAGACGCGACCCGATACGCAGTACGACCAGGTCCCGGTCGATCCGTCGAACATGAATGCGCAGGCGCTGCGCATCGAATCGCAGCCCGGGACCGGTTTCGAGCGCGGCATCGTGCTCGCGAAATATTCGCTGCACGCCTCGCGCAACGAGCCTCGTCCAATCCTCATCGACTTGCGCGAGGTTCCCGCCGAAGTCATCAGCGGCTGGGATCTCTTCGCGTTCCCCGACGGTTGCCGGCTGCGCTATGCGGGTCACGGCCAGCTCGCGACGTCCTGCTAGTCCCCACGCGGTTGCGCAATCTCGTGCTCGCGATGCGCTGCCTGCGCATCGCGTGCGCGCGTAGCACGCGGCCCGCGTCGACGGCTCGTTCGATGACGTCGAGGCCTGCCCGCTGTGCTGCGCGATCGCGTATCCCGCCCGAACGGGTGGCGAAACGAGCCATCCCTAGCGGTTTACTTCACGCACGTCGAATCCGGTTTGCACTTTCGTGATCGACCAAGTCGAAGCGTGCGGCCAGGCGCTTCACCGACAGCGTGAGGGGTTGCTCCATGAAATCGCTCTTTCGATTGCTCGTCCTCGCCGGCCTCATGGCGATCTACGGCGCGAATCCGTCCACGCTGAGTCCGCTTTACCAGCTGCTGGCCAACCCCGTGACATCGATGCAGCGGGCGGAAACGCTTGCGCAATGGCTCATGCGCGTCGATGCCGTCAAGAACCTCCTGAGGAGAACATGATGAAGTTCGCGAAAGCCGTTCTGGCAGTGTCCATCTCCGTCGCCTGCGTGCACGCCGCCGCCATACTGCCGGTGCCGACCACGCTGCCTGTCGGGAGCGGTACGCACGCCATCGTCACGGATCCGCTGCTGCACCGCGCGTTCGTCAGCAATCGAGACAGCGGCACGGTTTCGATCATCGACCTGCTCGATCCGGGCGCGGTCGGAGACTTCGAAACCGGGACGAGCCCGGTGGCGTTGCTGAGCGACGCGGCGACGAGCCGCGTGTACGTGCTCGACGACACCGCACCCGGCACGCTGACCGTCATGAATGGCGCGACCGGCGACGTGGTCGGCCGCGTGACGCTGGGCGATCATCCCCAGAGCATGGCGGCCGATTTCGCGCGCGGCCGGGTGTACGTCAGCAATGCCGGCAGCAGCTCGCTGTCGGTGGTCGACATCAACGCCAATCAGGTCGTGGCGACCATTCCCGTCGGCCGCATCCCGCAGGGCATCGCGGTGGATGCCGCGCGCGGCGCGATCTACGTGTCCAATACGCTCGACGCTACGGTCAGCGTCATCGATCGCGACACGCTCTCGGTGACTGCATCGGCCGATGTCGGCCGCGGGCCCGGCACACCTCTCGTCGACGCGCGAACCGGCCGCGTTTTCGTCAACGCCGTGGATGACCGCGCCGTGTACGTATTGGATGCGACGACGCACGCCGTCGTGGCCGTCATCCCGTCCGGCTCCGCGGCGGCGCATGGCGCGCTGTCGCCGGAGTATCGCAAGCTGTATCTCTCGATCGCCGACGATCAGACGGTCGTGGCCGTCGACCTCGACGGCCTCGAGGTCACCGGCACCTATCGAGTGGGACACGGGCCGCAGGAGGCGCTCGTCGATGCGGACGCCGGCACGGTCTACGTACCGAACCTTGCCGACTCCACCGTTTCCGTCATCGATCCGCAGCACGACGCCGTGGCAGGTGCCTTCTCCATGGGAAGTCATCCATCGCAAATCGCGATCGCCACGTCGCCCGACCGACTCTTGATCGTGAGTGCAGGCCTGACCTCGTCCGACCGCAGCACGTTCGCGGCCAAGGCGGCGCTCGTCCGCGACACGGCCATTGCGGTCGAGTACGCGACGACGGCCGGGGAGCACTATTTCCATACCGCCGATCCGACCGAGCGCCGCCTGCTGGACGACGGAATTCTCGGTACCGCGTGGGCGAGGACCGAGACGTACTGGCGCGTGTGGACCGTGCCGGCAGCGGATCGCATCGCCGTGTGCCGTTTCAGCGCCGCGGAGAAGATGCACGCGTTGGGAAGCGAATGCGAAGCCCTGAAGCGGACGCGCGGCGGCGACTACGAGGGCGTTGCGTACTACGTAATGGCCCCGCGTGCCGACGGAAGTTGCGCGCCGGGAACCGAGGCGCTGTTTCGGCTCGTCGACCGAGGCGCTGCGGATGGCATGGCCACTGACCGCATTACCCCGGACCCGGCGGAACGCGATGCGATGCTCGCCAAAGGCTGGCTGGCCGCAGGCATAGGCGCGGGTCCGACGTTCGCTTGCACGCCGTCGCTTCGCGCGTCGTCGAGCGAGCCATTGGTCGCGCCCGACATCGGTTCGCCGTTCGCCCCGCCGCTGACGCGGGTGCCGATCCCGCTGCGTCCGCGCCCCAAGGACGCGGATGCGCCTTCCCCTGACGTGCACGACCGGCTTCTGCCGATCCTTCACGTGAATGCGTTCTAGATGCTGGAGGCCGGCGCGGGTGTCCGCGCCGGCCATTTGGCTGGCAACGCGTGCACCCCGGGAATCGGACGGAACAACTGCGCGCCGCCTGCACAAAGCTACGCCGGCCGTCGACCCAACGTGCAGGTCACGGCGCCGGATGAGCCGCCTCGTCGCTCGCCGCCTCGGAGGCTTCCAGTCGCTCGATCCGTCGCGCGGGCAACCTCGCCGTGAACGTGCTGCCCCGCCCGGGCTCGCTCGTGATGTCGAGCTGCGCCTGGTGACGCAGGAGCACGTGCTTCACGATCGCAAGACCGAGGCCCGTGCCACCGGTTGCGCGCGATCGGCTGCGGTCGATGCGATAAAAACGCTCAGTGAGCCGCGGAATGTGAGACGCGGCGATGCCGATGCCCGAGTCGCTGACCGAAAACACGCCGCCGCCGTCGGCGTCGATGCGCCAGGCGAGCGTGATGCGACCGCCGCTCGGCGTGTAGCGGATCGCATTGCTCACGAGGTTGCCGAACGCGCTCGCGAGCTCGTCGCGGCTTCCAATCACGCTCGCGGCTTCGCCGATGTCCAGGGCGATCTCGTGCTCGGCGCGCGACAGCGCCTTCGCGTCGCTCGACACCGACAGCAGCAGCGGCACGATGGCGAAGCGCTCCTCGACGAGCGCATTCTGCTCGCTCTCGAGCGAGGATAACGTCAGCAAGTCCGCGACGAGGCGCTGCATGTTGCGTGCCTGCTCGTGCATGAGCTGCAGGAAGCGCGCGCGCTGGCGCTCATCGACGTCGAGATCCTGCAGCGTTTCGACGAAGCCGCTGATGACCGTGAGCGGCGTCTTGAGCTCGTGCGAGACGTTGGCGATGAAGTCGCGCCGCATGCGCGACACGGCCTCCATCGCGGTGACGTCGCGCGACATCAGGAGCTTCTTGTCCACGGCGAACGGAACCAGCTGGAGCGCGAGGGTATGCCCGGGCGCGCGGCTCGACGGCACCATGGTCGACTCGCCGTAGTCGCCGGTGTCGAGATAGCGCAGGAATTCGGGCTGCCGCACGAGGTTGACGATGGGCTGGCCGACGTCCTGCTCGAGGTCGAGGCCGAGCTGCGCGACGGCGTGCGGGTTCGCCCATTCGATGCGCTGGTTGCGATCCAGCACGACGATGCCGTCGGGAATGGCCTCGGCGGCCTGGCGGAAGCGCATGAGGATGTGCTGAAGGTCGCGCTGCTGCGCATCGCGCAGGCGCGTGCGACGGTAGATCGCGGAAAACACGTCGCCCCACTCGCGGCGCGACTCGGGCACGCGCCCGTCGAGCGCGCCGCTCGCCCAGTCGAGCACGCGCTGCGCGTTGTACAGATGCCACGCGATGATCGAAGCCGCGCCTGCTGCGAGCGTCGCGAGCGCCCATTCGGGTCCCGCGACCGGCCATGCCACGAGGGTGATCGCGGCGACGATCGCCGGTGCAACGAGGCCCTGCCGCACAACGGTTCTCATGCGAACTAGCGCGGCGCGGCGAGCCTGTAGCCGCTGCCTCGCACCGTCTCGATGAGATCCGCGGCGCCGAACGGCTCGAGCGCCACGCGCAGCCGCCGGATGTGGACGTCGACCGTGCGCTCCTCGATGTAGACCTGATCGCCCCACACCTGGTCGAGCAATTGCGCGCGCGAGTGCACGCGCTCGGGCCGGGCGATCAGGTAGCGCAGCAGGCGGAACTCGGTGGGTCCCATGACGACCGTGTCGTCGTTCACGGTCACGCGATGCGTCACCGGATCGAGCTTCAGCGGCCCGACGGACAGCGCCTCCTGCGCCGCCTCGGGTGCGCGCCGCCGCAGCACCGACTTGATGCGCGCCTTGAGCTCGCGCGGCGAGAATGGCTTGGTGACGTAGTCGTCGACCCACGCCTCGAGGCCGGCGACGCGATCGCTTTCCTCGGAGCGGGCGGTGACCATGATGATCGGGATGTCCCGCGTGCGACTGTCGGCGCGCAGCCGCTTTGCCCATGCGAGGCCCGATTGTCCGGGCAGCATCCAGTCGAGGAGGAGAAGATCGGGCAGCGCGGCGTTGAGGAGGCCCTGGGCGGATTCCGCGTCGGAAGCTTCCTGCACTTCGTAACCCGCGTCCACGAGGTTCACCCGCAGGAGCTCGCGGATCGCCGGCTCGTCCTCGACCACGAGAATCCTCGGCATCACGCTTGCCCGACCTCCGCGCGGATCTGGTCCGGCGAGGAATGCCGGACGTCCTTGCCTTTCACGAGCTGAACGACCGCCTCGGCGACGTTCTTGGCGTGGTCGCCGATGCGCTCGATCGACTTGGCGATGAACACGATCTCGAGCGCGGGCGAGATGGTGCGCGGGTCCTCCATCATGTAGCTGATGAGCTGCCGCAGGATCGACGCGAATGCCGCGTCGATCGCCTCGTCGCGGTCGACGACGTCGGCGGCTGCCGCGACGTCGAGCCGTGCGAACGAGTCGAGCGCGAGGCGCAGCATCGCCATCGACTGCTCCGCGGCCCGCGCGACGTCGTAGTAGCGCACGCGGGTGAGCTTGTCGCTGCCGCGCGTCTGCGCCGCCTTGTAGGCGACCTTCTTGACCTCGTCGCCGATGCGCTCGAGGTCGTTCACGATCTTGCTGACCGTCAGGACCATGCGCAGATCCACGGCCGTCGGCTGGCGCCGCGCGATGATCTGCGCGCACTCCTGGTCGATGGTGATCTGCAGCTGGTTGATGGCCGCCTCATCCGCGCCGACCTGTCCGACGAGGTGCGCGTCGTCGTCTCGCTGCAGGAGCTCCATCGCACGGGTCAGCTGCTTTTCGACCATGCCGCCCATCGAGAGGACGCCGGAGCGGATCGACTCCATCTCCGCGTCGAACTGCTTGTTGGTGTGATCGTGTGCCATGGCGTTGCGCTATCCGAAGCGGCCCGTGATGTAGTCCTCGGTCTCCCTGCGCGCCGGCCGCAGGAAGATCTGGTCGGTGGCGCCGAACTCGACGAGCTCGCCGAGATAGATGTACGCGGTGAAGTCCGACACGCGTGCGGCCTGCTGCATGTTATGCGTCACGATGGCGATCGTGTAATCCTGCTTAAGCTCGCTGATGAGCTCCTCGATCTTGGCGGTCGAGATCGGATCGAGCGCCGAGGTCGGCTCGTCCAGGAGCAGCACCTCGGGCTTCACCGCCACGGCCCTTGCGATGCACAGGCGCTGCTGCTGCCCGCCCGACAGGGCCATGCCGCTCTGCTTCAGCTTGTCCTTCGCCTCGTCCCACATGGCGGCCTTGGTGAGCGCCCATTCCACGCGCTCGTCCATCTGCCGCGTGGAGAGTCCCTCGTAGAGACGCACGCCGAACGCGATGTTGTCGTAGATCGACATCGGAAACGGCGTCGGCTTCTGGAACACCATCCCGACCTTGGCGCGAAGGAGGTTGAGATCGGTATTGCCATTGAGGATGTTGCGGCCGTTGAAGAGAATCGACCCCTCCGCGCGCTGGCCCGGATAGAGCGAGTACATGCGGTTCAGGGTGCGCAGGAGCGTGGACTTGCCGCATCCCGACGGGCCGATGAACGCCGTCACGCGCCGGTCGGCGACGTCGAGGCTCACGCTCTTCAGCGCGTGGAACTTGCCGTAGTAGAAGTCCAGCGAGCGAACGGCGACCTTGGGAGCCTCGATGGCGTGTTCGCTCGCGCGGGCTTCGGAGGCAATGGCCATCGTCGCCATGATCACCGAACCGTCGCCTGGCGGAACACGGTGCGCGCCAGGATGTTCAAGACCAGAACCGTGAGGGTGATGAGGAGCGCGGCGGCCCACGCGAGGGTCTTCCAGTCCTCGAAGGGGCTCATCGCGAACTGGAAGATGACCATGGGCAGGTTGGCCATCGGGCCGTTCATGTTGGCACTCCAGAACTGGTTGTTGAGGGCGGTGAAGAGCAGCGGTGCCGTCTCGCCCGAGATACGCGCGACCGCGAGCAGCACGCCGGTGACCACGCCGCCGCGCACCGCACGCAGCGTCACCATGAGGATCACCTTCCACATCGGCGCACCCAGCGCGACGGCGGCCTCGCGCAGGCTGTTCGGCACCAGCGTCAGCATGTTCTCGGTGGTGCGCACGACGACGGGTACCGCGATCAGCGCGAGCGCCATCGAACCCGCCCAGCCGGAGAAGTGCTCGACGCGCGCGACGTAGACGGTGTAGATGAACAGGCCGATCACGATCGAAGGTGCCGAGAGCAGGATGTCGTTGATGAAGCGCGTCGAGCGCGCGAGCCAGCCGCCGCGACCGTATTCGGCGAGGTAGATCCCGGCCAGGATGCCGATCGGCGTGCTGATGAGCGTGGCACTGGCGACGATCACGATGCTGCCGAAGATGGCGTTGCTGAGGCCTCCGGCCGAGCCGGGCGGCGGCGTCGGCGTGGTGAAGAGCTTCGGCGACAACGCGGCAACGCCGTTCTGGAACAGCACGAACAGGATCCAGAGCAGGAACACCATGCCGAAGGCCATCGTGGCGAGCGACATGACGAGGTTGAAGCGATTGACGATCAGCCGCCGGCGATAGCGCGCGCTCACGTGCGTGCGCCTTCGCCGCGCGACAGCCGCGCGATGAGCCAGCGCGAAGCCGCGAGCACGACCAGCGTCAGCACGAAGAGCACGAGCCCGAGCGTGATCAGAGATGCCCGGTGGATGGGATCGGCCGCCTCGTTGAACTCGTTGGCGAGCGCCGACGCGATCGAGTTGCCCGGCTCGAACAACGACGGGCTGATGCGATACGCGTTGCCGATCACGAACGTCACGGCCATCGTCTCGCCGAGCGCGCGGCCGAGCCCCAGCATGACGCCGCCGATGACGCCGACCTTGGTGTACGGCAGCACGACGTTCCAGACGACCTCCCAGGTCGTGCAGCCGAGGCCGTATGCCGATTCCTTCAGCACCGGCGGCACGACGTCGAACACGTCGCGCATCACCGAGGAGATGAAGGGAATGATCATGACCGACAGGATGATTCCCGCGGACAGCACGCCGATGCCGATCGGCGCGCCCTGGAAGAGCGGGCCGATGAGCCAGGTGTTGCCGAGCGTTCTCGTGAGCAACGGCTGGATGTGATCACCGAAGAACGGCGCGAAGACGAACAATCCCCACATGCCGTAGATGATGGAGGGAATCGCCGCCAGCAGCTCGACCGCGGTGCCGAGCGGCCGGCGGAGGAACGCGGGACACATCTCGGTCAGGAAGAGCGCGATACCGAAGCTCACCGGCACGCCGATCAGCAGCGCGATCGCGGACGTCGCCAGCGTGCCGTAGATCGGCGCAAGGCCGCCGAACTCGCCGGTGACCGGATTCCAGACGTTCGTGACGAAGAAGCGGCCGCCGAACTTCTGCAGCGCCGGCAGGGCCGACCAGCTTAGCGCAAGGATGATGCCGACGAGCAGCGCGAGGACCAGCGAGGCGAAGAAGCGCGTCGTGTGCTCGAACACCGCGTCCTGCCAGCGTGCCGAGGCCGTTCGCGCGGTGGGCGGCGTGGGATCGCGCTGCACGCGCTCCGCGTCGCGGTCGGTCATCGGCAGCGTCAGGGCGGCGGTCTGGGAGGCCGACATCATAACGTTACGGCGCAACGTTCCGCGGCGGACGGCGCGCCGCTTCGCTCGCGCCTGCGGTCGAAGAATACTTCGCGCCGGATGAACGTGATCGGACGGCTCGGGGGCGGCCGCTTGCCGCCCTCACGGCCACGGAGAAATACGCGTTTGCCGGTGGCTTCAGTGTCAGGATGCCTTCGCCGCCCACAGGGCGTTGCCCGCCGCGTCCTTCACCTGCCTGCCCCACGCGTCCTCGATCTGGCGCACGAGCGCATCGGGCAGCGGCACGTAGTCGAGATCCTCCGCCATCTTCTGGCCGCCGCGGAACGCCCAGTCGAAGAACTTCAGCACCTCGGCGGCGTTCTGCGGCTTGTCCTGCCTGACGTGAAGCAGGATGAAGCTGGTCGCCGCGATCGGCCACGAATCCTTGCCGGGCGAATCGGTGATGATCTGGTAGAAGCCCTGCGCATTCTTCCAGTCGGCGTATGCAGCCGCGGCCTGGAACGTCGCGTTGTCCGGCTTGGGATACTGCCCGTCCTTGTTCTGCACGAGCGTGTACGCGAGGTTGTTGCGCTTCGCGTACGCGTACTCGACGTACCCGATCGAGCCCTTGATGCGCTGCACGTACGCCGCGACGCCCTCGTTGCCCTTGCCGCCCACGCCTTCGGGCCACGACACCGCGGTGCTCGACCCGACCCTGGTCTTCCACTCCGGGCTCACCTTGGCGAGGTAATCGGTGAAGTTGAACGTCGTGCCCGAGCCGTCGGAGCGACGCACCACCGTGATCGGCTCGTTCGCGAGCTTCAATCCCGGATTGAGATCCGCGATCGCCTTGTCGTTCCAGCTCTTGATCTTGCCGAGATAGATATCCGCCAGGACCGGCCCCGTCAGCTTCATCGCGCCCGATGACACGCCGTCGATGTTCACGACCGGCACGATGCCGCCGATGATGGCCGGAAACTGCATCAGGCCGGCGGCTTGCAGATCCTCGGGCTTCAGCGGCATATCGGACGCGCCGAAATCGACCGTCTTCGCCTTGATCTGCGCAATCCCGCCGCCCGAGCCGATCGACTGGTAGTTCATGCCCGCACCCGTCTTGGCCTTGTACGCCTCGGCCCACTTCGCGTAGATCGGGTAAGGGAAGGTCGCGCCGGCGCCCGTGATGTCGACGGCCTGCACAGCGCCCGCGATGCCGGCGAGCGCGATGCCGACGCTCGCGACGAATGTATGTAGATGCATGCGTCCGGTCCTCGCTGATGTCATGTGCGGAGGTTACCGGCCGTTTGTGACATCGACGTTACGGCGCCCGCTTCATTCGCGACACCTCGGCGTGACCGGGCACATCCGCCGGCGTGATGTCCACCGCCGCCCAGCCGTGCGGCTGTCCCTCGTTGCTGACGCCGCCCGCACGAATCTTGCGATCGATGGAGCTGGCGAGCGTCTGCCATACCGTCTGCAGATCGGACCATGTCGGCCGCTCGCGGCCGGCGAGCGCACGCACGGCATCGCTGTCGATCATGCAGGCGACCGGCCCATGGCCGACGACGGTGGCGCGAACGCGCAGGCGGGAAGGCAGACGTTCTTGCGCGCCGTGGCCGTCGAACCCGACCTCGGGGCGGTCGAGCAGGATGATGGCGGTGCGCAGTGTGGCGGGGTCGGGGAGGCGCGGCATCATGGCGTAGGTGGACGTTCGGCTTCGATCGATGGTGAGACAGAAATGTGACGACTTGGTGACATCCGTGTAGCCGTGCGCAGTGACGTGGACAGCGCTTCGACGACCGCCTCGGCCACGCGCGCAGCCCGCGTATCGAGGCCGTAACACGCGACCGTGTCGCCGCCCGGGTCGATGTCGGCCACGACCTGCCCGGCCGGCACGCGCGCGCCGCGCGCGCTGATGCCGCGCAGCACGCCCGTCGCCGGTGCAACGAGCGCGCTGCCGCTCACGTCGCCCAGCGGCTCGCCGGCCTCGACCCGGTCGCCGATGCGGAACGGCGAGTGCATCCGACCGTTGCGCGGCGCATGCAGCAGCGTTCGGGCGTCCGTGACCTCCCAGCGCGCGTCGACTGCGATATCCACGTGCTCGCCCGCGACGCAGGCCCGCACGCCGGGCGCACGCGCCGCATTGCGCGCATCGATGACGACTTCAGGAGACAGCGCCGACGCGACACCTTGCCAGGACCAGCTCGTCGCAGCGATGAGATTACGCCGATTCAGGACCGACGGAATGCTTTTTACGGACGCACAAAAGCACGCCGCGACGTTCAAAAGCTCGGCCGATCCGAAATACCATGCGTTGACGAAGGACATGCCGCGCCACGGACCGGGCGGATCGATGTCGTCGATCAGCACGACGCTCCAACCGTGCGCGCACAGCGCGTGCGCGATTGCAGACGGCACCACGTCGGAACCGAGGACGAGCGCGGTGTCTTGCCGTGCAGCAGATCTGGCCACGTGAGCGTCCTCGCCGCGTCGCTGAAGCCGTCACGCTAGACGCCCCGCGCTACGCGCACATGACAGAGCGCACCGGTCGGGTGCAGCGTGCGCCGGCGTTTCGGCGATATCGCGTGCGTGATTTCGTCCGTACAATGGACCGGCCTACCCGTGCACGGAAACGAAAGCCAACATGGCTCGCAGCCGTACGTCGCATCCATCGCCATCCCTCGACGCCGACCACATCGCGCAGCTGGCGAGCGAGCTCGACTGCGATGCCGCGCTGGTCGAGGATGTCTACCGCAATGAAGTCAATCGGCTCACGGAATCGGCGCAGGTGCCCGATTACGTGTCCGTCTTCGCCGCGCGTCGTACGCGCGATCGTTTGAAGCGCCTGCGCGGACGCCGCTAGCGTCGGCGCGTTCTAGCCCGCGAGGAGCGACTGGCCAGGTGCCACGCGCGTGAACCGCACCGGCACCATGCGAACGGCGGCTCGGCCATCGGCGCCCAGGCGAGTGCGCGTGAAGCTCGACGCCGCCAGGTCGCCCGGGCGCGGATAGTCGGCTCTGAAATGCGCGCCGCGCGAATCCTCGCGCGCCGCTGCCGCCGCCACGATTGCCTTCGATACGCTGACGAGGTTGGCGAGATTGAGCCAGTCGTGCCATGCCAGGTTGAACGCGGGATCGCGCGCCGAGGAAGGCAAGCGGTAGCGTGACAGCGCATCGCGCATGTCGTCGAGCACGGTGGCGGCGCGCGCGAGCCCCGGGGCGTCGCGCACGATGCCGGCGTCGTCCCACATGAACGTGTACAGGCGCTCGCGCAGCGAGTCGAGCGAGGGGCCGTCGGCGTCGCCTTCGTTGAAGCACGCGCGTGCGCGCGCCAGGGCGTCCTCGATCGCGGATCGGTCGGGCTCGCGCCACCGACGCGACTCGCGCGCGGAACGCGCCATCGAGTCGCCCGCGATGCCGCCGAACACCGTCGAGTTGGCCACGCCGTTGCCGCCGAGGCGGTTGGCGCCGTGCACGCCGCCCGAATCCTCGCCCGCGACGTAGAGGCCGTCGCATTCGGTCGTGCAATCGGCCGCGAACTCCACGCCGCCCATCATGTAGTGCGCCGTCGGCACGACTTCGACGCGTCCCGCGGCGAGATCGAATCCGCAGTCCGCGCATCGCTCGACCATGCCCTTGAACTGCCGCCGCACATTGTCGGGGCCGAGATGGCCCATGCTGAGATACACGCCGCCGTTCGGCGTCGTGCGACCCGCGCGCATCTCGGCAAAGATCGCGCGCGAGACGATGTCGCGCGTCGCACGCTCGCCGCGCGCGTCGTAGCGCTGCATGAAGCGCTCGCCGCTGCCGTCGAGCAGGTAACCGCCCGCGCCGCGCAGTCCTTCCTCCAGCACCGTGCCGGTCATGCGCGTGTACTCGCCCGCCAGCAAGCCGGTGGGATGGAACTGCACCATCTCCATGTCGCGCAGCGGCAGCCCGGCGCGAAGCGCCATGGCGATGCCATCGCACGTCTTGTCGCCCGACGGCGTGTGGTAGCGGTACATCGTCGGGCCGCCGCCGGTGGCGAGCAGCGTGCACTTCGCCTGCACCCAGAGCGGCTCGCCGCTGCGGATGTCGATCATGAGCACGCCGGCGACGTCGCCGGCACGGTCGTGCACGAACTCGATCGCGCGATGCTCCTCGAGGCGGCGGATGCCGCGCTGCCACACCTGCTCGGCCAGCCGGTTGACGATCTCGATGCCGGTCAGGTCGCCCTTGTGCACCGTTCGGTCGAACGTCTGCCCCGCGAACGCCTTCTGGTGGATCGTGCCGTCGGGATTGCGATCGAAGAAGCAGCCGAGCTCGTTCTCGAGCTCGTGGATGCGCTCGACCGCGCCGTTGACGAGCGTCCAGGCGAGATCCTGGTCGGGCAGCCAGGCGCCGCCCTGGATCGTGTCCATGAAATGGCGCTCGACCGAGTCGCCGGCCGCCAGCGCGACGTTGTAGCCGCCCTGGACCATGCGCGTGCAGCCGCATTTGCCGAGCAGGCCCTTCACCGCGATCGTGATGTCGAGCGCGGGGTCAGCGCGATGCGCGTGAAGCGCGGCGAACAGCCCGGCGCCCCCGGCGCCGAGGATCAGGATGTCCGTGCGAAGCGTGCGCAAGCGAACGCTAGCGAACGCCCAGCGCCGCCAGCGCGGCGTCGCGCCGGCCGCGTGCCGCCTGCTGCACGGCGTCGTAGAGGCTGCCGCCGTGGCTGTCCATCGCCACGCGCAGCGGACCGAAGTCGCGAATGCGGAACTGCCACAGGCTCTCGGGATTGAGGTCGTCGAGGTCGACGTCCTCGATCGCCTCGATCCATGTGGTCTCCAGCGCCGCCGTACCGCCGATGATCGCGAGATACGCGCCGCCGAGCTCGCCGAACGCCGCGAGCGAGTCGGCTCCGAGACCGCCCTTGCCCACGATGAGCCGCACGCCAAGCTCGCGCAGGAGCGGCCGCGTGAAGCGTTCCATGCGAGCCGACGTCGTGGTGCCGACACAGACGGGCGCATATCCGCTGGGGCTCGCCGCCGAAGCTTGCACTCGCTTGACGTTCGGCGCGGTGTGAATGACCGCCGCGCCCCGCAGATCGAGCCGCGTCGCCCGGCCGCGATCGAAGAGCGCGATCTGCGTGGCGTCGCGAATGCCGAACAGGCGGTCCTGCAGCGTGACCGTGTCCTCGATGCGCAGCGCGCGCACCTGCGCCTCGCTGATCGGCGGCCTGAGCTCGTGGTGCATGACGCACAATTATGGCATGGCGTGATACAGTCGCGAGCGCGTCGCCCACCCCGTTCGCCGCACCTTGCGTCTCGCGCTGCTGCTCGTCTGCCTTGCCGCGGCCTGGCCCTCGTATGCCAGTGCCGATCCCGTTCGCGACTCCTTTGCCGAGAGCGTCGTGCGCATACGCGCAGTCGCCGTCGATGGCTCGCTGCGCCTCGGCTCCGGCATCGTGCTTGCCGCCGATGAAGTCGCGACCGCGTGCCACGTGACGCGCAACGCGGCGTCGATCCAGATCGTGCGCGGCGCGAATCGATGGACGGCCCGGTCGCAGACCGGCAGCGTCGTGCGCGACGTGTGCGTGCTGTCCGTCGCGCCGGCGCAGATCGACGCACCGGCCGTGCGCCTTCGCGATTCGCGCGAGCTGCAGGCGGGAGACCGCGTGTTCGCGGCGAGCTTTGCCGGCGGTCGCCGTACACCGCTCGTCACGCCCGGAATCGTCCAGGCGCTCTACGGCTACGACGGTGGCAACGTGATCCTCACCACCGCGATGTTCGACTTCGGCTCGAGCGGCGGCGCATTGCTCGACGACGACGGACGGGTGGTCGGCCTGCTCGCGTTCAAGAGCGGCGTGGACGACCGGCGATTCGCCGTGCCGTCGGAGTGGATCCACAGCGCAACGCGCGAGGCGCACGTGGCGTTCCCTCTGGAGCCGTCGTCGCCCATCGCGTTCTGGGAGCGCTCGCTGTTCGGTCGCCCGGCATTCCTCGATATCCGCAGCCAGGCGACCTCGCGCGTGCCGTAGCGCATCAGGGTTGCGCGACTCCGCAGCCGCAACCGCCCGTCGACGCGCTCGATGCGGGCGCGCAGCAGCCGCTCTGCGTGGCTTTCGCGGGTGCGCGCTCACCGTAGGTCGGGATCGAGTCCAGCGTATGAAAGGCTTCCCAGGGAATGCCCTGGGGATCCCGCACCCAGTGCTTGTCGGAGACCGCGTAGCAGCAGTGCGCGCCGGGCTCGGCGATCGTCGTCGAGGCATCGGCGTCGGCGAAATGCGCGCCGATCTTCTCGAGCTCTTCGTCCGAGTCGGCCTGCACGCCGAGATGGTTGAGGCCGCGCGCGCCGTTCCAGGTCGAGATGGCGAAGTTGACGCGCGGATCGTCGAGCATCCATTTCGCGTAATCGGTTTTCTCGATAGTGGGCGCCGCGCCGAACAGGCGCGAGTAGAAGCCGATGCTCGCCTGCAGATCGGCGACGCTCAGGTGGACATGGAAGCGATTCATGCGGATCTCCTTCGGGCAGTGGGTTTCGGTGACCTGCGTGGCGCGCATGGCGCATCGCAGGCGCTTCCCGCGCAACAGTTCTCGGTGAGGTACCGGACGAGGCCGTTCATGGTCGTGTACTCGGCGCGGTAATAGATGAACCGGCTTTGCGGATTCGCGACGGCCAGCCCGGCGTTCACGAGCTCCTTCAAGTGAAAGGAGGTCGTGGCTGCCGGGAGCCCGACGCGCTCCGCGATGCGGCCCGCCGCGATGCCGGCAGGGCCGGCTTCGACCAGCAGTCGGAAGATCGCGAGGCGGTGCTCCTGCGCGAGTGCGGCGAGGCTCCTGAGTACCTGCGACGTTTCCATGTTTCCAGAATAATGGAAACGTTAGCGACCGTCAAGCTGCCCACGCCGCGCCTCATGCGCGGACCGGCCTGTGCTCAAACGCACACCGCCGGAACGCGGTGCCGGTCGATCCAGTAGCCCCACGCGACGAACAACCATCCCCCGAGACCGGCGACGAGCACCGCGCGCGGGCTGGGCGGCGGCGGACCGAAGACGGCCGCGACGTAGAGCGCCACGAGCACGGCGATGAACGCGCCGATCAGCACGGTGCCGAGTCGATCGCGGGCACGGGTCGCGCGAAGGTAGATCCACGCGCCGCCCGCGAAGAGCGCCGCCTCCACGATGAGCGTCGCGGGCAGCGAGTTCCAAAGCCCGAGCCCGACCTTCGGGCCGCCGGCGAAGAGCGGCAGGTCGGGCCGGTGCGCGACGAAGTCCAGGACCCAATGCGACAGCACGAGGACCGCCATCCATCCTGCGGTGCGCCAGTCCTTGCGCGCAAAGCCATAAATGATGCCGAAGAGCGCCGCCCAGCCGACGTCCGCGGCGAGACTGTGCGAATACGGATAGCTCACGAAGTCGAGCGGCGTCACCCGCGTGATGCCCGGGTCGATGCGCACCTGCTCGAGTCCCGCGAGCGCGAAGATCGGCCACAGGCCGTCGGCCAGCTGCGCGGCGAGCACCGTCGTGCCCAGCGAGGCGGCGGGCGCGACGCGCTTCGCCGCGAGCGCAACGCCGAAATGGCCGAGGAACAGGGAACCTCCGTGCCTAGAGGCTAGTAGCCGTACGCGACGCCGGTCTCGGTGATCATCGCGCTCGAGCGGCGCGCGGAATGGCATTGCATGTTCACGGCGACCGGATTCATGGTGATATGCGTCGCCGCCAGCTCGAGGTGGACCGCAAAGGCCGTCGCATCGCCACCGAGCCCCTGGGGTCCCACGCCGAGCAGGTTCACCGCCTTGGTGAGCTCGGATTCGAGCGCCGCGCCCTCGGCATCGTCGCACGCGGTGCCGAGCGCGCGCGTGGCCGCGCGCTTGGCCAGATGCACGCACAGATCGGCGGTGCCGCCTACGCCCACGCCCACGATCGTCGGCGGGCATGTCTTGCCGCCGGCGTCGAGCACGCAGTCGACGACGAATCGCTTGATCGCGTCGACACCCTCGGCCGGCACCGCCATGCGCAGCCACGAGTTGTTCTCGGAGCCCGAGCCCTTGGGGATCATCTCGATGCGCAATCCCTCGAACGCATCGGTGAAGTCGATGTGGATCGCCGGCATGCCGGGCCCGCAGGAGGTGTGCTCGTTGTGCCGCGTCAGCGGGTGCACGACCGAGGACCGCAACGGGTACTCGCGCGTGGCGCGCGCGCAGCCGTCGCGCAACGCCTGCTTGAGCGCCACGCCGTCGACGACGACGTCGCGACCGATCGTCACGTTGTAGATCGGCAGACCGGTATCCTGGCACAGCAGGTTGTCGGTCGCCTCGGCGACGGCGATGTTGCGCACCATCACGTCGAGCACCGATTGCGCCGTCGCATTGGTCTCGCGCCGCACCAGCGCGTCGAATCCGCGCTTCACGTCGGGCGGCAGCATTTTCAGCGCGCGGATGTAGAGCTCCCGCGCGATGTCTTCGATGCGATCCGGCTCGATGCGCAGTGTCATGGGTTGAGGGCCAGCAGCACGCCGACCGCGATCGTGAATGCGGCGGCCAACGCCAGGGCCGATTTCTGCAGCTCGCCCCGCCAGCCGACGAACTCGACCAGCAGCAGGCGAATGCCGCCCGCCAAGTGTGCGGCGAGCGCCACCACGATGGCAAGCTCCGTCACGTGGACGAGCGGTTGCCGGGTCCAGTCGAGGAAGCGATCGAAGGCCGCCGGCTCGAGCGCCTGCGACAGCGCCCAGAAGTGCAGCGGCAGGAACAGCGCGAGCACGAGCCCCGAGACGCGATGCACGACGAACGCCCAGTACGCGGGATGCGCGCGGGCGCGCGCGTCGTTGTGCCGGTGCGGGCTCATGCGATGGCGCTCACCGCACGCAGGCCGCCGGCGAGCAGCGCGAGTGCGAAGAGTAGAAGCAGCACGTCGAGCGCCCGCCCCCGCAGTCCCGACCATTCGTCGAGGATGACGCGCAGGCCGAGCGGCGCGTGCACCGCGACCGCGACGACGAAAAGCCCATAGAACGCGGGCCACAACCGGCTCGCGTGCGTGCGCGCCAGGATCGCCTCCGTCGACAGTCCGTGACGCGTCGCGTAGAGGATCGTCGCCAGGTGAACGAGCACGCATGCCGCCAGCACCGCCGCGCTGATGCGCTGCGCGAGCCATCGCCATGTGGCGGCCGCGACCGGCGTCACAGCTCGCCCTTCAATGCCGCCCGCGCGACGAGCCGCTTGAGCCCCGCGATCGACCCGGTCGGCGCGAGATGCTTGGGACACCGCTCGGTGCACGTCTGCTGCGTGTGACAGGCGTGACAGCCGGCGTCGCCCGCGACCGCGCGCAGCCGCTCCGCATGCGCCCCATCGCGCGCGTCGTTGACCAGCGTCCACGCGCGATTCAGCGCAGCGGGACCGAGGTACTCGGGCTTCCATGCCACGACGTCGCACGACGCGTAGCAGATGCCGCATCCGATGCACTCGATGGCCGCATCGACGGCCTTGCGCGCCGGCGCCGAGGGCGGCACGACGGCGAAGGCGTCGTTGCGCGTGGCGGTCGGCACGAACGCGCCGCGCGCCTCGGCCCAGCGGTCGAAGAAGCGCGACATGTCGACCACGAGATCGCGCACGATCGGCAGATGGGCGAGCGGCGCGATCTCGACGCGCCCCGCATCGGCGACGGCATCGACGTGCGTGCGGCAGGTCCAGCGTGCGCGTCCGTTCACCGTCATCGCGCACGACCCGCACATCCCGACGCGGCACGCGAAGCGGTAGGCAAGCGTCGGGTCGACGTGGCGCTGCACGTGCGTCACGACGTCGAGTACGGTTTGCGCGGGGCGTCGCGGGACGGAGTAGTCGCGCCACGCACCGTCGGCGCCGCCGCGCCAGATGCGTACGGCAAGCGTGGGAGGCTGGGTCAAGGTGTCGTGATGATACTGCGGGGCCCTCGCCCTGGCCTATCGCCGTCGCGTGAACCGGCTACGGCGCCTTCGGCGTCTTGTACTCGACTTCCTTCTGGAAAGGCTTCCAGACGGTCTCGTAGCCGACGAAGCCCTTGGGGCTCGGGGCCTTCTGCCGCGTCGTGTAGAAGCGGGTCTGGCCGTCGGGAACCTTGGTGGGTGGCTTTTGCTCGCTCATCGGTCACCTCCTGGCTGGAGCGGTCTCATCATGGATGGCTCGATGTCGGGCGCAGCGCCGACCGCGCCACCCGCCTTGAGCTCCGCATCGGTGGGCTCGCGCACGTTCAGTACCTCGAGCCGGAAGATCACTTCGCGGCCGCAGAGCGGATTGTTGCCGTCGATCGTGAGCGTCCCGTCCTCGATCCGCGTCACGACGAAGGTGCGCGTGCGCCCGCTCTCGCCTTCCATCAGGATGGAAGTGCCGACCTGCCGGTACGCCTCGGGCACGTTGTCGAGGCGGTCGGTGAAGACGAGCGACTCGTCTCTCGGGCCGAAGATGCGATTGCCGTCGATGGGTACCTCGATCACCTCGCCGCGGCGCCGGCCGGCGAGCTGCTGGTGAACGGACGGCGCGAGGATCTCGTTGTGTCCGTGAACGTAGCCGAGCGGGAATTCCACGCCGGTCAGCACCTGCCCCGACTGGCGATCGATCACCTGGTAGGTGAGCTCGACGAACTTGCCGTCGGCGATGGCGTCGCTCATGTCCAATGGCCGTGCGATGCTCAGAAGATCGAGGCCGCGAAGATGCGCACGTCGCCGTCTTCGTAGCCGAGGACGAGCCTGCCGAGCCATTCGCCCGGCTTCCTGGTGCTGCGCTGGCGATAGAGCACCGTCACGTGCTCGCCGCGACGGATGATGCCGAGATAGTCCGCTTCGTCGGCCAGGTTGCGCGCGAGCTCGCTGTTGGCGAACTGGTGATTCACCGCGACCTGGTTCATGGCGAGCGCCAGCGGTGCCGCGAAATTCCTCACGAACTCGCCGTAGTTCCCTTCGTTGGATTGCTTGACGAGATGGCGCCACAAGGGATCGGCGAGCGCCCGTATCTCGTCGTCGCTCTTGTCGCCGATGTTCAAGCGGACAGCTTCTGCGCCGGCGCCTGGCGGCTCGCCGTCGCCTCCTCGTCCTCGACGAGGTGGTAGCACGGCGCCCTCTCCATCGTGTATTCGCCGGTTTCCGGATCGCGACGCGAAACGGTCAGCACGTGCCAGTTCTCGTCGTCCACCTTCATGACGTCTCCCCGGTAGTAGTAGCCCGGCCAGCGCGTCTCCTTGCGAAACAGCGTGTGCTGCGTGACGCACTCCGCGGCGCGGTGCCGGTGCTTGAGCTCCCACGCGCGCAGCAGCTCGTGCAGGTCCTTCGCGGCCACGCTCTCGAGGTCCTCCTCCATGATCGCGAGCTTCTTGAGGCAGATGTTGAGCAGCTTCTCGTTGGTCATGTAGCCGACGGTATAGCCGCCGCAGTACTCGTCCATCAGCTTCTGCAGGCGGTCGAGCCCCTGCTGCGGATTGATGTAGTGCGGATTGACGGTGCCCGCGACCACCGCGTTGCGGTAGACGCGGTAGTGCTCCAGCGGCTTGTAGATCTGCTTGCGACGGCGCTCGATCTGTGCGTTCGATACGACGATGCCTTCGCCCTTTCCGTCGTCGATGTACTTGCACGCGGCCTTCGCCGCGAGACGGCCTTCCGTGAAC
>DATJIS010000026.1:0-15580 GCA_035493035.1 Casimicrobiaceae bacterium | reverse complement strand
ATAGCCCCTGGGCGGCACGAGGCAACCCGTCGATCCGGCGATGGGCTCGACAAAGCACGCCGCGATGTTCTCCGCGCCGTAGAGATTCACGAAGCGCGTGAGGTCGTCCGCGAGCTCGGCCCCGGTGGCCGGCTCGCCCCGAGTGAAGTAGTTCTCCTTGAGGTGCGTGTGGCGCATGTGCACCACGCCGGCCACGCCGGGCCCGTAGCGCCGACGGTTGTTGACGATGCCGGAGAGCGCCACGCCGCCGAAGTTGACGCCGTGATACGCCCGCTCGCGCGACACGAACATGGTGCGCCCGGGCTGCCCGCGCGCCTGGTGATACGCGAGCGCGACTTTCATCGCGCTGTCGACCGCCTCGGAGCCGGAGTTCACGAAGAAGATGCGGTTCAGGTCGCCGGGCGTGAGCTCGGCGACGCGCGCGGCGAGCTGGAACTGCTTCGGATGCCCGCGCGTGAAAGGCGCGACGAAATCGAGCTCGCGCAGCTGCGCGCCGACGGCGTCCGCGATCTCCTTGCGCCCATGGCCCGCGTTGACGCAGAACAGGCCCGACGACGCGTCGATCAACCGCTCGCCGCGGTCGTTCCAGTAGTACATGCCTTCCGCGCGCACGACGATCTTCGGGTCGCGCTTGAAGTCGCGGTTGGAGGTGAACGGCATCCAGTATTCGTCCAGCGAAAGGGGCGTGGCGGGACGTTCGCGCAGCGTGGTTTCGGCGTGGTCCATGCGTGGTCTCCGGGAAATGCGCGCAGCCGGGGTGGCGGCAACGTTGTGCAATGATATGCCCTTTGTAGTCCGGCCTCTCGCACCGCGCCAGAGCCAGATGCGCCGACGCGCTGGGCCAGCTTTTCCTCGGGAGCCTCGCGTCCGAAGACCATGGCAGCGCGCGCCAACCAGCCGATGTGGAACCAGCTGTTCCAGCTGTCGTTCCGCAGCAAGATCAGCCTCCAGGCGCGGATCCGCGAGATGCTGGTCGGCGCGATCCTCGACGGCCATCTGCCGGCGGGCACGGCGCTGCCGTCGACCCGCACGCTGGCCGCGGAGCTCGGCGTCGCGCGCAACACCGTCGCGCTTGCCTACGAGCTGCTGGTGCAGGAGGGTTACCTGCGCACCAAGAGCCGCAGCGGGCATTTCGTCGACCCGCAGATGGCGAGCGGGCGCGTCGCCATGCCGCGGCGCAGCCGCGGCAGCGAAGCGCCGGTCGGATGGCGCGATCGCCTGTCGGGCTCGGTGAGCGGCCAGCGCAACATCGTGAAGCCCGCCGACTGGCAGCGCTACCCCTATCCTTTCATCTACGGCCAGATCGATCCCGGGCTGCTGCCCATCGCCGGATGGCGCGAGTGCAGCCTGCAGGCCATGTCCGCGGCCGAGGTGCGCGGATGGGCCGCGGATCGCATCGACGCCGACGATCCGCTGCTGATCGAGCAGATCCAGACGCGCCTTCTCGCGCGACGCGGCGTGTTCGCCACGCCGGACGAGATCCTGCTCACGGTGGGCGCGCAGCACGCGCTCTTCCTGCTGGCGACACTGCTCGTCCACGCCGGGACGCGCGTCGGCGTGGAGGACCCCGGCTATCCGGACGCACGCAATATCTTCACCGCGCGCACGCGCAATGTCGTGCCGCTTCCGCTCGATGCGCAAGGGCTCGCGCTCTCGGGCGCCCTCGACGACTGCGACTACGTCTACGTCACGCCGTCGCATCAGTGCCCGACCAACGTCACGATGCCGCTCGCGCGCCGCGAAGCGTTGCTCGACTGGGCCCAGGTCAAGGACCGTGTGCTGATCGAGGACGACTACGAGGTCGAGCTCGGTCTTGAAGGTCGCGCGCAGCCGGCGCTCAAGAGCTTGGATCGGACGGGGCGTGTCATCTACGTGAGCAGCCTCTCCAAGACGCTCGCGCCCGGCATCCGCGTCGGCTTCATCGTGGCGAGCGCGGAGGTCGTGCGCGAGGCGCGCGCGCTGCGCCGACTGATGCTGCGCCACCCGGCCGCCAACAACGAGCGCTCGACCGCGCTGTTCCTCGCCATGGGTTATCACGACGCGCTGCTGCGCCGCCTGCGCCAGGCCTACGCCGAGCGCTCCGCGCTGATGGCCGAGTCGCTGCGCCGCCACCTTCCGGGCGTCGTCTTCGCCACCGTGCCGGGCGCATCGTCGTTCTGGCTGCGCTTCGATCCGCGCGTCGATACGCGCGCGCTCGCGGCAATCGCGGCGCGGCGCGGCGTGCTGATCGAGCCCGGCGACGTGTTCTTCGCGCAGGATGTGGAAGCGTCGCGCCATCACGCGCGGCTCGGCTTCGCATCCATCGCGCCCGAGCGCATCGAGCCGGGCGTCGCCGAGCTGGCCGAGGCCTGCGCCGAGCTCGTTCCTTCACTTCGACAGGAGCACTAGCGCATGCGCATCGGCGTACCGAAGGAGATCAAGGTCCTCGAGAATCGCGTCGGCCTCACGCCCGCGTCGGTGCGCGAGCTGACCGAGCATGGTCATGCGGTGCTCGTCGAGCGCGGGGCCGGTGCCGGAATCGGCCAGTCCGACGAGGTCTACCGCGCGGCCGGCGCGAGCATCGTGGCGAGCGCCGCGGAGGTGTTCGCGACCGCCGACATGATCGTCAAGGTGAAGGAGCCGCAGGCGGCCGAGCGCGCGATGCTGCGCAAGGGGCAGGTGCTTTTCACCTATCTGCATCTCGCGCCGGATCCCGACCAGGCGCGCGACCTGATCGCGAGCGGCGCTGTCTGCATCGCGTACGAGACGGTGACCTCGCCGCACGGCGGTCTGCCGCTGCTCGCGCCGATGTCGGAGGTGGCCGGTCGCATGGCCGTGCAGGCCGGCGCGCAGCTGCTGGAGAAGCCGCAGGGCGGCAAGGGGCTGCTCCTCGGCGGCGTGCCCGGTGTCGCGCCCGCCCGCGTCGCCATTCTCGGCGGAGGCGTCGTCGGCACGCATGCGGCGGAGATCGCGCTCGGCATGGGCGCGCTCGTCACCGTGCTCGATCGCAACGTCGACGCGCTGCGCAGGCTCTGGTCGCAGTTCGGCACGCGGCTCGGCACCGCGTTCTCCAACCGCGACAGCATCGAGCGCCACGTCGCCGAGGCGGACCTCGTGGTCGGCGGCGTGCTGGTGCCGGGGGCCTCGGCGCCCAAGCTCGTGTCGCGCGCCATGATCGCGAGCATGGAGCCCGGGTCGGTGGTGGTCGACGTTGCGATCGACCAGGGCGGCTGCTTCGAGACGTCGCACCCGACCACGCACGCCGACCCCACGTACGTCGTCGATGGTGTCGTGCACTACTGCGTAGCGAATATGCCGGGCGGCGTGCCGCGCACATCGACGTACGCGCTGAACAACGTCACGCTGCCCTTCGTGGCGGCGCTGGCGGAAAAAGGCTGGAAGCGCGCGCTGACCGAGGATTCGCACCTGCGCGAGGGCTTGAACATCGCCTTCGGCAAGGTGACGTGCGAGCCCGTGGCGCAGGCGCTCGGGTACGACTACGTGCCTGCGGCGACGCTGCTCGGCTGACCTCATGAACGCGGCCGCGCCCGAGGAGCGCACGCTGCTCGAGGCGGCCTTGCGCCACGAGCGCTGGACCAGCGCGCTGCTGCTCTTCGCCGTGACGCTCGCGTCGTGGGCGTGGATCGTGGTCATGGCGCGGGACATGTACGGCGCGATGTCGGGCGCAGCGGCCTGGACGATGGTGCCGGAATGGGATGCCGCGCGACTCGCGCTGCTGTGGACCATGTGGATGGCGATGATGACCGCGATGATGCTGCCGTCCGCAGCGCCGCTGCTGCTGCTCTACGCCGGTGCGGCGCGCGCCCGCGGCGATGCGCATGCGGGACGTCAGCTCCACGCCATGGCGGCGGGCTACCTCGTCGCATGGGGCGGGTACAGCCTGGCGGCGACCGTCCTGCAGCGTGTCCTCGCGCAGCTTTTGCTGTTCACGCCCATGATGGAGCCGGCGACGCCGTTCGCCGCGGCGATCGCGCTGGCGCTCGCGGGCGTGTACCAGCTGACGCCGCACAAGCGCGCGTGCCTGCGCGTGTGCCGCTCGCCGCTCGCCACGCTGCTGCACGGCTGGCGCGCGGGCACCGCCGGCGCGTTCCGCATGGGGCTCGCGCACGGCAGCTACTGCGTCGGCTGCTGCTGGGCGCTGATGCTGCTGCTGTTCGCGGGCGGCGCGATGAATCTCGCGGTCATCGTCGCGCTCACGCTCTGGGTGCTGGTCGAGAAGCTCGCGCCGCTTGGCGAGCGGACCGCGCGCTGGAGCGGCGCGGCGTTGCTCGTGCTCGCGGCCTGGACCGCGCTCCGTTAGCCGCTCTGCCAGGCGAACGGCGCGTATTGCGCGTTGTTGCGGCCGCTCGCTTCGCTCCACGCCACGCCGAGCACCGACACGCGGCTCTTCTGCGGACGGGCGAGCGTGAACGTGCTCGCCGCGGGGTGTCCCGTGTTCGCGAGCTGCAGGGGGCCACGCGCGGGATCGAGGCCCGGCGCGCCGGTGCCGTCGATGTGAACGGCGCTCGAGGCATCGACCGACCACGACACGCCATCGCGGCGGAACGTGATGGGCGCCGACTCGACGCCCAGGAGCTTACCCACGAGTCCCGACAGCGCAGCCATGGGACCGCCGGCGCTGCCGCTCGCGATCGCCGTGATCGCCTCGCGCTGTGCGGCGCTCGCGCGCTCGTCCACCACGAGCGCGACCGACCAATTGCCCTTCGCCATCTCGGCCGGCGTGAAGCCGACGACCACGAAGCCGAGCCCGTCCAGCGCGACGTCGCCGTAGCGCCCCCGCTCGATCTGGAAGCCCATCGCGAACGTGCACGAGCCCTGGGTCGGCATGACCGACATCTGTCCGAGGATGCAGGGGCACACGAAATCGCAGCTGCAGTTCTCGTAGTACTGCCCCTCGACCTTCCATGCGGGCGCCGCCATGCGTGCCTCCTTCCGTGATGCTCCACCCAGTATAGGCCGCCTGCCGCGCGTCGTGCGCGCCTGGCATGCGCGTGCTGGCATGGCGACGCGGCACGAACTGGCTCTATCCCCGGATGCCTTCGCCGCGCGAAAATGCGAGATTAGCCCGAGTGAGCCTGGAGCGCGCATGAACACGATGACCGAGCAAAGCCGCATGGTGGTGACCGGGCGGCAGACGATGACCCCGTCCGAGGCCTTCGTCGAGACGCTGGTGGCACAGGGCGTCAAGGACGTCTTCGGCATCGTCGGCTCGGCGTACATGGACGCCCTCGACCTCTTTCCGCTGGCCGGAATCCGCTTCATCTCGGTGGCGCACGAGCAGGGCGCCGGGCACATGGCCGACGGCTATGCGCGTGTATCGGGACGGCACGGCGTCTGCATCGCGCAGAACGGCCCCGGCATCACGAACTTCGTCACCAGCGTCGCCGCGGCGTACTGGGCGCATTCGCCGGTGGTGGTCATCACGCCGGAGACCGGCAGCATGACGCTCGGGCTGGGCGGCTTCCAGGAGACCGAGCAGCTGCCGATCTTCTCCAAGATCACCAAGTTCCAGGCGCACGTGAACAACAAGGCACGCATGGCTGAGCTCACGGGCCGTGCGTTCGACCGCGCGCAACTCGAAATGGGACCCACGCAGCTCAACATCCCGCGTGACTTCTTCTACGGCGACATAGAGTGCGAGATCCCGCGCCCGATCGCCATCGAGCGCGGCGCAGGCGGCGAGAAGAGCCTGGACGAGGCCGCCGAGATCCTCGCCGCGGCGCAGTTTCCCGTGATACTCGCCGGCGGCGGCGTGGTGATGGCCGAGGGTGAGGCCGAAGCCATCGCGCTCGCCGAGCAGCTGCAGGCACCGGTCGCGACGAGCTACCTGCACAACGATTCGTTCCCCGCGAAGCACCCGCTGTGGTGCGGCGCCCTCGGCTACCAGGGCAGCAAGGCGGCGATGAAGCTGATCGGCAAGGCGGACGTCGTGCTCGCCCTCGGCACGCGGCTCGGGCCCTTCGGCACGCTGCCGCAGCACGGCCTCGACTACTGGCCGAAGAACGCGAAGATCATCCAGATCGATGCCGATCCCAAGATGCTCGGCCTCGTGAAGCCGATTTCGGTCGGCATCTGTGGCGACGCCAAGGCCGCCGCGCGGGCGCTCTCCGCGCGGCTCGCGCAGAAGCGCCTCGCGTGCAAGGCCAACGAAGCATCGCGTCTCGCGACGGTGCAATCCGAGAAGAAGGCATGGGAAGCGGAGCTCGACTCGTGGAGCCACGAGAAGGACGCGTGGTCGGTCGAGGTGAGCAAGGGCGTGAACGCCATGCACCCGCGCCAGATGCTGCGCGAGCTCGAGAAGGCGATGCCCGAGGGCGCCATGGTGTCCACCGACATCGGCAACATCTGCTCGGTGTCGAACTCGTACCTGCGCTTCGACCGGCCGCGCTCGATGTTTGCGGCGATGAGCTTCGGCAACTGCGGCTACGCGTTTCCGACGATCATCGGCGCCAAGGTCGCCGCGCCCGACCGTCCGGCGATTGCATACGTCGGAGACGGCGCGTGGGGCATGAGCTTCGGCGAGCTGCAGACGTGCGTGCGCGAGCAGATTCCGGTCACCGCGGTGGTGTTCAACAACGGCCAGTGGGGTGCGGAAAAGAAGAACCACGTCGATTTCTATGCGAATCGCTTCATCGGCGTGAACCTCGACAAGCAGCCGTCGTGGGCCGCCGTGGCGAAGGCGATGGGCGCGGAGGGCGTGCGCATCGAATCGCTGTCGGATGTCGGTCCTGCGCTGCGTGCGGCGGCCGCGGCACAGCGCGAAGGCAAGACGACGGTGCTCGAGATGATGGTGACGCGCGAGCTCGGCGATCCGTTCCGGCGCGATGCGCTGGCGCTGCCGGTGCGCCATCTGGAGAAGTACAAGTCCACTGCCGCGCGCAAGGGGTGAAGTCTCGGCGCGCGGCGCACGACGGGCGAAGAGCGCGATGAACAAGGATGCACCCGCAATCGTCGGCGCGCTGGTCGAGCGCGCGCGAATCGCGCAGCGCGCCTACGAGCGCTACGACCAGGCCGGCGTCGACGAAGTGGTCACCGCCGCCGGCTGGGCGATCGTCGAGCCGTCGCGCAATCGCGCGCTCGCGGAGCGCGCCGTGCGCGATTCGGGCCTGGGCAACGTGCCCGACAAGATCGCCAAGAACCGCCGCAAGACCATCGGCCTGCTGCGCGATCTCGCCGGCGCCCGCTCGGTCGGCGTCATCGACGAGGATCCGCAACGCGGGCTGATCGAGATCGCGCGTCCGGTCGGCGTCGTGGCCGCGGTCACGCCGTCGACCAATCCGGCGGCCACGCCAGCCAACAACATCCTCAACGCGTTGAAGGGCCGCAACGCGATCGTGCTCGCGCCTTCGCCGAAGGGACAGTCGACGCTCGAGCTCCTGCTCGAATACGTGCACGCGGAGCTCGCGCGCGTCGGCGCCCCGCGCGATCTCGTTCAGGCGCTGCCCGTTGCCGACCGCGCGCTCACGCAGGAGCTGATGCGCCAGGCCGATCTCGTCGTCGCGACCGGCTCGCAAAAGAACGTGCGCGCCGCCTACTCGAGCGGCACGCCGGCGATCGGCGTCGGCGCGGGAAACGTCACCGTCATCGTCGACGAGACCGCGGACCTCGCCGATGCAGCCGCGAAGATCGCCGCGTCCAAGACGTTCGACAACGCCACCAGCTGCTCGTCGGAGAATCACGTCATCGCGCTTGCCATGAACCGCGCCGCGCTCCTCGACGCGCTCGCCGCGCAGGGCGGCATCCTGCTCGATGCCGACGAGGCGCAACGCCTGCAGGCTGCGATGTTTCCGCAAGGCGAGCTCGCTGCGCCGTTCATCGCGCAGGATGCGCCCACCATCGCGGCGCGCGCCGGCCTCGCGCGACCGGCACTGCGCGACGCGCGCTTCCTGATCGTCGAGACCGAGGGCGTGGGCCGCGATCACCCGTTCTCCGGGGAGAAGCTCTCGCCGGTTCTGGCCCTCTACACCGCGCCCGATTTCGCCGCTGCCGCGGCGCTCGCCACGCGCATCCTGTCCTTCCAGGGCGCGGGTCACTCGGTGGGGCTGCATACGCGGCGTCCCGAGCGCGCACGCGAGCTCGGCCTCGCGCTGCCGGTGTGCCGCGTCATCGTCAACCAGGCGCACTGCTTCGCCACCGGCGGCAGCTTCGACAACGCGCTCCCATTCTCGCTGTCGATGGGTTGCGGCACGTGGGGCCGCAACAGCATCTCGGACAACCTCAACTACCGGCACTTCCTGAACATCACGCGCGTGGTGTATCCGCTGCCGCCGGACCGCGTGCACGAGCCGAGCGAGGACGAGCTCTTCGGCGCGTACCGCCGCAAGTTCAACGCCTGACGTGGCCGCGACGCTGCGCGAGCTGATCGACGCGCACGCCACGGCGCGTCCGCATGCGCCGTTCCTGTTCGCACCGGAGCCCGACCGCGTGCTGCCCTACGAGGCGCTACGCGCCGGCGCGCGCAGCCTCGCCGCGCTCCTCGACGCACTCGGCGTGCCGGCGGGCGAGCCGGTCGCGTTCATGCTGCCGAACGGCATCAGCGCCGCGCAGCTGTTCCTCGGCGTGATGTACGCCGGCCGCGTGGTGGCGCCGCAGAACCTGCTCGCGCAGGACAGCTATCTCGAGTACGCGCTGGTGCACTCGGGCGCGCGCGTGGTGTTCGCGGCGCAGGAGCATGCGCCGCGGCTGCGTGCGATCGCGGCACGCCATGCGGATTGCTTCGCCGTGCGCGTGTGCGACGTCGACGGGCTCGATCTTCCCGCCGCAGGCGACACCGCGCTCGCGCCCTTGTCCGCGGGCGATCCGGCGCTGCTGATGTACACGTCGGGCACGACCGGCCAGCCCAAGGGCGCGCTGCTGTCGCATGGAAACCTGCTCGCATCCGGCGCGGCCGTCAGCGCGTCGCTCGAGCTCGGTCACGACGACCGCCTGTTGTCGTCGCTGCCGCTGTACCACATCAACGGACAGTGCATCGCGACGATCTCGCCGCTCGTGTCCGGCGGCAGCATCGTCATGCCGCATCGCTTCAGCGTGTCGCAATGGTGGCCGCTGGTCGAGCGCTATCGGCCGACGTGGATCAACGTCGTGCCGACGATCATCGCGTACCTGCTGAACGGCGCGCCGCCGGACGACGCGCAACGCGACGCGTGCCGCGCGGTGCGCTTCGCGCGCTCGGCGTCGGCGCCGCTGCCGCCGGCGCAGCACCGCGCGTTCGAGGAGCGCTTCGGCATCTCGGTGATCGAGGCGATGGGCCTCACGGAAAGCGCGTCGATCGCGTTCAGCAATCCGCTCGACGCGGGACGCCGCAAGCTCGGCTCCCCGGGTCTTCCACTCGGCGTCGAGGCGCGCGTGATGCGAGCGGAGGGGTCGGAAGCGCGTGCCGGCGAGGTGGGCGAGGTCCAGTTGCGTGGCCCGAGCGTCATGATGGGCTACTTTCGCGCCGACGATCTGACGGCGCGCGCCATCGACCGCGACGGCTGGCTCTCCACGGGCGACCTCGGCTACCGCGATGCGGAGGGCTATTACTTCATCACGGGGCGGCTGAAGGAGCTGATCATCAAGGGCGGCGAGAACATCGCCCCGCGCGAGATCGACGAGGCGCTGCTGCGCCATCCCGCCGTGCTCGAATGCGCCGCGGTGGGCGTGCCCGATCCGGACTACGGGCAGGAGATCCTCGCGTGCGTGGTGCTCAAACCCGGCGAGCACTGCAGCGAGGACGATCTTCGCGCGCACTGCCTGCGCGAGCTCGGCCGCTACAAGTCGCCGCGCTATCTGCGCTTCGTGAACGAGCTGCCGAAGGGCGCGTCGGGCAAGGTGCAGCGCCTGAAGCTGCTCGAGACGTCGTAGGCGCGGCGTGCGGGCAGGCGCACGATCCGGCGCGTCACGCGTCGAGCGTCCGAACCTCGAATCGCATGGCGTCGAGGTCGCCGAGGATCCATGTCGCCGGCGCGGCGAGGCCCGCGACGGTGCCGGGATTGACCAACCACGTCGTGCCGCCTTTCACGTTCGCGACGCGCTCGACCGCCGCGACGTGCGAGTGACCGCAGCACACGAGATCCCAGTCGCCCGTGCAGGCCATCGCCTGCCCGTACTCGGGGTAATGGACGATGAAGATGCGCCGGCCGTCGAGCTCGATGCGGCCATCCGCGCCGTGGTAGCGCAGGAGTCCGTTGCTCTCGTACGCCCAGCGACTGAGCGACACCGGATCGCCCAGGTTGTTGCCATGGATCACGTGCAGCGGCAGGCCGACGCTCATCGCGCCGCGAAGCGTCTGCGTGCCGATGATGTCGCCGCAGTGGATCACCGTCGTGGCGCCTTCCGCGGCGCCCGCGCGCACCGCCTGCGCGAGCGGCTCGGCGCGATCGTGGCTGTCCGACACGATGCAGATCTTCATCGCCTCATATTAGCGCATGGGTGATCGCATGACCCGACTCGTACCGCCGCACGGGAGCGCCGAGCTGCGGCCGCTGCAGCTGAACGGCGACGCGCGCACCGCGGCGCTGCGCCGCGCCGAAACGCTCCGCCGGCTGCGCATCTCGACGCGCGAGAAGGGCGACGTCGTGATGCTGGGCATCGGCGGCTTCACGCCGCTCGGCGGATTCATGACGCATGCGGACTGGCGCGGCGTCTGCGACGACATGCGCACCGCGGACGGAACGTTCTGGCCCGTTCCGATCACGCTTTCCGCGGACGAGGACAAGGCCGCACCGATTGCGGTCGGCGACGACATCGCGCTCGTCGACCCGGACGACGAATCGCTGCTCGCCGTGCTGACGGTGAGCGAGAAGTACCGTATCGACAAGGCGCACGAATGCAGGTCGGTGTTCAAGACCACGGACCCCGACCATCCCGGCGTGCGCGCGGTGATGCAGCAGGGCGACGTCAACCTCGCGGGCGCGCTGCGCGTGCTGGGCGACGGCGGATTCGGCGCACGCTATGGAGCGCTCTTCAAGACGCCGGCGGAGACGCGCGCCGAGTTCACGCGGCTCGGATGGACGCGCGTCGCGGCATTCCAGACGCGCAACCCGATGCACCGGTCGCACGAATACCTCGTGAAGGTCGCGATCGAGGTATGCGACGGCGTGCTGGTCCATTCGCTGCTCGGCAACCTGAAACCGGGCGATATTCCCGCGGCCGTGCGCACGCGCGCGATCGCGACGCTCATCGATCGCTACTTTCGCGCCGGAACGGTGCTCCAGGCGGGCTACCCGCTCGACATGCGCTACGCCGGACCGCGCGAGGCGCTGTTGCATGCGCTGTTCCGGCAGAACTACGGATGCGCATACCTCATCGTAGGACGCGACCACGCGGGAGTGGGCAGCTACTACGGCCCGTTCGACGCGCACCGCATCTTCGACGAGATCCCGCAGGGCGCGCTCGCCATCGCGCCCTTGCGCATGGACTGGACCTTCTGGTGCTATCGATGCGGCGGCATGGCTTCGGCGCGCACGTGTCCGCACGACGATTCCGATCGCTTGCTCGTGTCCGGGACAAAGCTGCGCAAGTGGCTTTCCGAAGGCGCAGACGTGCCCG
This sequence comes from Casimicrobiaceae bacterium, assembly GCA_035493035.1. Taxonomy (GTDB): domain Bacteria; phylum Pseudomonadota; class Gammaproteobacteria; order Burkholderiales; family Casimicrobiaceae; genus VBCG01. The sequence goes on along the minus strand of DATJIS010000026.1, from coordinate 4,051 downwards.
CCGAGTTCAGTCGCCCCGAGGTGCTCGAGATCCTTCGCGCCTATTACGCATCGCTCGCGGCGCACGAGAACGTCGAGGTCAAGCTGACCGGGCACTCGGCCCGCTAGCGAGCGGGCGGCAGGGCTGAAGCGCGACGGTTGCGCCGCGTCAGACGGCCGCGAGCCGGCGCTCGTCGCGTGCGTTCGCGGCGAGGCGTTCCTTGGCGAAGCGCACGAACTCGCTCACGAACTTGGGATGGATTCGCTCGCGCGGATACACCACCGAGAGGTGACGGATCAGCGGCGGGTCGAGCGGTACCGTGACGAGGTCTCCGAGCCGAACCTCCTTCTCGGCGGTGGCGCGCGACATGATCGCGAAGCCGACACCCGTGGCCACGAGCCCCTTCAGCGCTTCGGGGCTGCTCGCTTCCATGATGATGTGCAGCGAATCGGCCGCGAGGCCGGCGCGCTCGAGGTAGCGATCGATGACCTCGCGCGTGCCGGATCCGACCTCGCGACTGATGTAGGGATGCTCGGTCAGCGCGTGGGGCGCGAGCGCTTTGCGGCGAGCGAGCGGGTGCGACGGCGCGCACACGACCTGCAGCTCGTCCTCGCAGCAGACGTCGGTGACCAGGGTGCGAAGGTGCGAATCGCCCTCGATGAAGCCGAGGTCGAGCGAGCGCTCGGCCACGCGCGCCTGCACGGCCTCGGAGTTCGCGACGCTGAGCTGCGGCACGATCCCGGGGTGGCGCGACTTGAACTCACCGAGGACGCGCGGCAGCAGGAACTCCGCGATGGTCGTGCTGGCGCCGATCATCAGTACACCCACTTCCTGCCCGGTCAGGTCCCGGACGCGCTCGTCGAGCTCGGCGTGCAGGGCGAGGATGCGCTCCGCGTATTCCAGCGCGACCGCGCCGGTCGGCGTGAGCGCGATGCGGCCATTGGCGCGATCGAACAGGCGGGTGCGGAAATGCTCCTCGAGCTGCCGGATCTGGAACGTCACCGCCGGCTGCGTCATGCAAAGCGCCTCCGCCGCCTTGGTGAAGGAGCGGTGCTTGGCGACGGCCTGGAAGGCCTGGAGCCTGCGGTCGGGCATGTGTGCGGCGTGCGTTCGGCGTCGAAAGGTCGGCCCGCCCATCATACCGGGCGAAGAATGCCGTCCGGCCCGCAGGCATTGTGCGATGCACCATGGCTCGTTTATCGATCGATAAACGACTTCGATTGGCTTCGCGCCCGGTCGCGTGGCAGATTCCGTCCATAAGCATATAACCGCGCCGCATTCGCGGCGGCGCCGAAGGGGCGCTCCATGTTGAATCCGTTCGCCGTCGCCGGCGCGTCGCTGCCGGCCGGTTTCCTTCAGGGTTTCCTGGTCGTCATGGCGCTCGCCGTCGTGCTCGGGACGCTGTTCGACATCGTGCACAAGGGCAGCGCGCGCTATTTCTTCGCCAACATGCGCAACTCCAGGGGGAGGGGCCGCGAGCTCGGGGGCGGTGAGCTCGCGTCGATTGCCGTGCAGACCGCGGTCGTCGACGTGCTCGCCTCGGGAGAGTTCTGCAACGCGAGACGCCGCGTTGCGCATCTCCTCGGCATGTACGGCTTTGTCCTGTACGTCGTCGCGACAGCGGTGATGGTGTTCGGCTATCCCGGAGAGCCGATGGCCACGCCGCGCATCTGGCCGTTGCTGTGGTGGATTGGCGCCTGGATGGTGATGATCGGCGGCTACTGGTTCTGGTTCTTCATTCGTGTCGACGTCGCCGCGGAAGGCCACTCGCCGTTGCGCCTGGCGAAGGCCGACCTCTTCGTGCTGTCGCTGCTCGCGAGCGTGACGCTCGGTGCGATCTGGGCCGCCCTCGGCGGCGGCGTCGGGCTGGTTTTCTGGCTCTACCTGCTCGCGACCGTCGTCCTGTTCGGCGGCGTGCCGTGGTCGAAGTTCGCGCACATGTTCTTCAAGCCGGCGGCCGCCTTCGACAAGCGCGTCTCCCGTGCGAACGGAAGCGCCGAGAACCTGCCAACGCAGACGCGCGACGATCCTGCACAGCAACAGCGGCACTCGATGGAGCTGCTGCGCAACGCGCCGATGGACATGGGACTCGGCATCAAGCGGGAAGCGCCGCGGCACTACTGAGACGAGGAAGCCCGGCCGCGCCGGGCCCGGGAGCCACTGATGCCTACGTTCGTGTACATGACGCGGTGCGATGGATGCGGCCACTGCGTCGACATCTGTCCCTCGGACATCATGCACATCGACCCGACCTACCGGCGGGCCTACAACATCGAGCCGAACATGTGCTGGGAGTGCTACTCCTGCGTGAAGGCGTGTCCGCAGCACGCGATCGACGTGCGCGGATACGCCGATTTCGCGCCGCTCGGCCACAGCGTCCGCGTCGATCGCGACGAGCGCAAGGGCACCATCGCGTGGAAGATCAAGTTCCGCGACGGGACGGAGAAGAACTTCCTGTCGCCCATCACCACGAAGCCGTGGGGAACGGCGATTCCGAAGCTCGCCGAGGTGCCCGCGCCGAGCAGCGAGCAGCGCGACGGCCAGCTCCTTTACAACGAACCGAAGTACATCCGGCTGGACGAAGGCGGCCTGCGCACGCTGAAGGACGCCGGCCTCAAGCTCAAGAAAGGCGTCTACTACTGATGGCCTATCACACGATCGTCGAAGACGACATCGACATCCTCGTCGTCGGTGCGGGCCTCGGCGGCACCGGCGCCGCATGGGAGGCGAGGTTCTGGGGACAGGACAAGAAGATCGTCATCGCGGAGAAGGCGAACATCGACCGCTCCGGCGCGGTCGCGCAGGGCCTGTACGCCATCAACTGCTACATGGGCACGCGCTGGGGCGAGAACAACCCCGAGGACCACGTGCGCTACGCGCGCATCGACCTTATGGGCCTCGTGCGCGAAGACCTGCTGTTCGACATGGCGCGGCACGTCGATTCCACCGTGCACCAGTTCGAGGAGTGGGGCCTGCCGATCATGAGGAATCCGAAAACCGGGCGCTACCTCCGCGAAGGGCGATGGCAGATCATGATCCACGGCGAGTCGTACAAGCCCATCGTGGCCGAGGCCGCCAAGAAGTCCGCCGACAAGGTCTTCAACCGCATCTGCGTCACGCATCTGCTGATGGACGAGAGCAGGCCGAACCGCGTTGCCGGTGCCGTAGGCTTCAACGTGCGCACCGGCAACTACCACGTGTTCAAGTCCAAGACGGTGGTCTGCAGCGCGGGCGGCGCATCGAACATCTTCAAGCCGCGCTCCACCGGCGAGGGCGCCGGCCGCACGTGGTATGCGCCCTGGTCGTCCGCGTCGGCCTACGGCCTGCTGATCGAAGCCGGCGCGAAGATGACGCAGATGGAAAACCGCATCGTGCTGGCGCGCTTCAAGGACGGTTACGGCCCCGTCGGGGCGTACTTCCTGCACTTGAAGACGTACACGCAGAACTCGCTCGGCGAGGAGTACGAATCGAAGTGGTTCCCCGAGCTGCAGAAGATGGTCGGCAAGGAGTACCTCGATCCGGAAGCGTCCCACTTGACGCATCGTCCGATCCCGACGTGCCTGCGCAACCATTGCATCATCCAGGAAGTGGCCGCCGGCCGCGGCCCGATCCACATGGTCACGATGCAGGCGTTCCAGGATCCTCACCTCGAGGAAGTCGGCTGGGAGAACTTCCTCGGCATGACCGTGGGGCAGGCCGTGCTGTGGGCCGCCACCGACGTCGATCCGAAGCACGAGAATCCCGAGCTCACGACCTCCGAGCCCTACGTCATGGGCTCGCACGCGACCTGCTCGGGCGCGTGGTGCTCGGGACCCGAGGACGTCTCGCCGCCCGAGTACTTCTGGGGCTACAACCGCATGACGACGGTCGAGGGCCTGTTCGGCGCGGGCGACGCCGTCGGCGGAACGCCGCACGCATTCTCGTCGGGCTCGTTCACGGAAGGCCGTCTCGCGGCGAAGGCCGCGTGCAAGTACATCGACGACGGAAAGGGCGAAGGCATCGTCGTATCGAACGCACAGATCGAGCGCCGTCGCAAGCAGATCTACAAGCCGCTGGAGCACTACCGCGTCTA
>DATJIS010000025.1:0-10086 GCA_035493035.1 Casimicrobiaceae bacterium | reverse complement strand
AGCGCCTGCACGTCGCGCATCGGCGCCCAGCGCCCGTTGTAGAGGGCGCGAATGACCGCCACGATCGCGGCCGCCACGCCCATGTCGGCGCGCGGACATTCCTGCGTATCGCAGAGGCGAATCTCGATGGCGTGGCGGTCGAAGCGCGCGATCGCGCCGCGGGCGTTGAGCCATTCGCGCTGGAGCACGCCGCCCGGGTCGAGCCGCGCGATGTCGTGATACATCGGCGCCAGCACCCGCGTTTCATATTCGGCACGGGTGTCGACGCGGGGCGGGATCACGTCGCCTACGATCGACGGGACGCGCAGGGCGTTGCCGCGATACACCTCGAGCCGGTAGTCGAGCGCGGCCTGCGGCACGCCGTCGGCGATCGGCGAGCTCGCAGCGAGCGCGGGCACGAGGGGCAACACCGCGCGAATCGCGGCGTGAAGGCGCGCGAATTCCTCGTCGCTCGCGAACGGCAGGTTGACGTGCATGCTCTGCAGGTTCGCCCAGCCGTGGCGGCTGCAATCGAAGATGCGATCGAACGTCGCGTAGATCTCCGCCCCTTCGTGAGGCCACAGGACGGTTTCGCGACGCGGATCCATCCAGGGGTGCATGCCCGTCGGCATGAGACGTGCGCCGCGCGCGGAGAGCAGGCCATCCACGACGCGCAGCTCCGCCTGGAACGCCGCCGGCAGGTCCGCCAGGTCGGGCGCCGGCGCGTTGATCTTGAGCTCGATCACATGACTGACGAGCTCGTTGGACCAGCCGAGCGCACCGCGCTCGACGCTCGCCGCGGGATGCCCCGCGAGAAGCGAGAGGAGCGAATCCGCGAGCGGCCGGACGTCGAGCGAGTCGCGATCGACGATCGCATACTCGAGCTCGATGCCGTAGCCGGCAAAGGCCGGCAGCGTCGCCATCGCTAGTCGGCGGCGAGACGACCGCGCTCGCGCATCCGGCGCAGGAACACGCCGAGGACCTCGCGATACAGCGCGTCCTTCAGCACGCCGTCCTCGTTGCCCGCGTCGATGTTCGGGTTGTCGTTGATCTCGATGACGTAGCAGCGATCGCCGCTCTGCTTGAGATCGACGCCGTAGAGGCTGTCGCCGACGAGGTTCGCCGCACGCATGGCGGCCTTCACCACGATGTCCGGTGCCTCGCCCACGGCCAGCGCGACGGTCGCACCCTCGACCCGGCGGCCGGGCTCGCGCTTCACGACCTGCCAGTGGCCGGGCGCCATCAGGTACTTGCACACATAGAGCGGGCGCCCGTCGAGGACGCCCACGCGCCAGTCGAATTCCGTCGGCAGCCACTCCTGCGCGATCACGAGCTCCGATTGCGCGAAATAATTCTCGAGCACCGCGTCGAGCTGTGCCTTCGAGCGCACCTTGGCGACGCCGTTGGAGAACGCGCCGCCCGGCTGCTTGACGATGCACGGAAAGCCGAACGTCTGCTCGATCTGCTCCACGTTGCCGCGATGGACGATGAGCGTCTTGGGCACCGGGATCTGGTGCCGCGTGAAGAGCTCGTGCAGGTAAACCTTGTTGGTGCACTTCACGATGGAATCGACGTCGTCGATCACCACGAGCCCCTCCGCCGCCGCACGGCGAGCGAAGTGGTACGTGTAATGGTTGACGTAGGTCGTGTCGCGGATGAAGAGCGCATCGAACTGGGGCAGCCGGTCGATGTCGTTGCGCGACAGCAGTTCGCAGCGCATGCCCATTTCCTGCGCCATGACGCGAAACCGCTCGAGCGCGGCGGGATTCGAGGGCGGGTCGGGCGCGTCGGCGTTGTGCAGGATCGCGAGCGCCGGCCGCGGCAGCGAGGCGGCGGGACGACACGGCGGCGCGACCTGTTGCGCGGCCGCCAGCGCGACGAAATCCTGATGCTCCGGCGGAAGCTCGCCGGCGGCGAGGAGACGCGCTGCGGTGAGACGCCAGCGTCCGCTGGCGTGCTGGAACGTCGCCTTCAGCAGCGGCGCATGCAGCAGCGTGAAGAGTTCGCGCGCGGCACCGTCGTTGCGTCCGGCGGGATCGCGACCGAAATACGCCTCGAGCTCGAACGGCTGCGAGGGGTCCGCGTCGAGGTCCCATTCGGGCACCGCGCGATCGGCCAGCATCGACAGCGGATGACCACTCTGCAGGTCCTCGATGGTCCGCACGTCCGGCGCGGGTTGGTGACCACGCGCCTCTGCGACCAGCGAGACGTAGTAGCCCCGACCCTGATAGCGGTCGGTGCGGCAGAGGTTGAACAGGCGTGCAGCGGACGGCGCGGCGTACGTCGCGTCAGCCAGGTAGTCTCGCGCTGCGACGACGGTTACGCCCGGTATCTCGAAGGGCCAGTCGCGGCGCTGGCTGACGACGAAGTAGACATTCATGGGACGGTCGCAGCGAGCGGGCGCCGCGGATACACGACCAGCAGGTTCGCATCGTGCGTGACGATGCCGAGCAGGATGGCCGCGACCACGCGATCGATGCTGATCCAGTACTCGTGCGACTTGCCGTACGGGTTGGGTTGATACGGGTCGACCACGAGCAGGCGCCGGCGCACCGGATCGTGTCCGGCGATGACGACGAAATGACCCACCGGGCAACCCAGGATGTCGTCGGGCGTGTCGGCGGTCCCGTACTCGCGCCGCGCGCGATACAGGTACGTCGACGACAGCCCGGTCAGGATCGGGAGCTTGAAGCGCAGCAGGCCGCGCACCAGCGCGGGCGAAAGATCGGCGAAGCGCAGGCGACCGCCGCGGCCCAGGAATTCGAGATAGCCGCTGGTGACCGTCTGCAGGCGCGCATCGCTCTTCACCTCGCGCTGGCGCGCGAGACGCTCGGCGATGTCGACACCCGGCTGGGTGAACCACGTCGGATCGAACACGGTGACGTTGTACGTGTAGATCGCGGCGCGATAGCCGTGGCGCAGGGCATCGCAGCCGAGGAAGACCGCGAACGTGCCGCCCTCCTGCAATCGATGCGTCCGCGCGATGACGTCGTCGAGCCGCTGCTCGTCGCCCCAGTAGCGATACACCGCGTGCAGGCACGTCGGGCCGCACGTCGTCTCGTCCGGCTGGGGGAGGATGCGAACGGGCAGGCGCAGCGCGCCGTCGATGCGCCGGTGCGCCGGCTCGATCGTCGTATCGATGACAGGCGTGGTCAGTGTGCTCATCGTGCACGCGCGGACGGACCGCGGCGCGCGAACGGTGGTGCTCGGAGAGTGAGGACCGCGAAGGGACATCGATGTTCACGGGTTCCGCGCCTATTCGCACGGGTCCCCGCAGCTGTAGGGGGCGTGCCTGCAGGGATCGTGCCAGTCGTGCAGCGCTCGTAGCGCCCTGATGCGCGTGGCGGCAAGCAGTAGAAATTGCCGAACGCCGCGCACGCCGTTGCCAAGCGTGTAGTCCGTCGCGCGCGGTCGAACCCGCTGGGGCACTCGGCGTCCAATCACGGTCGATCCGTCGCGAGGAATGCCATGACCGCTTTCAGGACGCTCGTTTCCGCCGCCGCGCTGGGCGCCGTGGCGATGTTCGTGCTCGATCCCGATCGCGGTCGCCGGCGTCGCGCGCTCGCGCGCGACAAGGCGCGCCGCTTCGTCAATCGTGGAAGCGCGCTCGTCGACGCCGCGCGCCGCGACGCGTCGCATCGCCTCAACGCATTGCGCGCGAGGGCGCGCTCGATCACGCAGCGCGGCGGCTCCCCCTCGGATACCGTGCTGGTCGCGCGCGTGCGCGCCCGCCTGGGTCGCGTGGTCGCGCATCCTCACGCCGTGCACGTGACCGCCGAGCAAGGCCATATCCGCCTCGCGGGACCCATCCTGCAGCGCGAGCACGAGGCGCTGATGGCGTCCGTTCGCAGCGTGCGCGGTGTGCGCGACGTGGATGATGGGGAGCTCGCGCTCTACGCGCGCGCCGAAGGCATCTCCGCCCTGCAGGGCAATCGCCGTCGCGGCATCCGGGCGCAGCTGCTCCAGGAAAGCTGGCCGCCGGCGCTGCGCGTGGGCGCGCTGGCGGGCGGCGGTCTCCTCGCGCTGTACGGACAGCGATGCGGCCCGCTGTCGCGGCTCGCGCTCTCGCTCGCCGGCGTGGCACTCGTTGCGCGCGCCGCAACCAACGTGCCGCTCGCGCGCGCGCTCGGCATCGACCAGGATCTCGATGAGGTCGACGCGGACGGGAGCGACCGAAGTCGCGGCGACGACGAGGCGGGCGACGATGAGTCCGCGCACGCGCCGCACGCGCAACCCGGAATGTGAGTCACGCATGGACGGCATACTGATCGCGGTGTTCGAGTCGAGGAGCGACGCGGACGCGGCGCGCGCGGCCCTGCTCGAGCAGGGATTTCACGACGGCCAGATCGGAATCGAAGGCGGCGACGCGCATGCCGACGACGAGGCGCACGGTCTCGCCGGCGTCATCACGCGCATGTTCAGCGGCTTCGCCACGCCGCCCGACGCGCATGGGCGCGATTACGCCGACATCGTTGCGCATGGGGGCTGCCTGCTCGCGCTACACGGTGCCGATGACGCCGCGATGGCGCGCGCCTCGGCCGTGCTCCTCGCGCACGGCGCGCGCGACGTGCGACCGCGCGGCAATGCGTCGCGCGAGCCGCAAGCCACACCGGACCCGCGCGTCGAGCGCGAACTCGCGGCCGTGTCGACGGTCGGCGGTCCTCAGGTTTACGTGCTGCCGAACGCACCCGTCGACTGGCGGCACACGGGCGGCCGCACGAGCGATCTGCGCACGACCGACGATCCGGCCCAGCCGCGCGGCGAGCTCTCGGGCACCGACGACATCGCCCCGCAGGCCGACCGCGAGATGCTCGACCGGCGCAAGGCGCGCCGCTGAGTCACGCAGTCGGCGAGCGCCCCTCGCGCGCGGTCCGCGCCAGCGACAGCGCGGCGAGGACGACGCCGATCGCCGCAAGCGTGTAGCGAAACGGTGCCGCCGCGGGCAGTCCGACGGGGTGGAAGAGGAGCGCGATGGCGCACCCCGCGATCACGATGCTGACGATCACGCGGGCTCGCGGCGTGCGCGTCCACGCCGCATCCGCCACGAGCTGCCACCCGATCCACGCGGACAGCCAGCCGAGCGCCAGGCCGATCGCGATGTCGACGGGCCAGTGCACGCCGACCACCGCCCGGCTCACCGCGATCAGCAAGGCGCCGATCATCGCAATCGCGCGCACCGCGGGCTGCCGATAGGCGAGGAACACGATCCCGGCCAGCGTGCCCGCGGCCACCGAATGTCCCGACGGAAAGCTGCCGTGGTGCAGCGCCGGCCCTAGCACCGTGACGCCGTCGTGCATGAGCACGAGCGCCGGCCGGTCGACCGGCACGAGCCGCTTCAGCAGTTGCAGCGCGAGGCTGCCGGGGATCGCCGCGACGAGACCCGCCCACGCCGCGTGCGGCCGATGCCATAGAAGAAGCGCGGCGAGCGTGAACACCGCGAGGCCATCGCCCGCGTACGTCACCGATTGCCAGAATGCCTCGAACAGCGGCTGCGGCACCACATGCGACGACGACTGCACGGCCTGGAACGCGGTGACGTTCGACCCCGTGGCGAGGATGACCGCGGCGGCCACGAGCGGCACGGCGAGCCACGCCGCGTAGGCGGCGCTCATGTGCCATCGCCGCTGCGTCACGGCCGGATGCGCGCGAGCAGCACCTCGCGCTGCGCGAACACGACGTCGTGCGGCGGAAGCTCGCCCGCGCGATCGATGCGCGTGAGCACGATCTCGCCAGGCCGTGGGCGTCGCGACGGCGTCACCGCGCCGCGGTGCACCGAGAAGCTCGGCCAGTTGGCGTTCCACTCGACCACGTCGGCGCGGCCGCGCGCGAACGCGCCCGCTGCGGCGACCGGACCCTGGAACCAGGCGATGCCCTGCGGCCACAGCACGAGCACCAGGCAGAGCGCCGGGATGGCCCCCGCCGCGTACAGGCGGATGTCGGTGCGCTGCTCGCGCGGCCAACGCGTCGCGATCAGCGCCGCGCCGACGAGCAGCGCGCACGCCACCAGTGAGGGCACGACGAACGTACGCAGGTTCTGCGCGAAATCGGACAGCAGCAGGCGCGCGAGCGCGTTGCCGGTGCGCGCGGCAGCCTCGCCGGCGAGCGAGGGCAATGCCGCCGCCAGCAGCAGTCCCAATGCCGCCGGAGCGACGACCAGCCATGCGCCGCCGAAGCGCCTTCGCTCCGCGGCGAGCACCAGGAAGAGCGGCGTCATGCCGTACAGGAGATAGTGCGGCAGCTGCGTCCGCGACAACGAGAAGAATACGAACATCACGCCGAACGTGCACCAGGCGAACCGCTGCACGTCGTCGGCGAGCGTGGCGCGCAGCCGCGCGAGCGCGCCTGCGAGCGGCGCGAGGAACGGAAAGATCAGCACGGGCAGCGCGACCGCGTAGTACCACACGAAGCCGCCGTGTCCGAGCATGGTACCGGTGAAGCGGTTGACGTTGTGCTTCAGGAAGAAGCCGTCGATGAACGCCTCGCCCTGCGCGCGGTATTCGAGCACGTACCAGGGTACGGCGATCGCAAGGAGGACGATCCACGCGAGCGGATCGCGCAGCAGTCGCAACGGCCGCAGCCATTGGCCGCGCGACACACAATACGTGCCGACGGCGAGCGCCGGCACCGCGAGCGCAACGGGTCCCTTGGTGAGGACGCCAAGGCCCATCCAGGCGAACGCCGCCACGAGATCGCGTCGCGCGCCATCGGCGAGATGGCGGTAGAACGCGAACAGCGCGCCCGCGAGGAACGCGTTCAGCAGCGCATCGGCGGTGGCGGCGCGCGCGATCGCGAGCGGCCCGAGCGCGCTCGCCAGCATGAACGTCGCCATCACCGCATCGTCGGGACGGTAGCGCCGCGCGAAGCGATAGAGCAGCCAGGCCCAGAGGCACGCCGCGAGCGCCGAGGGAAAGCGAAACGCGCCCGGCCGCGGCCCGACGAGCGCCACGGGAACCGCCTGCGCCCAGTAGGTGAGGACGGGCTTGTCGAAGCGCAGCTCGCCGTTGAGCCACGTCGTGACGTAATCGCCGCGCGCCAGCATCTCGCGCGTGGCTTCCGAGAACGCGCCTTCGTCGACGTCGGTGAGCGGCGCGGCATCGAGGTTGACGAAGAAGACGATCGCGCAGTAGAGCGCGAGCAGCCACGCGGCGCGCGGCCGCGTCATTGCGGCCGATGCCAGTCGACGGTCGCGTCCGTGAAGCGAGGATCGATCGCGTACGTGGTCCGCCGGCCCTGCTCGCCACCCATGCGCAGCAGGATCTCGGCGAGCACGCCCGTGGTGACGAGCTGGATGGCGGCCAGCACGCAGACCACGCCGATCAGCAGCAACGGGCGCCCGCCGATCGATTCGCCGAGGATGAATTTCACGAAGGCGAGCCACGCGAGCGCGGCGCTGCCGGCGCCGCCGATCGCAAGGCCGAGCAATCCGAAGAAGTGACCCGGTCGCGCGTTGTACCGCAGGAAGAAATAGACGACGAGCAGATCGAGGAGCACGTGCACCGTGCGCCACAGGCCGTACTTCGACGTGCCGGCCGTGCGCGGCGCGTGGTTGACGGGCAGCTCCGCGATGCGCCGCGCGGGAATCACGGTCACGAGCCACGCGGGGATGAAGCGATGCATCTCGCCGAAGAGCGGCACCTGCTTCAGCACCGAGGCGCGGAACACCTTGAGCGTGCAGCCGTAGTCGTGCAGGCGCACGCCGGTCATGCTTCCGATGAGCCGATTGGCCAGCATCGACGGCAGCCGGCGCGTGAGGAACTTGTCGTGGCGCCGCTTGCGCCAGCCGGCGACGACGTCGACGTCCGATGCGATGAGGTGCGCCGCGAGCCGGACGATGTCGCCCGGATCGTTCTGCAAGTCGCCGTCGAGGGTCGCGATCAATTCGCCGCGCGCCGCCTCGATGCCGGCCTGCATGGCGGCCGTCTGGCCGAAATTGCGGCGCAGCGCGATCAGTCGCACGTGGTTGCCCCGCGCCGCGCGCTCCTCCTGGAGCGCGGCGAGCGTCTGGTCCGAGCTTCCGTCGTCGACCAGGATCAGCTCCCACGCCCACGGCGAAGCGCGCATCGCCTCGTGCACGCGCGCGACCAGCGGATGCACGTTCTCCTGCTCGTTGTAGAGCGGGACGACGATCGACAGCCGCGCGGGCGCGGCGACTTCTTCGGCGGCGGGTCGAGGGAGGACCGCCGTGGACTCGTTCATTCGAGGAACGCGCGCGGCGACGAAGCGATTAGTATGCGCCATTTGCGCTGACCCCCGGTGCCAACCGCAATTTCGCCGACACGACCCTGGCGCGAGCGACACGCGTGGATCGCGTTCGGTATCGCCGTCGTGCTGCTCGCGGCGGTGGCTTGGGGCGTGCAGCGCTTCGTCGGCTGGGACACCGTCGCCACCACCGCGACCCAAATCCCTTCGGCGGACTGGCTCGCGTTCACCGCCTTCCTGCTCCTGTCCTACCTCGCGCGCGCGCTGCGCCTGTGGCGCCTGCTGCACGACGTCGAGCCGCGCACGCGCATGACGCGCGCAACGCTGGTGTTCCTCGTCCACAACGCCCTGTCGAGCTTCATGCCGGCACGGCTTGGCGAGGCCACCATGCCGCTCCTCGCGCGACGCTGGCTCGGTGTCGACTGGGCAGCCACCATCGGCGCGCTCGCGTGGTGGCGCACGTCCGACCTCGCCGTGCTCGCCGCGGTGGCCCTCGCGCTGATCGCGACCGGGGCGACGGTGCTCGCGCCGCTCTACGCGCTCGCGCTGGCGGCGTGCGCGGTCCCCGTGATCGTGGTCCTGCTGCGGGGCGCGGTCCTGCGCTTCGTCGATGCGCAGGCGCGGCGCGCCGCGGGTGATCCCGCGTGGGCCCGCCTGACCCGGCGGGTGCTCGCCGGCATGCCCGCACGGCTGCGCGCGGTCCTGGCCGATCTCGCGCTGGCAGTGCTGTCATGGACGACCAAGCTGGCAGGCTTCGCGATTCTCATGCAGGCGGCGCTACGCGCGATCGGCGACAACGTGCCGCCGTTGCCGCTGCTCGCCGCCGCCGGCCTCGCCGGCGACGCGGGCGGCGCGCTGCCCTTGCCCACGCTGGGCGGCGTCGGCCCGTTCGAGGCCGGCATCGTGCTCGGACTCGGCGCACTCGGCATCGACCCGCGGCCCGCGCTCGCGATCGGGGTGACGCTGCACGGCGCGCTGCTGCTCAGCATTGCCGCGAGCGGCCTGGCCGCGCTCGCGATCGGCGTCTGGCTGACCCGCCGCTCGCACCGGTGACGACCGGCCGGAATGGGCTTGCCGAATCCCGCGACCCTTGCAAGAATTGACCGCGCAAACGCAACCGCGCCTGACGGGGTCCCGACTGCAACGGGACCGTCCGCACACCGTCCGCGCGCGACGACAAGAAAGTGCATCGTGCAAGAGCTTCGCGACACGACGACGCCGCGCCAGGCGCTCTACCGGGAGATTGCGGGCGTCGAGCATGCGCTGCGCGAAACGCTCGAGACGCTGAGCGCGCGCCTGCGCGCCGATCGCAAGCATCTCGACATCGCGAACCTCATCGCCCGAGCGCAGGCGCTGTCCGCGCAGCTTTCCGGCGCCGTGAACCTGCTCGGCCCGGGCGCCGACGAGGATGCCACGCGCGCCGTCGCGCAGGGCCTTGCCGGGTGGCTCGGCGAGCTCGCGCGCGAAGCGTCGCGCTCGCGCTGAGTCAGGCAGTCGTCGCTGCGCGCAGCGCGCGCGCCACGTGACTCTGCTGTGTCGCGCTGTTCGAGGGCCGGAGCGGCAGGCTCCAACACTTGCCGGGCAAGCCGCTCGGCGATCGGCAACGCGCCCTCACGAAGGCGCACGTCGACGAACGCGCGCTGCCGATGGATCGGGACGGGATAATGGACGAGCCTGATGACCGAGGCTCGCGCTGCGTTTCACGAGCACCCATGCGTCGAGCTCGCAGGCGCCCGCCACAACCGCGCCGGCGGTCGACTTAGACGCCTTTACGATCGACGCCGCGCGCGTCACCGCCAGAATCGGCTGGTGGCGATGCGCGCGCCCTCGGCCATCGCGGCGAGCTTGGCCCACACCACGTCCGGATCCACCGCCGCCTGCCCGACCCACGTGCCGTAGCCGCAATCG
>DATJIS010000024.1:0-89623 GCA_035493035.1 Casimicrobiaceae bacterium | reverse complement strand
TCGTGGCGCACGATCAGCGCGCGTACCCCGCTTATGGTCATCGGCAGCACGTGCGGCGAGTACATGAGCCGCTGATCGCTTCCGAACGCCGACGTGAGCCCGGCAAGACGCTCGGCCCAGTCGCTGGGCCGAAACGTTCGCGCGGATGCGGTCACGCCCCAGATCACGACATCGTCATCGCTGCGCGTCATTGGGGCGGCGGCGTCATTGGGGCGGCGGATTATACGCGCCGCAAGGCGGCGACTCGAGCTTGCGCCGGCATGCGCGTCAGCAGGCATTCGATCGGCGCGCCGCGCTAGGGGATCTCCGTTTGCACGATTCCGCCCTTTGCGAAGGCGGCACGGGACATTGGAATGCTCGAGGCCGCCGCAGCGCGACGGCGTGCGGTGTTAATATCTTGATTTGACTAGAATCCTGCGATCGCACGCAGGACCCAGGGGATGTCCACCACCGCCGCGCCGAAGCACTTCCTGCAGTTCAGCGACTTCGACCGCGCGCAATTCGACTACCTGTTCGAGCGCACGCGCTGGATCAAGGACCGATTCAAGCGCTACGAGCTCTATCAGCCGCTGCGCGACCGCACGCTCGCGATGGTGTTCGACAAGGCGAGCACGCGCACGCGAGTGTCGTTCGAGGCGGGCATGAACCAGCTCGGCGGCATCGCGATCAATCTCGCGCGCGGCGAGACGCAGCTGTCGCGCGGCGAGCCCATCGAGGACGTCGCGCGTGTCATCTCGCGCATGGTCGACGTGGTGATGATCCGCACGTTCGAGCAGTCGATCATCGAGCGCTTCGCGGCGCACTCCCGGGTCCCGGTCATCAACGGGCTCACCAACGAATACCATCCCTGCCAGATCCTGGCCGACGTGTTCACCTACTTCGAGCACCGCGGCAGCCTCGAGGGCCGAACCGTGGCGTGGATCGGCGACGCGAACAACGTCTGCTACACCTGGCTGCAGGCGGCGCGGATCTTGGGCTTCGCCGTGCACGTGGCCGCGCCGCGCGGCTATGCCGTCGACGCCGCGCTCCTCGGCAGCGCCGGCGCGCGGCACTTTCGCGCGTTCGATGATCCGCGCGAAGCGTGCCGCGGCGCCGACCTCGTCACGACCGACGTCTGGACGAGCATGGGATTCGAGGCCGAGAACGAGGCGCGGCGCGCGGCGTTCGCCAACTACTGCGTCGACGAGGAGATGATGGCGAGAGCCAAGCCCGACGCGCTCTTCATGCATTGCCTGCCCGCGCACCGTGGCGAGGAAGTCGCCGCCGAGGTCATCGACGGTCCGCAGAGCGTGGTGTGGGACGAGGCGGAGAACCGCCTGCACGCGCAGAAGGCGCTGCTGGAATACCTGGTGTGCGGAGAGGTGACATCATGATCGACCATACCGGCGTTGCCGTAACCGACATCGCGCGCAGCAAGGCTTTTTATCGCGCCGCACTGGCCCCGCTCGGCTACGTGCTGCTGATGGAATTCGACGAAGCCGCCGGCTTCGGCGTGCCGCCCAAGCCCGATTTCTGGATCGGCGCGGGCGTATTCGAACGCGCGAAGATCCACATCGCGTTTCATGCCGAGACGCGGGCGCACGTCGATGCGTTCTATCGCGCGGCGATCGCCGCGGGCGGCCGCGACAACGGCGCGCCGGGCGTGCGTGCGCACTACCACCCCAACTACTATGGCGCGTTCGTGCTCGACCCCGATGGCTACAACATCGAGGCCGTGTGCCACGCGCCCGCCTGATCAACGACGTTTCACGGAGCCTTCGATGCTGTCTCGCCTCCTCATCGCCGCCGTGCTGCTCGCGTTCGCACCGTTCGCGTCCGCGCAGAACTGGCCCGAGCATTCCATACGCTTCCTGATGTCGGCGCCGGCCGGCAGCTCGATCGACGCGCTGGGACGCGCGATCGCCGACAAGCTGCGCGACCGGCTGGGCCAACCCGTGGTGGTGGAGAACAAGCCGGCCGCGGGCGGCACCGTGGCGACCGCGGAAGTCGCCCACAGCGCGCCGGACGGCTACACGATGGTGCTCGCGTTTCCGGGTCCACTCGCGTTCGCGCCGTTCCTGCAGAAGCTGCCGTACGACGTGCAGAAGGACCTCGCGCCCGTGATCATCACGTCGAACCAGCCGTCGGTGCTGGTCGTCAATGCTTCGCTTCCGGTCAAGACACTGCCCGAGCTCGTCGCGTATGCCAAAGCGAACCCGGGCAAGCTCAACTACGCCTCGGTCGGCAACGGGAGCTCGTCGAACCTCAGCATGGAGCTTCTGAAGTCGATGGCAGGCATCGACATCGTGCACGTGCCGTTCAACGGCTCGCCGCCCGCCGTGCTCGCTACGGTGCAGAACGAGACGCAAATGCTGTTCGCGGTGATGCAGCCGCTCAAATCTCAGATCGATGCCGGCAAGCTGCGGCCGATCGCCGTGACCACCGCGAAGCGCTTTTTCCTTTTCCCCGATATTCCCGCGATCGCCGAGACCTACCCGGGTTTCGAGGCGCAGGCATGGAACGGCGTGCTGGTTCGGGCCGGAACGCCGAAGCCGATCATCGATCGCCTCAATCGCGAGATCGATGCGGTGCTGAAGATGCCGGAAGTTGTGAAGAGCATGCAGGCGCAGGGCTTCGAGCTCGTCGGCGGAACGCCAGAGGATTTCGACAAGCTGATCCGCGACGACTCGGCGCGATGGGCGCCGGTGATCAAGAAGCTCGGCCTCAAGATCGACTGAGCTACGGCTTGTCGTCGTCGGCGAGCCGCGGCAGTGGCGATTCGCCGGAAGCGCTCAGCAATCCCGACTGCGCGTAGCCGAACAGCTTGTCGCGCGTGTCCATGATGTCCAGGTTGCGCATCGTGAGCTGCCCGATGCGGTCCTGAGGCGTGAAGAACGCGTCGCCCTTTTCCATCGTCAGCCGCTCCGGCTTGTACGTGAGGTTGGGGCTTGCCGTGTCGAGGATCGAGTAATCGTTGCCGCGCCGAAGCTCGAGCGTCACCTCACCGGTGATGGCGCGCGCGATCCAGCGCTGCGCGCTGTCCCGGCGCATCATCGCCTGCGGATCGAACCAGCGGCCCTGGTACAGGAGGCGCCCGAGGCGGCGCCCGTTGTCGCGGTACTGCTCGATGGTGTCCTCGTTGTGAATGCCGGTGACGAGTCGCTCGTAGGCGATGAACAGCAGCGCCATGCCGGGCGCTTCGTAGATGCCGCGGCTCTTGGCTTCAATGATGCGATTCTCGATCTGGTCGCACATGCCGAGCCCGTGCCGCCCGCCGATCGCGTTGGCTTCGGCGAGCAGCGCGACGTCGTCGCGGAACGTCGCGCCGTTGAGCGCCACCGGGCGGCCTTCCTCGAAGCGGACGCTGACCGTCTCGGGCCGGACCGAGACATCCTCGCGCCAGAACGCGACGCCCATGATCGGCTGCACGATGGAGATGCCGCGATCGAGGCGCTCGAGGTCCTTCGCCTCGTGCGTGGCGCCGAGCATGTTGGAATCGGTCGAGTACGCCTTGTCGGCGCTCATCTTGTAGCCGAACCCCGCGCGGGTGAGGTACTCGGACATTTCCTTGCGGCCGCCGAGCTCGTCGATGAAGCGCTGGTCGAGCCAGGGCTTGTAGACCTGCAGGTGCGGATTGGCGAGCAGGCCGTAGCGGTAGAACCGCTCGATGTCGTTGCCCTTGAAGGTGCTGCCGTCGCCCCAGATATGAACGTCGTCGTCGCGCATCGCGGTCACGAGCATCGTGCCGGTCACGGCGCGGCCCAGCGGCGTGGTGTTGAAGTACGTCGCACCGGCCGTGGAAATGTGGAACGCGCCTGCCTGCAGCGCCGCAAGGCCCTCGGCGACGAGCGCCGCGCGGCAATCGACGAGACGGGCGGCTTCGGCGCCGTACTGGAGCGCACGGCGCGGGATGTCGTCGTAGTCGGGCTCGTCGGGCTGACCGAGATTCGCCGTGTAGGCGTAAGGGATCGCGCCGTTCGCGCGCATCCAGAGCAGCGCGGCGCTCGTGTCGAGGCCGCCGGAAAATGCGATGCCGACTTTCTGGTGCAGCGGCAGGGCCTGGAGTATATGACTCATGAGACGAGCGGGTCGTTGTCGGCTGTGATTCTATCCGAGCGGGAATGGCGTCGTGACTGAGGCGTCCGGTGGGAAGGCGCTGCGGCAGCTGGCCGAGGCGATGCGGCTGCAGCAGGCCGGCCGTCTCGAAGACGCCGAGGCGCTCTACGCGGCGATCATCGGCAAGTATCCCGACGACGCCACCGCGCTCATCAACGGTGGCGTGCTCGCGCTCACGCGTGGCGACGTCGCGAAGGCCATCGCGCGCCTCACGGTCGCGGTGCGGGTCGCGCCGCGCAACGCGATCGCGCACAACAACCTGGGGTTCGCGCAATTGCAGGCACGCGACCCCGACGCCGCGCTCGCCGCGCTCGACGAGGCGGTGCGCCTGTCGCCCGCGTACGCCCAGGCGCACAACAACATCGGCATCGCGCTCGTGCAGCTGCAGCGGCCGGACGAGGCGGCCGTGGCGTTCGAGCGCGCGCTCATGCTCGACCCGCGCGCCGCGGATACGGCGATCAACCTCGGCGAGGTGCATGCACGAGCCGGGCGCGCCGAGCCGGCGCGTCGCGCATTCGAGCGCGCGCTCGCGGTCGACCCCGGCTCGGTCACCGCGCGCACCTGCCTCGCATTCGCACGGGCGCTCGGGCGCGACGTCGATGGCGCGCGAGCCGAGCTCGAGGCGATCGTCGCGGAGCATCCCGAGTCGCAGGCCGCGCAGCGAACGCTGGGCGCGGTCGCGAACTGGAGCTGGGCGCACGAGCGCGGCGAAGCGGCCTTTCGCGCCGCGCTCGCGCTGCAACCCGACGACGCGGAAAGCGCCTTCGGCGTTGCGTCGACGCTCCTTGCCCGGGGCCGCTACCGTGAAGGCTTCGCGGTGTTCGAGCAGCGCGCCGAGGGCATTGGATCCGCGCGCACTCGCTTCGCCCGCTGGCCCTCGTGGACCGGCGCGCGCGTGGCCGGAACGCTGCTCGTCTATGCCGAGCAGGGACTCGGCGATGTCGTGCAGTTCGCGCGCTTCGTCGCGCGCGCGCGCGAGCGCGCATCGCGCGTGGTGCTGCTCGTCGACGACTATTGGACACCGCTCGAGCCTCTTCTCGCCGGCATGGAGGGCGCCGACCGGGTCGTGACGTCGGTCGGCGCGCTGTCGAACGAGACCATCGCGGCGCGCGCCTCGATCCTGTCGCTTCCGCACCTGCTCGGCGTGGCGGTCGATGCGCTCGACGCCGCACCGTATCTGCACGCGCCGCCCGACCGTGCGGCGGCATGGCGCGAACGCCTGCGAGACGTCCCGCATTCGCGCGTCGGTCTCGCATGGTCGGTATTCGCCCGCTCGGACTACGGCTATGTGACGCAGCACAAGTCGGTCCCGCCGGCGGTGCTTGCGCCGCTGCTCGACGTGCCGGGCATGCGGTTCGTGACGCTGCAACCGGGCGCGGCCGGCGATCCGGCCGTGTTCGGTGATCGCGGCGCACGCATCGTCGACCTGCGCAGCGAGATTCGAGACTTCGGCGACACCGCGGCGCTCATCGAATCGCTCGATCTGGTCATCGCCCCGGACACGGCGGTGACGCATGTCGCGGGCGCCCTCGGCGTGCCGGTCTGGATGCTCGACCGCTTCAATTGCTGCTGGCGCTGGCGCCTCGCGACGCACGAGTCGCCGTGGTACCCGAGCCTGCGGATCTTTCGCCAGGCGAGCTTCGGCGACTGGTCGCAACCGGTCGCACACGCGTTCGACGCGTTGCGGGCGTTGCAAGCGCGACGGACGGATTGACGATGCCGGAGCTCCCGGACGTCGTCGTTTATTGCGAAGCGATCGCCGAGCGCGTGCAAGGCGAGCCCTTGACGCGCGTCGAGCTGCTCAACCCCTTCGTGCTGCGCACCGCCGTGCCGCCGATCGCCGACGCGGAAGGACGCCGCGTCGAAAAGGTGCAGCGTCTCGGCAAGCGCATCGTGCTCTCGCTCGAAGGTGGCCTGCATCTCGTCATCCACCTGATGATCGCCGGACGGCTGCGCTGGCTCGAGCCGAAGGAGCGTCCGCCGGGTCGCATCACCCTCGCAGTGCTGCACTTTCCGATGGGCCGGCTGGTGCTCACCGAAGCGGGAAGCAAGCGCCGCGCATCACTGCATCTGGTCGAAGGTGAGCAGGGCCTCGCGCCGTTCCGCATGGGCGGGCTGGAGATCCTCGATGTGGACCTCGCGTCGTTCGGCGCACGGCTCACCGCGGAGAACCACACGCTCAAGCGCGCGCTCACCGACCCGCGGCTCTTCAGCGGCGTGGGGAACGCCTATTCGGACGAGATCCTGCATCGCGCGCGGCTGTCCCCGATCGCGCACACGCAGAAGCTTTCGGCTGCGCAGGTCGGCGCGCTCTATCACGCGGCACGCGACGTGCTGAGCGAATGGACCGGGCGCCTGCGCGCGCAGTCGGCGGGGGCGTTTCCGGAAAAGGTCACCGCCTTCCGCCCCGAGATGGCCGTGCACGGGCGCTACGGGAACCCGTGTCCCGTCTGCGGCTCGCCGGTGCAGCGCATCGTCTACGCCGAGAACGAGTGCAACTACTGCGCGCGCTGCCAGACCGGCGGCACGCTGCTCGCCGATCGGGCGCTGTCGCGGCTGCTGCACAAGTCCTGGCCGCGCTCCATCGACGAGCTCGGCTAGCTGTGTTGCTTCAACAGGTTGTTACTGTCCATTCGCACTGAGTTTGAGAGACTGGGAGGTGCCAACCACCCCAAACCTCTCAGGAACTCAGCCGAATGAACATTCACAAGAATGCCCGACTCACCTTCCTTCCCCCGTCGACTCGAAATGGTCCACGCCATCGTCCAAGGGAGCATGAGGCTTACGGCGGCCGCGGCGAGCTACGGCATAAGCGTGCGCACCGTGCGTAAGTGGCTCGGCCGCTATAAGGCGCAGGGCGACCGGGCGGTCCTGGCTTGTGCTCAGCGGCGGTGGTCGCGGCCTCGGTACCCGCGGACATCATGAGCGCGAGATGGTTCGCTTCGCGAGGGCGCATCGGGCGACGCTGGAATCGATCCCGAACGCGTTCGTTTCGGTCACCTCAGCGAAGCCGGCGTCGAACGTCGCCACGCAACCCCAGCAGAGCGGGCGCGATCCCTCGGCCACGTGCGCGCCATGACGGACCGGTTCGTCGACGACACAGGCTGACCTCGGCAGCACATGCCGCGCGGGCGGGCGGGTCCGCTCACGCGGCATGACGCCGGCTACTTCGCGGGCGTTGCTTCCAGAAACACGACGGCGCCGTTCGTCAACGTCGCCTGGAACAGCACCTGCCCATGGTCATTATTTACCGCTGCCGACGTCGGAGTCACGAAGGGCGGTGGCGGGATGACCAGCTCCGCCGCAGCGAGCTAATAGATCGTGCCGATGCCGGGCAGCACCGTGCCGCTGCGCGCGATCAAGCGCAGCTGGCCGGCGGACCATTCGAACAGCCCCGTATCCGCTGTGCCGTCGTTGTCGAGGTCGCTGTCGAGCATGGCGCTGAACACGACCTCGCCGCGGTTGTTGATATGGATGTTGTTGTTGACCAGACTTGCGCTGACGAGATGGCCGCCTCCAGGCATCGAATCGCCCGGGCGTGCGATGGTCGTAATGACACCGTTGGAATGGAGGAACACGCCGAGATCCCGCGATACGCCGGGCGCCGGAGTGAGGTCACCGGTGAACACGATATCGCCACCGTTGTTCGGCATCGTATACGGCACTGACCTGAATACGCCGCCTCCCGGTGCCGGATCGCCGGCACGGACGAGGGCGCGAATGGTCCCGTCGGCGTCTCTCACGTACAGGTTGGTGAGGGCGCCGATCTGCACCGCCTGCGGCGGAAAGCCGGGTGGAAGAATCTCATCGCCCGCGACGTGACCGATGAACGCCACAACGCCGGCATCGTTGCTCCATGACCCAATCGCGAAGTCGAATGTGCCCCCGCCAGGAGCGGGATCGCCGGGGACGACCAGCATGGAGATGACGTCCCGGGCGTCCGCGCGGAAGATACCCTCGCCAAGACCGATGTAGTCCTCACCCGGGACGTGTATGCCCTGGTCGGTCGGCACGATGCCGGCAAACACGACGTCGTTGCGATTGTTTATCGTGGGTTGGAAGAAGACGCCCTGGAACGTTCCGCCGCCGGGCGCCGGGGTGACGAAGGGGATGACGATCGGCGTCAGGGCCCTGGCGGCATGCGAGTAGCGATAGAGGCCCGCGTTGCTGCCGACCGGCAACGTGAACGGCGCCAGCACGAAGACGAACGTCGCGTCGCCTGCATCGTTCTGCGTGACCGGTCCCAGGAACGCGAAATCAAAGGTGCCGCCACCAGGGGCGGCGTCCCCCGTCCGGGCCAGCTCGGTGATCTGCCCGCGACGCATCAGAAAGACGCCCTCACCGCCCGTGCTCACATCAGCCCCGAATGCGATCGCGCCGCTGTTGGCCAACCCACCCGCCTCGAAGTCGTTGACGAAGTGGCCTCCGGCCGCGCTCGGGATCGCATCCCCGACGGTTGCGAGAAGCTGGAAGCTGTACGTTCCCGGACCCGCAGCGACCGCGCTCTCGTGCCCGAGGAGCGCGAAGGCGGCGGCTGCCAACAGGCCCAGCAGGCGCGCGCCGTTTTTGGCGTTCATTCCCATGATGATCTCCCTTCGCAAGCAGACCAGCGTCGATGCCATGCTGGATCGCGTCGTC
The DNA here is from genome assembly GCA_035493035.1 of Casimicrobiaceae bacterium. Classification (GTDB taxonomy): domain Bacteria; phylum Pseudomonadota; class Gammaproteobacteria; order Burkholderiales; family Casimicrobiaceae; genus VBCG01. The sequence continues at coordinate 80,890 of DATJIS010000024.1, read as the reverse complement.
AGCGAGGCGGCGTGACCCGTCGCACTGCGCAAGACCAGAGCGATAGGGGACGGGGGCCAATGACCCCGCGGCAACGCACAGGTCTTGGACAAAGATCGCGGAATAGGCAGACGCGAGCGCGCCCGCTTCCGCAGCTTCAACGATGCGCCCAAACCGAGCGGAGCGCAATCGTCGATCGCGAGGCCGAAGCCTGTTGCATTACTCTTCTCTGCAGCTTCTGCTGTCGGACGTAGCGCCGCGCCGCTGGCGGCTGCGTCTAGCTCGCTTCAGCGAGGAGCGCAACCCAGAATTCGCCATTGTTGCAACGACGAGAGGACCGATGGCGCTACTAACGCGCCGTGTTCCTGCGATCGGCTGGTGATTGGATCTTGGGAGCACGCGAAAGCGTTGGCGGGCGGGTGTCCGCCGAAATGCGCCAAAGAAGTACTGATGATTCAATGGACTAGCGTCGTTTACACGCAGCGTCACAGGCTTTTACCCGCATTTTTACCCGCGCCATCCCCTAAAGCGGGTCCGTTTTGCCTGACTTCATCAACATAGGCCAGGAACACGAAGAGCGCTATGGGGAATGAGAAGCTCGACATCACAGCGCACGAGCTGAAGCGGGGCGGTTGACGCCGTCGGGCCGATGTCCGACGACGTGGAACAACACGTGCGCGGGCGCGGATCTCGCAGGCAGTAGGAAGCGCTGCACCAGCGTAGCGCTTGCTCACTCCGCAAGTGATCCCGCGTTGTGCTGGAATGTTTGACCCGAATAGCCCGCTGCCCCGATCCTGATAGTTGTTGAACAGCAGGTGCGTGGCACTTGAACGCTAGTACCAAGCAGATGAGATAACAAGTAGGTTCAAAAGAACGTCTTGGCGTGAGGTCCTGTGGCTTCGCCCCACTGAGACTCCTACACCCAAGGATATATTTGATGGCAGTTGCGAGCGATCGATACTGACCCGGCGTCGAAGCCGTCCGGCTAAGCCTTAACGGCCGCGAGGTTGACGGAAATCAACGCAGGAGATGCTATGCGCTTAGCCATCGGTATTGCCGTAGTCTTGTTGACGTCAGTAGCGCACGCAGTTGCGCCGCAATGGCTTTCGACCCATGTTGACCGGAAGGCAGGCACCGTAGTCTTCACGGTCATGTTCGAGGATGTCCCTGACTTTACGACAATTGACACTGCGGGACGTCAAGCGGATTCGTTTGCGTTTTTCGTTGATAGCGAGCAACCGTCGCCAATTCAAGACTTCTATCAGGCAGCGGCCGGTCAACAAGATGCCACTGGCAAATCGATCATCTGGGGCGAAAGTATTCACTCGAGCGGCGTTGTTTCTGTAGTCTGGGTAGACAGTGTGAGCGGTTCGACCGCGAACGGAGGCTGGGGACGCACAGTCACCACTGTTCCCTTCACGCTTCACGGCGCGATGCTTCGATTCGAGGTCCCGCTTTTGGACTTGCAAGATGACGACGGAGTGTTCTGGTATTACGTCACCACTGTGGAGTATGGCTCCGCCGACTGCTTGCCTGCGTTCGCCCCGCTATCGAATGATGCCCATTACCGCAACCCAGAAATCTGCTGGCATCTCTGACGTTCGCCGCGCCAACGGTTGCTCGCCCGCGCTGGCCTGTCGCGCCTGGCCGAGCTCGAGCCCAGCGACACGCTCGTTCGCTATGAGCATGCCCATCCAGGCGACCTGCTGCATATCGACACCAAGAAGCTGGGACGCAGCGAGCGCATGGGCCACCGCGTGACCGGCGATCGGCGTGACACCACCGACGGCGCTGCGCCTCGGTCCAGAAACAACCGCTTGACGGCTCAGAGGTAGCGCGTCACTCCCACAGGAACGTCACCTGCGCGCGCCCCGCGCCGGAGACCTGCACGCGGCCCGACTTGGTCTGTCCGTTGTACGTCGCCTCGATGGTGTAAGCCCCGGGCGGCAGATCGGCCAGAAAGATCGGGCCCGCATCGTCGCGGTCGACGATCACGCGTCCCGCGCTGTCGATGACGCGCAGCTGCGCGCCGGCGACGAAGTCGTTGTAGCCCTGCACCTCGCCTTTGCGTGCGAGGGTGATCTCGAGCGGATAGTGCGTCGCTTCCTGACGCATCACGTCCGCTTCGTCGCTGGTGATGCCGCCGTTGACGAACGGCTGGTTGGTGATGAGCGACGGACCGGCGGCAAGCGCGGCACCGGAAGCGAGCGCGCCTCCGATGACCGCGGCCGCGACGCCGGCGTACAGCTTGCGGATGTGGAGCATGACGGCCTCCGATGGATGGGGTGGGTTCGGGCAACGCCCGACGGAACCCCTAACCTAGCGTGAAGGCGCGCACCAGGGTATCGGAGCCTTTCACCATTGCGTATCGGACGACGCCGACATGCGTGTAACGCCGCGGCGCGCTCAGAACCCCACCCGCGTGCGCCGGCCGCAGAGCTTGCGCGCGTCGATGTCCTCGGGCACGAGATGGTCGCGACCGGCGAGCTGCGCCGTGCCGAAGGCGTCGAGCAACAGCTTGCGCATGTCGCGCGGCGGCACCGCGGCGAGACGCTCGACCACGCCCTCCGCGGGCTCGGGGGGGAACGGCCAGTGATGCGCCTCGAGGATCTCCCGGTACACGGCGAGCGCGATGCGACGCGCGCCTTCGGCATCGGGGCGGTCGATCGCATAGACGTTCATGCGATTGAGGATCGGCTCCGGGATGGCCGACTCGTCGTTCGCCGTCGCCACCCAGAGGATGTGCGAGGCGTCCATGTCGACGTCGATGAACTCGTCCTTGAAGTGCTGCGCCGTGTCCCGCTCGAGCAGCGTATAGAGCGCGCCCATCGGGTCGTAGCGGGCGTCGCCGCCGGCCTTGTCGACCTCGTCGAGCACGACCACGGGATTGGCGTAGTCGCCCTCGATCAGTGTCTGGGCGACCTTGCCGGGCCTCGCGTTGTGCCACTGCGCCGATGCACCGGTGAGCACCCATCCGGCGGTGAGCGAGCTCATCGACACGAACTCGAAGCCCGTGGACAGCGCGTGCGCGAGCTTTTTGGCGAAATAGGTCTTGCCGAGTCCGGGCTCGCCGAGCAGCAGCATGGGCGTGAATTGCACCGCCTCGTTGCCCGCGACGGCGAGCGCCAGGAACTTGCGCAAATCGTCGATCACGTCGGCGAAGTTGGGGGACGCGTCGTACAGCTCGTCGACCGCGGCGACGGTGGAGGGCTTGATGATGTAGCGCGAGCCGCCCAGCTCGCGCATGCGGTCGTACCAGCTCTTGAGGCCCTCGTTGCGCTTGGAGGCGCCGTCCTCGAGCGCGCGATCGACCTCCGCGACCGAATAGATCGCCTGAAGGTCCGCCAGCGGAATCACCGGGTCCATGGAGCGTCTCCCCGTTTTGCCAGATGCATCAAACATGCCAAATTCCGGGCAGGGAGCGCAAGAGGGCAGCGGCCGATGACGGTGTCGGTCGGCGGCGATTGTCGCGTCGTCGCAGCGGCCCCGGTGCGCGAACCCCGGACGCTGCGGTCCGCGCCCGCGGCCGGCGGAGCGAAGCTGAGCGCGGTTCTGGTGCATCCGGGGCTGCCGTGCTACGGTCTTGAGCCCCACCTCGGGAGGTCGCATGCCCTCGTTCGACATCGTCTCCGACGTGAACCAGGTCGAGGTCCGCAACGCCGTCGACCAGGCCAACAAGGAGATCGGCAACCGGTTCGATTTCAAAGGCTCGGATGCGCGCGTGGAATACAACGACAAGACGCTGACGCTCTTCGCCGAGGACGAGTTCAAGCTGAAGCAGGTCACCGACGTCCTGCTCGCCAAGTTCGCCAAGCGCACGGTCGACGTGCGCTCGCTGAAGTACGGCGACCCGGAGAAGGTGTCGGGCAACAAGGTGAAGCAGTCGGTGACCGTGCGCACCGGTGTCGACCAGGAGCTCGCCAAGAAGATCGTGCGGCTCTTGAAGGACAGCAAGCTGAAGGTGCAGGGATCGATCCAGGGCGAAGCCGTGCGCGTGTCCGGCGCCAAGAAGGACGAGCTGCAGAACGCGATCGCGCTGGTGCGGAAGTCGATCACCGACTACCCGCTCCAGTACGAGAACTTCCGCGATTGAGCGACGCGCCCGCCGCGAGCGCCCGCCTCGCGTACGAGCCGCTCGACGTCGCGCACGTGCCGTCCCTCGCGGCGTGGGCCGATCCCGATCTCTATCGCTTCATCGGCGATGCGCCGAGCCTTGAAGGCGTCGCGGCGCGCGTGAGCCGCATCACCACCCGGCCGCCGCCGCCCGGTGAGCGGTGGCGCAACTGGGTCGCTCGCCGGCGCGAGGACAACGCGTGCGTCGGTGTGGTCGAAGCCACGGTTCTCCTCGCTGCCGAATGCGACGCGCATCGGGCGTCGGAGCGCGCCCCTTCGCCCCGCCCCGGGGCACATCGGGGCCGTGCGATAGCCCATCTCGCCTACTTCGTCTTCGCGCCGTTCCAGCGCCGGGGCTACGGCCGCGAGGCGTGCGCCGCCGCCATTGCGCACCTGCGGGCGCATTACGGCGTCGGCACGGTCATTGCGACAGTCGACACGCGCAACCAGGCGTCGCAGCGACTGGTCGAGTCGCTCGGCTTCGCGCGGGATGAAGGTCGCTTCGCCGCCGACCCGATCGGCGGCGCACCCGCGTGGGACTTCCGCTACCGGCTGTCGCTGCCCGACTAGGCGAGATCCGCCATGAGCGCCTGCCGCGTCTCCGCCGGCACGGTGACGCTCGCGCGATACTCCGGATGCTCGACGCCGATCGCGAGCCGCGCACCGTCGCGAAGCGCCGCGATGGCGGGCGCCACCAGCTCGAAGCGCAGAAAGTGCACCGCCGAGGTCTTCTGCTCGTTCGCGCGCTCGAGATCCTCGTCGGCGATGGCGAACACCTTGTCGAGATCGCCGACCTGCACGTATACCTTGCCTTCGATGCCCTTGAGACGCCCGAGCGCACGTCGCCGCTCCTCGACGTCCTCGTACTCGATGAGCATCGTGGCCTTCAGATTGGTGCCGTCGGGGATAAGCGGATTGTAGGCATCGAGCTCCTCGCGTATGCCCTCTTCCTCGAAGATCTTCTCGATGCGGAGCATCTCCTGCACCTGGTAGCGGATCGTCAGCTCGTCCTCGAAGATGAGCGTCAGGTGCTCCCCCAGGTGCACGGTACGAGGTTTCTTGTGCGCGAGCACCCGCGCACGAAAGTCGTTGCGGGCCTTGGCGTAGGCCTCCAGCGTCATCAGCGATTCGCGTTCGATCCTCGGCATGCCGCGTCCGTTCAGTCGAGTCCGTAGGCCATGCGCAACAGCGTGAGCGGATGCGCCTTGCGCAGCTTCGCCGCCTCGTCGCCTTGCGCGATGCCTTCGACGATGCGGCGCTGGGCGATGGGACAGTCCGAGCTCACATAGTCGGGCGCAGGATCCGCCATGCGGTTGAACACGGGGCGGCCGATCTTCATGGAATCGGCGTAGAACTCGCGCTTCACGCCCCACGTGCCATCGTGTCCCGAGCAGCGCTCCACCGTGTTCACCGTCGTTCCCGGAATCCACTCCAGCGCCTCGCGCGTGCGCTGGCCGATGTTCTGCACGCGGCTGTGGCAGGGGATGTGGTAGCTGACCTGCCCCAGCGGCCGCTTGAAATCCTTCTCGAGCAGGCCGTCCTTGTCGCGCGCCACGAAATACTCGAACGGATCGAACATCGCGTCGCGCACCAGGGCGATGTCGGGATCCTCCGGGAACAGCAGCGGCAGCTCCTGCTTGAACATGAGCGTGCACGACGGCACGGGCGTCAGGATCGCGTAGCCCGCGCGTGCCAGCGCGGCGAGCGGCGGGATGTTCACGTCCTTCGAGGCCTCGACGCGCTCGAAGTCTCCGAGCTCGAGCTTGGGCATCCCGCAGCACGCCTCCTGCGCGACCAGCGTGTAGGGAATCCGGTTGTGCTCGAGCAGCTTGATGAGATCGTGCCCGATCGAAGGCTCGTTGTAGTTGACGTAGCAGGTCGAGAAGATGGCGACCTTGCCCGGGGTGCGCGCGCCCTCGCGCACGGGCCATGCCAGCGACGGCGAAACGTCGTCGCGAAATCGCTTGCCGGCGTACGGAGGCAGCTCGGTCCTGGCCGACACGCGGAGCGTCTTCTCGATGAGCGCGCGAGCGGCCGCATTGCGGTTCGCCGCATTGACCGCCTTCACCACCACGGGGATGGTCGCGAGCTTGCCGACGCGGTCGGTGCTGGTGAGGATCCTGTCGCGCAGCGAGATGCCGCCGTTGCGGAACCGGTACGCCTTGCCGCGCAGCATCAGGTGCGGGAAGTCGACGTTCCACGGGTGCGGCGGCACGTACGGACACTTGGTCATGTAGCAGACGTCGCACAGGTAGCACTGGTCGACGACCTTCCAGTAGTCCGACTTCGCCACGCCGTCGACCTCCATCGTCTTGCTCTCGTCGACGAGGTCGAACAACGTGGGAAACGCGCCGCACAGCGAGACGCAGCGGCGGCAGCCGTGGCAGATGTCGAAGATGCGCTCCATCTCCTTGTAGAGCGCGGCTTCGTCGTAGAAATCCGGATTGCGCCAGTCCACCGGATGCCGGGTCGGCGCTTCGAGGCTGCCTTCGCGCAGTGTCATGGCGTGAGGTTATTCCGTCGCGGCACGGTGCGCCCTCGGAAGTTCGCACCGCGGGACGCCGCGACGGAATAACGGAGCGGCAAAGCGGCGTATCGCCGCTTCGGACGAGCTAGTCCTGCAGGGCGTCCAGGGCTTTCTGGAAGCGGTTGGCGTGCGAGCGCTCGGCCTTCGCCAGCGTCTCGAACCAGTCGGCGATCTCGTCGAACTGCTCGTCGCGCGCGGTCTTCGCCATGCCGGGGTACATGTCGGTGTATTCGTGCGTCTCGCCAGCCACCGCTGCCTTCAGGTTCTCGCGGCTCTTGCCGATGGGCAGATCGGTGGCCGGATCGCCGACCGACGACAGGTAGTCGAGATGACCGTGCGCGTGCCCGGTCTCGCCTTCCGCCGTGGAGCGGAACAGCGCGGCGACATCGTTCTGTCCTTCGACGTCCGCCTTGTTCGCGAAGTAGAGATAGCGGCGATTGGCCTGCGACTCGCCGGCGAACGCTGCCTTGAGGTTGTCGTGGGTACGGGTGCCTTTGAGCGGCTTCATGAAGCGTCTCCTCGTTCAATTGCGCCGCGCGGCGATCAGGCGGAAGGACCGCCGTCTTGGCGCGGCAGTGGCTACTGATTGTGCGCGCCGCATTGCGGTCGCGTCCAATTGACTGTGCCAATCGCTGCCATAAACAAAGCCTATGCGCGACTCGCGGCACAATACGTGCCCGACAGTCGCCGGAGTCATTGCCATGCCATTGCCCGACGCGTGCCTCGACGCCGTATTCCGCACCGCGCGCACCCACAACGGGTTCGTCGACCGTCCGGTGACGGAATCGACCTTGCGCGCGCTCTATGAGCTGCTCAAATGGGCACCGACGTCGGCCAACTCGTCACCCGCGCGATTCGTCTTCGTGGTCTCGCGCGAGGCGAAGGAGCGACTGCGTCCCGCCTTGTCGGCCGGCAACCTCGACAAGACCATGGCGGCGCCGGTCACCGCCATCGTGGCGTACGACCTCGAATTCTACGACAAGCTGCCGCGCCTCTTTCCGCACACCGATGCGCGGAGCTGGTTCGCGGGCAAGCCGGAGCACATTCTCACCACCGCGTTTCGCAACGGCACGCTGCAGGGCGGCTACCTGATACTCGCCGCGCGCGCGCTCGGTCTCGATTGCGGGCCGATGTCGGGCTTCGACAATGCGATGGTCGACGCCGCGTTCTTCCCCGATGGCAAGGTGCGCTCGAATTTCCTGTGCAACATCGGTTACGGCGACCCGGCGAAGGTCAAGCCGCGCAATCCACGACTCGATTTCGAAGACGCCTGCCGGATCGAGTAGCGCGTCGTCACGCGCAGCCCGCTCATTGCGGCTCGATGCCGGCCGCCTTGACGATGCGTGCGTACTTGGCGAGCTCGCTGCGGAAGAACTGCGCGGCGTACTCGGGCGTGCTCACGTTGATCACGTTGCCTTGCTTGGCCATGACCTCGGCGACCTCCGGCGAGGCGAAGGCGGCGGCGAACGCGTCGTGGATGCGCTTCACGTCGGCCGCCGGCAGACGCGCGGGGGCGATCACCGCGAACCACGCATCGACGATGTAATTCGGCAAGCCCTGCTCGGCGACGGTCGGTATGTCGGGCGCGGCGTTGGTGCGCGCCGCACCGGTGACGCCCACCGCGCGCAGCGCGCCGCTCTTCAGGTGCTGCTGCACGGACGGCAGGGAGAGCGTGCCCATGTCGACCTGTCCGCCGAGCAGATCGGTCAGCATCGGACCCACGCCCTTGTACGGAATGTGCCGGACTTCGACGTGCGCTTCCTGCACGAAGAGCTCGGTGGCGAGGTGCAGGATCGTCCCGTTGCCCGACGAGCCATAGTTGTACCCGCCGGGCTTCGCCTTCAGCAGCGCGATGAGCTCCTTCACGTCCTTCGCGGGCAGCTTGCCCGGATTGACGACGAGCACGATCGGCGTGGAGCCCAGCACCGCGATGGGCGTGATGTCGTTCACCGGATCGAACGGCACGCTCTTGTACACGCTCGGATAGATCACGTGATTGTTCGATACGATGCTGAGCGTGAATCCGTCGGGCGCGGACTTGACCAGCGTCGAGGTGCCCAGGATCCCACCGGCGCCCGGCTGGTTCTCGATGACCACGGGATGACCGAGCGCCTTCGACAGCGCAGGGCCCGCCGCCCGGGTGATGGTGTCAACGCCCGAAGCCGTCGCGACCGGCAGGATGAAGCGCACCGGCCTGTCGCCGATTTGCGCGCGCACGACCTGCGGCAGCGCGAGCGCCGGCAACGCGGCCAACGCGCGCAGGGTGGTGCGACGGGAAGTCGAAGTCGACATGCGGGAGCTCCTCGGGGTGGTCATGCAACGGCGCGCCTTTCGAACAGCGCGTCGATCTCGTCGCGTGCATAGCCGACGCTCGCAAGCACCTCGCGCGTGTGCTCGCCCATCGACGGCGGATCGAGGCGCACGCCGAGGCGGCGGCCGTCGAGGGCAATCGGGAAGAGCGTCGTCTTGACCGTCTGCCCCGCGCGCTCGCCATCCGGCAAACGAATGTCGGCCAGACCGCCGGTCGCCGCGAGATGCGGATCGTCGTAGAGATCCTCGGGACGGCGTATCGGCGCGAAGGGCAGGCCGACGCGCTCGAACAGGCGCGCAAGCTCGTCGGCGCCGTGCGCCTTGAGCCGCTCGCCGAGGTTGCGCAGCAGCGTCGGCCGCGCCTGCACGCGCTGGTTGTTCGTCGCGAGGGACGCATCGGCCTTGAGATCGTCGAAGCCGAGCGCGTCGCAGAACGTGGTCCATTGCGGATCGCTCACGACCGCCAGGAAGATCTGCTCGCCGCTCTTCACGGTGAACACGTCGTAGATGGCCCATGGACTCTCGCGCGCGGGCATCGGCGCCGGGTGGCGGCCGGTCACCGCGTACTGCAGCATGTGCTGTCCCATCAGGAAGACGTTGTTCTCGAACAGCGCCGACTGCACCTCCATGCCACGTCCCGTGATGCCGCGCTGGATGAGCGCGGCGAGCACGCCGATGGCACCGAACAGGCCGCCCATGATGTCGTTCACGCTGGTCCCTGCGCGAAGCGGATCACCGGGCCGGCCGGTCATGTACGCGAGCCCGCCCATCATCTGCACGACTTCGTCGAGCGCCGTGCGGTGATCGTACGGGCCGGGAAGAAAGCCCTTGTGACTGACATAGATCAGCCGCGTGTTTGCTTTCTCGAGCGATGCGTAGTCGAGCCCGTACTTGATCATCGTGCCCGGCTTGAAATTCTCCGCCACGACGTCGGCGCTCGCCGCGATCCGGCGCGCGGCTTCCGCGCCGGCGCCGGTGCGAAGGTCGATCGCGACGCTCTTCTTGTTGCGGTTGAACATCGGGAAGAACCCGGCGCCCGCGCCGAGCAGCGTGCGCGTGCGGTCACCGTCGATCGGCTCGACCTTGATCACTTCCGCGCCCAGGTCGGCGAGCAGCATGCCGCACGTCGGTCCCATGACCATGTGGGTGAACTCGACGACGCGCACGCCGGCCAGGGGCTGCGGCGCCGCGGGTTGCGTAACGCTCACGTTTTCGCTCCTGTCAGGCCGACACGCGGGCGCCATGCACGAGCGTCTTCGGCAATCCGGCACGCCAGAGCGTGCCGTGGAGCGTCTCGCCGTCGAGCCACTGCGCCACCTTGGCGCGCAGCGCGATCAGTCGGTCGAAGTCCTGGCCCGTCGCGACCCCCATGCTCGCGAACAGGTATGCGAGGTCCTCGGTTGCGACGTTGCCGCTCGCGCCGGGCGCGTGCGGGCATCCGCCGATGCCGCCGAGCGTCGCGTCGAAGCGTGCCACGCCCTCGAGCCACGCCGCGTAAACGTTGGCCATGCCCAGCCCGCGCGTGTCGTGGAAATGTCCGCAGCAGATCCGCTCGCCGGCAAGTCGAAACGCCCGCGCGAAGAGCGCACGAACCATCGAAGGATCGGCGTAGCCGACGGTGTCAGCGAGGCCGACACGATCGGCGCCCGCGTCGAACGCCGCGGCGACGAGCCGCAGGACTTCATCGGCGTCGACGCGTCCCTGCAGCGTGCAGCCGAACGCGGTGCTGATGCCCACCTCGATGACGCACTTCGACCCCGCGGCATCGCGCGCCGCACGAATGCGGCCGATCTCCTGAACGACCTCGTCGGGCGTCTTGCGCAGGTTGGCGAGGCTGTGCGCATGGCTCGCGGACAAGGGCAGCAGCATCACGTGCGCGCCGGATGCGATGGCTCGCTCGGCGCCTTTGAGGTTCGGCACGAGCACCGATACCGTCAGGCCGGCGAGCGCAAGTGCGGCGGCGACGACGTCCCCGGTGTCCGCGAGCTGCGGCAGCAGGCGCGCCGGGACGAACGAGCCCACCTCGACCTCGCGCTGGCCCGCGGCGTACGCGTCGTGGATCCACTCGATCTTCCGCTCCGTCGGCAGCACTTGCGCAATGCTCTGCAGCCCGTCGCGCAGCCCGACCTCGCGAATGATGACCGCCCTCGCTTCCATGGGGCGATTCTAGATCAGCGCGTGCGTCCGCCCTTCAGTCGATGCGCTCGTAGGCGGGCAGCGTGAGGAACTCGACGAAGCGATCTTCGTTGACCAGCTGCGAGAAGATTTCCGCCGCCTCGTCGTAGCGGCCCTCTCCGTAGGCAGGACCGAGGTGCTCGCGGATCTTCGCCATCTCCTCGGGGAGAAGCGTCGCCACGAGCTCCTTGGTCACCTTGCGGCCGTCGTCCAGCCTGCCTTTGGGCGAGCGGATCCATTGCCACACTTGCGAGCGGGAGATCTCGGCGGTTGCCGCGTCTTCCATCAGGTTGAAGATCGGCACCGCGCCCTGGCCCGCCAGCCACGCGCCGATGTACTGGATCGCGACGTTGATGTTGAGGCGCAGGCCCTTTTCCGTGATCGGCTGCTCGGGCTCGAAGCGCAGCAGGTCGGCGGCCCCGACTTTCACGTCGTCGCGCTTTCGGAGCGCGATCTGGTTCGGCGTGGGCATCAATCGATCGAACGCTTCGCGCGCGACCGGCACGAGACCGGGATGCGCGACCCATGTGCCGTCGTGCCCCTGCGTCGCCTCGCGCTCCTTGTCCTGCTTCACCTTCGCGAACGCTTCGGCGTTGGCCTTCTCGTCGTTCTTGACCGGGATCTGCGCCGCCATCCCGCCCATCGCGTGCGCACTGCGGCGGTGGCATGTCTTGATCAGCAGCTCGGCGTAACTGCGCATGAAGTGCGTGGTCATCGTGACGAGCGCACGGTCCGCGAGGCAGAAGTCGCGATTGCTGCGGAATTTCTTGATGCAGCTGAAGATGTAGTCCCATCGGCCGGCGTTGAGCCCCGCGGAATGCTCGCGCAGCTCGTACAGGATCTCGTCCATCTCGAACGCCGCGAGGATGGTCTCGATCAGCACCGTCGCCTTGATCGTGCCGCACGGCACGCCGAGCGTGTCCTGCGCCATGACGAACACGTCGTTCCAGAGCCGCGCCTCGAGATGGCTCTCGAGCTTCGGCAGGTAGAAGTACGGACCCGAGCCGCGCGCGACGAGCTCCTTCGCGTTGTGGAAGAAGTAGAGCGCGAAGTCGAAGATGCCGCCCGACATCGGCTGACCGTCGACGCGCACGTGCTTCTCCGGCAAGTGCCACCCGCGCGGCCGCACGAAAAGCACGGCAGTGCGGTCGCTGAGCGCGTACGACTTGCCCTCGGGCGACACGTAGTCGATGCGGCGGCGGATGGCGTCGCGCAGGTTCAGCTGGCCCTGGATGTTGTTGTCCCAGCGCGGCGTGTTCGCGTCCTCGAAGTCCGCCATGAACACCGACGCGCCCGAATTGAGCGCGTTGATGATCATCTTGCGATCGACCGGTCCGGTGATCTCGACGCGGCGGTCCTGGATGTCGGACGGCACCGGCGCGCACGTCCAGTCGGCCTCGCGCACGGCGCGCGTGTCGGGCAGGAAATCGGGAAGCTTGCCTGCGTCGAACTCGCGCTGGCGCGCCGCACGGCGCTCGAGGAGCTCGGCGCGCCGCCCGCCGAAGGCGCGCTGCAGCTTGGCCGCGAAGGCGACGGCCTCGGGGCTCAGGATGGCGCCGTGATCCGGTGCAGCGCGCGCGGTGATCTCGATCCCGGGGCCGTACGATGAGACGTTCATGGCAACATCCTCGCGCGTGGGCGCTGCGTCGCGTCGCCTCGGCCGGAAGGGAGGGCGCCCGGCCATTCTAGCCGAACGGCATTGGGTTTGCCGCAGTGCAGCATGCACCACCCTGCACCGCCGTGCGGCAGTGCCCGTGCCGAACCCGCGCCTTGCGCGTATAATCGGAATGATAATAATTCGCAATACGGACGACGCGCCATGACGCCACTCGCCATCCGCATCGCCGCGACCGCCGGAGCCCTCGCGCTCGCCGTCGCCGGCAGCGCTTTCGCGATCGAATACCCGATCGGCAAGCCGCAGCATCACGAAGGCCTCGAAGTGTCGGTCGTCTACCTGCAACCCGTGACGATGGAGCCGGCCGGGATGATGCGCGAGGCGCGCGCTTCGGACGTCCATCTCGAAGCGGACGTCAAGGCTCTGTCCGACAACAAGCAGGGCTTCGCCGAAGGCGTTTTCGTGCCGTATCTCGTCCTGCACTACGAGATCCGCAAGAGCGGCAGCAACGAGGTGCTGCGCGGCGATCTCATGCCGATGGTCGCGAGCGACGGGCCGCATTACGGCGACAACGTGAAGCTTCTCGGGCCCGGACGCTATCAGCTCAGCGTCAGCGTGGCGCCGCCGGATGCGCATTCGCATTTCGGGCGACACGTCGACAAGGAGACCGGCGTCGCGGCCTGGTTCGCCCCGTTCAAGCTCGACTACGACTTCACCTACGCGGGCGTGGGCAAGAAGGGCAGCTACTGACGCACCCATGCGCTTCGCTGCGACCGTCGCCCTCGTCGTGCTGCTCGTCCCGAATGCGGCGCGGGCGGATGAGCTCCTCGCCTACCGCCTCGTTGCACGCGACGGACGTTTCGAGCCGGCGACGATCGAAGTGCCGGCCGGCCGGCGCTTCAAGATCGAGATCGAGAATGCGGGCCGCGGTCCCATCGAATTCGAGAGCCGTGACCTGAAGCAGGAGAAGGTGCTCGCGCCCGCGGCGAAGTCGTTCGTCGTCATCAACGCGCTCAAGCCGGGCGAATACCGCTTCTTCGACGACTTTCACCAGGACACCGGCCAGGGCCGGATCGTCGTCAGATGACCGACGGAGGCCCGACCCAGGTCGCCCGCGCTGCTGCCTTGGCGGTCGGCGCGGAGCGTCGCCACGCGCCGAAACATGCGAGCGCGTCGTCGGCACTCAACTTCGCGCCGCGTTCCTGGCTCGCAAGGCTCGGCACCGCGCTGCGCACGCACGCGCGGGTCGTGCGCGGCATCCAATGGGCGGTCGTCGTGATCTACCTGGTGCTGGTCGTCGTCCCGGCATTCCTGCCGCTGCCGCCCGACGAGGCCCGCGCGTTCGATCACCTCGCGGTGCTCGCGCAGTGGGCCTTCTGGGGATTGTGGTGGCCGCTCGTGCTGCTTTCGATGTTCGTCGCGGGCCGGGCGTGGTGCGGCCTCTTCTGTCCCGAGGGCACGCTCACGGAGGCGGCGAGCCGCGTCGGTCTCGGCTTGCACGTGCCGCGCTGGATGCGCTGGGGCGGATGGCCGTTCGCGGCTTTCGCACTCACGACGATCTACGGCCAGCTCGTGAGCGTTTACCAGTACGCCACGGCTGCGTTGGTCGTGCTGGGCGGGTCCACCGCGGCCGCGATCGTGGTGGGCTTTCTGTACGGTCGCGAGAAGCGGGTCTGGTGTCGGTATCTTTGTCCCGTGAGCGGCGTGTTCGCGCTGCTGTCACGGCTCGCGCCCGTGCATTTCGCCGTCGATTCGGCGGCATGGTCGCGCAACGCGGGACGCATTCCCATTCATCCCGTGAATTGCGCGCCGATGGTGCGCATCAAGCGCATGGACAGCAACGCGCAGTGCCACATGTGCGGTCGCTGCAGCGATCACCTGCAGGCGGTGACGCTCGCCGCCCGTTCACCCGAGCGCGAGATCGCGTCGATGCCGGTGGACCAGGCGTCGCGTCACGACGCGTTTCTCGTCGTGTTCGGGATGATCGGCGTTGCCATCGGCGCCTTCCAGTGGGCGGCGAGCCCGTGGTTCGTGCAGCTGAAGCTGATGCTCGCCGGCTGGATCGTCGACCACGGACCGTCGTGGATGCTGCGCGACGACCTGCCGTGGTGGATCGTCACGCACTATCCGCAGGTCAACGATGTCTTCACGGTGCTGGACGGCGCGTTGATCGTCGCGTACATCGCCGCGACGGCAGCCGTGCTCGGCGGCTTCGTCTATCTGTCCCTGTTCGTCGCCGCGCGCGCGTGGCCGGCCCAGCGCATCGCGCACGCGCACCGGCTCGCATACGCATTGATTCCGCTGGCGGGCCTCGGCGTGTTCCTCGGCCTGTCGGGTGTCACCGTCACGTTGATGCACCATGAAGGCATCGGCACACGGTGGGTCGCGGTGTTTCGCGCGCTCGTGGTCGGCGTCGGCGCGGTGTGGAGCGTTCGGCTTGCCTGGCGGCAGACTACGGAGCTCGGCGCGTTTCGCGCACGCGTCGCCAGCGTCGGTGCGTTCACCGTCGGCGTAACGGCCGTCGTCGCAAGCTGGGCGTTGCTCTACGCCGTCTGGTGATCCCGGGCGCCGTCGGCTGCGCTTACATTCCCCTTGCGGTGGAACGCTGAGCGGGACGTTCACCACGAACGACGCGGTGACGTCGCTCCTCGACTGGGACATCACCACGGCCGGGGGCGCGCTCACGGGCTTCCACTACACGACGGGCACCACCACGAGCTTCAGCTCGCTGCCCGGCATCCTCGTGGTCGAGACCTCAGGCCTCGAGCACCTGCTGCAGGTCACGTTCGAGCCGCCGGGGCTCGCTCCGCCCGGCACGACGATCCATCTGGGTCAGTTCGACAGCTTCGAGCAGGACCAGACCGGCACGCACCGTCAGATCCTCGCGGGATCGGCCGTCGTCGGTGCCGCGCCGGTACCCGAGCCTTCGACGATCGCCCTGCTCGCGATGGCGGGTCTGGGCCCCGTCGGCTTCGCGCGGCGCCGCCGCAATCACTGAAGCGAACGTCCCGGCTCGATCGATCCCGTCAAGCGGCTGCGTCCTCGGGCGGCGAGCGCCGCATGCCGCGCATCGATGAGCGTTGCGTCGCCGCGCGCGCTCAGGCCACCACGGCGCGCCGCGCGGCCGGCATGGTCAGCAGCCCTTGCCCGACGGCGCGATTCACCGCCGACAGAACCGCGCGCAGCGTCGCGGTCACGATGTTCGGGTCCATGCCGACGCCGTAGACCGTTTGCGTGCCGCCGACGCGCAATTGCACATAGGCCACGGCGGTCGCATCCTCGCCGGCGCCCATGCCGTGCTCGTGGTAGTTCAGCACGTGCACGTCGAAGCCGGCGCCGTCGCGCAGCGCGTGCACGAACGCGTCGACGGGGCCGTTGCCGGCGCCGGTCAGCAGCATCTCGACGCCGTCGACGGACAGGCGCGCCGTCAGCTGCTCCACCGTGCCGTGCGACGCATGCTGCGCGCGGTGATCGAGGTAGGCCACCGGCTCGGTCGCGGCGACGTACTCGCGCTCGAACACCGCGCGGATCTCGCCCGACGACACTTCCTTGCCTGTGGCGTCGGTGATGCGCTGGATGACCTGGCTGAACTCGATCTGCAGCAGCCGCGGCAGCGAGAAGCCATGGTCGCGCTCGAGCAGGAACGCGATGCCGCCCTTCCCCGACTGGCTGTTGACGCGGATCACCGCCTCGTACGTGCGCCCGACGTCCGTCGGATCGATGGGCAGATACGGCACTTCCCAATGCGCGTCTCCCTGCGCCTGTCGCGCAGCCTGGTCGGCAAGGCCCTTCTTGATCGCGTCCTGATGCGAGCCCGAGAACGCCGTGAACACGAGCTCGCCCGCGTACGGATGGCGCGGATGCACGGGCAGGTCGGTGCAGTATTCCGCCGTGCGGATGATGCGGCCCATGTCCGAGAAGTCGAGGCCCGGATCCACGCCCTGCGAGTAGAGATTCATGCCGAGCGTGACGAGGCAAACGTTGCCCGTGCGCTCGCCGTTGCCGAAAAGGCACCCTTCGATGCGATCGGCGCCGGCCATGACCGCCAGCTCGGCAGCCGCGACGCCCGTGCCCCGATCGTTGTGCGGGTGCAGGCTCAGCACCACCGCGTCGCGGCGCGCGAGGTGCGTGTGCATCCATTCGATCTGGTCGGCGTACACGTTCGGCGTCGCGACTTCCACGGTCGCGGGCAGGTTGAGGATCACCGGCTTCTGCGGCGTCGGCTGCCAGACGTCCATCACCGCTTCGCAGATCTCCTTCGCGAAGGGCAGCTCGGTCATCGTGAACGTCTCGGGCGAATACTCGAAGCGCCAGTCCGTCTCGGGCTGCTCCGCCGCGCACTCCAGGAACCACTTCGCACCCTGCACCGCGATGTCGACGATGCCCGCCTTGTCCTTTCCGTACACCACGCGGCGGAAGAGCGGCGCCGTCGGGTTGTAGAGATGCACGATCGCCCGCTTCGCGCCGCGCAGCGATTCGAAGGTGCGGCGAATGAGCTCCTCGCGCGCCTGCGTGAGCACCTGGATCGTGACGTCCACGGGAACGAGGTCTTCCTCGATCAGGCGACGCACGAAGTCGAAATCCGTTTGCGAGGCCGACGGGAACGCGACCTCGATCTCCTTGAACCCGATGCGCACGAGCTCGCGGAACATGCGCAGCTTGCGATCGCCGTCCATGGGATCGATGAGCGCCTGGTTGCCGTCGCGCAGGTCGGTCGACAGCCAGATCGGCGGACGCGTCAGCGTGCGCGACGGCCATTGGCGGTTCTGGAGTTCGATGGGCTGGAACGGCCGGTACTTCGTCGTCGGGTCGGTCTTCATGCGGTCCTCGAAGGCCCGATGGGCCTCAACAAGATCGGGGCACCGTCCTGGACTTCGGACGGGCAGGCACTACGCGAATTGGAGGGGTGGATTTATGTGCGCGCGAGGCGCAGCAGAAGCAGCAGGCCCAGGATGAGCGCGAGCGCGGACGCGGTACCGGTCCGGGCGCCTTGGGCGAGGGGAAGCGCGCTGCTCATCGGATAACAATACCTCAAGGCCGCCGGTGCTGCAATGGGCGGCGGTCGGCCGGAACGCGCCGGACGCCCCCGGAGCGGCCACGGCCGAGGCAAATCGGCGATGCCATAATCGGACGATGCAGACGACCCGCATCGCCTTCCCCGCCGACGCGATGCCCCGCCCGGCGCCGAAGCGTGCGGGCGCGAGCGCTCGACTGCGCGCCGCGCTGCCCTTCGCCTGCATCGCAATCGCGTATGCCGCCGTGGCCACGTGGAACATCGCGCTGCCCGGCATCTACATGGACGAGGTGAATCCGGATTACCTCGTCGTGAAGGTTCTGAACCGCCATCACGAGCCGGTCATCGCATGGCTGTTGCAGGGAAACTACCTCTTCAACGACCGCTATCCGCTGCTGATCCAGCTCTATCACGGCTCGCAGCCGTTCTGGTTCGGCCTGCCGCTGTACTGGCTGTTCGGAACGGGCGTCGAAGGCATCCGCCTCGTGCACGCGGTGTTTGGCCTCTGCGTGCTCGGAGCGCTCTTCGCGTTGTTGCGGGCGCTGGGCACGCGCGCATGGATCGCGGTCGCGACGTGCGCTGCGATGGCCATCGATCCCTCGTTCTCCTATGCGTTCCGTACGCAGAGCACCATCACGCTGTTCGCGTGCACCTGGATGCTCCTCGCGCTCGCCCTCCTGCGATGGAACGGCCATCGTGGCGAAGCGCCTTGGCGCGCGCTCTGGAGCGGCATCTTCTGCGCGTGGGCCGGCGTCGGATACTTCGTCGCGGGATTCTTCGCCCCTGCGGTCGCGGTTGCCGCATGGGTGCTGGCGCGCACGGAACCGCACGGGGCCGCGGGCTACCGTGCACGGTGGATCGCCGGGTTCGTGCTGGGACTGGCGCCGGCCATCGCGGGCTATGGGCTGCTCGTCGACGACGCGGGCGGCATGGCGCAGGCCGTCGACTACGTGCGCACGCAGCAGTCGCAGCTGAAGCCGTTCTCGTCCACGCTTGGTCTCGTGGAGCGGCTGTCGTACGCGTGGACCATGATCGTCGCGGTGGTGTCGAACGCCTGGCATCACTCGATGATGTTCCAGGAATGGGTCGAGGTGCCGCTGACCCCCATCAAGCTGCTGCTGCTTGCCGCCCTGCCGGCGGCGTTGTGGATCGCAGCCGAACTGCAGCGACGCGCGACGCTCGCGCACCGCACGCTGGTCGCGCTGCCGCTGTGCTTCGTTGCGCTCGCGCTGGTCTTCGGCAACCGGCTCGCGGGCCATCACTACGTCGTGCTCGTCCCGTGTCTCTACGCCGCGCTCGGCTATGGACTCGAGCGGTCGGTGTCGGGCCTCGCGCGAGGCGCGGGCGTCGCCGCGGTCGCGGTGCTGGCGGCGCTTGGCGTCGTGAACGTCCTCGGACAGTCCGCCGAGGCAAGGCGGCTGCAGGAGACGCACGGCGTGGGCTTCATGTCCGACGCCATCAACCGCTTCGCCACCGACCTGTCGCATGCCGCGCACAAGCCCTTCGTCTATTTTCCCGACTGGGGCCTCGCGATGCCGGTCGCCTTGATCACCCGCGGAACCGTCGGCATGGACAGCGTCGAGAATTTCGCCCAGGCGCGTGAGCTGCTTTGCGCCGGACGCGATGTCGGCGTCGCGCTCATCGAAGGGGATCGCGCCGCCCGCGCGCAGCGCTGGCAGGCGCGCATCGGCTGGTCGCCGCCCGAGGTGACGCACTATCGACAGCACGACGGGACGCCGCTCTTCGACTACGTGATGTTCCGCAGCGACCCCGCCTCCCCGGCCTGCGGCCCCGAATCGCGCCATGCCGGCTCCCCCTGACATCGCCTCGGCGGCCAAGTGGCCGAAGCACGTTCCGCCGCTGTCGCCGGAGCAGCAGCGCATCAGCGACGACTTCATGCACTACTGGCACGCGCAGCTGCCGTCGCGCTATGGCGCATTCGCCCGCTTCAATCACGGCTACGTCGTCCGCAACGCGCCGCGCGATTTCCGGCGCACCCTCGAGATCGGGCCGGGCCTCGGTGAGCATCTCGAGCACGAAAGGCTCACCGACGCGCAGGCCGCGAACTACTACGCGGTCGACATCCGCGACAACATGGCGGCGGACATCAAGCGGCGCTTCCCGCGCATCAACACGGTCGTGGCGGATTGCCAGAAGCGCATGGCGTTCGAGGACGGGTTCTTCGACCGGATCATCGCGATCCACGTGCTCGAGCACCTGCCCGACCTGCCGGCGGCGATCCGCGAGCTTCACCGCGTCTGCGACAAGGCGCGCGGGGTGCTTTCCATCGTGATTCCGTGCGAAGGAAGCCTCGCGTACTCGTTCGCGCGCAGCATCTCGGCCAAGCCGATGTTCGAGCGCCGCTACGGGCAGCCGTACGACACGTTCATCAAGCGCGAGCACATCAACCTGCCGCACGAGATCTTCGAGGAGATCGCGCCGTACTTCGTGCGCCGGCAGTCGACGTATTTCCCGCTGCCCGTGCCGCTCGAGTTCTGCAACCTGTGCATCGGCGCGACGTTCGCGCCACGCGAGGTGGTCGGCGTTAGGTGATCGACTTCGCGACGTCCGCGCGGCGCGCTGCCCGGCGGGCGGGTGTGGGCATGCGAGCCTCACCGGCACGTTCGTCGTGCGGCTGGCGCAGATAGGCGAGGCGCTTCGCCTCGCGGCGTCCGCGCGCGACGGTATCGAGGATCAGTCCGCACGTCAGCGCGAGAAAGGCGCTCAGCATGAGGCCCGTCGCGAGGATCGCCGTGGGCAGGCGCGGCACGAGGTGCGTGCGCATGAACTCGACGACGATGTCGATGCCGAGCACGACGCTTGCCGTGGCGGCCAGGATCGCCATGAAGCCGAAGAATACGAGCGGGCGCTCGTCGCGAAAGAGCACGAGCGTGGTGCGCAGGATGCGCAGCCCGTCCCGGAACGTCGAGAGCTTGCTCTGCGAGTTGGGCTCGCGCTCGAAATACGGCGTCGCGACCTCGTCGATCGGCAGCCGCTGCTCCAGCGCGTGCACCGTCATCTCGGTCTCGATCTCGAAGCCCTGCGAGACCGCCGGGAACGATTTGACGAACCGCCGTGACAGCACGCGGTAGCCGGAGAGGAGATCCGCTGGACGCTGCCCGAACAGCGCACCGAGCAACGCGTTGAACGCGTGGTTGCCGAAGCGGTGGCCGGGAGGATAGGGCCGCTCGTGCCCCACGGCACGCCGCACCGCCGTCACCATATCGAGTTGGCCGTCGACGAGTCGCTGCACCATGAGCGGCGCGCTGGCGGCGTCGTATGTCGCATCGCCATCGACCAGCACATAGATGTCCGCCTCGACGTCGGCGAACATGCGGCGCACCACGCCGCCCTTGCCGGGACGCGGCTCGAATCGCACGACCGCGCCGGCGTGCTTCGCGACTTCGGCCGTGGCATCGGTCGATGCGTTGTCGTAGACGTAGATCTTCGCGTTCGGCAGCGCCGCCTGGAAATCCGCGACGACGCGGGCCACCGTGAACGCCTCGTTGCGGCACGGGACGAGGACCGCGATGGCGGATCCGTCCATCTAGAGCACGGAGATCAGCACGCCGACGATGATAACGCCGGCACCGATGAAGGTGCGGCCCACGAGGGGCTCTCCATGCGCGTAATGGGCCAGGAGCGGGACCAGCACGAAGGTGAGCGCGAAGAGCGGGTAGGCCACCGACAGCGGCAACGTGCGCAGGGCGTAAACCCAGAGCACCGTCGCGAGCGCGTAGATGACGAGCGCGACCAGCAGCGACGGCGACAGCAATCCCGCAACCGTCTGCCACGTCCACCCCTGCAGGCGCCATTGGCCCGCCGCCGTCTTGAACAGGATCTGGCCGATCGCGATCATGGCGACGCACGCGAGCACGATGGCGACGCCGCGCGCGCTCATGCCGTCGGTCACAGCGCGGCGCTGCGCCGGCGCTTGAGCATCGACCACGCCGCGATCACGTAGCCGGACAGCGCGTACGCGACGAAGCCGAGGAAGAGCACTTCCGCGGGCTGGTAGGCGAGGAGGGCGAGCACGACGGCGATCACGATCACCGTGACGAACGGCACGCTCTTCTTGAGGTTGATGGTCTTGAAGCTCCAGTACTTGACGTTGCTGACCATCGTCAGCCCGGCGAACACGGTGACCGCCCATGCGAGCCAGCGCAGCGGCTCGGGGTCGTAGCCGAGGTCATCCACGATCCACACGAGGCCGGCGACAAGCGCCGCGGCGGAGGGGCTCGGCAGGCCGAGGAACCAGCGCTTGTCGGCAACCTCCAGCAAGGTGTTGAAGCGCGCGAGCCGCAACGCGGCGCCCGCGACGTAGAGGAACGCGGCGAACCACCCGAGCTTGCCCATGTCGCGCAACGCCCATTCGTACATGACCAGCGCCGGCGCGGCGCCGAAGCTGACCATGTCGGCGAGGCTGTCGAACTCGGCGCCGAACGCGCTTTGCGTGCGCGTGAGGCGCGCCACGCGACCGTCGAGGCCGTCGAGCACCATCGCCACGAATACCGCGACCGCGGCCGAGTCGAAGTTCATGTTCATCGCCTGCACGATCGCGTAGAAGCCCGCGAACAGCGCGGCCATCGTGAACATGTTCGGGAGGAGATAGATGCCACGCCGCCGCACGCGGTTCTTGATGAGCGCGCGCTCGCGCTGCAGGTCGTCGTCGGCGAGCGGATTCATCGCGCGTCAGGGCCGCAGGTCAGCGAGGACCGTCGAGGTCGCATGGACCTTGTCGCCGACCGACGCGCGCGGCTTCGCATCCGGCGGCAGGTAGACGTCGACGCGCGATCCGAAGCGGATGAAGCCGTAGCGGTCGCCGCGCCGCAGGGTGGCACCCGGCTCGACGTAGCACAGGATGCGCCGTGCGATGAGGCCCGCCACCTGCACGCACGTGACGTCGCCGCCGTTCGGCGTGCGCAGGTGCAGCGCATTGCGCTCGTTCTCCGCGGACGCCTTGTCGAGCGCGGCGTTGACGAACGTGCCGGCGTGGTACCAACGCGCCTTGACCTCGCCGTCCACGGGGCTGCGATTGCTGTGGACGTTGAACACGTTCATGAACACGCTGATCACGAGCGCATCGCGGCCGAGATACGGGTCGCGCATGCGCTCGACCTTGACCACGCGGCCGTCGGCGGGCGAGAGCACCGCGTCGGGGTCTCGCGGCACCACGCGCGGTGGATCACGGAAGAACTGCACGATGAAGACGAGGAGCAGCCAGCACACGACCGCGAGCAGCCACCAGCCGAGCCACGTCAGGGCAACGGCGGCAACGAGCGCGAGGAGGATGAACGGCCAGCCTTCGCGCGCGATCAGCGGGTGGGGATAGGTCGACACGGCGAACGCCAAAGGACTGCGGCGATTCTAGCATCGCATCGCGCGCATCCCCGCCGCGCAGCCGGCGGCGTTCTAGGGCTGCTTCGGCGCTTCGCGACGCGCCTGTCCCACCGCCGCGGCTTCATCGCGGTCCATGCGGGCGGTGTCGGGCTTCAATCCGATGATGGCCATTCGGGCGATGACGACGACGAATGCGACGATCACGAGCGCGAGGCCGGCACGGTAGAGCCACTTGGGATCCATGGCGAGCGGATCACACGCGCGAGCGGACCGCGCTCACTGCGTCGAGGCGTCGATGCGCTTCTGCTGCTCGAGCGCCTGCTCGCGCACCTGGGCCTCGAGCGCGCGCGCCCGCTCCACCGCCTGCATGGGCGCCGGCGTGGTCGCATCGACGGGGTTGCTCGCCGCGGCCGCCGCCGTCGCCGGCTGCGACGATCCACCGACCAGGCCCATCTGCTTCATGACCGTCCTCGCCAGCACGAAGACCAGCAGCAGGGCGATGAGGAGACCGATCAGGCCGGCCCATCCTCCTTGGCGCGCGCGGATGCCCATTGCATGCCTCCCATTGCATGCGTTCAGGCCCCGAGTATCGCGCGCCGCGCGGTGGCGCGACAAAGCCGGCTGGCGGCCGGGCGCGTCCGCTCGCGAGGCGTCAGTTCCGCGTCTGGTCGACCAGCTTGTTCTTCCTGATCCACGGCATCATCGAGCGAAGCTTCTCGCCGACGACCTCGATGGAGTGCTGGGCCGTCAGGCGGCGCCGGGACAGCAGCACGGGTGCCCCGGCGCGATTCTCGATGATGAAGTCGCGCGCGTACTCGCCCGACTGGATGCGCCGCAATGCGTCGCGCATCGCCTGCTTGGTCTCGGCGGTCACGATCTTCGGACCGGTGACGTACTCGCCGTACTCGGCATTGTTGCTGATCGAGTAGTTCATGTTCGCGATGCCGCCCTCGTAGATGAGGTCGACGATCAGCTTCACCTCGTGCAGGCATTCGAAGTACGCCATCTCCGGCGCATAGCCGGCCTCGACCAGCGTCTCGTAGCCGGCCTTGATGAGCTCGACCAGGCCGCCGCAGAGCACCGTCTGCTCGCCGAAGAGGTCGGTCTCGGTCTCCTCGCGGAAATTGGTCTCGATGACGCCGGCGCGCGCGCCGCCGATGGCGGCCGCGTAGGACAGCGCGACGTCGCGCGCCTTCTTCGACGCGTCCTGGTGGACGGCGATCAGCATGGGCACGCCGCCGCCGGCGACATACGTCGATCGAACCGTATGACCCGGCGCCTTGGGCGCGATCATGACCACGTCGAGGTCCGCGCGCGGCACGACCTGTCCGTAGTGGATGTTGAACCCGTGCGCGAACGCCAGTACCGCGCCCTTCTTGATGCGCGGCTCGACGTCGCTCTTGTACACCGCGGCGATGTGCTCGTCGGGCATCAGCATCATCACGACGTCGGCGCCCTCGACGGCGTCGCCGACCTCCGCGACCTTGAGCCCGGCAGCCTTCGCCTTGTCCCACGAGGCGCCGCCCTTGCGCAGGCCGACGGTGACCTTCACGCCCGAGTCGTTCAGGTTCTGCGCGTGCGCATGGCCCTGCGACCCGTAGCCCACGATCGTGACCTTCTTGCCCTTGATGAGCGAGAGATCGGCGTCCTTCTCGTAATAGACCTTCATGTTCATGCCCTCTTGTGCCTGTAGTCGATGTCCTAGACGCGCAGTATCCGCTCGCCGCGCCCGATGCCGGATGCGCCCGTGCGCACCGTCTCGAGGATCACGCCGGGCTCCATCGCCTGGATGAACGCGTCGAGCTTGGAACCGGTGCCGGTGAGCTCGATGGTGTAGCTCTTGTCGGTGACGTCGAGGATGCGGCCGCGGAAGATGTCGGCCAGCCGCTTCATCTCGTCGCGGTCCTTGCCGGCCGCGCGCACCTTGACGAGCATCAGCTCGCGCTCGATGTGGTTGCCCTCGGTGAGGTCCACTACCTTCACGACCTCGACCAGCTTGTTCAGCTGCTTGGTGATCTGCTCGATCACGTCGTCCGAGCCGACGGTGACGATCGTCATGCGCGACATCGTCGGGTCCTCCGTCGGCGCGACGGTGAGCGACTCGATGTTGTAGCCGCGCGCCGAGAACAGCCCCGAGATGCGCGACAGCGCGCCGGCCTCGTTCTCCACCAGGATGGAAAGGATGTGTCTCATGGTCGCAGCTCGCGACGCTGGCCCCCCGCGTTCGCGCGGGCGAACCGTTCCACGGCGCTCATAGCTCCTCCGCGAGGATCATCTCGGTCAGCCCGCGGCCGCCCGGGACCATCGGAAAGACGTTCTCCGTCTGGTCGGTGATGAAATCGAGGAACACGAGGCGCTCCTTCTGCGCGAGCGCCTCGCGCAGCGCGCCCTCGACGTCGCCCGGCCGCTCGATCTTGAGGCCGACGTGCCCGTAGGCTTCGGCGAGCTTGACGAAGTCCGGCAACGCGTCCATGTACGACTCCGCGTAGCGGTTGCCGTAGAAGAACTCCTGCCACTGCCGCACCATGCCCATGTAGCGGTTGTTGAGGTTCACGATCTTGATGGGCAGGTGATACTGCTTGCAGGTGGAGAGCTCCTGGATGCACATCTGGATCGAGGCCTCGCCCGTGACGCACGCCACCGTCGCGTGCGGGTTGACGAGCTGCACGCCCATCGCCGCCGGCAGGCCGAAGCCCATCGTGCCGAGGCCGCCCGAGTTGATCCAGCGCCGCGGCTTGTCGAACTTGTAGTACTGCGCGACCCACATCTGGTGCTGGCCGACGTCGGACGTGACGAAGGCATCGCCGCCGGTGATCTCGTACAGCTTCTCGACGACGTACTGCGGCTTGATCAGGTTGCTCTTGCGGTCGTAGCGCAGGCAGTCCTTGCGCTGCCAGTCCTTGATCTGCGCCCACCATGCCTTCAGCGCCGCGGCGTCGGGACGCTGCGGCGACGATTCGATGTGCTTCGCCATCTCCTCGAGCACGTCGCCGACGTACCCGACGATCGGCACGTCGACCTTCACGCGCTTGGAGATCGACGACGGATCGATGTCGATGTGGATGATCCGCCGATCGGCACGGTAGAAATGCGCAGGGTCGCCGATCACGCGATCGTCGAACCGGGCGCCGACGGCGAAGAGCACGTCGCAGTTCTGCATCGCCATGTTCGACTCGTACGTACCGTGCATGCCGAGCATGCCGGTGAACTGCGGATCGGTGGCGGGAAAGCCGCCGAGGCCCATCAGCGTGTTCGTGCACGGGTAGCCGAGCAGGCGCACGAGCCGCGTGAGCTGCGACGATGCGTTGTTGAGGATGACCCCGCCGCCGGTGTAGATCATCGGCCGCTTCGCCTCCAGCAGCAGCTGCACGGCCTTCTTGATCTGCCCCGCATGTCCCTTCGTGACCGGGTTGTACGAGCGCAGCGACACGGTCTTGGGATACGCGAACTCGGCCGTGGCCTGCGTCACGTCCTTCGGCACGTCGACCACGACGGGACCGGGACGTCCGGTGCCCGCGAGGTAGAAGGCCTTCTTGATCGTCACCGCCAGGTCCTTCACGTCCTTCACGAGGAAGTTGTGCTTGACGCAGGGCCGGGTGATGCCGACGGTGTCGCATTCCTGGAATGCGTCCTGTCCGATCGCCGCCGTCGGCACCTGCCCGGTGATGACGACCATGGGGATGGAATCCATGTACGCGGTGGCGATGCCGGTGACGGCGTTGGTCACGCCCGGTCCGGACGTGACGAGCGCCACCCCGATCTTCTGCGACGAGCGCGAGTAACCGTCGGCCGCGTGAACCGCGCCCTGTTCGTGGCGCACCAGGACGTGCTTGACCCTCTCCTGCTTGAAGAGCTCGTCGTAGATGTTGAGGACTGCGCCGCCCGGGTAGCCGAAGACGTACTCGACGCCTTCCTCCTGGAGGCAACGGATCAGGATTTCCGCACCGGTGAGTTGCATGACACCCGCCTGTCGAGAGTAGCGATGAGCCCCGTCGCATCGCGCACGGGGCGTGAAGCGATTTGCCGGGCGCGCGTGTTGCCGCACCAACCGGGCTCGGATCGGGTAGAAAGCCGCGAATCGGGCAAACCGGCCTGCTCCGAGGGAGACTCCTCGACGCTTGTGGCGTCGCCAGAGGGAGCTTTACGGCCGCTGTTGCAGTACAGCATCCGGACCGCACGGTCCGCACACCGGGACATTACCGGCAAAGGCATCGACGGGTCAAGCGGGCGATTGCTTCACTGCACAATGGCGATCGAGCCGCACCCGCCCGGCTTGCCGGTACCTTTCTGCCTATAATCCGGGCCGAATCCCGAACCGGCGTCGAAACTGGCTTCCGCTCAAGAAATCTCCGCGTTCCTCGCCGATGTGGAGCGTCGCGCCTTCAAGCAGGCGATGTTCGCCGTGCGAGACGAGGACGCGGCGCTGGACATCGTGCAGGACGCCATGCTGAAGCTCACCGAGAAATACGCCGGCAAACCGCCCGGCGAGCTGCCGCTGCTGTTCCAGAGGATCCTTCAGAACACCATCCACGACCATTTCCGTCGCCAGAAGGTGCGGTCGACGTGGACGACCGTGCTGTCCGCCCTCGGACAGAAAGACGAAAGGGACGAGGAGTACGATCCGCTCGAAACGCTGCCGGCGCGATCCGATTCGTCGCTCGCCGCCGATCCCGCCGCGCAGCTGGAACAGGGCGAGACCGTGCGCCTCATCGAGCAGGCGATCGCGCGCCTGCCGGCACGTCAACGCGAGGCATTTCTGCTGCGTTACTGGGAAGAACTCGACGTGGCGGAAGCCGCTGCCGCAATGGGTTGCTCGGAGGGCAGCGTCAAGACGCACTGCTCCCGGGCCGTTCGTGCTTTGGCCGAAATGCTTGCGGCCAAAGGGGTGCACCTATGACGACCGAAAAGCAAATCGCCGACAAAATAACGGCTTACCTGGACCACGGCACAGCCGGCCTGCGCGAAGGAACTGCGTATCGCCTGCAGCAGGCGCGCGCCCGCGCGATCGCGCGGCTGCAGCCGTCGTCCGCCGAGCAACTCGCCGCGGCGCCCGCGCTTGCCGGCATGGGACCCACGCGACGCATCCGTCCCTGGGTCAACACGCCTGTGCGGCTGCTCGGCGTGCTGCTGATCATCGCCGCGGCGGCGTTCGGCTGGCAGCAGTGGAACGCGTTCCAGCAGGTGCAGGATCTACAGGATCTCGACATGCAGATCCTGACTTCCGATCTTCCCATCGACGCCTATCTGGACCGTGGATTCCTGAATTGGCTCAAGGCCGACTCCGATCGTTGACGCTCGCGCTCGTGCTCGCCGCCGGCATCCCGGCGGCCGCGTCGGCCCAGATCGCGCTGCGATCGCCGTCCTGGAATGAGCTGTCGCCGCAGGAGCGGCAGATTCTCGCGCCACTGCAATCGGACTGGGATCGGCTCGATGCGCAGCGACGGCAGAAGTGGCGCGGCATCGCGCAGCGCTTTCCCTCCATGCCGCCGGATCAGCAGCAGCGGATTCACTCGCAGATGCGCTCGTGGTCGCAGCTGACGCCGGCCGAGCGGCAGGCCGTGCGCGAGCGCTACAAGTCGCTGCGGCAGCTTCCGCCCGACCAGAAGGACGAAGTGCGGCAGAAGTGGCAGCAGTATCAGACGCTGCCGCCCGAGCGGAAGGAAGAGCTCGCCTCGCGGCCCGCCCCGCCGCCAGCGACGCGCGGAAACGCGCGGCCGGGCTCGCCGTCGCGTCCCCATTCCCAGGGACAGTGACCGATCCGCTCGCGGGCCTGCCGCGGCGCCTCGCGGCGCTGGCGTACGAAGCGCTGCTCGTCACCGCGGTGGTGTTCGTGATCGGTTTCGCGATGCTGCCGCTGGTCTCGCCGCACGCCGCGCCGGGGCGCGAGCCATTGTCGATCCCTGCGCTTCCTGCACGCGCGGGATTGTTCTTCGTCGTGTTCGGTGTGCTGGCGGCGTACTTCGCGTGGAGCTGGACCGGCGGACGCGCGACGCTCGCGCAGAAGACGTGGCGCCTGCGCGTCGTCGATCGGCGCGGCGCGATCGTTTCGACGCGCCAGGCGCTCGCGCGCTATCTCGGCGCGTGGATCGGGCCGGCGATCGCGGTGATCGCCTACCTGATTCTTCGACCGCTGGGCTGGGGCGCGCATGCGACGTGGCTCGTCGCCCTGGGCTTCCTATGGGCGTTCATCGATCGCGAACGCCAGTTCCTCCATGACCGCATCGCGGGCACGCGCCTCGTGACGGCGGCGACAGCCGCATGAACCGTCGGCCGGATTGACGCCGGATACCGTCGTCGCCGCCGCCAATCTTCTTTGCCAACGCGTCAGCGCGTCGACGGCCGCGCCATCGCGACGCCCGACGCGATCAGCAGCATGCCGGCGATCGCGACCGCGTCCAGCGCTTCGCCGAAGAACGCATACGCCATGAGCGCCGTGACCGGCGGCACCAGGTAGAAGAGTCGCGCGACGTGCACGGACGCGCCCTGGCGCAACAGCCAATAGAGCAGGCTGATCGCGCCGACCGAGAGCACGATCACCGACCAGCCGAGCGCGAACACGAAAGGCATCGTCCACTGGATCGGCTCGTGCTCGAGCAATGCGAGCGGAATGAACAGCAGCGTGCAGGCCGCGAACTGGACCACCGCGCCGCTGCGAAGG
Source organism: Casimicrobiaceae bacterium (assembly GCA_035493035.1). GTDB lineage: Bacteria > Pseudomonadota > Gammaproteobacteria > Burkholderiales > Casimicrobiaceae > VBCG01. The sequence goes on along the minus strand of DATJIS010000024.1, from coordinate 51,159 downwards.
TCGACGTGCGCGCAATGACGCTTCTGGTACAGCGTGCCGACGCTGATGCCGAGCAACGCGACAGCGACCGGCAAGAGGCCGCTCGCGTCGCCGGTAAACGCGACCTTGTGCCGCACGACGAGGAACACGCCGATGAGGCCCAGCGCAAGGCCGAGCCATTGCCGCGCGAGCACGCGCTCGCGCAGCCACAGCCGCGCGATGAGCACCGTGAGCAGCGGCTGCAGGCCCACGATCATCGCGCTCGTGCCGGCAGCCATGCCGTGCTTGATGGCGATCCACACGCCACCCAGATACGCGCCGTGGACCATCGACGCCGCGATGGCGAGATGCGCCACTTCGCGACGATGCGGCCATCGCGCGCGCGTGAGGAGCGCCACTGCCGTCATCAGCGCGGCCACGAGCGCGAAACGCCATAGCAGGAAGGTCAGCGGTGGCGCATACGGCATCCCGTACTTCGCGGCGATGAAGCCGGTGCTCCACAGCACAACGAAGAGCGACGGGAACGCGCGGGCGAGCCTCGGCTCGCCGCGTGCGCCGGGTGTCATCCCGACGGCGGCGTCAACCGCGCCGTCGGGCACGTCCGCTCGACGCGATGTCGCGCGCTTCCTGGCGAAGCTGCGCCAGGCGCCAGGTGTGCGTGTCGAGCGCGAAGCGCTCGAGGTCGGTGTCGACGATCAACGCGCCGGCGGCGCCGCTGAAGTGCACGCCCGTCACGTGCTCGCCCTCCGGCACGAACACCTCGCGCAGCAGCACGATCGACGGCGGTCGCACGTAGAGCACCTTCACGTTGCGTGCACCGACCGCCGAAATCGCCATCACTCCGCTGTCCGCGTCGCGCGCGACGAGGGCGTCCGGCGGGCGCGGCGGAGCCGCGCATGCGACGCACAGCAGGGAGGCGAGGAGAAGCAGTCGGGGCGACATGGCGGGCATTTGCGCCGTCTTGGCGGCTACCTGTACAGTAACGGACAGTTGTCGCGCAGCTCAGATACACTTTTCGCCGTCCCGCGGAGACTGTTATGGTCCGTCGACCGGTCCACCCATGCTGAACGTGCGCCTCGCTCCCGGCTCGCCGGAGCCCCTCGTCGAGCAGCTCGTGACCGGCGTGCGCCAGCACATCGAGGGCAGGCTGCTGCGCCCCGGGACGCGGCTGCCATCGATCCGCGCGCTGGCAGCGCAGCAGCAGGTGAGCCGCTTCACCGTCGTCGAAGCGTACGACCGCCTGGTCGCGTCGGGTCACGTCGAGTCCCGACGCGGCTCTGGGTTCTATGTCGCGGCGCGCACGCTGCCGGAGACCGCCGCGGAGCGCACGGGGAGCCTCGAGCGAGCCGTCGACGTGGCCAACCTCATCGCGGGGATGTGCGACGACGACGCGCGCGCGATGTTCGCGCAGGATCGGCTTTTCGCGGGTGGCTGCCTGCCGAACGACTGGCAGGAAGAGTCCGGGATACGGCGCCACGCACGCATCGCGGCGAGCCAGGGTCACGAGCTCACCGACTTCGGCACGAAGCTCGGCTACGCGCCGCTTCGCGACGTGATCGCACGCCGAGTCGGCGAGCTCGGTCTCGCGGTCGCGAACGATCAGGTGCTGCTCACCAACGGCGCGACGCATGCGTTCGACCTGCTCATCCGCTATCTCGTGAGCCCCGGCGACGCCGTGCTGGTGGACGACCCGGGTTACTACAACCTGTTCGGTCATCTGCGCCTCGCGGGTGCGCGCCTGCTGCCCGTGCCACGCGGCCTGGACGGGCCCGATCTCGATACGCTGGCGCGCCTCGCGCACGAGCATCGGCCGCGCGCGTATTTCACGACGTCGGTGCTGAACAACCCGACGTGCACGCACATCCAGCCGGACGTCGGCCACCGTCTGCTCCAGCTCGCCGCGCAGCATCGCTTCTACGTGATCGAGGACGACATCTTCTCCGATCTCGCGACGAGCGCGCCGCCGCGGCTGTGCGCGCTCGATCGACTGGAGCGCACGTTCTACATCGGCAGCTTCAGCAAGACGCTGTCGGCGAGCCTGCGGTCCGGGTTCGTGATCGGCCAGCCCGACGCGATCGACGCGCTCGCACGCCTCAAGCTGCTGACGGGCCTCACGACGCCGGCCTTCGCCGAGCGCGTCGTGCACGCCATGCTCGTGGGCGGCCACTACCGCAAGCACGTGGCGCGCATACGCGAGCGCCTCGACGTGCGCCGCTCGCGGATGGCGCAGGAGCTGGAGCGCGCGGGCTGGGCGCTCGCCTGCATGCCCGATGCCGGCATGTTCCTGTGGGCGCGCCATCCCGCGGTCGACGACTCGCTGTGGATCGCCGAAGGCGCCCGGCGCGAGGGATTGCGTCTGGCGCCGGGCGCATCGTTTCGCCCCCTGCACGACGCGAGCCCGTGGATGCGATTCTGCGTGGCGTGCGTCGGCACCGCGCGGGACTATCGCGTGCTCGCACGCGCACCCGACCTCGCACGCGCCGGGAGGCGCGTCGCGCTCGCGGCGTCGGACGGGAGGTTGACGGCGGCGGCATGACCACCCGCGCCCACCGTGTCGGGTACGCCGGGGAAAGCGGGAAAGCGGACGCCGTCAGGCGGCGCGTCAAGACCTCGGCGGCGGGTGCGCGTCGCGATGACGCGCAACGCTCTCGAGGATCTCGCGCTTCGCTTCGTCGGGACCGACCCAGCCGGCGAGACGCACCCATTTGCCCGGCTCGAGGTCCTTGTAGTGCTCGAAGAAGTGCGCGATCTGCGACAGCTGGACCTCGGGAAAGTCGCGCGGGGACTGGATCGTCCGGTACAGTGACGACAGCTTGTCGATCGGCACCGCGAGGATCTTGGCGTCGCCGCCGGCTTCGTCGTCCATCTTCAGCATGCCGATCGGGCGGCAGCGCACGACCACGCCGGTGATGAGCGCAACGGGCGAGAGCACGAGCACGTCGCACGGATCGCCGTCGTCGGACAGCGTCTGCGGAATGTAGCCGTAGTTGCAGGGATAATGCATCGCCGTGGACATGAAGCGGTCGACGAACACCGCGCCCGTCTCCTTGTCCACTTCATACTTGATCGGTTCACCGTGCATGGGGATCTCGATGACGACATTGCAGTCGTTCGGAACGTCCCGCCCTGCGGGCACGCGATCGAGGCTCATGGCGCGCAGTCTATACCGGCGCGCCGCGCGACTCGACGAGCGCGCCGGGGCGGCCCGGCTCTTCCTCTGCCTCGTGCTGGCGCTCGGCGCCGCGCCTGCGCTCGGCGGCGAATGCTGCGCCGGCACGGGCAAGGACGGTGGCGTCGCGATCACGCCGTTCTCAGCGGCGGGGGCGGGCGGCGCGATCCCCGCACCCTGGGCGGGCGTGAAGATCAACGACCGCAAGACGCCGACGCGATACTCGCTGGTCGACGACGGTGGCACGGTGGTGCTGTACGCGCAGGCGGATTCCGCGGCGAGCGCGCTCGGTCATCCCGTGAACGCAGCGCTGACCGACACGCCCTGGCTGCACTGGCGATGGAAGGTCGCCGCGCCGATCGCGAGCGCCGATCCGTCGGCCGCGCAGAAAGAGGACTCGCCCGCCCGCGTCGTGCTCGAATTCGACGGCGACCGCTCGAAGCTCCCGCTGTCCGACCGCGCGGTCAACCAGCTGAGCGAGAACCTCTCGGGCAAGCCGCTGCCCTACGCGACCCTGATGTATATCTTCTCGCAGAAGCTGCCCGTGGGAACGGTTGTCGCCAACCCGCACACGCGGCGCATCCAGATGATCGTCGTCGACAGCGGCGCCGCCGTGGGCACGTGGCAGACGTTCGTGCGCAACGTCGTGGAGGACTACAAGCGCGCGTTCAAGGAGGAGCCGCAGAAGCTCTTGTCGCTCGGCGTCCTGACCGACACCGACAACACCGGCGAGCGCGCGCAAGCCTGGTACGGCGACTTCAGCCTCACGTCGCAGCGCTGATCGGGACATGGAGACGCTCACACCGCAACCGACGATGGTGGAGCAGGCCTATCGCGCGATCCTCGACGCGATCATCGAGGGCCGCCTCATGCCGGGAGAGCGTCTCACGCAGGAATCCGTCGCGCAGAAGCTGGCGGTGTCGCGGCAGCCGGTCGGTCAGGCGCTCCTGCTGCTGAAGCAGCAGAAGTTCCTGGTCGACGCGGGCAAGCGCGGCTTGATGGTGGCGCCGCTCGACGGCGAATTCATGCGATGGATCTACGAGCTGCGGCTGGGACTCGAGCCGCTCGCCGCCACGCTGGCCGCAGCGCACGCCACCCCGGACGAGCTCGCGCGAGGCGACGCGCTGATCGCCGCGGGCCAGCATGCCGTGCGCGAAGGCTCGCTGGCGCAGCTGATCGACGCCGACATGCGGTTCCACATCTACCTGTACGAGCTGTCCGGCAACGGCCTGTTCGTCGACACCATGGGCGGGCTGTGGCATCACCTTCGACGGGCGATGCGCGAGGTGCTGCAGCATCGCGAATACCGCAAGGCCATCTGGACCGAGCACGCGCACATCCAGCGCGCGCTCGCGGCGCGCGACGGCGCGAACGCGGCCGCGCTGGTGCGTGCGCATCTCACGCATGCGGCGGTGAACGTGCAGGTCGTGCTGCCGGCCGAGCCGAATGCCGCGGCTGGCGCGCCGCTCACCCGCTCTTCGGGCGCGCCGTCGCCGACGGCGAGACGGCTGGAGTGATGCCAGCGCCGCGGTACGCGGCGCCATAACCGATGTAGACGTCCCGGCCGCGTGCGAATTGCTCGCGCTCCGCATCGCTCACGTGCCGGAATGCGCGCGCCGGACGGCCGGCCCACAACCATCCGGCGCGCACGACGGTGCCGGCGCTGACCCAGGCGCCGGCGGCGATGCAGCCGGCGGGCTCGACGACCACGCCATCGCCCACCCGCGACGCCATGCCGATGAGCGCATCGTCGCCGATGCGAGCGGCGCCGAGCTGCACGTTGTGCCCGACCGTGACGCCCTTCCCCACGACGATGTCGCCGCGCGCGGCGTCGGTCTCCATCACCGTGTTGTCCTGGATGTTCGTGCGCGCGCCGACGCGAATGCACGCGCCCCGTGCGACCAGCGCGCAGCCGAAGTACACGCCGGCGTCGGGCTCGAGCTCGACGTCGCCGACCAGCACCGAGGTCGGCGCCACGTACGCATCGTCCACGCGCGGCAAGCGCTCGCCGAACGCGTGGAAGGGACCGCCGGTCGCGCCGTGCGGCAGGAAGCTTTCCATCCCGAGCGGCGGCAGCACCTGCGCCGCGACGAGCGCGTGGGGCCGCCCGTCGCGAATGCTGCGTGCAAGGCCCGCGATCTCGTCGCGCGCGATCTCGCGCACCGGCTTCGCCGGCGCGCCTTGGTAAAGCCATCCGCCGGGAAGATTCTTGCGCGGGGTGACGACGCTGTCCGCCGCGACGACGGCATGGTCGCCCACCGAGGCGCCGTCGAGGATCGCCGCGCTCTCGCCGACGACGCAGCCGTCACCGACGGTGCACGCATGCACGAGACCGAAGCGTCCTACCGTGACGTCGTGCCCGATCGTCGTGCCGAGGATCCCATCGACGATGTGAACGCTCGCGCGCTCGCCGAAGAACGCGTTGCGACCCACGCGGATCGTCTCCCCGTCCGCGCGCAGCGTGGCGAACGGCCGCAGGACGAGATTTCGTCCGGCGGTGAGGCGGCCGATCACTGCGGCGCCGGGTGCGATGTCGTGCTCGCCTTCGAGCGCGACGGTGTGGTGGAGGTACGCGAGCTTCATCGCTGCAAGTCTAGAACACCGGCTTCTCGCGGTAGGTGCCCCACAGGCTCTTGAGCTTCTCGACGATGTCGCCCATCGTCGCACCCGCCGCGACCAGATCCACCGTCACCGGCATGATGTTCGCGGAGTCGTCGCGCGCGACCGCGACCAGCTTGTCGAGCAGCGACTGCACGCGGGCATTGTCGCGCTCGCGGCGCACGCGCTCGAGCCGGTCGATCTGCCGCTGCGCGGTCGACGCATCGTAGGGGTGCAGCTCGATGTCGAACGCTTCGTCGGGCATCACGTACTTGTTCACGCCGATGACGGGCTTCTCCCCGCTCGCCTTGCGCAGCGCCGTCTCGTAGGCGAAATCCGCGATGCGGCGCTGGAACCAGCCCTCCTCGGTGAGCTTCACCGTGCCGCCGTTCTGGTCGACGTAGTCGATGACGTTGAAGATCTCGCGCTCGTACTGCGTGGTCAGGCTCTCGACGAAGTACGAGCCGCCGAGCGGATCCACCACGTCGGCAACGCCCGATTCGTCCGCCACGATCTGCTGGGTGCGCAGCGCGATGCGCATGGCCTCTTCGGTCGGGATCGCGAACGCCTCGTCCATCCCGTTGGTATGCAGGCTTTGCGCGCCGCCGAGCACGGCAGCCAGCGCCTGGAGCCCGGTGCGCACGACGTTGATCTGGTACTGCGGCTTGGTGAGCGAAGCGGCCGCGGTCTGGCAATGGAAGCGCAGCCGCATCGAGTCCGGGTTCTTCGCGCCGAAGCGCTCCTTCATCACCTTGGCGTAGACGCGGCGCACCGCGCGGAATTTCGCGATCTCCTCGAAGAAATCCGATTGGCACACGTAGAAGAATGCGAGCCGCGGCGCGAACTCGTCGACGTGCATCCCGGTCTTCCGCACCTCCTCCACGTAGGCGATCAGGTTGCACATGGTGAAGGCGACCTCGTCGAGCGGCGAGCTGCCCGCCTCGGAGATGTGATAGCCCGAGATATTGATCGGGTTGTACCGCTTCATGTTGCGCGCGCAGTACGTGATGCAGTCGCGCACGATGCGCACCGACGGCGCGATGGGAAAGATCCATTCCTTCTGCGCCTGGTATTCCTTCAGGATGTCGGCCTGGATCGTGCCCGACAGCCTGTGGAGGTCGTAGCCGCGCTTCTGCGCGAGCGCGACGTACATGGCGAGGAGTATCCAGGCGCTCGGGTTGATGGTCATCGAAACGGACGTCTTCTCGAGGTCGATGCCGTCGAACAGGTGCTCCATGTCGGCGAGCGTGTCGATGGCGACGCCTTCGCGGCCCACCTCGCCCTCGCTCATGGGGTGGTCGCTGTCGTAGCCCATGAGCGTCGGCATGTCGAAATCGGTCGACAGCCCGGTCTGGCCGTTGGCGATGAGGTACTTGAAACGCTGGTTCGTGTCCTCCGCGGTGCCGAAGCCCGCGATCTGGCGCATCGTCCAGAAGCGGCCTCGATACATCGTCGGGTACGGCCCGCGCGTGAAGGGATACCGGCCCGGAAGGCCGATGTCCTCGAGCGGCGTGTGGGCCACGTCGAGCGCCGTATACGTGCGCTTGAGCGGAAAGCCGCCGAGCGTGCGGAACTCCGCCTTGCGCTCGGGCGCGCGCGCGATGAACCGCGCGACCTCGCCCTGCTCCCATTGCGCGGTTTCGTCCGCGAGCCGCTCCAGCGCCGCCGGATCGAACGCCGACTTGCCGCGGAATGCAGGATCGTTCATGACGCTTCTCCAAGCTCGCCGAGCAGCCGCAGCGCGGCCGAATGCGGCGACAACGTGCGCCGCTGCATCTCGTCGAGCAGTGATTGGATATGCGAGTCGCGCTCGCGCTCGAAGCGGTCGCGCAGCAGCTCCTCACCGGCCCGCAGCAGGCGGCGCAGCGCGATCTGCGCGCGGCGCCGCTCCATCTCGCCGCTTTGCGCGAGCCACTCGCGATGACGGTCGATGGCGCCGAGCACGTCGTCGACACCTTCGCCGCGCAGCGAGCTCGTCGCGACGACCGGCGCGCGCCAGGCGCCGTTCATGCCGGCGCGGAGGCCCATCGACAGCATGCCCTTGAGATCGGCGATGGTCCTGTTCGCGTCGGGCCTGTCGCACTTGCTGACCACGTGCACGTCGGCGATTTCCAGGATGCCCGCCTTGATGGCCTGGATGTCGTCGCCGAGTCCCGGCGCGGATACGACCACCGTCGAGTGCGCGGCGCGCGCTACGTCGACTTCGTCCTGCCCGACCCCGACCGTCTCGATCAGCACGATGTCGAAGCCGGCGGCGTCGAGCACGTCGACCGCTTCCAGCGTGCCGCGCGCGAGGCCGCCCAGCGAGCCGCGCGTCGCCATGCTGCGGACGAACACACCCGGGTCGCCCGCGAGATCGCCCATGCGGATGCGGTCGCCGAGGATCGAGCCGCCGGAGAACGGGCTCGACGGATCGATCGCGACGATGCCGACCTTGCGCCCCGACGCGCGAATCGCGGCGGCCAGCTTCGCGACCAGCGTCGACTTGCCGCTGCCCGGTACGCCCGTGATACCGACGACGTGCGCACGGCCGGCGCGCGCGAACAGCGCATCGAGCGCGGGGCGCGCCTCGGCGGTGCCGGATTCGGCGCGCGTGAGGAGCCGCGCGATGGCGCGCACGTCACCGCCGAGCACGCCCTCCACGAGATCCTGCGATGGCAGGTACGCCACGGCGTCAGCCTCCGAGGCGCGCGTTCATCTCGCGGAACACTTCGCGATCGTCGATCACCCGGCGCGCCTTGAAGTCGGTGCGCGGAAACGTGCCGGGCGGCACGACCTCGACCTTTGCGCGCAGCCCGAGCACGCGCAGCAGCTGCCGCTGCGCCTCGTCGCGCATGGTGCCGGGCATCACGAACGCCGTCGCGTCGGCTTCGATGCGGATCAGGAGCTCGTCCATTGCGCCGTCGCGCGTGATGACGATACGGTGCTCGCCGCCGTAGCCCGCGAGCTGGTTCACCACCGCGTCGACCTCGCTCGGGTACACGTTCTCGCCGCGGATCGTGAACATGTCGTCGATGCGCCCGAAGACGCCGTGCGGCAGGCGCGGATAGGTGCGCCCGCAGGCGTTGGGCTCGTCCTCCCACAGCGTGAGGTCGCCGGACACGAGCCGGATCATCGGCTGCGACAGGCGCTCGAGATGCGTGTAGACCGGCGTTCCGCGCTGCCCGTACGGCACGCGATGAAACGTGCGCGGGTCGCACACTTCGGTGTAGACGATGTCCTGCCACAGGAGCATACCGTCGGTCTCGGCAGACCCCGCCAGGTTCATGAACGGCGTCATCTCCGCCATCGACCCGCAATCGATCACGTGCGCGTCGTACGCCCGCGCGATGCGATCGCGCACGGCCGGCACCGAGGCGCCCGGCTCGCCGGAGAAGAACAGCGTGCGCAAGCCGAAGCGGCGCGGCTCGTAGCCCTCCGCGCGCGCGACTTCCGCGAGGTGGATGGCGAACGACGGCGTGCCGTAGAACGCCTGCGGTTTCATGAGATCGAGCCACATCGCCGCGCGCGCCGTCATGCCCGATGCGCCTGCGCCGAAGGGAAACGCTTTCGCGCGCAGGCGCTCGACACCGGCGAGCGCGCCCCACGAGCCCATGTAGAGGCTGAAGATCGCGGCGATGAACACCGTGTCGCCCGGCCGCACGCCCATGCCCCACAGGATGCGGGCGTGCGCGTTGGCGATCGCATCCCAGTCGACGCGCGAGATGCCGAACGCGGTCGGCCGCCCCGTGGTGCCCGAGGTGCCGTGGATGTGGTGGACGTCGTTTTCCGGCACGCACAGGTAATCGCCGAACGGGGGCGTGCGCGCCTGCGCCTCGCGCAGATCCTTCTTGGTGATGACCGGCACCCTGCTCTCGAAGTCCTCGAGCGAGCGCAGCTGGTCCGGATGGAAGCCCGCCTCGTCCCATTTGCGCCGGTAGAACGGCGCGTGATCCCAGGCGTACCGGGTCACTTCCTTCAGGCGCTGCAGGATCGCGCGCTCGCGCTCGGCAGGCGGCATCGTCTCGCGCCGCGGAAACCAGTAACGCGACCGCGCCGGCGGCGCGTAGTCGCCGTCGTAGCGCGGCGGGAAGCTCCACTGCTCCATGCGCTCAGCGCGGACCGCGCTCGGTGACGATGCGCCGGATCATGGCGACGATGGACTCGGGCGGCGTGTCCTGCAGCATGATCTCGCGCACCCCGACGGCCTTCAGCTTCGGCAGGTCTTCGTCCGGGATCACGCCTCCGCCGACGACGAGGATGTCGTCGGCGCCCCGCTGCCTCAGCGCTTCCATGATGCGCGGGAACACCGTCATGTGAGCCCCCGAGAGGATGCTCACGCCGATCACGTCGGCGTCCTCCTGCACGGCGGCCTCGACCACCTCATCCGGCGTACGATGCAGGCCGGTGTAGATGACGTCCATGCCGGCGTCACGCAACGTGCGTGCGACGATCTTGACGCCGCGATCGTGACCGTCGAGGCCGACTTTGGCGATGACCACCCGGATGCGGTCCGGGGCAGGCTCCACGGGCGCTCCTCTTATTGAATTCGGTATACGGTATGCGAGCAGCTCGATCCCTGTCAAGCGTACGCCATTTGGTAGCGCGGGCACCCGAATCCGGACGCGCCGCTCGCCGCGTCTAACGCGGGTCGACTCCGGAGCGACGATGCCCCGCTACGCGCTGCCCCTCCTGCTGGCGATCGCGCTCGTGATCGCCCTGGCCCTCACCTGGTGGACCCTCGGACGAGCGCCGCCCGCCTCCGAAGGCGCCAGCGTCGACCGCGACGTCGAGCCGTTCCATAAGGTGAGCGTCAGTGGCGCCGCCGACGTGGTGCTCCAGCGCGGCAATGCAGAGCACGTGAGCATCGAGGCGCCGGCGCGTGGCGCGCGCGTCAGCGCCAACGTGCGCGACGGCACGCTGCACGTCAGCGCGCGCGAGACCCGGCGCTGGTGGAATGCGTTGATCGGTCGCGGCGGCGGCGGCAGCGTGCGCGTCACCGTCACGTATCGCGACGTCGACGCCATCGCGCTGTCGGGCGCGGTGCGGCTGACCGCGTCGGGATTGCAGACGCGCGCGCTCAGCATCGCGGCGTCGGGCGGCAGTTCGGTGCGCCTCGACGGACTCTCCACCGAGCTGCTGCGCATCAGTGGAGACGGCGCGCTCAAGGCCCGGCTCGCGGGCGAGGCGACCGAGCAACGCGTCTCGATCTCCGGCGCCGCGGAGTACGAGGCGCAGGACCTCGCGAGCGAGCGCGCCCGCATCGACGTGAGCGGCGTTGGCCACGTCGTCGTGCGCGTCGCGCAGACGCTGAACGCGTCGATCTCCGGCGCCGGCAGCATCGAGTACTACGGCGATCCGAAGGTCGAGCAGCACGTGAGCGGCGTCGGCCGCGTCAAGCGGCGTGAAGCGACGGCGCCGTCGCACGATCGATTCCGCATCGCGGCGGCTCACCGCAGCGCATCCGCCGGGGCCGCCTCCTGCGGCTGGCCGAATCGCAGCACGCCCGTGGCGGCGTCGCGGTCGGGCAGCACGGCGGCCACCATCCGCACGTCCGCCACACGGCAATCGGCGAGCAGCGTGGCGATGCTCGCGACCGCGTCGGGCACGCGCTCGTAACGCTGCAAGGGATAGCGAAAACCCTGCGCCTCGCGCGGCGCGAACGGCGACGACAGCGCGATCCGCAGCTCGCCGCCGGCCGGTGCGTCGGGCGCGCGATGCGCGCTCAGCACGACGATGGGCTCGCCCACGCGTGATCGAAGCCGGCGCAGCGCGTTGCCGATGAAGAGCTGGAGCGCGACGTCCCGTTGCGCGAGGCGTCCCGATGCCAGCGCGCTCGTCAGGCGTTGCGGCGGGCGTGGCAAGGCCAGCACGGTGACGCCGGGAACGACCAGAGCGCGTGACAGCGCGCGCGCGAGCGCCATGCTCCACGGCTCCTCGCGCGCCTCGAACGGCTCGGCGTCAGGACCGCACAGCGCGGAACCCACCACGAATCGCAGGTGCGCGCCTTCGGCGGTGCCTTCGACGCGCACCGGCTGCGGGCAGAGCGCGAGCGGCTCGATCGCGGCGCCGTCGAGGGCGGCGTGGGCGTGGGCGATCAGCGACGGCAGCCGCGCCACGTCGAGCGACTCGGGACCCGCGATCGCCGGGGACAGCGCGAACTGCACGTTGCCGCGCAGGGCGTCGTGCTCGCGCAGCAGGTCGGCCACGGCGTGCGGCGATGCCAGCGTGCCGGGTAGCTCGACCGGATCGCCTTCGCTCTCGCGCGCGGCGACGATGACCACGGGAATCGCGAAGAGCGCGACGGCGAGCGTGCCGGCGCGCAGCGCCGTGCGCTCCACCTCCGCGAGGCGGCGCGCCAGATGACGATGCGCGGCGGCGGATGGCGCGGCTTCCAGCAGCGCGGCGAGCGCGTACCCGTCGCGCGCCGTGATGGCGTGCATCAGTGCCGCGTCGATGTGCCCGTCCTCGGCGTCCGCGCTGCGGCTGGCCTGCGCCGCCAAGCGTGCGTCGACGTGCGCATACAGCGCAGCCGCGCCGGCTGGCGCGGTCGCGAGCGACGGCCATTCGCGCGGGTCGGCGAGATCGAGCATGCGGCGCATTGTCCCATTCGGGCAGGGGTGCCAAGGTAAGATCGCGCCTTTGACCCACGGCCCTGGCGTCATGCGCGCTTCGCAGTTCTATCTCGTCACGCAGAAGGAGGCGCCGGCCGAAGCCGACGTCGTGAGCCAGCAGCTCATGCTTCGCGCGGGCATGATCAAGAAAGTCACCGCCGGCAGCTATTCCTGGCTGCCGCTGGGGCTCCGCACGCTGCGCAAGGTCGAGCAGATCGTGCGCGAAGAGATGAATCGCGCCGGCGCGCAGGAATCGTATTTTCCGCACGTCGTGCCGGCCGAGCTGTGGCAGGAAACCGGCCGCTGGGACAAGTTCGGCCCGCTGCTCCTGAAGATCAAGGATCGCCACGATCGCGACTTCCTGTTCGGACCGACGCACGAGGAGGTCGTCACCGACATCGTGCGCAAGGACATCCGCAGCTACCGCCAGCTGCCGGTGAACCTCTACCAGATCCAGGTCAAGTTCCGCGACGAGATACGCCCGCGGTTCGGCGTCATGCGCAGCCGCGAGTTCCTGATGAAGGACGCGTACTCGTTCGACGTTGATCGCGATGCCGCCCTGAAGAGCTACCGCGCGATGTACGACGCCTACGAGCGCATCTTCACGCGCCTCGGGCTGCGCTTTCGCGCGGTCGAGGCGGACACGGGCGCGATCGGCGGCTTCGCGTCGCACGAATTCCAGGTGCTCGCCGAATCGGGCGAGGACGCGATCGCTTTCAGCCCCGATTCGGGTTACGCCGCGAACGTCGAGCAGGCCGAGGCTGTCGCCCCCGCGACGGCACGTGCCGCGCCGGCCGAAACGATGCAGAAGGTGCCCACACCCGGCAAGGCGACGTGCGAGGACGTCGCGGAGCTCCTGGGGCTGCCGCTCGCGCGCACGGTCAAGTGCCTGATGGTCCATGCGCAGGACCGCGTGCAGATGCTGCTCATTCGGGGCGATCGCATGGCCAACGAAGTCAAGATCGGTAAGCTGCCCGATCTTGGCGGCTGGCGGTGGGCCAGCGAAGCCGAGATCGTGCAGGCCACGGGCTGCGCGCCCGGGTATCTCGGTCCCGTCGGCATGCCGGGCGACATGCCGCTCATCGTCGACCGCGAGGTCGCCGTGATGAGCGACTTCGTCTGCGGGGCGAACGAGGCGGACTTCCACCTGCGGGGCGTGAACTTCGGCCGCGACGTGCGCGAGCCCGATCTTGTAGCCGACATCCGAAACGTCGTCGCCGGCGATCCCTCGCCGGACGGCAAGGGCACCCTGCAGATCGTGCGCGGCATCGAGGTCGGCCACGTGTTCGCGCTGGGCGACGTGTACTCGAAGGCCATGGGTGCAACTTACCTCGATGCTGCCGGTCAGTCGCAGGTCATTCAGATGGGCTGCTACGGCATCGGGGTCACTCGCGTGGTGGCCGCGGCGATCGAACAAAATCACGACGCCCGTGGCATCATCTGGCCCGCGGCCATGGCGCCGTTCGCGGTTGCCCTGGCGCCTGTAGCGTACGAGCGCAGCGCCGCCGTGCGGTCGGTTACCGACCGGCTGTACCAGGAGCTCGTGCAGGCAGGCGTCGAGGTGCTCCTCGACGACCGAGGCGAGCGCCCTGGCGTGATGTTTGCTGACCTCGAGCTGATCGGCATTCCGCATCGCGTCACCATCGGCGAGCGGGGGCTGAAGGACAACAACGTGGAGTACCAGGCGCGGCGCGACAGTGCCGCCACTGCAATACCGGTCGATGCCATCGCCGGCTTCCTTCGGGAACGGATTCAACACGCCTGACGCATGACGCAACACGTCCATCGCCGCCCGCGCGCGGCGCTATTCTGCTTGTGCCTGGCGGCCGCGGCCGCCTTCGTCGTCCCGCGCGGCGCCTACGCCGGCGCGCAGGTGGAGGAATCGCTCGCGCCGTCCGTGGTGGCCGGGCTTGCCGCGGCCGTATCCGACATGCCGGCGCCGGCGAACTACGCGCAACGCGGCGACGTGCGCGCCTGGATCGAGGTCATGTCGCCGCGACTGGCGGCTCGCCTGCCGTCGACCGCCGAGCGCAACGACTTCCTCGCCACGGTGCATTACGAAGCGACGCGCGCGGGACTGGATCCCGAGCTCGTGCTCGCCGTCATCCATCACGAGAGCGGATTCCACAAGTACGCCGTGTCCAGCGCGGACGCGCGCGGATACATGCAGGTGATGCCGTTCTGGACGCGCCTCATCGGCAACAGCCAGCAGAACCTCTTCCACCTGCGCACGAACCTGCGCTACGGCTGCACGATCCTGCGCCACTACCTCAGCATCGAGAAGGGCGATCTCTACCGCGCCCTCGGCCGCTACAACGGGAGCGTCGGCCAGCCCGACTATCCCAGCGCGGTGATGGCGGCCCTCACGCGCTACCGCATGCCGGTCGACTCGTCGCAGCCGGTGCTGACGCCGGTGAGCGTCGCCGTTCCCGCGCGCTGACCTGTCGCACTATCTGGGGCGCTTCGCGCCCTCGCCCACCGGACCGTTGCATTTCGGCTCGCTCGTCGCGGCGGTGGCGAGCTGTACCGACGCGCGCGCTGCAGGAGGCCGGTGGCTGCTGCGCATCGAGGACGTCGACGTGCCGCGCAGCGCGCCGGGTGCCGAAGACGCGATCGTCTCCGCGCTCGTGCAGCACGGCTTCGCGTGGGACGGCGACATCGTGCGCCAATCGGAGCGCACGCCGCTGTACGAAGCGGCGATCGCGCGCCTGCGCGCGCAGGATCTCGTGTACGAATGCGCGTGCACGCGGCGCGAGCTCGAAACCGCTCCGTTGCGCGACGGCGAGCGCGTCTATCCCGGCACGTGCCGCGCGGGCATCGCGCCGTCGCGCGCGCGCCGCACGCAGCGCAGCGTGCGGGTGAAAGTGCCGGCCGCGCGCATCGCCTTCGTCGACCGCGTGCAGGGGCCGCAGTCGCAATCGCTGCAGCAGGACGTCGGCGACTTCGTCATCAAGCGCGCCGACGGCTGGATCGCCTATCAGCTCGCCGTGGTCGTCGACGACGCCGCGCAGAGCATCACGCACGTGGTGCGCGGCGCGGACCTGCTCTCGTCGACCCCGCGCCAGATATTCCTGCAGCGCGCGCTCGAACTCGCGACGCCGTCCTATCTCCATGTTCCGGTCGCCATCGATCGCGATGGCCGCAAGCTGTCGAAGCAGACCGACGCGCCGCCTCTCGGCGGTGATCCGGTGCGCGCGCTGATGGCGGCATGGACGTTTCTCGATCAGCCGCTTCCCCTCGCGACGCCGCGCACCTGCGCCGAGTTCTGGCAGTTCGCATCGCGCGCATGGGATTCCGCGCGCGTTCCGCCGGTGTCGATGCTCGCGGCCTGAAGCGCATTCCGCGCGTGCCGTATAATTGCGCCCTTGCTGCTCGCGGCATGCGTTGCGCGCGAGTACAAACTTCGCTTTGCTCCCGTCATGACTACGCTTGTCGTCGTCCGCAAGGGCGACTCCGTCGCCATCGCCGCCGATTCGCTCACGACGTTCGGCGACACGCGCCTCGCAGCCGAGCACGATCGCACGTACGACAAGATCGTGCGCCATCGCGACACCTACATCGGGCTGTGCGGATCCGCCGCGCACCAGCTGGTGTTCGAGAGCCTGCTCGCGAAGCACGCCGACCTCGACTTCTCCACCAAGTCGGGAATCTTCGAGACGTTCCGAAAGCTGCATCCGATCCTCAAGGAGCAGCACTTCCTCAATCCCAAGGAGGAAGAGGACGACCCGTACGAGTCGACGCAGATCACCGCGCTGATCGCCAACGGCTACGGCATCTTCGGGGTGTACTCGATGCGCGAGGTGTTCGAGTACACGCAGTTCTGGGCCGCGGGCTCGGGACGCGAGTTCGCCCTGGGCGCGATGCAGGCGCTGTATCCGCGCCTGCGCACGCCCGAAGCCGTGGCCAAGGCCGGCGTCGAGGCGGGTGCCATGTTCGACAAGAATTCCGCGCTGCCGCTGACGCTCTACACGCTGCCGCTCGCGCGGCGCGACTAGGGTCCGCGACGCCATGGACACGCGCGCTCGCGCCGACGCGCTCACGCCGTTCGTGTTCGAGCGCGCCGCCATTCGCGGCAGCGTGGTGCATCTGCGCGATGCCACGCGGACGATGCTCGGCGCGCACCGCTATCCGCCCGCGATCGCGCGCGCGCTCGCCGAGCTCACCGCGGCGGCGGCGCTGCTGGCCGCGACGCTGAAGCTCGATGGCAGCCTCACCGTCCAGCTGCGCGGCGACGGCCCGCTGCGCCTGCTCGTGGTCGAATGCGACGGCACGCTGGGATTGCGCGGCGCGGCGCAATGGTCCGACGAAGCGGTCTCGCCACTCGGCGCGAACGCATCGCTTCGCGCCCTCGCGGGCGAGCCGTCGCAGGCTCGCCTTGCGATCACGCTCGATCCGCGCGACGGCGCGGCGCTCTACCAAGGCATCGTCGCGCTCGAAGGCGACTCGATCGCGGCGTCGATCGAGCACTATCTCGCGACGTCCGAGCAGCTGCCCAGCCGTCTCGTGCTGGTGACGGCGAGCGGCGCGGCGGCCGGCATTCTCCTCCAGCGCCTGCCCGCCTCGACCGACGAGGACACCGCGCTCTGGGATCGCGCCGCGCATGCGGTGACCGGCGCGGAAGACGCGCTCCTCGCGGTGCGGGAGCCCACGACGCTGCTGCAGGCGCTGTTTCCGCGCGACGACCTGCGCGTATTTCCCGAGCGCCTCGCGCGGTTCCAATGCAAGTGCTCGCGCGCGCGCGCCGAGAACGCCCTGCGCATCGCGGGCGCGGCGGAGGTCGAGGCCGCGCTCGCCGAGAGCGGGCGCGTCGACGTCACATGCGAGTATTGTGGACGCCAGTACGTGTTCGATGCACCGGCCGCGCGGGCGCTCTTCGCCGCGCCGTCCAGGGAGACTCCATGAGCCTCTACACGCCGTCGCTCTTCGACGCCCGCGATCGCGCCGCCGTCGCACGGCTGATGCACGATCATCCGTTCGCGACGCTGGTCACGCCGACATCACCCGAGCCGCGCGTGTCGCATGTTCCGCTCCTGCTCGTCTCCGACTGCGAGCCGCACGGCACGCTGATCGGCCACGTCGCGCGCGCCAACCCGCACTGGCAGAGCAGCCGCGACGCCGAGTCGATCGCCATCTTCCACGGGCCGCACGCCTACGTCTCGCCGTCCTGGTACGGCGAGCCGGCGAAAGCGGTTCCCACGTGGAACTACGCGACGGTGCACGCGCACGGCGTCCTCGAGATCATCGAGGATCCCGTGGAGACGCGCGGCGTGCTCGACGCGCTGATCCAGCGCTTCGAAAGCGGCCGCGAGTCGCCGTGGCAGTTCGCCATGCCAGCGCGCGAGCGTGACGCGCTGGTGAGCGCGATCGTCGCGTTTCGGCTTCGCATCAAGCGCATCGACGCGAAGTTCAAGCTCTCGCAGAACCGTCCTGCAGCCGACCGCGCCCGCGTCATCGCGGCGCTCGACGCCGAGCCCTATGCCGATGCGCACGCCACGGCGGCGTGGATGCGCAGCTACGCGCCGCCGCCCGCGCCGGATGAGTCCCGCTGAGAAGGACGTGCGGGCGGCGGCGGCCGACCGCATGCGCGTGGACAAGTGGCTGTGGGTCGCGCGCTTCTACAAGACGCGCACGCTCGCGTCGAGCGCGGTCGATAACGGCCAGGTGCGCGTCAACGGCGAGCGCGTGAAGCCCGCGCAGCTCGTGGGTACCGGCAGCATGGTCGAGGTGCGCAAGGGGGGACTCGCCTGGAGCGTCGAGGTGACCGGCGTTGCGGCGCAACGCGGCTCCGCGCAGGTCGCCGCGCAGCTCTACCGCGAAACGTCGGAAAGCGCCGCCGCCCGCGCGCAGGCCCTCGCCCAGCGCGCCGCCGTGTCGACCGCGCGCGGCCGGCCGACCAAGAAGGAACGGCGCAAGCTCGAGGATTTTCTCAACGAGCCGTAGTGGGCGGCGTGGCGCTCGGCGCGGGCACGTAGCGGCGCTCCGCGGGCGGCGTGGCTGTCGTCGGCGCGGAAGCGACCGGCGCATCGCTTGCCGCGCGCCCGCGCCACGGATAGAGCTGCCAGCCCGTTTGCGGCGGCGTGCCGCCCGGACGAATCATGGCGCCTTCACCGAGGTTGTGTCCGCCGTGGAAGTAGGCGTACGAGTCGCCGGTGAAGGGATTCATGCTGCTGTCCCCGCCGCCGCCACCGCCGTGCGCGGCCCACGCCGCACCGGCCATCGTTGCCAGCGCGACGGCGAGGCACCTGCGCGCCACGCGTGCGTGCTCGACGTGATTCATGAGCGTTCCAATCCGTGCGCCGCGCATGCGGCATGGAGCTTGGAAAGCGCAGGCCGTCGCGAGGTTTCCGCGCGGAACGTCCGCGTTACAACTCGAAACAGCCAAGCGCGCTCAGCAAAGGCGCATGTTGGCGAGATCCAGCAGGAACTCGGGCTGGCGGTACCCGCGAAGGATGAGCCAGGTCACGATCGCCGCCACGACGATGCCGAGCGCGTGCCAGGCGGCGCGTCGCAGCAGCAGCGGCCGGGGCCGGACAGACGAAAGGGGCGTGGGATCGTCCACGCCCCGAATGTAAGGCCGTGCCGCGCACGGAGCAAGCCGGCGCGGCACGTCGCGACTACGCGCGCTGCGGCTCCTCGCCGACGTTCTCGAGGCGCGCGACATTGGCCGGCTGCGACAGCAGGCCCTGTGCGCGCATGCGGGCCATGACCGAGTTGAAGTCGGCGGCGGCCTGCGCGTTCTCGATCGGCTTGGCGAGCAGGTTCACCGCGCGCCCGCTGACGATGAGCGGCGTGTCCGCCGGCAGCGCCTGGCGCAGGCTGCGAATCTCCTGCCCCGCGATCTTGCCCGAGATCCCGCGATCGAACAGAAGCACCACGAGCGCGGGCTTGTATGCCTTGGTCGCGCCGGCGATCTCCTGCGCCGGTACCCCGGCGCCGAGCGTCAGGCAGTTCGCGCCTTCCGTGTACAGCAGCAGCTCCAGAATGGCGAGACCCAACTGGTTCGGATCGTTCGGCGGCGTGGCGAGCAGGATCTGCCGCGAATCGCGCGTGGGTCGCACGAGACGCGTCACGTCGCGCAGCAGCCGCTGCGAGAGGTCGGCGAAGCGCAGCTCCTGATACGTCTGCATCTCGCCGCGCACGACCCGCTCGTGCACCGCTTCGTTCAGCGGGATGAGGGTCTGCTCGAGGAACTTGCGCAGGCCCTGCCCGACGAGCAGCTTCGAAAGATGATTCTGCAGTTCGCCGACGCGATGCTGGCCGAGGAGGCGCACCGCCGTGTCGATCTCGGCCGGCAGCGGCGCAGCATCGGCCACGGTGAGCCCGAGCATCGACTGCAACGCCGTCTCGGCGAGCGGCACCACGGCACCGGCGCGCCAGCCTTCCGACAACAGCTGCTTGATCAGCTTGAGCCGCCCGACCTGGTCGGGCGGGTACACACGATCCCCGAAGGAATCGCGCAGCGGCGCCGGAAAGCCATAGCGGCGCTGCCACATGTAGAGCTGCTCGCGGCGCAGGCCAGTAATGCGCACCACCTCGCGAATATGAAGCGCGCCCGATGGATCGGACGAACCTTCCGCGACCGAGACCGGGTTGAGACCGCCCTCTCGGCGGCGCGTGGGAGCTTTGATCAGGATGCCCATCTACGTCGTTCCTTGAGCGATTTGCGTCACGTGTCCCTGCGCAGGCTGTCCTGCACAAGTATAGCCGTCACGACCGGCATGACCCCCGTCTCACCCGGCACCTTGGTCCCCGAAGGGACCTGTGCTGCACGGAGCGTACCATGCACGATATGTGCCAAGCGGCATCCGTTGCGTCTTGCCGCGACATCGCGGTTTGGGCGATGATGCGCGGCATCCTCGAACAACGCTCGTCGATGCCGCCCCGACGGCCGCATCCCCGACCGGCGCGGCGCGCACGCGGCCCTTTGCCGCGCCCTCGGGGTGAAGTCAGGTACATGTTCTCTTTCGGCAAATCGACGCGTGACCCCCTCGCCGACGCGAAGACGGTCGGCCGCTGGCTGAGCTCCTTCCCGGCGGGCGATCCGCTGGCGGTGCACGGCGAGGTCCTGGCCGAGCTCGGACGCATCGCCGAGCGCACCGCACGGCGCACGCCGGCGCGGCTCGAGGCGGTGTTCGAGCTGGACGCGCTCACCGCGCCGCTGCGCGCGCAGCTGACGAGCCAGTACATCGAGCACGCCAACCGCAGCTCGAAGATCGAGCATCAGCTGTGGTCCGCGCTCTTCGATCTGACGCAGGCTTTCCTGCTGGCGTACCAGGCGTTCGCGCGCGACGTGCCCGTGCATGCGCACAGCGCGAAGTGGCAGCAGCTGCTGCCCGAGCTCGTGTGCCGGCAGGTATTGCACCTCGGCCTCGACGCGAAGACGCGCCTCTATCGCTTCGAGCAATGGATACCGGCGAAATGGGCCGAGCTGCATGGCCTCTTCTCGCTCGCATGCTCGCGTCAGATCGAGCGCACGCCGCTCGCGCTCGCAAAGGGTGGCGTGACGACGACCATCGAGCACGAGTTCCTCGTCGTGCTGCTGCTGCAGCTCATGAACGCGGGCAATCTCACGCCGCGGCATCTCGAGTGGATCGCGAGCGAGCTCGCGGAGTGGTGCGCGCCGCTGCGGCTCACCCTCGAGCCGTCGTCGGTGACGTCGTTCTACGTCGATTTCGCGAGTCGCGAAGGCCTGCGCCGCCGCCCCGCAGTGCCGCTCGAAGGCCGCGTGCTGTTTCTCGATACGCGGACGCTGCACGCGACGCTGATGCAAAACGCCGTGATGATCGAGCAGAAGATCAAGAGCCAGCCGCTCTCGGACAAGACGCCGCGGCGCACGGAGCAGCTCAACCTGCTGCACAAGCTCGCCGCACAGGTCGACCCGGAGTTTCGTCCTTTCGCGCGCCGCGGCGAGCGCACGGCCGCGGTCGGAACGGTCGACGCCATCGTCGGCTTCGCCAAGATCGCCGGCTATCTCAAGGAAGAGGAGCGCAACCCGGTGCCGCAGATCGAGCCCGGCGACAGCTTCGGCGGCACGCTGGAGCTCGCGGTGTTCGGACATGCGCGCAACGAGTACGACCGGCGCCTCGAGCTGGCGCGACGCCGCCTCGCGACGTTCGCGGCGCCGGGCGGTCCCTGGGAAGTGAAGGATGTTTCGCAAACCGGTTTTCGACTGATCGCGCCGATGAGCGTCGCCAATGCCGTGACGCTCAACACCCTCGCCGCGATACGTCCGCACGGTCAGGCCTCGTGGACGCTGGGAATCGTGCGCCGCATGAAGCGTCTCACCGCCGATCGCGCGGAGATCGGCTTGCAGATCATCGCCAACACGCTGGTGGGCGTCGACCTGATGGAGCAACGCAAGAACGTCGACGACGACTATTCGGTTGACGGCGAGGCGATCACCATGAACGGACGTTCGTTTGGCGCGCTGTTCCTCGCGCTGCGCAAGCGCGATGGCGACACGCCCGTGCAATCGCTCATCGTGCCCGGCGTGGAGTACCAGGCATCGAAGCGCTTCCGGCTCCTCACGTCGAAGTCGTCCTCGCCCATACGCTTCGGCCGCCTGATCGAGCAGCAGCCCGACTGGGTCTGGACGGCCGTCGAGCCGCTCGAACTCGGCGGCACGCTCGGCGGGCCGGCCACCGTCCAGGGCCGGGACCGGGCCTGAACGCGGCGTCGTCGCGATGGACCGCTACGCCGAGATCTGCGCCGCGCATCGCTGGGACGTCCCCGCGCGGTTCAACATGGCGCGAGCCTGCTGCGGGCGCTGGGCGCACGATCGCACCCGCTTCGGGCTCTACTGGGAAGACGAGTCCGGGGAGCGCGCCGCGTACACGTACTGGGATCTTCAGACGCGCGCCAATCGGCTGTCGAATGCGCTCGCCGCGCTCGGCGTCACGCGTGGCGACAAGGTCGCGCTGGTGCTGCCGCAGCGTCCCGAGACGGTCGTTGCGCACCTCGCCGTGTATCAGCTCGGCGCGGTGGCGGTGCCGCTGTCGTTCCTCTTCGGTCCCGATGCGCTCGAGTATCGCCTCGTCAACAGCGAAACGCGCGTGGCGTTCGTCGATCCGCAGTCGTTGCCCAATCTCGCGCCGATTCGCGCCAACGTGCCGACGCTGGCGCACGTCGTGGGCGTCGCCGGCGCGCGAGGCAGCGACATCGTGCCGTTCGATACGCTGCTCGAGCGCGGTGCGACGCGCTTCGACTGCGCCGACACGGCCGCGACCGACCCCGCGCTCCTGATCTACACCAGCGGCACGACGGGGCCGCCCAAGGGCGCCCTCATGCCGCACCGATGCCTGATCGGCAACCTGCCGGGCTTCGTGCATTCGCACGACGGGTTTCCGCAACCGGGCGACGTGTTCTGGTCGCCG
This sequence comes from Casimicrobiaceae bacterium, assembly GCA_035493035.1. Taxonomy (GTDB): domain Bacteria; phylum Pseudomonadota; class Gammaproteobacteria; order Burkholderiales; family Casimicrobiaceae; genus VBCG01. The sequence goes on along the minus strand of DATJIS010000024.1, from coordinate 28,447 downwards.
GCGGACTGGGCATGGACCGGCGGCCTGATGGATGCCCTGCTGCCCACCATGTACTTCGGCCAGCCGATCCTCGGCTATCGCGGCCGCTTCGATCCCGAGCGCGCGCTCGACCTGATGGCGCGCTACCAGGTGCGCAACAGCTTCCTCTTCCCGACCGCGCTCAAGATGATGATGAAGGCCGTGCCGCGGCCGCGCGAGCGGTTCGACGTCAATCTGCGCAGCATCATGAGCGCCGGCGAAGCGGTCGGCACGACGGTGTTCGAGTGGACGCGCGATGCGCTCGGCGTGACGATCAACGAGATGTTCGGGCAGACCGAGATGAATTACATCGTCGGCAACTCGCACGCGCTATGGCCGGTGAAGCCGGGCTCGATGGGACGCCCGTATCCCGGGCACCGCATCGTCGCGCTCGACGACGAAGGTCGCCCGGTCGCGTCCGGCGGCACGGGCGAGGTCGCCGTCCATCGCATGGCGCCCGACGGCAGCCCCGATCCCGTGTTCTTCCTCGAGTACTTCAAGAACGAGGAAGGCACGCGCAACAAGTACACGGGCGACTGGTGCCGCACGGGCGACGTGGTGAGCGTCGACGAGGATGGCTACTTCTGGTACCAGGGACGCGCGGACGACGTGTTCAAGGTCGCCGCGTATCGCGTCGGTCCGTCGGAGATCGAGAATTGCCTGGTGAAGCACCCGGCCGTCGCGAATGCTGCGGTCGTGCCGTCGCCCGACGAGACGCGCGGCAACGTCGTGAAGGCGTTCATCGTCCTTGCCAGCGGTCACGCGGCGTCGAAGGCGCTGGAGGACGACATCCAGCAGCACGTGCGCCGCTTCCTCGCGCCGTACGAATACCCGAAGGAGATCGAGTTCATCGACGCGCTGCCCATGACCACCACCGGCAAGGTGCAGCGCAAGGTGCTGCGCGAGCGCGAGGCCGCGCGCAAGCGCGAGCGCGGCGGCTGAAGCGGCGCGCCGCTACGCGACGCGGATCCAGCCGAGCAGCACCGCGGCGCCGGCGATCGCGAGCGCGGCGCCGACCGCGAGCGTCGCGTTGAACGGCAGGTTGCCGACACCGGCGGTCAGCGTGCAGCGGTCGGGGCTCGCGGGATCATAGTAGACCGTCACCTCGCGGCCCGGATGATAGAACGCGACGCGACGCTGCATCTCGTCGCGCGATCGCGCATTGCCCCACAGGTTGTCGCCGAACGCGATGCGGTGACCCTCGAAGCGCTGCCCGGCAACCTCGTAGGCGTATGCGATCACGACGCGGTAATCGGTACCGCTGCCGCTCTTGTGGCTACCGCTCGACACGTCGCCCTTCGCGCCGACGATGTGCCCGCGCGTGGACGGCCAGCACGCGCTGCGACGGGCGATCATGAGCAACCACCCGCCCGCGATCGCGATCGCCGCGCCGATGGCGATCAGCAGGCCGCCGAGCACGGTGGCGTTCGTCATGTCATCCGCGCGAGCGGGCGATTCCGACGACGTGCGCCTGGATCCTGCCGTCGACGGGACCCGCGCCGAAGCGCTTCGCGATCTCGCGCGTCGCCGCGTCGGTCGCTTCCGTGAGGCGCGATGCGTCACGCGCCTCGATCTCGTTGCGCAGCGGCGTGCCCTCGCAGTACGCGATCGCGGGCACGCCCGCCGTTGCCGCGCGGCTGCGCGCAGTCACGGTGGCGATCTCCGGCTCGGCCTCGAAACCGCCACGCGCGAGGTCGCTCGCGATCCTGGCCTTGTCGTGGTAGCCGTGCGGAAGCCGCGCGAGGAAGCGCGGCGGATCGCCGGGAAACAGCGTTGCAACGGCGTGCGTGACGACGTCGGCGAATTCGTTGTCCTCGATGCGATCCCACACGTTGAACAGGAACGCACCGCCAGGCCGCAGCACGCGACGCGCCTCGGCGAACGCCGTCGCCTTGTCGGGAAAGAACATCGCGCCGAACTGGCACACGACCAGATCGAACGAGCCGTCGTCGAACGGCAGCTCCATGGCGTCGGCCTGCCGCCATTCCACCGGACGCTCGGTGCCGACGCTCGCCGCATGATCGATCATCGGCTGATTGAGATCGGTCGCGACGATCGACGCGCCGGGCGGCAAGGCACGCGAGAGCTCGCGCGTGACCGCACCGGTTCCCGCCGCGATCTCGAGCACGCGCGACGGCTTGCGCGCTGCGGCGCGCGCGGCGATGTCCGCCGCGTACGGCTCGAAAATGAGCGGCACGAGGTGACGGTCGTACAGTTGCGGAATGGAGCCTGCAAAGACGGTACGCGTATCGGACGGCACGGCCACGCTCTCCTGTGAGGCGCCGCCGCGAGTGTACGCCGGGCCCGGCGGAACGTGGATACCCGCGACGGCTAGGCGCGCGCCGCCGCGTCGTTGCGCAGGCGCTCGAGAAAGCGCCGGTGCATGAGCACCCACACGATCGCCGGCACGATCGCCGGCAGGATGAGCGAGCCGAACTGGAACGCGAACGCGATCGCTTCGCGCTGCGCCGCCGAAAAATTGGTCTGCGACGCGACTGCGGGGCCGGCCGTGATGGCGACGTTCTTCAGGAAGTCCGCGAGGCCGCCCCATGCGATGAACGGCGTGAGCACCAGGTAGCCGACGACGAGGTGCCGCTTCCAGGTCGTCTCGCGTGCCGCGAGAATGAGCGCCGCGAGCAGCGGCATGCCGAACGAATACAGGAGCAGGTTCACGTCCACGCTGATGAATCCGCCACCCGCGCCGGTGCCGGGGCGCAGCGTGGTGGTGAACGTGAGCGTCGCACCGGCCTGGTCGATCGTGCCGACCAGGTCAGAGAAGCCCGCACGCGCGACGCCTTCGATGAGCATCGCCGCCGGCCAGAGGATGATCGGCGCCGCGAAGTACCACACCGCGAACGTGAGCGGCAGCCACGCGACGACCGACAGGATGAACGCGGAAAGGCGGCGGGGCCGTGCGATCCGCGTGGCGCCGCGCACCATCGTTTCGATGCGCTATGCGGACGCCGCCGCGGCCGCGCCCGGGGGAAGCGGCGGCTCGTCGCCGCGCGGCAGCGTGCGCACCCACAGCAGCCACACGATCAGCACGTCGAGCATGATCAGCGCCTGCCACACGTAGAGGTGCGCCCATTCGAAGACGTCGCGGTTCCACTGGCCGAGGTAGAACAGGCTGATCACGCGCACGATGTTGAGCCCTTGCACCGCGACGATGCCGGCGGCGAGGCCGAGCAGCTTGCGCGGCCACGAGGCGGGGAAGGCGAGCATCGCGGCGAGCAGCACGAGCGTCGCCTCGACGCCGTTGCAGCCCGCTTCGATCGACACCGCGAAGCCGTTGCCCGTCGAGCGCAGCACCTTGCCCGCGGCCTCCACGCCGGGGTCGAAGAGCGTCACCAGGCCGGCCGATACGTGCGCAAGCGCGTTCGTCCACGGTACGACGAACCACTGCTGGACCGGCGGCGTGAGCTCGAGCCCGAACAGCACGCCGAGCAGCACGAGGAACAGGATGAAGAAGCGGATCATCGGACGCTCATGCCCGCGCGAGCGGCGGATTCTGCGCGAAGTAGGCGCGAACGCCCGCCGCGATGGACTCGGCGAATCGCTGCTGCTGGCGCTCGCTGCGAAGCTTGAGCTCCTCCTCGGGATTGGAGATGAACGCCGTCTCCACCAGGATCGACGGGATGTCGGGCGCTTTCAGCACGGCGAATCCCGCCTGCTCCACCGTGCCCTTGTGGAGCGCATTGTGCGATGCGAGGCTGTTCAGCACCTGCTGGCCCACCTTGAGGCTGTCGTTGATCTGCGCGGTCTGCGACAGGTCGAGCAGTGTACGCGCGAGCACCGGCTCGCGGCCGTCGAGGCCGACGCCGCCGATCAGATCGGCCGCGTTCTCCTTCTGCGCGAGCCACTTCGCGGCCGCGCTCGTGGCGCCGTTCTCCGACAGCGCGAACACCGAGGAGCCGCGCGCCTGCGGCTCGCGGAACGCGTCGGCGTGTATCGACACGAAGAGGTCGGCCTGCACGCGTCGCGCTTTCTGCACGCGCGTGGCGAGGGGCACGTAGTAGTCGTCGTCGCGCGTGAGGAACACCCGCGTGTTGCGCTCGGCATCGAGGATCGACTTCAGCTTGTTCGCGATCGCGAGCACGACGTCCTTTTCGCGCGTGCCGCGGCGTCCGATCGCGCCCGGGTCCTCGCCGCCGTGGCCGGGATCGAGCGCTACGGTCACGCGGCGTGGTGCGGGCGCCTCGCGCGCTTCGCCGCCGCGCCGCTGCGGTGGCGCCGGCCTCGCGGCTTCGCGCGCGTCCTTGAGCCGCTCGCTCTCCAGCAGCGCCATCAGCGGATCGACAGGCGCGGGCGGATAGAGGTCCAGCACCAGGCGATGTCCGAACTCGGCCACCGGCGCGAGCGCGAAGATCTTCGGGACGACCGGTGTCTTGAGATCGAGCACCACGCGCAGCACGTTCGGCGGCTTGCGTCCGACGCGGATGCGCGCGACGTACGGATCGCTCGCATGCACGCGCGAAGGAAGCTCCGCCAGATCGCCGCCGGCCTCGACGCCGGGCAGGTCGATCACCACGCGGTCCGGTTGCGCGAGCGTGACGAGCTCGTAGGGGAGCGGTGCGCTCGACTCGAGGATGAGTCGCGTGTATTCCTGCGCCGGCCACAGGCGGGCCGACGCGACGCGCGAGGCGGCCGCCCACGCGTGTGGCGCGAGCGCGCCCAAGGCGGGGAGCGTGATCCACGCGAGCGCCCGGCGCCGCTCGTACGAGACGGCGACTATGCGTGCGCCAGCGCGGCGCTCAGTGCGTCGCGGCATCGCTCACCGGCGGCGCTGAATGCGCGAGGCGCGAGCGTGCGGCCTTCGCCGTGCGCCGGCCACGCGAGCACGAGCGCGAGGTCGGGATCGGGAAGCAAGCCCGCTGCGCGCGACGGCCACTCCACGAGGCAAACGGAGTCGGCGCGAAAACATTCCGACAAGCCCGATTGCTCCCATTCATCCGCGTTTGTGAAGCGATACAAATCAATGTGATAGAAGTATATGCTCGAAAGCGGATAATGTTCAACCAGATCGAAGGTCGGACTCTTGATCGGACCCTGCACGCCGCGCGCGCGCAACAGCCCGCGCACCAGCGTCGTCTTGCCGGCGCCGAGATCGCCGTCGAGCGTGACGACCATTCCGCCCGCAAGATGCGGCGCGAGCATTGCACCTGCGTGCTCCGTCGTCGCTGCGTCGGGCAACGCGAGCTTCATTGCATGAGATGAGTCAGGCGCAATCCAACGAAGACCGAACGCCGGCGCAGTCGCGCGACTGGTCCGCGCTCGCCGCGCGGATCGCCGCGTGGGCGCGCGAGCTCGGCTTCGATGCACTCGGCATCTCCGACACCGACCTCGGGGACGACGAAGCGCGTCTCATCACGTGGCTCGATGCCGGTCGTCATGGCGAAATGGATTATATGGCGCGACACGGCAGCCTCCGCGCGCGTCCCGCCGCGCTCGTCGCGGGCACGGTGCGCGTGATCAGCGTGCGCATGAACTACTGGCCGGCCGCGGCGCGCGATGCGCGCGAGGTGCTCGCCGACCCGACGCGCGCGTATGTCGCGCGCTATGCGATGGGACGCGACTATCACAAGGTGCTGCGCGCGCGTCTCGCGCGACTTGCGGAGCGCATGGCGGCGGAGATCGGGCCGTTCGGCTATCGCGTGTTCACGGACAGCGCGCCGGTGCTCGAAGTCGCGCTCGCGTCGAAGGCCGGCACCGGATGGCGCGGCAAGCATACGCTGCTGCTGACGCGCGACGAGGGCTCGTACTTCTTCCTCGGCGAGATCTACACGAATCTGCCGCTGCCGGTGACCGCGCCGGCGACGGCGCACTGCGGCACCTGCAACGCGTGCATCGATGCGTGCCCAACCGGCGCGATCGTCGCCCCGTACGAGCTCGACGCGCGCCGCTGCATCTCGTACCTCACCATCGAGCACAAGGGCAGCATCCCCGAGTCGCTGCGGCCGCTCATCGGCAATCGCATCTACGGCTGCGACGATTGCCAGCTCGCATGCCCGTGGAACCGCTTCGCCGCGGCCGCGTCGGCGCCGGACTTCGTGTCGGTGCGAAACGGCCTCGACGACGCCACGCTGCTCGACCTGTTCGCATGGACCGAGGACGAGTTCGATCGGCGCATGGAAGGCAGCGCCATCCGGCGCATCGGCTACAGCCGCTGGATGCGCAACGTCGCGGTTGCGCTCGGCAACGCGCCGCCATCCGAGGCCATCGTCGATGCGCTCGTGCGGCGAATGGACCACCCGTCGGCGCTGGTGCGCGAGCACGCGGCGTGGGCGCTGGCGCGCCAGCGCGCCGGCGCCTAAGGGCTCCAGGCCCGCAGGAAGGCCAGCATCTTCTGCCGGTCGTATCCGTTCCCGGCCTCGAGCTCGCTCGTGTCCTGGGAATGCAGCAACGCGCCGTCGGGTCCGAGCACGAACAGGTGCGGATAGCCCCGGATCTTCGGCCAGCGCCCGAGGAATGCGGCATTCGTGTTGTCTTTGGAGTAGTTCACCTTCACGAGCACGAACCCGCGATCGCGCAGCTCGCGCGCCTCGCGATCGGTCTCGAAGAAGCGATCCATGATGTGGCACCACGAGCACCACTCGCCTCCCACGTCGACGAGCACGCGCTTGTGCTGCGAGCTCGCGAGCGCGACGGCGTGCGCGACGTCCGCGGCGGGATCCCGTGCGGGATCGAACTTCGCCGGAGCCGCGTCGCCAGCGCACGCAACCAGCAGAAGGAACGCCAATGTCCTGATGAGTCGCATGTCAGCGGATGAGTTGATTCATGGTCACGATCGGCAGCATGACCGCCAGCACGAGCCCCAGCACGATCGCGCCCATCACGACGATGAGCGCCGGCTGGATGAGCGCCGCGACCCAGGTCAGGCGCCGCTCGGCTTCGCGCTCGAGCTCGTCGGCGGCACGCTGGAGCATGGGCGCGAGCGCGCCGCTCGTCTCGCCGTTCGCGACGAGATGCACCAGGACGGGCGGAAAGACCTTCTGCTCGCGTAGCGCGCGCGACAGCGAGACGCCCTGCCGCACCAATGTTCCCGCCGCCCGAGCGGCTGCGGCGAGCGGACGCATCGACATCACCTCCGCGGCCGCGTCGAGCGCGCGGAGCAGCGGTGCGCCGCTCGCGACGAGAATCGCGAGCGTGCTCGCGAACCGCGCGCAATCCAGGCTCTGCAGCAGGCGCCCGATGCCGACACGCCGCAACAGGAATGCGTGCCAGCGCCGTCGAAACGCGTCCTGGCGGTTGGCCCATGCGAACGCCGCAAGCGCGAGCGCGAGCGCGATGATCCATATCCATCCCGTCTCGCGCACGAACCCGCTGAAGGCGATGAGCGCCTGCGTGAGGAGCGGCAGCGTCTGGCGGCTCTGCTGGTACACCGAGACCACCTGCGGCACGACATAGGTGAGCAGAACGGCAATGACCGCCAGCGCGATGAGGGTGACGAGCGCCGGATAGATCAACGCGACGACGAACTTCTGCCGCAGCGCCTGCCGGGCCTCGAGATAGTCGGCGAGCCGCGCGAGCACCTCGGCGAGGCGGCCCGTTTCCGCGCCGGCGCCGACCAGCCCGCGATACAGCGGCGAGAACGTGCGCGGAAAGCGCGCGAGCGCCGCCGGCAGCGGCTCGCCGGCCGCGAGATGCGTGCGAAGCGCCGCGGTGATCGATGCCACGCGCGGCTCGTCCGCCTGCTCCAGCATGGCGGCAAGCGCCTGGTCGAGCGGCATGCCGGACACGGTGAGCGTCGCCAGCTGACGCGTGAACAATGCGACCGCCACGGCCGGCAGCCGCGCCCTCGCGAGCGGCGAGCCGCGCTGCGGCGCGTCCTCGAGCGCCGTGGGCGTGAGGCCGTCGGCGCGCAATCGATCGCGCGCCGCGCGCGCGGTATCGGCCTCCAGCAGCCCGTGGCGCACCTGGCCGCGGGCGTCGACGGCTTGCCAACGGAACGCGGCCATGTCAGTCGCAGGCCGGTCCAGGAAAACGACTCCGCGCCGTCAGCGGGAACGAGCGAGGCGCACGTGGTGACGTCGTCATCGCCCTTCAGCCCTCACGCGTGACGCGCACGAGCTCCGCGAGCGACGTCGTGCCGTTCGCGATCCATCGCGCCCCGTCGGCGCGCAGCGTGCGCATGCCCGCGCGAATCGCTGCGTCGCGCAGCGCCATCTCGCCGGCGCGGTCGTGGATCAGGCGCCGCAGCGTGTCGTCCACCTGCAGAAGCTCGTACACGCCGGTGCGTCCGCGGTAGCCCGTGTCGTTGCACTGCGCGCAGCCGCTCGACGTCGCGATGCGCGTGTCGGGCGCAAGCCCGAGGTCGGCCACGATGCGCGCCTCGCCTTCCGACGGCGCCGCCGTGGCGCGGCAAGCGGGGCACAGCGTGCGAACCAGGCGCTGCGCCAGCACGCCGAGCAGGCTGGACGCGAGCAGGTAGGGCTCGACACCCATGTCGGCAAGGCGCGTCACCGCGCTCGCCGCATCGTTGGTGTGCAGCGTCGCGAGGACGAGGTGGCCGGTGAGCGAGGCCTGCACGGCAATCTGCGCCGTCTCGAGGTCGCGGATCTCGCCGATCATGATGACGTCCGGATCCTGCCGAAGGATCGACCGCAGCGCGCGCGCGAAGGTAAGCTCGATGCGCGGGTTGACCTGCGTCTGCGCGACACCGTCGAGCGCGTACTCGATCGGGTCCTCGACCGTCATCATGTTGTTGGTGCCGCGCGGCAGCCGCGACAGCGCTGCGTAGAGCGTCGTCGTCTTGCCCGAGCCCGTCGGCCCGGTCACGAGCACGATGCCGTGCGGCTCGCGGATGAGGCGATCGATGCCGGCCAGCGTCGATTCACTCATGCCGAGCGCAGCGAGGTCCAGTCGCGCCGAATCCTTGTCGAGCAGGCGCAGCACCACGCGCTCCCCGGCGCCGGTCGGAAGCGTCGACATGCGCACGTCGACCTGCTTGTCGCCGAGCTTGAGCGCGATGCGGCCGTCCTGCGGCAGGCGCTTTTCGGCGATGTCGAGGCTCGCCATGATCTTGAGGCGCGACACCAGCGCGCCATGCAGCGCGCGTGGCGGCTCGATGACATCGTGAAGCACGCCGTCGACGCGAAAGCGCACGACCGACCGGCTCTCGTAGGGCTCGAAGTGCAGGTCCGACGCGCGCTCGCGCAGCGCCTGCAGCAGCAGCGCATTGATCATGCGGATGACCGGCGCCTGCGCCTCGCCGCCGAGCAGGTCTTCGGAAGGCGGCAGCTCCTGCATGAGGCGCGCGAGATCGTCCTCGTTCGCGAGCCCGTCCGACAACGCGGCCGCGGCGGCGCCCTGGTTGTAGGCGCGCGCGAGCTCGGCGGCGAACGCCTCCGGCGCGGCGGCACGTGTCACCAGCGGACGGTTCAGCACGCGCCGCACCTCGGCGATGCCTTCGACGGTCGCGTCGGGACGCAGCCATACGATCGCCGCCTCGCCGTCGTGCCCCCACGCGAGCACGCCGTGCGCGCGGGCGAACGCGTACGGAATGCGCGCGGTGAGCGCCGGATCGGGCTGCTCGCGGAGTACGGTGGCCACGGTGCGACCTATTTCGGCGACGGCGGCGCCGGTGGCAGCGAGGACGGCTCGCCGCCGGGTGCCCCGGGCATCGCGGGCTTCTCGGGCACCTTGGGATACGTCGGGTCCGGCCAGAACCACTGCGGGTCCGGCCGCAGACGCTCCTGCTCGCCGCGCAGGTAATCATAGCGCTCGGTCGTGAGCTGACGCCCTTCGGCGTCGGTGCGCACGACCGTGGGCTTGAGGAAGATCAGCAGGTTCGTCTTCGAGCGCGCGCGCGAATCGTAGCGGAACAGCGATCCGAAGATCGGCACGTCGCCCGCATACGGGATCTTGTCCGCGTTGGTCGTGTCGCTGTCCTGGATGAGCCCGCCCAGCACGACGATCTGCTGGTCGTCGACCGAGACCGACGACTCGAGCGCGCGCTTGGACAGGATGGGGCCGGCGGCGCTGTTGTCCTGCACGCGCGAGACTTCCTGGTAGATCTGCAGCCGCACCGTGCCGCCTTCGGTGATCTGCGGCTTCACGCGCAGCACGACGCCGACGTCGCGGCGCTCGATGGTCTGGAACGGCGTCGGCGTGGTGACCGTGCCGGTGGTCGCGTACTGGCCGGTGATGAAGGGCACGTTCTGCCCCACGATGATGCGCGCTTCCTCGTTGTCGAGCGTGAGCAGCGTCGGCGTGGACAGAATGTTCGCGCGCGCGTCCGTGTCGAGCGCGCGCACGAGCAGACCCAGGTTGCTGATGGTGATGCCCCCGATGGTGAGCGAGCCGTTGATGATGCCGAGGTTCAGGCCCTGTGCGACCGTGGTGAGGTTGATCGACGCATCGATGATGTTGGTGCCCTGCCCCCGCGGCGTGAAGTTGGTGCCGCCGATGCCCTGGATGCCCTGGTTGCGCGCGCCGGTGAGAACCTGCCACTGGATGCCGAACTCCGCCGCCTTGTCCGACGTCACCTCGACGATCAGCGCTTCGATGTAGACCTGCGCGCGGCGCAGGTCGAGCTTGTCGATGATCGCGCGGAGATTGTTGTAAACCGGCTCGGGCGCCAGGATGATCAGCGCGTTGTTGGCGACGTCGGCCTGGATGGTCGCGCCGCCTGCGGAGAACGCGGGCGGCGGGCCCTGCCCCGGTCCGCTCGACAGAGGCGCTGTCGCCTGGGCCGACGTGCCGAGTGCGGTCATCGTCGCGGTGCCCGCGACGCTCGTGGGCGCGCTGGCCTGCACGGTTGCGGTCGGCGGCGACGCGCCAGTGCCGCCGCGCTCCGCGCTCGTGCCGGCGTACAGGCCGCGCAGCGTCTCGGCGACGTGCGTGGCATCGGCATTGCGCAGGTACACGATGAACACATTGCTGCCCACGCGCTGCGGCGTGTCGAGCTGCTCGATCAACTGGCGCACGCGCGCGGCGCGGCCGGCGTTGTCCGAGCGCACGAGGATGCTGTTGGAGCGCGCATCGGCCATGACCGTCACGCGCTGGATCGGCTCGGCGGCGGCACCCGGTGCGCCGCCGGTCTCGGAGATGAAGCGCGAGATCAGGTTCGCGAGATCGAGCGCGGACGCGTAGCGCACCGGCACGACCATCGGCTCGCCGGCCGGCTGATCGAGCGACGCGATGATGCGCGTCAGGCGCGCGACGTTGCTCGCGTAGTCCGTGATGACGAGCGCGTTGCTCGCCGGATACGCCGCGATCGTGTTGTTCGGCGAGATCAGCGGACGCAGCACGTTGACCACCTGTGCCGCGGATTCGTTGCGCAGCGTGATCACTTGCGTCACGAGCTGGTCACCGGCGGATCCCGGCGCACCGCGCACCACGGGGCCGCCCTGCTGCTTCGCGTCGGCTTCCGGAACGATCTTCACCACGCCGTCGGATTCGACCGCCGTGTAGCCCTGCATGCGCAACGCCGACAGCAGCGTCGGGAACACGAGGCTGCGCGGCACGGGACGCGACGACACGATGTTGACGGTGCCTTTCACGCGCGGATCGACGAGGAAATTGCGCCCCGTGATGTCGGCGACCGCCTTGACCACCGCGTCGATGTCAGCGTTCACGAAGTTGAGCGTGACCGTGTCGTTGGGCCCGATCGCGGTTTGCACGCCGCTCGGTTGCGACGCGTTCGCCGGGGGCGTGCCGGCAGCCGGCGCCACCGGCGGCGTCTGCGCCACGGCGTTCGACAGCCACAGGCTGCCGAGGACAGCGATCGCAAGGGAGAGGAACCGAGTCGCCGTCAGGGGGCGGAAGACCGACGCCGCGGCGAAAAACGCAGGGGCGCACAAGACGGGTGGCGAGAGAAGATGGTGCAGCGTGCGCCCCGTGGTGAAAGCCGGGGCGATGATAGCATGGGGTCCGCACGAAACCCCGCAGCGAAACGGGTCGTTTTTCGCACGCGATCGGCACGATGGCGAGCGCCATGCGCATGATTGCCGAGCACGCAGCGTCGCCTCGCGCGCGCGCGACGGGTACGGCGTACGGCCCTGGGTCGGCGCAAGAATCCAAAGGTCCCCTTTACCGCATCCAACCGGCGATAACCGCTCAGGAGCACCCATGCCCTACGTGAACGACCCGTTCGCCCCGCCCTGGCGCCGCCGGCTGGTGCTGGCGCTGGCCGTTTCGCTCGGCCTGGCCCTGGCCGCCGCCCGAAGCGTGCCGCCGGTCGACGCGGCGCCCGCGCCGTCGCTCGCCCAGGCCACCACGCCCGCGCCCGCGGCGTCCAAGGCGCCCGAGGCACCCGCCCCCGCTGCCAAGCCCGATGACTCCAAGGCCGACACCGAGCCGGACGTCGCCGACAGCCCCGACGCGGACTCGACCGTCACCATCGACAGCCACGGCATCGGCATCCTGAAGAACGGCAAGCGCGTCACCGTGCGCGGCTTCGGCGTCGACCGCGAGTACGACTCGTTCCAGGACTTCATCGACCACGCGCCGGCGCTCGCCGCGTTCGTGTTTCTGATCGTGCTCACGGTATTCCTGACGCCTCTGGTGATCGTCGCGCTGCTCGTCTGGTACAAGATCCGCAAGGCCCGCATGCAGAACGAAACCATGCTGAAGCTCGCCGAGAGGGGAGTCGTCCCGCCTGCCGAGGCGATGGCGGCGCTGGCGCAACCGCTGCCGCCGGGCGCGCAGGTGCCACCCAGCGCCGTGCCCCTCTACGACCAGGCGCGCCAGCTTCGCAAGCGGGCCGCATGGTCCGATCTGCGCAAGGGCGTGGTCGTGGGCGCCATCGGTCTCGGCCTGACCATGTTCTCGATGCTCGACGACGGCTCGCCGAACAGCGTGGGGCTCGTATGCCTGTTCGTGGGTCTCGGCTATTGCCTGCTGTGGTACTTCGAGGACCGGCCGGTGCAGCGGGACGCGGGCCCGCCGCCCGCTGGCGGCGCGTGATCCGTACCGGGCCTCGCACGCCACGCGCCGATGGCGTCGCCTCCCGAGGTGACCGATGCGCAACTCATCGCACGCTGCCTGGTGCAGGACGATCGCCATGCGTTCGCCGCGCTCGTGCGGCGTCATCAGTCGGGCGTGCGCGCGTGCCTGCGCAAGCTCACCGCGGGCAACCATGCGCTGGCCGATGACCTCGCGCAGGAGACGTTCGTGAACGCATGGCGCAACCTCGCCGCGTTTCGCCAGGAAGCGCGCTTCTCGACGTGGCTCTACCGCATCGCCACCAATTGCTGGCTCGCCAATGCGCGCAAGCGCAAGGAGGAGCTCCTGGGCGATCGCGATGGCGCGATCGAGGACGAGCAGGTTGGCGAGGATGTCGCGGCGTCGCACGGCGACCATTCGCGCGCGAGCACGCTGCGCATCGACATGGAGCGCGCGCTCGGCGTGCTGTCCGAGGCGGAGCGCGCGGCGATCGTGCAGTGCTACCATAACGATCTCACTCACGAGGAGGCCGCGTACGTGCTCGGCTGCCCCGTGGGGACGGTCAAGACGCACGTGCTTCGCGCCAAGCAGAAGCTGAAGGTGGCGCTCTCGGCGTGGAATCCCGACGCCGCGAGCGCATAGCGTGAGCGCCGCAGACATGCCGCATACACAAAGCGACCTTCGCCCCGACGACGCCGACGCATGGCTCGAGCGAGCGCTCGTCGCCGACGGCGCCGTTCATCGCGACGCCTACATCGAGGACAGCGGATTCACCGCCCGCGTCATGGACGCGTTGCCCGCACCGGCGGCACTGCCACGCTGGCGCAAGCCCGCGCTCGCCGCGCTCTGGACGGTCGCCGGCATCGGCATCGCGTTCGCGCTGCCCGGCACGATGTTCGACGTCGCGCGCGAGACGTTCCGCCTGGTGTCCGCGCGGCCGTTCGCGCTTTCGGAGATCGCCGCGCTGCTGCTCGTCGTCGGCGTGGCGACCGGCACCGGCACGGTCATGGCCCTGCGCAAGGACTAGCGAACGCCGCGCCGCGCCAGATGAAACGGCCGCCCGGGGGCGGCCGTTTGTCATGCGTGCCGTCGCGTCACTCGTCCTTGAGCGTGAAGTTGATCTCCACCTCGCCGACGTACTTCTCGCCTTCGGCGGCGAACTTCCACGTCTGCAGCGCGTCGCGCACCGCGCGATCGAACACGCGCGGCGGCGTCGATGCGATGATGTCGATGTCCGTGACGTTGCCCTTCTCGTCGATGCGCAGCCGCGCGACCACGCGCCCTTTCGGCACGCCGGCGCGAATCGCTTCACGCGGATAGGTCGGATCTTCCCCGGAGAGGCGCGTGATGCCGCGGCGCACCGCCGGCTTCGGCGGCGCGGGGGGTGCCACGACGACCGGCGGCGGCGGCGCAATCACGTACGGCTCCTTCGGCGGCTCGGGCGCGATGGCCGTGATCGTCGGCTGCTCGACCATTTGCGGCGGTGGCGGAATGTCCGGCGGCGGGACGTACGTCTCCCTGATCGGAGGCGGCGTCTTCGGCGGCTCGATCTTCTTCGGCGGCGGCGGCGGTGGCGGCGGCGGCTTCTTGATCTCCTCGACGATCGTCGCCGAGACCGGCTTCTTGATCACCTCCACCGCCCTGCGCGCCAGCCCCGTCATCAGGCCGTAGATGACGATGATGTGCAGCAGCACGACGACCGACAACCCGATCAGATGGCGCTTCGGGTCCCGTTGATGTCTTGCGAAATCCCTCATGATCGACTCCGCAGCGCGACGCGGCGAGCGCGACGCGCTACTCGATGAACTGCTCGCTGCCCACCACGCCGAGCTTGGTCATGCCGAGGCGCTGCGCGGTGGCGAGCACCATCGCCGTGACCTCGTACTTGGACGCCTTGTCGGGCCTGATGTGCACTTCCGGCTGCGGATTCTTTGCCGCTTCCTGCGCGATCCGCTGCTCGAGCTCCGCGCGGCCGGGCACGAACTCGCCGTTGACGAACACGCGGCTCGTCGGGTCGATGTCGATGCGCAGCACCTCGGGCTCGACCAGCGGCGGCGGCGGATTGCCGGTCGGCATGTTCAGGTTGACCGAGTCGAGCTGGATGGGAATCGTGATGATCAGCATCACGAGGAGCACCAGCATCACGTCGATGAGCGGCGTGGTGTTGATGTCCATCATGACGTCGGGCTCGGCGCCCGGCCGGCCCACGGTCATTGCCATGTGGTGACCTCCATCTTCAACCTCCGCGCGCCGGCGGCTCGGTGATGAAGCCGATCTTGGTGATGCCCGCGCGCTGGCATGCGTAGATCACCCTGCCGACACCCTCGTAGTTGGCTGAGCCGTCACCGCGGATCTGCACCTCGGGCTGCGGCGTCAGCCGCGACACCTTCTTCAAACGGTCGATCAGCGCATTGGTGGTCGGAATGTAGAGATCGTTCCAGTAGACGCGATCGTTGAAGTCGACGGAGATGGTGATGTTCTCCGGCTTCGTCTCGCGGATCGCGTTGCGCTCCTTGGGGAGCTGAACGGGGATCGAGGTCGTCACGACCGGCACGGTGATCAGGAAGATGATCAGCAGCACCAGCATCACGTCGACGAGCGGCGTGGTGTTGATGGTCGAGATCGCCTCGTCCTCGTCCCCTTCGGCGGGGCCGACGGTCATTGCCATGGTCAGGCCCGCGCGGGATTCGCCGCTGCGCTCAGGAGCACCGCATGCAGGTCGGCGCCGAAGCCGCGGACATCGTCCATCACCGACTTGTTGCGGCGGACGAGCCAGTTGTAGCCCAGCACCGCCGGCACCGCGACCGCAAGGCCGATGGCCGTCATGATGAGCGCTTCACCGACCGGCCCGGCGACCTTGTCGATGGACGCCTGCCCGGCGATGCCGATGGCCGTGAGCGCGTGATAGATGCCCCACACCGTGCCGAACAGCCCCACGAACGGCGCCGTCGAACCGACGGTCGCGAGGAACGCGAGCCCGTCCTGCATGCGCGACTGGACATTGTCGATCGCGCGCTGGATCGACATCGAGATCCACTCGTTGATGCTGACGCCGCCGAGCAGGCCGCTGTGCTTCTTGGTGGCCTCCACACCGGATTCGGCGATGAAGCGGAAGGGGCTCGAGCCCTTGAGGCGTGCAGTGCCTTCCTGCACCGACTCGGCGTCCCAGAATGTACGGTTCGCGGCCTTCGCCTGCCGGCGCATCTTCGCCTGCTCATACGCCTTCGTGATGATGACGTACCAGCTGCCGACCGACATGAACACGAGGATGCCGAGCGTGATCTTCAGGACGATGTCCCCGCCCTTCCACATCGCCTCCAGGCCATAGGGGTTGTCGACGACTTCGACCTGCTTGCCCGCCGGCGCGGCGGTTGTCGCGGGCGCGGTGGCGGGCGCGGCCGGCGTGGCGTCCGGCGCGGGTGCCGGCTGCGCGCCGGTCGTCGGTGCGGCAGGGGTCGATGAACCCTGCGCCAGCGCCGTCTGCGGACCGGCCGCAAGGGCGAGCGCGAGGAGCATCGCCGGTGCGGCCGCGGCCCAACGGGTCGATTTCCAAACGTTCATAGTGTCTCCACACATGGGTTCGAAGAAGGAGTGGGCCGGCGCCTGCGACCATCCGCGAGCGATCAAGACAGGAGAGGACCGCCGGCAGCCCGGGCGGGCTTACGTTTGGCGACCTGCTTTTCCGGCGCAGGGGGCGAATCCTAATGGCGTCCACGCAAAAAATCAAAAAAATCTGCGAGTTCGCGGCGCTGCACCATCCTCGGCCCTGATCGGGGCTCGTGCGCGTGCCGTTCGCATCCTTACGTGGGGAGATGGTGGGTCGGATGCATGCCCAAGGCGCGGCGCACCGCGGCCAGGCCAGGCATTCTCCGGCGCACCGGCGCGCCGGCGCTACGACGTGTTAAAAAGGCGCCCTCGCCATCCCCCGTAGACCGGAGCTGCAATGAGAACCCTGCTCGCCGCCGCCCTGCTCGCCCTCGCCGTTTCGGGCTCGCCAGCCTCGCTCGCGCAAGCGCCGTCGAAGTCGTCCGACAAGTCCGCGGACGTCACCGATCTCCAGCAGCTGCGCGCCGCGATCCAGCGCGACAAGCGCGCGTTCATCGCCGAGAAGCTGAACCTCACCGACGCGGAAGCGCGCAAGTTCTGGCCCGTCTACGACACGTACCAGCGCGTGCTCGAAGCCGGCGACCGCCGGCGCTCGCGCGCGATCATCGACGTCGTCGGCCAGGATCGGCCGCTCACCGACGCCTACGCGAAGCAGCTCGCGAACGATCTCATCGCAGTCGACGACGCGGAGATACGCGCGCGCAAGACGCTGCAGAACCGCCTGATGCGCGTGCTGCCGGCGCGCAAGGCCGTGCGCTATCTGCAGCTCGAATCCAAGATCCGCGCCGTGGATGCCTACGACATCGCGGAATCGCTGCCGCTCGTGCGCTGACCGCCGCGGGACAGTCCGAAAAAAAAGGGGGGCCGAAGCCCCCCTTCGATTTGCAACGTATCGCTTACGGCTTCCAGGCGTACCCGATGCTGGCGTACACGAAGCGCGCGCGCGCGTCGTAGTAGGACGGATCGAAGCCGGCCTGGAATGTGTTGATCTGGTTGCTGAACGGCGGGTTGGTGTCGAACAGGTTCTTCACGCCCAGCGTCAGCGTCCAGTTCTTGAAGCCGGTATAGCTGCCTTGCAGGTCCCACAGGCTCAACGAGCCGACGCGACGCAGATCGCCGTCTGCGTTGGTCTGGTTGTCGATGTACGACGCCTGGTACGACTGAGCCAGCGTCGCCGTCCACGGACCGTAGTCCCACGTCGCGGTGGCGTAATGCTTCCAGCGCGGCGTGATACCGGTCGCGGCGGCAGCGTAGGCATTCGCCACGAAGCCGGCGAAGCTACCATCCGGCTGCTGCACGTCGTTCTTCGAGTAGTACGTGCCCTGCAGACCCAGGCTCACGCGACCCCATGCCGTTTGCGGCAGGCGCGCGCGCATGTCGACGTCGAAGCCCTTCAGCCGGTTCTCGCCGATGTTGATGAAGCGCTGGTCGATGTTGATGATCCGGCCCGGCAGGTTCGGGAACTGCGCGTCGGGTGCGGCGCGCGTCACGAGGTTACCGTACGTGGCGAGGTCGTTCAGGATCGTCGACTGCGTGATGCCGTTGACGAAGAGGTCCTTCAGGTCGATGTCGAAGTAGTCGATGCCGATCGAGAACCCGCGCACCGGCTCGAGCACGAAGCCGACCTGCCACTGGTTCGCCTTTTCCGGCTTCAGGTTCGGGTTGCCGCCGAACAGCACCGGGAATTGCGTGTCGCAGTCGTTCGAGTCGCCGGTCACCGGGCAGCGGATCGGGTCGGTCAGGCCCGGGGACGACACGCCATTCTGGTTGGCGCCATACAACTGCGTGAGGGTCGGCGCGATGAAGCCCGTGCCCCACGAAGCGCGCACCAGCAGCTGCTGAACCGGGTTCCAGCGCAACGACAGCTTCGGGTTCGTCGTGGTGCCGAAGTCGCTGTAGTGGTCCCAGCGCACTGCGGCGTCGCCTTCGAGGTTCTTGATGATCGGGACGTTGAACTCGACGTATGCGGCCGAGTTCTTGCGGCTCTTGTCGATGTCCGGGAAGTTGCCGCCGTAACCCGTGATGTCGCCGGTACGCAGCGCCGGGTCGAACGTCTGGCTCAGCTCTTCCTTGCGCGCCATCGCGCCCACGGCCATCGACAGCGGGCCGGCGGGAAGCTTCGCGATGTCCGCGGATGCCTTGCCCTCGATGCCGTAGTTCTTCGACTCGCCGTGGATCGCGTCCTGCTTGTACTGCGTCGAGTTGACCAGGTTCTCGACGTCCTGCGTGTTGGACCCGAACAGGTTCACGAGGCCGCTCGACAGGATCGGCAGGACCTGCGAGTAGCGCACGAAGCCGCCGTTCGGGCGTTCCTTCGTCTTGTTCTCGCTCCAGAAGCCATCGAAGTCGAAGTCCCAGTTCCACGCGGAACCCTTGGTGCCGATCACGCCCTGCCAGCCTTCGTTGGTGTCGGTCTGGTCGCGCAGGCCGCAGATGAAGCAGCGGTAGCGGACGTTGAGGGGCTCTCCGTCGACGCCGGCCGCGGCCGCGGCAGCATGCGGATAGAACGGGCTCGTCGGCGGCAACGTCACGTTGGCCGGGATGTCGCCGTTCGGACCGTAGAAGAACTGGTCGGAGATCGGCGTCGGCTGGATGATGAAGCGGTTCTCTTCCTTGGTGTAGAAGCCCCACGCATAGCCCTGCCAGTCCGCGTTGAATTGCACGCGGCCCGAGCCGAACACACTCGTGGTCTTCGTGTCGGGGATGCTCTCCACGCCGGGCACGCGGGCGGGGTCGAAGCGGCAACGCCCGCCCACCGCGATGTTTCCGGGAGCCGCCGCCTCGCAGTTGGGGAACTCGAGGCTGCCGATGCCGCCCGTGGAGATGAAGCCCGGGAACGTGTTGCCCGACGTGGTGTTGTAGCCCTCGGCCGGGATGTACGCCGTATTCGAGAAATTCCGGTCCTTCTGGTCGAGCGGCTTCGCTTCCTGGTACAGGGCGGACAGGAAGACGTTGTAGCGGTCCTTGCTGAGATCGCCCCAGCCCGCCGTCGCCTTCACGTTGTACACGTCGCCACCGCCGCCGCGCGTCGGGGATCCGTAATAGATCGTCGCATCCGCGCCCTGGTAGTCCTGGCGCAGGATGAAGTTGATGACGCCGCCGACGGCGTCGCTACCGTAGATGGCGGACGCGCCGTCCTTCAGCACTTCGACGCGCTCGATGGCCTGGAAGGGGATCATGTCCAGGTTGACGCCGTACACGCCCTGCACTTCGCCGGAGAACGCGGTGACGCGCTTGCCGTTGATCAGGACGAGGGTCGCCTGGCCGCCGAGGCCACGCAGCGATGCGGTCTGCGCGCTGAACGTCGTGGCGCCGATCACGTTGCCGAACGAGACGTTGCCGCCGCTGGCATTGGTCGAAATGAGCTGCAGAAGATCGTAGGCGTTCTGGGCGCCCGTTCTGTTGATCTCCTCCCGAGTGATCACTGTTACGGGCAGCGCGCCCTCGCCTTCCACCCGCCGGATGTTCGTACCCGTTACTTCTACGCGGATGTCCGGCGACGACGACTGCGCGTATGCCGCGGATAGCGACATCGCACCGCTTGCGCCCAGCATATAGGCGAGCGCCGTCGCGACCTTCTTGCGTTGGAAATTCATTGAGAAACCCCCAGAGAAAGTGGCTACGAAAAGGGACGTTATGTCGGCCTTTCGGCTCACAGTAGCGACGTTACAACACCGAACTTTTTGCCAGCAACGAAAACGGGACGGGTTGCTAGAATCGGCGCCGGGTGTGTTGCAAATCCGCCAATGATCTCGGCCCGTTCGCCCGCGTGATCGCGCGGTTCGCCCGCCTTGACGGCTACAAATGCCTCGATTTCGGCCATCCTGGCAGGGCGGGCCGGGGCCGTCCCCAGCACGCACGGCAGCCGGATGATGGCGACTCCGGCTGATCCGGCAATCGCCAGAAATGTCGCGGCGGCGCAACAAAATACGGCGCATCTATGAACGATCGTTCGTTTCGCATCGACCCGGCCCGACCGACCGACGTTGCTGACGTCCATGCGCTCATCGCGGCGCTCGCGCAGTACGAGCGACTCGAGCACCTGTGCGTCTCCACCGAAGCGGACATCGCGGCCGCGCTGTTCGGCGAGCGGCCTGCCGCGGAAGTGCTGATTGCCAGAATGGAGGCGGATCCACGGCCGGCGGCCGGCTTTGCGCTGTTTTTCCATACTTTCTCCACGTTCACCGGCCGGCCGAGCCTGTGGCTCGAGGACCTGTTCGTGCGGCCCGAGCGGCGCGGCCTCGGCATCGGCAAGGCGCTGCTGGCCGGCCTGGCCGCGCGGGCACGCGAGCGCAACTGCGCCCGCTTCGAATGGGCGGTGCTCGACTGGAACGAGAGCGCCGTTCGCTTCTACGAATCGCTGGGCGCGCGCGTGCTGCCCGATTGGCGCATCTGCCGCATGACCGGCGACGCCCTGGACGACCTCGCCCGTCTGCGATAATCGCGGCGTTTCCCATCCACGAGACCAAGGCGCGTGCGCGCCCGGACGCCGTGCGGCCACCCGCCGTGCGGGCGGCGGTGCGGCAGCGCGAGGCGAGCCGATGCCCTTCGAAGGACCCCTTCCCCGCTTCGACGTGAGCGCCGATTTCTGGTCGCTTCGCTTCGTGCATGAGACGTGCGATTCGTACGCCGTGCGCAAGAACGTTCCGCTGCCTTTCGCGGTATCCACCAACGCCGGGGCCATGGCGAGCGTCTACGTCGACGGCGGATACGGCTATGCCGCGACCGCCGATCTATCTCCCGCGGGACTGCGCGACGCGCTCGAGCGCGCCGCGCGCTGGGCGCATGTGACCGCTCGTCATGCCCTGATCGACGCGCGCACGCTGCCGCGGCCCCAGCCGCGGGGCGACTACGTGTCGCCGGGATTCGACGCGCCGTTGCCGACGCGCCACGAGTGGTACGACATGCTCCTCGCCGAATCGCGTGAAGCGGCCATCGACGCGCGCATCGTGGACTGGGAGGCGCTGGTCGACGTGGTGACCGCGACGCATCGCTTCGTCACCAGCGAAGGCGGCGACGTGACGCAGCGCCACCGGTTGCTGTTCCCGTCGCTCGACGTGACGGCGCATGCCAACGGCGACACGCAGCGGCGCTCGCTCAACGGGCAGCGCGGCATCTGCCAGCAGGGCGGCGTGGAAGTGCTCGCGCGCTTCGGCTTCATCGGCAGCGCCCGGCGCGTCGCCGAGGAAGCCCTGGAGCTCATCGCCGCGCCGAACTGCCCCTCCGGGCGCATGGACGTCCTGCTCATGCCGGATCAGATGATCCTGCAGATCCACGAGTCGATCGGCCATCCGCTCGAGCTCGATCGCATCCTCGGCGACGAGCGCAACTTCGCCGGGACGAGCTTCGTCACGCCCGACATGTTCGGCTCGTACCGCTACGGCTCGGAGCTCCTCAACATCACGTTCGACCCGACGCGGCCGGAGGAGCTCGCGAGCTACGACTACGACGACGAGGGCACGCGCGCGGAAAGGACCTATCTCATCCGCGACGGCATCCTGGAGCGGCCGCTCGGCGGCGCCATCTCGCAGGCGCGCGCGGGACTTCCGGGCGTCGCGAACGCGCGCGCCGACGGGTGGAACCGTCCGCCGATCGACCGCATGGCGAACCTCAACCTTGAGGCAGGCGCCTCGACGCTGGAGGACATGGTGTCGTCGATCGAGCGCGGCATGCTGATGGAGACGAACAACTCCTGGTCCATCGACGATTCGCGCAACAAGTTCCAGTTCGGCTGCGAGCGGGGCCGCATCATCGAGAACGGAAAGCTCGGCCACGTCGTGAAGAACCCCAACTATCGCGGCATCAGCGCGAGCTTCTGGCGCAGCCTCGCGAAGGTGGGCGATGCGAGCACGCTGCAGGTGCTCGGCACGCCGTATTGCGGCAAGGGCGAGCCCGGCCAGACGATCCGGGTCGGCCACGCGTCGCCCGCCTGCGTGTTCACGGACGTCGACGTTTTCGGAGGCGCCGCGTGAGCACCGTTGTCGACACCCCGCGCGTGGCCACCATGGAGTCGTACTTCAACGATCTCGCGGGCGCGCTCGACCGCGCGCTCGCGGCCGGCGAACGCTACGTCGCATCGTTTTCCGCCGAGCGGACGGACTTCGTGCGCATGAATCGCGGCAAGGTGCGCCAGCCGGGCCACGTCGAGCAGCGCTACCTGACCGTGCGGCTGGTCAAGGGTGCGCGCCACGCCTCGCATACCCTGAGCCTCAGCGGCGATGCCGCCGTCGACCACGCGGCCGCCCGCGACGCGCTCATCGGATTGCGCAGCGTGGTCGTGGAGCTCGCCGACGATCCGCACCTCCTGCTGCCGGACGTCGTGGCCTCGAGCCGCAGCGTGCGCGGTGGCGCGCTGCCGGACACCTGGCAACTCGTCGACACCGTGCTCGACGCCGCGAAGGGCGAGGACCTCGTCGGGTCGCTGGCCGCAGGACCGGTGCAGCGCGGCTTCGCCAACTCGGAGGGCCAGCGCAACTGGCACGAGGTCACGACGTTCAACCTGCAGTGGAGCCTCTACTTGCGCGCCGACAAGGCCGTGAAAGCGAGCTACGCCGGCCTCGCGTGGGATCGCGGCACGTTCGACGCGCGCATGCGCGAGGCTCGCGACAAGCTGTCTCTCATCGCGCGGCCCTCGCGCACGATCGCGCCCGGTGCATACCGCGCGTATCTGGCGCCGTCCGCCATGGAGGAGATCGCCGGGCTGCTGCACTGGGGCGGTTTCTCCGCGCGCGCGCTCGAGACGCGCCAGAGCGCGCTCGCGCGCATGCGCGACGGCGCGCGCCTCGACCCGCGCGTCACGATAGCCGAGGACCTCGCGGCCGGTGTGGCGCCGGACTTCCAGGCCGAAGGGTTCGCGCGCCCGGCGCGCGTTCCATTGATCGAGCGCGGCGCGCTGGTCGGCGCGCTCGTGTCGCCCCGCACCGCGCGCGAGTTCCAACTCGCCGCCAACGGCGCGAACGGCGACGAAGCGCCGGAGTCGCTGTCCATGCAGGGCGGCGACCTGCCGTCGCACGATGCGCTCGACGCGCTCGGCACCGGACTCGCAATAGGCAACCTGTGGTACCTCAACTACTCCGACCGCCCCGCGTGCCGCATGACGGGCATGACGCGCTTCGCGACGTTCTGGGTCGAGAACGGCCGCATCGTCGCGCCAGCCGAGGTGATGCGCTTCGACGACACGCTCTATCGCATGCTGGGGGAGAACCTCGAGGCGCTCACGCGCGAAACCGAGCTGCTCCTCGATTCCAACAGCTACGGCGCGCGGCTGCTGTCGAGCGCGACGCTACCCGGCGCACTCCTGCGCGCGATGAGCTTCACGCTATGAAACGTACGCTCGCATGGCTCTTCTCGCTCGTCGCCCTGCTCGGCTTCAGCGCCGCGCGCGCGGACGACACGCTGAAGCTCGCCATCGGCCAGCGCGGGAACTGGGAGAACGCGCCCGCCGAGCTCGGCCAGCGCGCGGGCATCTTCAAGAAGCACGGGCTCACGCTCGAGATCCTGTACACGCAAGGCGCCGGAGAGACGCTGCAGGCGGTGCTTTCGCGCAGCGTGGACATCGGCGTCGGCGTGGGAACGGCCGGCACCATGGGTGCGTTCGCCAAGGGCGCGCCCGTGCGCGCCATCGCGAACTCGATGACCGGGGCCGACGATCTCTTCTGGTACGTGCCGTCGGCTTCCCCGATCAAGTCGCTGAAGGACGCCGCGGGTAAGACGATCGCGTACTCGACGACCGGCTCGTCGACCAACCTCGCAGTGCTCGCGTTCGTGAAGCACTTCGACGTCGCGCTGAAGCCGGTCGCAACGGGCAGCCCCGCGTCGACGTTCACGCAGACGATGTCGGGCCAGGTCGACATCGGCTGGTCGTCACCGCCGTTCGGCGTGAAGGACCTGCAGGAGGGACGGATCCGTATCGTCGCGCGCGAGTCCGACGTGCCGTCGTTCCGCAACCAGACCGTGCGCGTGATGATCGCCACGGCGGAGACGACGTCGCAGAAGCGCGACGCGCTGCAGCGCTACTTCGCGGCCTATCGCGAGACGCTCGACTGGATGTACAGCGATCCCGCGGCGCTGAAGGCGTACGCGGAGTGGGTCAGCGTGCCCGAGTCCCTCGCGAGGGAAGTGCGCGACCGTTTCTATCCCAAGGAAAACCTGCGGATCGAGCGGCTTGCCGGGCTCGACGAGGCGATGGCCGATGCGGTCGCGGCGAAATTCCTCTCCGCGCCGCTCACCAGGGCGCAGCAGGACCAGCTCTTCGCCGATTACGTCCGCTAGCGGCGGCCGTGAGGTGGGGGTGCCGGCAGGAACGCTTCGGCACGCTCCTTCATCCAATGCATGGCGCGCCCGTGCGCGCACCTCCGCGCCGCCTGGCGCGGACGCCACCTGCCACCAGGAGGTCCCATGCGCACGCCTGCAAGCATCGCCCGGCACCCCATACACCCGATGCTGGTCACCTTCCCTATCGGGCTGTGGATCTTCTCGTTCGTCTGCGACCTGATCTTCGCGTTCGGTTCAGGCAACCCGGTGTGGAAGACGGTTGCCCTGTACACCATGGTCGGCGGCCTGATCGGCGCGCTGTGCGCGGCGATTCCCGGGCTGATCGACCTGCTCTCGCTGCCGCCGGAGCCTCGCAAGACCGCGCTCGTGCACATGGCGATCAACCTGACGGTCGTCGTGCTGTTCATCATCAACATCTGGCTCAGGGTATCCGCCGGCGACCACGGCGCGGCGAGCACCGGCTCGGTCTGGCTGTCGCTCATCTCCGTCGTGCTGCTCGCGATCTCGGGCTGGCTGGGCGGCAAGATGGTGTTCGAGCTCGGCGTCGCGGTCGATACCGACAACGCCGGCGTCAGCCGACGCAGCTGATGCAAGCCGCGTCGTGACGTCGCCGCTGCCGCATGCCGAACCCCCCGGCCAGACCGGAAGCAGCACCACGGCGTTCGATGGGGTGCTGCGTGCGTTCTCGGTCATCACCATGGTGATGACCGTGCCCCAGGTCGTGAGCGTATGGAGCGACGAGCGCGGTTCGTCCGGCGTCTCGCTGCTGTCCTGGGGCACGTACCTCGTTTCCGCGTGCCTGTGGCTTTTCTACGGCGTGCGCAAGCGCAACCGCACGCTGTGGCTGCCTTGCGTCGGGTGGATCGCCCTGGACGCCGCGATCGTGATCGGGCTCCTCGTGCGGCGCTGAGCGCCCCGCTCGTTCCTACGCCCTGACCTGAGGGTTCCAGCCCTTCGGGATGCTGGCGAGCAGCCGCTTGGTGTACGGCTGGTGCGGGTTGCGGTAGATGTCGTCGGAGTTCGCGATCTCGACGATCTCGCCTTCGTTCATCACCATGACCTGGTCGGAGATGTACTTCACCACCGCCAGGTCGTGCGAGATGAAGATGTAGGAGAGCCCGAACTCGTCCTGCAGGTCCTGCAGCAGGTTCAGCACCTGCGCCTGCACGGACACGTCGAGCGCCGACACCGACTCGTCGCAGATGAGGATGTCGGGCTTCATGGTGAGGCAGCGCGCGATCGCGATGCGCTGCCGCTGCCCGCCCGAGAACTCGTGCGGGTACTTGTAGAACGACACCTCGGGCAGCCCCACCTTCTGCAACAGCTCGAACGCCATGTCGGTGCGTTCCTGCGCATTCGCGCCGATGCCGTGGATCAGCATGGGCTCGGTGACGATCTGGCCGACGGTGAAGCGCGGATTGAGCGACGCGTACGGATTCTGGAAGATGATCTGGATGCGGCGCTTGTATTGCATGAACTCGCGCGGCGTCATCGACAGCAGGTCCTTGCCTTCGAAGATGGCCTCGCCGGTCGTTGCCTCGTGCAGCCGCATGAGGGTCAATCCCACGGTCGTCTTGCCCGAGCCGGACTCCCCGACGAGGCCGAGCGTCTTGCCCTTGGGCAGCTTGAACGAGACGTCCTTGACTGCCTTGAACTCGCGCTTGCCGAGGAGGCCTTCGCGTGAATAGAAGCTCTTGCCGAGGTGCTTCACGTCCAGGACGATCGGGTCGGACGCGCGCACGCCGCGAGGGCGCTCCTCCATGTGCTTCGGCCCGGTGCCCTCGATGTAGTCGTCGATCACCGGCAGGCGCATCGGCCGCCGCGTGAGCTGCGGCCGGCATTGCAGCAGCGCCTTCGTGTACACGTCCTTCGGCGCCTCGAACACCGCCTTGGCGCTTCCCTGCTCGCGGATCTCGCCGTTGCGCATCACCACCACGTAGTCGGCGATCTCGCCCACCACCGCGAGATCGTGCGTGATGAACAGCACCGACATGTGATGGCGGCGCTGCAGGTCGGCGATGAGGTCGAGGATCTGCTTCTGGATCGTGACGTCGAGCGCGGTGGTCGGCTCGTCGGCGATCAGGAGCTTCGGCTCGCACGCGATCGCCATCGCGATCATGACGCGCTGTTGCTGGCCGCCCGACAGCTGGGACGGATACGCGTTGATGCGTCGCTGCGGGTCGGGGATGCCGACCTCGCGCAGCACGTCGATCGACCGCTTGCGCGCCTGGCGGCCGGTCATGCCCATGTGCAGGCGAAGCACTTCCTCGAGCTGGAAGCCCACCGTGAACACGGGGTTCAGCGAGGTCATCGGCTCCTGGAAGATCATCGAGATGTCGGCGCCGCGCAGCTTGCGCAGCTCGGACATCGGCAGCTCGACCAGGTTGCGACCGCCGTAGAGGATCTGGCTCTTGGGGTCGACGACGGAGTTCTCGGGCGGGAGCAGTCCGAGGATCGCGAGCGACGTGACGGACTTGCCCGAGCCCGACTCGCCCACCAGCGCCACCGTGGTGTTGCGCGGGACGTCGAACGAGATGCCCTTCACCGCCTCGAACGTGGTGTTCCGGTCGATGCGGAAGCTGACCCGGAGGTCGCGCACGCGCATCAGCGGATCGGTGGCGGACTGCGCGATGTGCGCGGGCGCGGTGCGGGTGGCGTCGTTCATGTTCGCGTGGTGTTCGAGTCAGGCGCCGACACGGCCTTTGAGCTTCGGATCGAGTGCATCGCGCAGCGCATCGGTGAACAGCGCGAATGCGGTGACGAGGATGGCCATCGCGGTTCCCGCGGCGACGAGCTGCCACCACTTGCCGAGGATGAGCTCGTTCTGCGCCTCGTTCAGCATCGACCCCCACGACACCACGTCGACCGGCACGCCGAATCCCAGGAACGAGAGGATCACCTCGGACTTGATGAACGCGACGACGAGGATCGATAGCTGCACGAGGACGACGTGCGACACGTTAGGGAAGATGTGTACGAACATGCGTCGCGCGTTGGAGGCGCCGATCGCATCCGCGGCCTGCACGTACTCGCGTGCCTTGTGCTTCAGGTACTCGGCGCGGATCAGGCGGAAAACGCCAGTCCACCCGGTGAGACCCAGGATCAGGATGATCGTCATCGTGCCCTTCTGCTGCAGCACCGCCGCGACGGCGAGAATGAGCAGCAGGTACGGGATCGAGTTGAAGACGCTGTAGAACCAGTTGAAGAAATCGTCGACCCACTTGCCGTAGTAGCCCGAGACCGCGCCGAAAAGCGTGCCGAGGAACGTCGCCACGAACGCCGACGCGATGCCGACGAAGATCGACGTCTCCGAGCCCTTGATCGTCTTCTTCAGCACGTCGCGGCCCCATTTGTCGCCGCCGAAGGGCAGCGTCGCGAGCCGGTCCTGCACCGGGACGGTGGCGTTCTTCGCCTCGTTCTTGCGGATGTCCGCCATCACGTCGGCGAGCGGGTCGACGCTTTTCTCCTCCTCCGCGGCCGACGGCGCCGCAGGCGTCGGAGCGCCGGCGGCCGACGCGGGCTTGTTGCCCTTGAGCTCGGCAATGACGTCGGCGAGTGGATCGACGATGTCCGACTTGTAGTTCGCGAGCGGCGCATTGCCGCCCGGCGCGCCGAGGCCGATGCTGGGCGTCTCGAGCGGCGCCGTCGGCGCCTCGGCGCCGAG